>CAZYXB010000084.1:0-2791 GCA_964651155.1 uncultured Acidobacteriota bacterium | reverse complement strand
CCGATGATCCGGCGCAGTGCGCGGAATTTTTCGGTCGTCCGCCCGGCTTCGTCGACCGGGGCCCCGTAGTCGTAGCTGGTGTGCACCGGCAGGTACTCGTTGCACCCGTTGAGGAAGCCGTAGGTCGTGCCGCCGTGGAACATGTAGTAGCTCAACGACGCCCTCTCGTCGATCAGGTCCGACGTCCATTGGACCGCCTCGCCGATCGAGGCGTACCGGGTCGCCAGGGGCATCCCCCAGCCGGTGAACCAGTTGGTGTAGAGCTCCGGCACGAAAACGGGGAACTGCGCGGCAGGTTTGCCGTCCCCGGCGGCCCGCCGCCCCCCCTTGTACCCGTTGTGCCCGCGCAGCACGTCCCCGAGCGCGCCGCCGCCACCGCCCGGGCCCGGGTCGCAGGTGAACAGCAGGGACTCGAACCCCGCCTCCCTGAAGATTTTCCGCAGCTCCACCATGTAGCTTTCATCGCCGCCCGAGATCATCCCGTGCTCGTTGTCCATCTGCACCATCAGCAGCGGACCGCCCCGGGCGGCCTCGAAGCCGCCGACTTCCGCGTGCACGCGCTCGATGTACCGGCGGCTCCACTGCAGCCAGCGGGGGTCGGTCGAGCGGATCGGAACCTCGGGGTATCTCGCGGTCCACCACGGGATGCCCCCGTATTCGAATTCGGCGCAGCAGTAGGGCCCGGGCCGCAGGATGGCCCACAGGCCGTTTTCCCGGCACAGCCGCAGCATGCGCCCGACGTCGGTCATGCCCGAGAAGACGAATTCGCCCTCGCGCGGTTCGCACAGGTTCCAGAAAAGGTAGAGGCTGACCGTGTTGAGGCCCATGGCCTTGGCCTGCTTGAGGCGGGCGTCCCAGTCTTCGGGCAGCACCCTCCCGAAATGCATTTCCCCGGACACGAGCAGGGCCGGCTCCCCGTCGATGAAAAATTCCCCGTCGCGCGCCTCGAAGGTGTGCGGCCGGCCGTCGGGTGCGGCGAGCGACCCCACCCGGGCCGCCGCCGCCAGCGCGGCCGCAAGCAGCGACGCGATCAACACGGTTTTCCATCGCATGGTCTTCCTCCCCGTCCCCCCGTGCGGGAGGGCCGGACGTTCAGCCCCCCGCACGGTTTGTGACCTAGCGCTCCTCCACCATGAAGGCGCTGTCGTTGATGCCGGTCTTATACTTGCGCGTCATTTCGATGATCTCGGAGCCGGCCAGCAGTACCGGCCCGTAGCTGTGGGCCGCGTAGACGTTGACGGGGCGGTGGCAGTAAAAGGCCGCATCAAAGGCCATCCCCGTCCCCACGCAGGTGCCCTCGACCTGCCCCCCGGCGCCGACTTTGGTCGAGACCGCGTTCCAGCCGAGCTGGGCCACGGGGCCGTAGGCCGTCGCGTCGATCCACCCGCGGTTGACGGCCCGGGCGATGCAGTAGGTGAAAATGGCCGTGGCCGAGGTCTCCAGGTAGGAGTCCTCGCGGTCGAGCAGCTGGTGCCAGAACCCTTCGCCGGACTGGCACGCGGCCAGACCGCCGATCTGCTCCCGCAGCAGCCCCATCACGCGGTCGCGCCCCCGGTGGCTGTCGGGCAGCACCTCGAGCAGCTCCACCATGGCCATCAGGGCCCAGCCGTTGCACCGCCCCCAGAAGAATGCCGGGTGCGCCCGCATCCCTTCGACCCAGCCGTGCATGAAAAGCCCCTTTTCCGGAACGAACATGCGGTCGGCGAACCCCAGGACCTGATCGACGGCGTCGTCGTAGTAGCGCTCCTGGCCGGAGAGGCTGCCCATCCGGGCCAGGGCCGGAACGCTCATGAAAAGGTCGTCGAGCCACAGGGTGCGGGGCAGGGGGCGGTTGCGGGCCAGGGTCCCGTCCTTGAGCCGGAACTGGCCGTTGCTGATGTAGTCGATGTAGTTGTCGATCATGGGCCGCAGGCCCGTCACCAGGCGGGCCTGCTCGGCCTTGATCATGGCCGCGCACATCGAGCCGGCGTCGTCGAGCGCCTGCGGTCGGAGCACGGACTCGACCGGGGTCCCGCCGCCGTCGGGATGCTCCCGGCGGTAGTGGTCCACGACCGTCCGGATAAAATCCAGGCGCTTCGCGGCGTATTCGGTGAAGCGCGCGTCGCCCGTCGCCTTCCCCGCCTGCATCATGCCCGCGTAGGTGACGCCCCATTCGTAGCTGATCAGGCGGTAATCCCCCCGGGCGAACGCGGCATCGATCCCCGCGCGCCCCAGGTCCGCAACCGGGGCGCCGGACGGGCCGTCGACCAGCTGCATGGGGGTCGCCCCGTCGAGGTAGGCGTGCACCCGCTCGAGAAGCGACGCGACCGTCTCGACCGGCTGGCTGCCGTAGGGCGTGGGGTAGTCCGGCTCGAGGGCATGCAGCGCCGTGGTGGCGTCGGAAACCCGCTCGCCGGAACCGGGGGAACAGCCGGGCATGAAGAGCCCGAGAATCATCAGGGAAAGGATTCCTGTCTGGCGCATGGTCGTCTCCTATAATGGTTGCAGCCATGCTAAAACAAGGAAACGCCCTGTCAACGTCAAATTCTACCGGCCGGGGCCGGCCGGAGCGTTCTATGCCGGAGTACCCGACTGGACGGCCGCAAGGATCCCCGCTTGGAACGCGCCTTCCCGGCACGATGTCCGGAAGCACTCTTTTGTATAAGTTCAACCGCGGAATCCTGCCGTTCCCTGGCCGGGCATAGCATCCGTCACAGACCCTGGCGCACAAATCAGGGCCGGATTCGGGAAACGGGGCAGCGGGTACGACGCCATCTTGCCGACTGAAGGCCGGAAACGGCAGTGGCCGGGG
>CAZYXB010000083.1:0-2831 GCA_964651155.1 uncultured Acidobacteriota bacterium | reverse complement strand
GTGCCCAACCTCGACAAGCTGAAGGCGTATGACGCATACGTCGGATGGCTCCGTGGGGGAAGCCGGTAATCCCGCCCCCGGGAGCGACACGGGCCGTACTGTCAAGGGAGGGGGGGGATCCTGCCCGGGACGGGAACCGGAACGGCTGGCCCGAAGTTTTCCATCACTGCGTGTCCGTTCCCGGGACCCCGTCCGCCGGGCCCGGGGGAAGCGGCGCATTTTCGGGTGATTGCCCCCCACGCGTCCTTCTTGGGCGCTTCCAAACCGGGAATCGCCCGATGACGCTTCCGTTTTGAGCCGGCGCCGCCGCCCTCCCGGAGATAGCCTGCTCCCGGGAATGCCTGGAGCGGAGACCGGTTTCCTGCGCATCCTTTACGCCGGAAGCCGGAACCGGGTCGACGCCGGTACGCCGGTTTTCCCTTCCATGCGCTGTGCCGGGCGGCGTGTTCCGCGGCACGGGCATGTCCGGCCTCGAAAGAGCGTTTCCCTGCGGGGCCCTTCGTCCATCAGCGTACGGCGTTTGCGGCTTCGGTCGCGGACGGGTCCGCCGGGCCGACCTTCCGGGCACAAGGCACCGAATCGGTGGGGGAAGAGCCGATCCTATATTTCTTTCAAGGCTTTCCTTCTTCTCGGAACCCCCGTACTTTTGCGGCGATGGCCTCATCAAGCCGCCGGACCTGCTCGGACGCCCCGTCGATCTGGCCGCGCAGGGCCGCGAGCGAGTCCTCGGAGGCCGAGAGGGCGTTCATCCATTTTGCCCGCAGGTCTCTTTCGGAGGGAGTTCCGGTTGAGGCGGTCCTGATGTTATCCCGCAGGCGGTTCTGCTCCTCCGATAACCGGCGTGTTTGGTTCTCCCATTCGCCGATCTGCCGCTGGAAGGACGCTTTCTGGGCCATGAGGTCGCCCACATCCCTTAAAAGCGCGCGGAGGGCCCCGGAGAGATAGTCGGCGGATGCAAAGAGTTTCACCCGGGTCACGTCGGCATGCCCGATATCGATCGTTTCCCGCACATCGCGTTTTTCCTCGACGGTGAAATCCCTGGTTTCCCCGGGTTTGAGGAGGACCTCGAATCTGTAATGATTGTCCACTTCCTTCAGGGCTTTTTCCGGTTTGCTCAGTTTGTAGGGAGTGGCCATCGGCTGGTTCAGCCAGAAAGCGGCCTCTTCCTTGCCGCGGTTTGTGAGCTTCCAGGTGTTGACCAGGGTGTCGACGCGGGTGACTTCAAGAATGCCGTCGGCCAGAGTCCCTTTGTAGTAGGGCTGCAGCTTGTTTTCCGTCTTGCGGCTTACGTCGATCGATGAGTCTATCGCGTAAGGGAGGACCTCCTGGCTGCCGGGCGGCAGCGTGTGCCCCAGGATCCCTTCGCCGATCGAGGTGCTCCCCTCGAAAAAGGTGACGGCGCCTGCGTCGAAAGTCACGTCGGTATCGTTGCGGAGCACCCAGGCGTTGGTCGGTTTGGGAGAAAAGGCGGCCTTGTAATAGACGACCCGTTTGCCCTGCAGGGTTTTCGAGACAATAGGCACCAGCGCCGCCTGGCCTCCGGGAATGCTTATCCTGTCCTTTGCCGTGAAACTGAAAAGCTCCGCCACCCTGGCCCCTTGAGCGGCCGCGCCGACCGACGAGGCCAGCGTCTCGCCGAAGGAAACCTGGAAATCACCTTCCGGCGAGCTTTCCATCGCATCCATTTCCTGGGGGACGTTGGCGATCAGCCGGCGCGCAGCCCTGTCGGTTGCGATGCCGCCCGTTGCGGCGGCGGGGGAGGGGGGCGCCGTCACTTTCCCAAACTCGCCGGTTTCCGGCGGCGTCGTCTGGCTCCAGTCCACGGCCATGTCCTGCAGGCCCGGAATCGGCGCCTGCTGGCGTTTGATGTACAGGGGCGAGTACATGTCCATGACATAGGAAAACGGGTTGCCGGCGATGAAGGAGAGGGAAATGTCTTTCCAGTCCTCTTCTGTCGTGTTTTCCGCCTGCGCCCATCCTTGAAGAAGGGCCGAATTCTTCTCCTTCGGATCGAGGATGAGCCGGTACGAGGTTTTCCATATGGGCATCTCCACAAGGTAGCCGAGGCGCACATCCCGTTCCCCCTGTCCCGCCGCCGTTAGGGTTATCTTCTTGCGATTCGTATATTTGGCGTCGAGTGTAAGGTCGAGCAGGCGGTCCAGGTCCCGCTGGAGGGCTTCGTCGGTCAACGAGAATTCGGTGATGGCGAACAGGTCCGCCGATCGGATGGGTCCGGCGTCGGTCAGCATCACGAGACGGAAGCTGTTTCGGACCTCCTGGCCTGTGGCGCTGAGTTCGGTGATCGGTTCGGTGCCGAGAACTCGTCCCTCGATAGTCTCCCCCGGCGCCTTGACGGTAATGCGGGCGCCCTTGAGCCCGGTTAAAAACTGGGACAGTGCGGCATTTTCAGGAACGGTGATCAGGATGTCCTGGGCCTGTTTTGAAAGCGGGTCCTTCGTTTCGTACTGCACCGATACGATGCGGCCGCCGGAGAGGTCGACGGCGTAGAAGCTGGTCAGGAGATCCTTCATCTGATCCGCGCGGAAAGCCAGCTGCATGACCGCCGTGTCCCGAACCTTTCCCTGGCGCTCGATATACCCCATGCCGTGCTTGTACAGAACCACCTTCGTAACAGCCGGCGCTGCTGCCGGGCGGGCCGTTTCGCTTCCGCGCAGAGTGCCGGCGGGGATCAGGATTGCTGCAACGGCCATGACGGCCATGGCGGGACGGGCGTTGCGGTGCAGGATTCTCAAGTGCATGGTGTGTCTCCTCCAGGGGAAGGGGAATTGGAAAAGCGCCACAAAATTTGCGGATCACTCCGAATGCGCCCT
>CAZYXB010000082.1:0-3571 GCA_964651155.1 uncultured Acidobacteriota bacterium | reverse complement strand
TTCGACTTGCAAGATCCTGACATTCTAAACCACTATATGTTGTGGGCACCCACTCGAAAGCCGGAAGAACCTGATTTCTAACCTTCTTAGCCCCGTCAAGGGGCGCAGTGGCAGCCACTGCGCGATGTACAGCTTTCTTAGAAACACTTTTCATCCTCTGCATGCTCTCCGTGAATCGAATGCTCGTCCAGTTGAAGTCATGAATAGAGCAGTGATGGGTCAGCCGGTCCAAAAGAGCGGCCGTTAGCGTCGCATCTCCAAACACTGTCGTCCATTGGGCAAATGCCAGATTTGAAGTCACCAGCAGGGACCCGCGCTCGTAGCGTTTGGCGAATACCTGAAAGAGCAGCTGTGCGCCTTCGGGTGAAAACGGGATATAACCCAGCTCATCGACGATGATCAACGCATACTTTTGAAGGCGGGCAAGATAGTTTTTCAGGCTTCTTTCTTCCCGTGATTCCACCAGGGTATTGACCAGATCCGCCGCGGTCGTAAACAGGACGCGGTACCCCCGTTGAATATTCGGATAGTCGAGGGAGTATCTGGAAAACCGCTTGATACCGAGAAAATTTACATCTGGTATTACTGGAGATGGCTACAATATCCATATCCAGAGCGACTTTGGGGAGCGCATTCAGAAGCTCGTGACAGCCTTACTTGTAAATGTAACAGCGATGGGTGGATCCACACTCCTACACATACAGTCAAGCCAAGGGGATGGTATGATGGGATATATTCACGCTTTCCGTGGCCCGATAAGCCCATTTTTACTGGTGTAACCATACGGATTATTCCAAAACAGGGTGGTACGCCCAATGCATATTTGGAAAAAAGCGACTTCCAAAAATTTAAAAACTCAGATTTAATTATTCGCGTATTCGATGGCTGGCGCGTTGAAACAGCGTGGCAGCCAAAGAAAAGAAATTGAAACCGTTTTGTAAAGGATGTACCTATCCTGATTCATTAAATTTACCCTCATCTTTTCATTTCAAGTTCTAGTTTGAAAATCGGAAAACTCCGTCATCGCATCACTATCGAGCAGGTCGCCGACTCGCAGGACACCGACGGCTCGTTAATTGAAACGTGGTCGAGCTATGTTACCGCCCAGGGATCGATAGAGCCCGTATCAGGAAGAGAATACTTCGACGCCCAGGTCACCCAGGCGGACGTTACCCATAGGATCTATCTGAGATACATTGCAGGCGTAATCCCGAAGATGCGCGTGAAATACGGCGCACGGATATTCGACATACTTTCCGTAATCAATACCCGGGAGCGCAAGGTCGAGCTTCAGTTGATGTGCAGGGAGATCCTTGCCTGATTTCGACGACGCCCTGGTCAACCACCTGATCTCGCAGCCCGGGCTCACTGCTCTTATTGCGAACAGGATTTATCCCGACTACTTTCCACAAAGCGGGCAGCTGCCGGCTGTCGCATACACGCTCGAGGACGACTCATCCGGCCACTCGATGCAGGGCGTATCAAATCTGCGCCGGGCCATCTGTCAGATAAATGTTTGGGCGGAAACACGACGGGAAGTCATGACGGTTGCGCGGCAGATCTGCAGAGCCCTGGACGGATACCGCGGGGCCTTTATGGACATCCCGGTCCCGGGATCGTTTCTCGATGGGCTGGACAGGGAGCGGGATCCGGACACGGGCGCGTACTGCGCATCCATGAGATTCACCATCCACTATCAGCAAAAGGAGGCTTAACCAATGGCTCGAACAGCTTTGAGTATTATCACCCCGAAAGGGCCTTATTCAGTTGTCAGCGCCGGCGACCTGGACTTCGTCTTTGAAGCCGCGGACGACATCGATGGAAACGCTTTCCCCTGCACCGGGCGGGAGCTGATCTTGATCCAGAATACGCACGCAACCGATGCAGCGACCATCACCATCTCTTCAGCTCCCGACCCGTACGGGCGCACGAAGGACATCACGACCTATGCCCTGGATGCGGGCGAATTCGCCGCGTTCTGGGTAGGCAAAACTATCGGGTGGAGGCAGAGCGACGGAATGGTCTATCTCGATGTCGCCGGAACCGGAACGATCGGATTCGCCGTCCTGAGGATTTCAGAATAGGCTTCGCGTTATATGTCCAGGAAATCCCTGAGCGCCGCTTTTACCTCATCGACAAGGAATTCAGGCAGAACTCCCAACTCCCTGCGGAAAAGCGAATTGTCCCAAGCGAGGATCTGGTCCACGAGGATGTCGCTGTCGGCATCGAGCCCGCAAATCCCCTTGGGAATGCGCACGCGCAAGGGGAAGGCATCCTCTGCGGTCAGTTTTGTGGTCAGCGGCAGGATGACGGTACTGTCGAGGCCGGCTTCGCCGAATTCGGAAGGCTGTATGGCAAGGCATGGACGCTGCTTGCCGGGCTTTGTTCCAATTCTCGGCTCAAGGTCAACAACATAGAGGCGCCACCGGAGGGGAAGCATGATCAATTCCTCCCCAGCCTGGAGTGCGGCCGGAAATCGGCGTTCACCTCCCGGCTCGTTTTGGCGGCCAGGGTGGCGGAACGTTTCCAGCGCTCGATCCTGTCTTGCCGGTCCGCATTCTTTTCAAGCAGGTCAAGTCCGGCCCGGACGATGTCTACCTTGCGCGCAATCTTCAGCCGGCGCTTGAGGCTTTCTATGCGGCGCTCATCCTCTTCCTGGATCATCAAAGGTTTGCCCATATATACCTCCAGATATATCGATAAGTATATCACTCGCTGCAATAGTGCAACAGATTTATCACATCATGAAAGGAAAAGACCATGACTGAAGGCGTAATCGGATTGGGAACGCTTCTGAAGATCGGCGACGGCGAAGTGTCTGAAAGCTTCACTGCCATAGCCGAAGTGAAAGACATAACCGGGCCCGGGCTCTCTCGTGAGTTTGCCGAGTTCACCCACCAGCAGTCCTCGGGCGGCTACCGCGAATACAAGCCGACGTTCAAGATGTCGGGCGACATGTCGTTCAAGTGCAACTTTCTGCCTGACTATGTAACCCAGGGATTTGCCACATCTGGCCTTCTAAAGGACTACGAGGACGGCACTCTACGGAACTTCGAACTGCTGTTTCCCGATCCCGGGTCGACGAAAGCTGCTTTCGCAGCATACGTCGCGAACATCCAGCCGACGGCTCCCATCGCGGCCGCACTGGAACTGAACGTAACCCTTCGCATCACCGGACCGGTGAACTGGAGCTAACGCATGAATTCACTTACGAAAGATCAAATACTTGCCGTCACCCCAAAACTGCAGGAAGTCGAAGTTCCCGAATGGGGCGGATCCGTATTCATCCGTCCTGTCACTCTTGCCGAGCAGGCGAAGCTTGCTGACCTCGGCGCCAAGTACGAGAAGGGTCTCGTCACAGCCCGGATGAAGGGAATCATGCTGCCCCTCATCCAGTGGGCCGTTACGGACTCCGAAGGCAAAGCGCTGTTTGAAGCCAAGGACCTCGATGCCCTCATGAACACTCCCGCAAGCGCTCTGCTGCGGCTTCAGGACGCCATCCTCAAGTTTTCGAGCCTTAGGCGGCGGTAATAATTAATAGTATCATCTAATGAACAGCCGGATGAATGAT
>CAZYXB010000081.1:0-3579 GCA_964651155.1 uncultured Acidobacteriota bacterium | reverse complement strand
GTCATGGCCGTTGACTTTCAGAGGTGTTTTGGCCCGACGCCACTGCTGCCCTTTGGTGTTGATCCCCCAAATAAACGGACTTGGATTTCCTAATTATCTGGAACATTCCGAAAAAATTTCACAATATACAAACCATTCGATTTATGGTGAGGCGGCGTGAGCCGCCCCCCAACTAAACTGCTTTCAGAACGAATCTTCTTTTTGTTCAATCGGATATTTCGCCTCTGCCAGCTCGCTGAAGATCTGGTTTTCAGCCACGAACTTTCGCAGGCCGACGAGGAGCATATCCAGGACCAACCTTCCTATCAGGTTGGTCAGTTCTTCCAGTTTCTGTTCCAGTTCTTCGTCTTCGTAGATATTCATCCGTTACTCCTGCTTGATTTCCAAAGATTTCCGTGTTTGAAAGACGGACGTGGTCTGCGTCGACCATAGTGGCCTTTACTTTGGCAGCGGCTATGAGAGCGCCTCGGGCCAGATGATTGGCTTTTCTAAAAAGGCCTCCGGAGCCCTGATGGATGGCCGTGACGGCGGGTTCGTCAAACAACATGCGTTCGACGCCGGCGATTTTCAGGTGATGGCGAAGATACGCATCCATGGCCGTCCGATCGATTCCCTTGAGGTGGCATCGGGCCACTACGCGGGAAGCCAATGGCTGGCTGTTGCGATAGGTGAGATTGTCGGTGAGATTGACTTGGCCTGCCAGAATGACCGGCAAAAACGGCTTGGAATCCTGCTCGAACTGAGTCAGGGTATGCAGTTCTGCGAAGACCTCCAATCGCAGCAAAGAGGCCTCGTCGATCACCAGAACCACCTTCATTTTCTTGCCCTTCACCACGTCCAGGATTTCCTGTCGGATGCGGCGGATCATTCTTGCCCGGGAAACTCCGGCATTATCAACCCCCAGCGTTCCCAGGATCTGACGGTAGAGTTCCAGGATTGAGCCTGAAGAGGCGGTGACGAACAGTACCCGGTATTCGGACGGATGAAGGCCGCCGATACAGTAGCGCAATGCGGTGGATTTTCCGCTGCCGATCTCACCGGTGACCAGCGCGATGGCTCCCAGCCGCAGGGCATAGTGGAAACGATCCTGCACCCCGGCAATCACGGGTGTCACCAGGATTTCCTGATGGGAGATATCCGAGACGAAAGGCTCTTTCTGCAAGGCGAAGTAGTGTCGATAGCTTTTTTCCATATCAACTCTCCCACAACCGGCCGCTCTGACAGGGTGCATTGGTTTCCGCCAGTTCGATCTGGTTGTTTTTGTCCCGCCGGACACGGCTGTTGACGTGCACGTCCAATTGGCTCAGCAGTCCATAGGACTGACCATCCGAGCGAATCTCTACCTGTTCGGGAGCATGTTCGTGGTAGAGGACTTCCACCCTCCGGCCGATCAGCGACACCGGCGCTTCGAACAGCCGTTTGTCCACTACCAGCGAACGATCCTTGTTGACCCGGCGGCGGACCATTTTGCGGAAATAATTGCTCAAGTCGTCCGGAGCGTTCCGCAGACACTGCATATTGGACGTAAAGCGCATAAAAGGACTTTGTCTGGTCGAGGAATGGGGTCGCCGATGGTATTGCTCATCAAGCCAAAGGGAGAAGGCGAGATTGATATCATCGAGGGTTTCTCCTTGAAAGAAGGGAAGAAACTGAGTCCGTATTGTTTTGAAAAATCTTTTAATTTTCCCTTTCCCCTGGGGCTGATATGGCCTGGCGTGAATCAATGCGATGCCCAGAGAAGCGGTAGAGAACTCTAGTTGGCGGGAGCGGAAGGCCGATCCGTTGTCGACATAGAGCTTTCTCGGCAGGCCTCTTTTCTGAAGCGCCCGGGAGAAGCTGTCCATGAAGGCGTCGATCCCCTCGGAAGTATAAAACTGACCATGAGGAACCAGCCGGGAATGATCATCAATGAAGGCGATCAAGTATGTCTTGCGCCGTTTATCGCTGCAATACAGCAACGGACCGTGCATGACATCTGACTGCCAAAGATCGTTGGGGGATTCCGCTTCGAACTTGCGCCGGTCCGAAGATGACGGTGCTTGTTTTTTCATCAGGTTGCAGCGATGGAGAAAACGATAGATGGTAGTCCGGCACAAGGGCGTTCCTTCCGGGACCAACTGCCGCTCTTGCAGGATTCGAATCAATGCCGGCACCGATGCCTCTGGTAGTTGTCGCCGCAGATCGATCAGGACCAGGCTTGTTTCTTCATCCAGTGCCCGGCCCCGGCCTTGATCGGAACGCTCCTGTGGGTAGAGGGATTCGAGCTTGCCGTTCCCTTCGTTGTAGAAACGGATCCAGCGTAAAATCGTCGATCGGCTCAGACGGGTGCGGCCGGACGAGGGAATGTGCCACTTGCGGGCGCACTTGTCCTGCAGCAGTTCCTCCCGTTCGCCCCGATCGAGGCGGGTGGCGCCAACGAAATCGGCGATGATGCCGTAGCGGAACACCGCCACTTCCTTCTTTTGTTCTTCAGTCATGGTGTTCTCCTTGAAAAAAGGTTCGAGGGAACCTTAAATCAAGCAGAACAGCCGTTCGCCGGCAGATGTCACTGGGGCGGCACTCGAAATCGAGGTATTCCCGGATCAGGCGAGACGAGCGACGGGAGTTTGCCCCTGAGAAAGCAGCGTCTCGAAACCGATCCAAAGGCCCAGATGCCAGGAAGCGGTCAAAAACGCATGCACCCGGCGTTTCAGATTGAAAATCCAGTGCCGAAGCCTGGATCGGGGTAAAGATGACGGCGGCCACCGGCCGGTCTTCAATCGGTGAGAGAGATGATGTCTAACCGTTTCTTTGCTGGAATGAATCCGGGTGAAATGGCTATTGGGACGTAAGGTAATTACGCAACCGCATTCCGGGCAATGGTAGCATTGTATAGGCAGGGCTTTGTCAAAGCCGTCAAAGTAGCGCTCGACATAACCATGGCCCCAGACTTGCCAGTTGTGGCAACGGTACAATGTGGCGGCCGCGGCCAGGAAAAGTTGCGTCCCTGTTGATGAATCCTCTTGAGATCAACGGCAACAAACCATATCATCAGAACTCTGTTAGAAAAGGGGCTGCTACCCCGAAAATACAAAGGGCGGAGGGTTCGCTAAAACTCTCCGCCTGCCTTTTCTATCGGCAAAATAAAGACCTTCGACGAAGGTCCAGATAATCCGACACCAGACTACAATCTGTCAATTTATTCTGAAAATTATGACGCTCTTCCGTTCAGTTTTATGCGGGGATTAACAGCAGGTCAGAATGGAGAGGAGCTACTCTTGAGAATCCAGCTTGCTATTCTTGATGGAAGCTGGCCAGCAGTACGTGCTTCTCTCATGGTCCCGGCGCAGCAACGATCGACGACTCCAGGATCGTTCTCCGCCATGGCCGATGATTACTATACAGCATGGGTTCTCACTCACAACAAATCCACGGCGAGCAAGAAAGGATTCCTGGAACGATTCAAGCAGCGTTTCGCGTCTGTTCCTCCTAAGGCTTTTCATCTTCTTCATGTCGATCGGTACGTGCGCTGGCGGCAAAAGGCCGGAATCGACATAGGTAAGCGGTCGCCCGCTGTCCCTGTCACACCACCGTACGTAC
>CAZYXB010000080.1:0-3768 GCA_964651155.1 uncultured Acidobacteriota bacterium | reverse complement strand
CCGCTAAAGCTAACCGCCTAAAGGCGGTGGGCTTAAACCTGGAGATAGAGCTAAATGCACTTTAGCATTGGTGATAGGATCATGTGTATTTGTCTTGCTCCGTTTTGGCATCCTTGCCTTAATAACATTCATTTTGGGCGGCCTAATCGCGTACACTTTTCCTGTTACCCAACTGTCGGGCTGGTATTCGGAAATCGGGCTCACAGGATTGGCCCTCCTGGTTGCGCTGGCACTGTATGCCTTTCACACATCCCTCGGTGGCCGCCCCATGTTCGGCACACCCCGACTCGAAGATTGATTCCAGTTTAAAGCGGTCCGTTATTTAGGTGAGGAAAGTCACTTATCCGGTTTGGCTGTATTTCAGGAATTGGCAATTGCTATCCCCAAAAATCATTGACAATCTCTGCTGGAATGGCTGCATGTAAAACTGAGTTGGGCGCGATTTAAAAGTGACGGTAGACATCCTTGCGGTGGCCAATACGGATGACGCGAACAATGAGCGTCGCTGTTTGGGGTGAATAGATAATTCTGTAATCACCAACCCGGATCCGATAGTGGTTCTCCTTGCATCGGATTTTCTTGAACCTCAGCACTTCCGAGAGAGGATCTATGCTCAAAATCTCAAGCGCTTGATCAACCCTTAGCCGCACAGCTTTCGGCAAGGATTGGTATTCCTTATAGGCTGATCTTTGAAAAAGGATTTTATAACGTCCCTTAGGCACGTTTTTGCCACTCAACGGTTTCTTCTAGTTCACGTTCATCAATAATTTCCTTGTCCATCTCGTCTTCCAACAACTCGACAATTGCGCGTTCTACTAAGTGATTCATCCTTAGACCTCTCTTTTTGCAAAAGCGTTCAAGCAGATCTTTGGTGGGTTTCGTCAATGTTGTTGAGAAATTGACCATTTCAACAGGCTTGTCCATGTTTTAGCCCCCATGTTTTCTATTATGTATCAATTATAAACATGATTGTCAATTAAAGAGCTGTATTTATCTTGGAAAACTGCAGGCATAAATGAAAGGACATTCTGGCATAAGAAGTTACTTTTCCGAAATCGTTGTCATCCATCCACTGGAAATCCAGAAATAGCCAAATCCGGTTTCGATTCATCATCTTAAACTCTCTTTGCTTTCCGCCGCAAATTCCATATAATCGTTCCCATTCTCTTAGTTTCTAGGTAAATGTGATGATTCAGTGCCCGGAGTGTTCGGCGGAAAATCCGCTTAACAGTCGGTTCTGCAATTCCTGTGGAGAAGAACTCAGTTCGCTTTCCCAGGCACCTACGGTTGCCGCTCCTGAAGGCGAATCTGCCCCTTCTCCGGCGCAGTCACCTTACAGAACAATCAAGAGTGTATGTCTTTTAATTCTACACCTAAGCCTATTACCCCAACATCCCACCAGCCAGTAAATACTATTATGGAAATTGATGGATACTTGTTCAAAACCGGTGCTCTACACAAGATGCCACCATCGCTTCGTAATCGCTTTTTTCGTCCTGATCCTAACCAACAAACCGTTTTGCATCTGTTTCGAGAGCTTTTTGCCGTGGGCATTCTCACATGTTATTCATCATGGGGGCAACCGCGGGATCTGATGATTTACGAGGGAACTATTTGAGATCGATGCGAATAAAAATAGGGCTTCCATACACGAGCGAATTTTGAAGTTTGCGGAGATTACAGTTACATTCTCCGCTAATTATGCGTAGAATAAATTGCTTTTTGCGGCGAATAGCCTTAAAATCACCGCAGGAGGTGCGGAGATTGTATATTCATGGGCTTCGAGATTGGCCTCAGTTTCGATGGAATCGGGAGAAGCTTACGAATCCTCTTGCCGACGTTCGTCACAAGCAAGGAAGGCTGACGGGGCGTATGGAAGCGCTTGGATTTAACCTTCGTCAAGAGGCTTTTTTACAGACACTTACGGCCGATGTCCTCAAGAGCAGTGAGATTGAAGGCGAGGTCCTTGACACGGAACAGGTGCGATCTTCAATAGCACGTCGACTCGGTGTGGATATCGGGGCTCTCAAGCAGGCTGACCGCTACGTTGAGGGGATTGTAGAAATGATGCTCGATGCCAACCGACGTTATGATCAACCTTTGAGTGACGAGAGGCTTTTTGGCTGGCATGCTGCCTTGTTTCCGACTGGACGCAGCGGCATGAGAAAAATTATAGTGGGATCCTGGCGCGATGACAGCACTGGGAAGATGCAGGTCGTTTCGGGCCCGATCGGCAAGGAGCACGTTCATTTCGAAGCCCCGAAAGCCTCCCGACTCACTAAAGAAATGTCGGCTTTCATTGATTGGTTTAACAACCCTCCAGATACCGACGAAGTCCTGAAAGCCGGTTTCGCACATCTCTGGTTCGTGACCATACATCCGTTTGATGATGGCAACGGCCGCATTGCACGCGCGATCGCCGATATGATCCTGGCGCGCTCGGAGAAAAGCTCACAACGCTTCTATAGTATGTCGGAGCAGATCAGAAAGGAACGCAACTCGTATTACGACATCCTCGAGCGAACGCAGAAAGGCACTATGGATGTTACTCCATGGTTGATCTGGTTTCTCGGTTGTCTGGATCGAGCCATTGAAAACGCACAGATCATCCTGGCGGCCGTCTTATCCCAAGCACGATTTTGGGAGCGCATTCGGGAAATTTCGTTGAATGAACGTCAGACTAATATCCTGAATCGGTTACTTGGGGGATTTGAAGGAAAGCTGACGACTTCCAAATATGCAAAGCTCATAAAGTGTTCACAGGACACAGCTTTGCGTGACATTTCGTTTCTGGTTGAGCAAGGTGTCTTGATACGAAACTCCGCGGGAGGCCGAAGTACGAGTTATTCTCTTCCTGAAGAATTCATACAATAAAGATCTTTTCATTTAGAGCTCTTATTCATTAATGATCCGGGGCAATACTCCCATGCCCGCTATTTTCATGGAACTGTCACAATATGCCAGTTCCATTCATGAATATGAGGATGTTCGTAGGAATGTAAAATCCAACAAATAGCCGTCATTGGATTTTTAAAAACCAGATTTATTCTTGCTAAGGCAGCGTAAATAAATAAAGGTTACATCTGGTTTATATTAACGAGGTTTAATTACATAGTTCCATTCGCCATGGAACTTGTTGGTTTTAATGTTAAGGTGCTTCATCTCCTCTTTACTTATTTTGCGGCCGGTTGGATATGCCCTACAATTCCATCACCCATACAGGTACCCCTTTCATCCGCTTTTCAGCGGGCGGTCGCCCGCCGATGCAGCTTTTCTTGGGCCACGGAGAAGGGAATTGAGGTACCCGTTTTGGTACCCGTTTCTTATCACTTTGGCTGATTTCGAGTTAGGCGGGATTTTGCGAAGATCCACCTAAACCTTTGAAAAATGGATTGATGGCGGATTACTGTAGAAGTACTTGATGTGCCGGCCTTTCTCTACGAATCAAAAGGCCGCAAGTTCGAGTCTTGCCGGGCGCACCACAAAACAAAGCACTTACGGATTTCAATGAAATCCCCAAAATCCAATAGGTAGCATATAGGCAGCAACGATCTCTATTAATATGTTCACTTTGCGCCACCCGGCTGCGGTTTCGCCAACCTGATTTCAGAGATAATATTTTGTGGTCGATTGACGGAATAAGCCGCGTTCCGGATCTGCTTCACTATCAAGTCCCACCCCGGTTACTGAAATGAAATCATTTTATGGAACAAATCACTACTGTCCCAACGTTACCGACGTCATCACGTATAAGCCATTGATTATATG
>CAZYXB010000079.1:0-4051 GCA_964651155.1 uncultured Acidobacteriota bacterium | reverse complement strand
GGTCCGGAGAAAACAGAGAATCAGGGGCCAAACAGAGAAAGAAAGGCGGGAGGATGGGGAGGATCGATGGTCTAAAGAGGTGCTTTACAAAGACGTGAAACGGGCGCAAACCCTTTAGAAACAATAGGGAAAACAAAAACCTTCACTCCTGGGAATGATTCCTGAGAGACGGGTTTGTCTTCCGTAAATGGTGGAGGTGGCGGGAATCGAACCCGCGTCCGAAGGACTTCAGCGAGCAGAGCCTACATGCGTATCCGATCCGTTTGAGTTTCGCGGGAGCGACGTTCGAACCGGCAGGGACGTCGAACCCGCTAGCCCCTGAGTTTCGGTCAAAATCCCAGGGCCGAGGATTTCAACCTATCCTGCTAAGTGACGCCCCGGCCCGCTTCCGCAGGCTGAAACGGCGGGACGTAGCCGCCTTAAGCGGCTAGAGCTAACTCGTTGTCAGCAATTATGTTTATTTCCACGATTTTTACGAGTCGCGGGCAACTCGGCATGCCTCTACAGCCTCTTGACCCCCGTCGAATCCAGTTCACCCCCAATTCATATGTCTTGGAATATTATAATACTTCCCGAGGGGGAATGCCAATCGAATACGGCCAGCCCTTACTTTTTACTCCAGCACTTCCATAAGGCTCATGACCTTCTGCGGCCTTTCCAGGCGGACGATGTTGTCGAGCAGCTGTATCTGGCATCCCGGGCAGGCAGTAACGACGATATCCGCCCCGCTTTCGCTGATGCTGTCAATCTTCTTTTCCGCAATCTTTTTGGACAGGTCGTAGTACAGAAGGCTGAACTGCCCGGCCATGCCGCAGCAGCGGTCCGCGTTCGGCATTTCAACATACTGCGCGTCTTCGAGAGACTGCAGGATTTGCCGGGGCTGTTTCTTGATGCCCAGGTGCCGGTTCAAATGGCACGGGTCGTGCCAGGTCACTTTTTTGCCCCTGAGTGCCGGAGCGGTACGGTAGGCCGAGGCGGGGATCTCCAGCACGTCGGTGATGAACTGGGAAATGTGGCGCACCTTGCCGGCGAAACGGGCGTAGGCCTCCTTTCTTTCAGGCGTATCGGCCAGAAATCTTGGATATTCCTCAAGCCCGCAGGTGCAGGTGGCGCAATCGGTCACCACGTAGTCGAATTCTTCGAATGCCGCCACGTTGGCGTCGGCGAGTTTCCTCCCGGACTCAAAATCCCCTCCCCCCAGAAACACCGGGGTTCCGCAGCATCCCTGGTCCCGGGGCAGCACGACTTCGACGCCCCTGCGCGTCAAAAAGTCCACGGTTTTCCTGCCAATGTGCGGCGTGGAGAATTCATTCATGCAGCCCGAAAAGTAACCGACCCTGAGGATCGGTTTGACACCCGCGGGCGGGCGGTTCACGGTCGGTATCTGCCGGCTCATGAACCTGCGCGCGACCGACGGAATCTGCCTTCCCCTGGACAGCCCCGACAGGAACTGGGGCAGGTGGCGGAGGGTTCCGTCCGTTTTCGGCATGAACAGGGATTGGGCCAGCGAAGACGCCCTGACTACATTGCCGAAAAGCCTGCGGTTGGTCAGCAGGTGGCGGTAGACGAGTCCGTACGGGAAGCGAACCCCCTGGGTGCGCGCAATGTCGGCCCTGGCGGCGACGACGATTCTGGGGATATGCGCATTGGCCGGGCATAGTTCGGTGCACGCCATGCAGCTGGTGCATTTGTACAGGCGGTCCGCCATCTGTTTGTTCAGTTCCAGGTCCCCGGCAAGGATGGCTTTGACCAGTTCGTTTTTGCCTCTGGCGACGCTCGACTCGATTTTTTCTTCCTGGTAGACAGGGCAAACATAGGTGCAGAAGCCGCACTTCATGCACTGTTCTGTTTCCTGCTCGAATTTCTTAAGTTCCAATAGTTCTGCGTCTTTCATTCCCGTTCCCAAATCTTGTCCGGATTCATAATGTTCTGGGGATCCAGAACCGCCTTGATGCTTTTCATGATTTCGATGGCCCTCGGATCGAGTGCCTTGGCCAGAAGCCGTTGCTTTTCCAGGCCGATGCCGTGCTCGCCCGAAAGGGTCCCCCCCAGTTCCAGCGCTGCCTCGAAGATGGCCGTCAGGGTATCCTGAAGCCTGTCCAGGTCTTTCTTTTCTGTGCTGTTGGTGAAAACGCTCGGGTGGATATTGCCGTCTCCGGCATGCCCGATGAGTACGATTTCAAAACCGGACTCTTTCGAGATTGCATCAAGCTTTTTGATGAATTCGGCCAGGCGGTCCCGGGGGACCGTAACGTCCTCGGCTATGACGGTTTTGGCCGCGCTGTATATGGCGGCAAAACCGGCGCTCCGGGCTTTCCAGTACATAGTCGCTTCGGCTTCGTCCTTGGCAAGGCGGGCGATGGAGGCGCCCCCTTTCTTGAGCAGATCCAGAATCTGTTCCGCCTCATTTTCAACCGCCGCGAGGGAGCCGTCGACATCGATCAGGAGCATGGTGTTGGCTTCCACCGGCAGGCCCAGGTGCATTTTCTCCTCGATGCGCCGGATAACGAAATTGTCGACGAACTCCGCCTTGGCCGGCACGATCCCGTTTGCCAGAATGTCGGAGACGACGCCCCCGGCCAGGGTCATGTCATCGAAAATGGCCATAATGGTTTTTCTCGCCGCCGGCTTCGGTATCAGGCGCAGGGTGATTTTGGTGATGACGCCGAGTGTTCCTTCCGAACCGGTAAACAGCGGAAGCAGGTCGTACCCCGTCCTGTTCTTGACCGTCAACCCTCCGGTCTTCAGGACATACCCGTCCGGAAGCACGACTTCAAGCCCCAGAACGTACTGTTTGGTGACGCCGTATTTGATGCATAGCGGCCCTCCTGAATTTTCCGCAACGGTTCCCCCGAGGGTGCAACTCAGGAAGCTCTGAGGATCCGGCGGGTAGAACAGGTTCTCCTTCGCCAGCCTCGTATTGAAATCCTGCAGGACAACTCCCGGTTCCACCGTCGCCGTCAGGTTCGCCTTGTTGATGTCCAGGATGCGGTTCATCCTGATCGTACAGAGGACGATGCCGCCGCGAACCGGGAGGGACCCCCCACTGATGTTGGTGCCTGACCCGCGCGGGGTTACCGGGATCTTGTGCACATGGGCCAGCTTCATTATCCTGGAAATCTGTTCCGTCGTATCGGGAAGCACCACCACATCCGGGACATGGGACCAGGTGGTGGTGCCGTCGTAGGCGTAGGTGGCCAGATCTTCCTTGGCGGTGAGCACAAGATCTTTCCCTACAATAGTTTCCAGTTGTTTAATAATTTCAGGTTGCAGCATGCATCCCCCATCGTCCATATACTGCTGAAATCCATGAAGCGGGTACCCGTCGAAACCATCCCCGCTGCTGTGTATCTACAGATGCCCAGAAAAGATAGCGGTCAGGCAGGTGGATCGGAAACGATCGTTTGCACCTGGCAGGAACTGTATGATTGCGCTCCCGATTCCTCAAACTGCAGAAACAACCGTTCAGCATAAAAACTGCAATTATACTATGGATCAAGGTATTCGAAAAGAAATGGATGTCATTAAGATATTTTTTGATGAATAATTGACTACGGGCGTAATATCTGGAAATATATGTCGCCCGGTGAAGGAAAGAACAACCGGTGCGGATGCCGAGGAAAAGGTTCGGGCCCGATTACGGGGGCGATGGATCGGACGAAAAGCCCCCCCGTTCCGCCTGTTTTCCCCGGGTTTCGGCCCTCCGTGCTAAGGCTACGTTATTCCATTGTTTTTAGTTGCAGAGATAATAGGTGCGTGCTAGACTAAAAACTTTGCCAATGCTGGCGTAGCTCAGCTGGTAGAGCAGCTGATTTGTAATCAGCGGGTCGGGGGTTCAAATCCTCTCGCCAGCTCCAGTTTCAAAGGGCGCGTACGAACGTAGGAATTTGGATTCGCGGAACCCGTTTCCGTTACTATAGCGGCACTTGCATGAGCCGGTTCTGGCTCACCGGTTAGCTCCCCGGACTCCATCGGAACGCATGCCAAGGCATCGAAGGTGGTATCCATGCTTTGAAGATTTTCGGAGAGGTGGTCGAGTGGTTAATGGCAC
>CAZYXB010000078.1:0-4395 GCA_964651155.1 uncultured Acidobacteriota bacterium | reverse complement strand
CGCACCCGTAGCTCAGTTGGATAGAGCGTCGGACTTCGAATCCGCAGGCCGCCCGTTCGAGTCGGGCCGGGTGCGCCATTAAATCATTGATCCGAAATCACTTACAGGCTGCGTCTGATTCAATCCCTTCAGTCAGGATTGCCGATGGGGATTATTGGGGGCAATCAGGCAGTCTTCGGTTCTTTTTCCTGATTTGCATCTTTGGTTTTCAGCGACTGTTCGCGCGCATCCACGGCCGCTTTCTTGTGCGCCGGGACAAGATGCGAATATCATAGAGTCCTCTGACATGCCCCGAGAAATTCAAGGAATATGGGCTTTCTAAGAATATGGGTGCGGACCAAACCTGTCCGCTTTTTGATTCAGACCTGTCCGGGCATGATTTTCGCCATGACATCCGAACAGAAGACTCTCATACGGTTTGATCCGCCCGATCCCGGTTTTGCCGTTGTTAATGATCGTGTCTCTTTCACCACCGAAGAAAACGAGCGTGTCGTGTCCGTCCATGGGATTTTTTCTCTCATTACGATATCACTGATTGTCCCTCCGCTGCATATGCAATAGTTTCGCTGATTGAATCTGGCTACGCAAGTCAGACTGAGATATCACGAGCCTTCCAGATATCCGCCCGGACTATCCGCCGGTATCAGGAACGGATCGAAAAGGAGGACTGACAGAAATAGCCCGGCCAGAAGTTTATTAACAACAAAAGAAAAAATATCGCGCAAAATCTACAAGCGCTATCAAACAACTCAGTTATCGGGGCCATAATAATTGACAAAGCCATTCCGAGGGCGATCGGATCTCTTTTCGTATGGTGTTCCATTAACCTTGGCGCATGGTTTTTTCAAAGAGGATATGATGTCCTCTTTGAGCGAGATAAACGCTCCAGAGGGAACTTTAAACACTCTCATTTGCGGAGGAACAGTGAATGGAATTTGTATGATCATTTATTGAGCAATTCGAGTAGCTACTCGGTCCTGCATCGCTGGTTGGTTGGATGGAATATTACTATTGGTTGTCGGCGGATGGTATGTTGCCCATGATTGAATTCTCATCGATACTGTAAAACGATACGGTTATACCGTAGATGCATCCGGCCCTCATTTTGAGGTCATTTTAGCCGTTGCCCAACTTATATGGGGTGGAAAGCAATTATTTAAATTCAGATGCTTTGGCAAAAAGCCAATTAGTATTCCCCCCAGCGTAAAAGTGAATGCTCAAGAAAAGCTTAAGCAGATGCTGGTATCGATTGCAAGCTAGGATACAGGACGATTGAAGTTCAGCATCAGTAGCCAAAGGTAGGCTCCAATCGGTATTCCGGGTAAGGCATTCCGAAGGACACTACCAGCGGTATCCCGGGCGGAAATCATGCCCCCTCACTCTGACGCAATGCGCTTCATCGATGGCAACAGAAGAAATGCTGCGCTCCTTCAGAAAATGCAGAAACCTAGGCATCATGAGCTGTTCCGGTGATACATAAAATAGCTTCAGGCGACGCGCGCAGACGGTCATCGGTTTCGTTTCTTTCCGGATGAGACATGGTACTGTCAAAACGGCTGGCAGGAATGCCGGAATCCAACAGGGAATCGATCTGGTCCTTCATCAGCGCGATCAGGGTCGATACGACCAGCGTCAGCAACGGCAACACAAGGGCAGGGGCCTAGAAGAACAAGGATTTGCCTTCTCCTGTGGGCAAAACAAAAAATGGAATCGCGCCCCCTGCAAACGCAATCCATCGCCAGTTTTTGCAGACGTAGGAACCTGTCAAATCCCCAGTACTTGCGTAACATCTCTTCAATGAGTTCCGGCATCGGGTTAGGTCTCGGGTGGAATGACAGGAAGCAGTCTGCTGGGCAGTCGAGCGCACCGAAGTGGATGAAATTGACGGTATTAACATACACCGCTACCGTTTGCTGGCAATGAGTCTCGTCATACGGGGCCTTTCGAAATCGCCCGAATTAGTTGTGGTGGACACCCGCACTATTTAGCACTGTTCCTTTCCTCAAAAAGGCCTCATCCATAGAGATGCTTTTTCCGCCAGCATAGCCGCCGCCTCCATCATTGCCAAAACCACATGGGCCGCCTATATGGCCGAAATGGACAAGGAGTACCCGGGCTACAGGTTTGCGTCCCACAAGGAATATCCAACACCGGAGCACCTGAGGATACTGAAAGCCCTGGGCCCGCTTCCCATCCATAGGAAAACATCATCTCCCGTTAAGGAAATATTATCCTCAGATTCTGCCCAGAGGACCCTCTTCCCCTGATTTTCTTTACCCTTGTGCCCGCAAACACGTTTATGCTAGAAACAAAGAACCTTCAGTAAGGAACGGGAACCAACCATTCGACAGGAGAGGAACCGCCATGAATAAGGGAGGAAGAAAAAGCACGACAAGAAGGGGGTTTGTTACGGGAGTAGCCGCAGGGAGCGCGGCGGTTGCTGTAGCCGGCGCTTTAACAACCGGATGCAGCCAGTCCGCGAAAAATGCGGAGTCTCTCGAATCACGCATTCAGTCTCTCGAAAAACGCCTCCAGCATGTTGAGGATGTCCAGGCTATCAATAGGCTGCAATATGCCTATAACTACTATGTAGAGCACATGATGAAAGAGGAAATCATCGACTGTTTCTCCGATAGTCCCGACGTCCTTCTGGATTGGCTGGAGGGCAAATGGAAGGGCAAAGCCGGAGTGCGAAAATACTTTGACGTAAATCAGATACCGCCGGTTGGGTTCCAGCATCAACTCATTCCTTCCGCCGGATTGATAACAGTCGATGAGGAAGGGAAAAGCGCCAAAGGAAGATGGTACGCCTTCGGCGGGGTCATGATGCCGACGCCTGCAAAGGAAGGCGCAAAACCGGAATTCAGCCGTTCGTTTATAAACGGCATTTATGAAATAAGCTATATCAAGGAAGCCGGTATCTGGAAAATTCTCAGTATTAACTGGGTAATTCCCTACGGTGTCCGGATAAAGGATGGATGGATTCTACCGGAGGATATTGCCGGCCCGATGCTGAAAGGATCGTCCGGAGCCCCAGGGCCGCAGATAGTTCCGGACATTGTCATGGATAAGACGGATCTGCGTTATGTAACCGGTTATATTCTTCCGCATCATTTCAACCACCCGGTGACAGGCAAGCCCAGCACAGAATCAAAGCGTAACGCCAGGCTGAAACCGATCCAGTTCTGAAGCCGCATTTTGGGGATGCTGGAGCATCAGGGAAAGAGCCCCAGCATCACCCCAAAACCTAAAGTCTCAGAACCAGCATCAGAGTTTTGCACTTCTCGGAATCCCCGGTCGCCTTGTTGATCTGATTTAATGTATAGAATGTAATCAGGGGATCGAGCGGGAATGTACCCAGTTTATACAATTCAATCAGCTGCAGGATGAAAATATCGGGATTACAATCGCCTTCATCCGCTTTTTGGCTTTCATGGCTTGTATTTTCAGCAAAAGAACGTTGCTCTCAAACATTTTGTTTTCAACCAATCCCCATAGCCGTTAGCGGTTTTGCTCAAGAGAATCTTTCAGAAACCTCGCAAATAGCATTTTGTTTGTAAAACTGCATCGATTGTTGCACGACTTCTGAAAGATACCTTTTTCTTATCGGAATCCCGCCGAGTTAGGCGAGGGAGGGTTCCTAGCGCGCCCACCGGGCACGGGCAGAGTCCGTGCTGATACGACATCGACAGAACCTGAGAACAGGGAACCTTCTCTCAGACTTCCGTGGGCGTCAGGTGGACGCGTCAGCGCACGGTCATGGTCTTCTAGGCCCAGGGCTGTTTCCGCCGGACACCGTTTTGGATGACGCTTCGAGCGACGAATGGTATTCACGCAGCCATTGGACCAGATCATCCGGGTTCCCGTTGAAATAGCTGTCGAGTAGATTCCGGATCTGGTTCGAGACCGCCTGCCGGCGAGTCAGGACCGGGCTGTAAAAGTAAGCCCTGCCCCGTTTCGTGTGCCGTACAATCCCTTTTTTCTCAAGCGTTCTCATCATTGTCATGATAGAGAAATACGATCGGGTATTCCCCGGATGGACCGATTCATGCACCGATTGAACCGTTGCGCCTCCGAGATCCCACAGCGCATTCATGATGTTGAGTTCATGTCGTGTAAGGACAATGGAGTTTATGTCTTTCATCCTATTTTTTACGCCCCATTCCAACAATGTCCGAGAAAGGGGCTGACGCCTCCAAGTGCTGAGTTCACCAGGGATTACTGATTGATTCGCCCGAATGGGGCATTTGAAAGGTATTGTATATCCCCGAACGTGTGGGCGCACGAGAAAAATGACGGGATTCGTGATTATTTAGAATTGCAGGGCGTGATCTGCCGATTAGGCCTTAAACCAGCATGAAAATTGAATGAAACCTTGATAAAAGGCCTGAAATG
>CAZYXB010000077.1:0-4521 GCA_964651155.1 uncultured Acidobacteriota bacterium | reverse complement strand
AGACCTGGAAGGAGGAGAGCCTCCCGGCCAAATTGGGGACGCCCTACATATCGCGCGACGGCAAATTTGTGACCGTGAACAAATGGAACGAGGGGACCACGGTGCTGCGGTACGAGTGACCCCGCCCCGCCCTTTTCGTATTGTCCAGACCGGGAGCCCCCCGGGGCTCCCGTGAGGATCCGCGCAGCCCGCACCCCCGTTTCCGCGGGGGTGCGCCCGCTTCGGGGACGGCCGTCGAGCGCCCCGTAACGCAGCCCCGGGTCGGCGTCCCGCACCGTCCCGCACGCAAAAATCCCCGCCGCCGCGCAACCCGAACCGCCCCGAGACCCGCCCCCCTGCCTCCGCGCCCCGATCCGGCGCCGCGGGCGGCCATTCAGATCTAATCCTTTGATGACTTTGTCCGATTCAGAAATAGGGTATCCGTGCGTCCTGCATCCGCGGGCCGGACGCACGTTTCATTGCTGCGGCTGGGGAGGCCCGGTACAGGGATGGATCGATTGGAACTGGCCGATCAGGGGGCGAACGACGGTCTGTGGGACTGGGACCTTGCGACGAACAGGCTCCATTTTTCCCGCCGGTGGCGCGCCATGCTCGGCACCGAGGGCTCCGTGCTCGGGAACACGCCGGAGGAGTGGTTCGGCAGGATTCATCCCGAGGATCTCGAGCTGGTCCGGCGCGGCATCGCGTCGCATCTCGAAGACGGCTCCGGCCAGTTCGCGATCCAGTACCGCATGCTGCACAGCGACAGCTCGATCCGGTGGATGTCCTGCCGCGGCGTCATCACGAGGGACAAAGACGGCAAAGCCGTCCGGATCGCGGGCTCCCACGAGGACATCACCGGGGAAAAGGTCGCCGACGGCCTCACGGGCCTCCCCAACCGGACCCTTCTTTTGGACCGCCTGGAGCGGTCGATCGAAGCCTCCAGGAAGCACGGAGATCTTTTCGCGGTGCTCATCCTGGATCTGGACATCCCCGAATACGAGGCCCGTCGTTTCGGGCCGGAGGGCTGCGACCAGCTCGTCGTCGCCTCCGCGCGCCGCCTGGAAACCTGCCTGAGGACTTCCGACACCATATCCCGCTCGGGACGCGATCACGTGGTCGCCCGCTCCAGCGGGGGAGAGTTCCTCATCCTGATCGACGGGCTCAAGGGGGTGGCCGAATCGAAGACCATTGCCGAGCGGCTGCTCAAGGATATCGCCTCCCCTTTCGACGTTCATCGCCGCGAGGTGTTTTTGTCGGCCAGTGTCGGCATCGCCGTCAGCGCGACCGGGTACCAGAACGCGCGGGAGGTCCTGCGCGACGCCGACACGGCCCTGTACCGGGCGAAATCGCTGGGGAAAGGCCGCTGCGAAGTCTTCGACACGGCCATCCTGGGATCGGCGCGGGCCCGGCATGAACTGGAATCCGACCTGGAGCGGGCGCTCCAACAGGGGGAGCTCTCGGTCGTCTACCAGCCGATCCTGTCGCTGTCCTCCTTGGAAATCGCCGGCCTGGAGGCTCTCGTGCGCTGGGAGCACCCCGTACGCGGCACGATTTCACCGTCGGAGTTCATCCCCGTCGCCGAGAGGACGGGGCTCATCGTCCCCCTGGGCCGCTGGGTCATCGGCGAAGTCTGCCGCCAGCTGAAGCTCTGGAAGGAGGACCCCGCCGCCGGCGAAGACCTGTGGGTTTCGGTCAACCTCTCCAGCGTCCAGTTCCGGCACCCCCTGCTGGTGAAGGACATCTGCAGGATTCTCCGCGAGGCCGGTCTCGACGCCGGCAGCCTCGTGCTGGAACTGACCGAGGGGGGGGTGATGGAGAATCCCGAGGCGGCCAGCAGGGTGCTCCTGCAGCTGCGGGTCACCGGAGCGCGGATAGCGCTGGACGATTTCGGAACGGGATACTCCTCACTGGCCTATCTCTGCCGGTTCCCGCTGGACTTTCTGAAGATCGACCGCTCCTTCGTCGAGAACATCGCAACCGGCGAGGACGCGCGCGCCATCGCCGGGACCATCCGCAGCCTGGCCGGCCAGCTGGGGCTCGGCGTGATTGCCGAGGGGATCGAAAACCGGGAGCAGCTCGAGATGGTCCGCTCCCTGGGATGCGAGTACGGGCAGGGATTCCTGTTTGCCGGGGCGGTGGATGCAGAGGAGGCGGCGTCTCTGTTCAGGAAGGAATTCCTCACGACGGCGGCCGAAGAGGCCGTTGCCGTCATCGGTTCTCCGGCGCCTCCCGCCGCGGGTCCGGGTAAGGACCGCCCGAAGATCCGGGGAAGACGCGGGAACCCCCGAACGGGCAGGCGCCTTGCCCTGGCCGCCGCGGCCGCGGTGATGCTCGTTCTCTCCGCGGGCGTCCTGGAGCGATGGAGGGACCCCGCCGCGGTTTCCCCCGCCGCCGAGGCGCCGGCCCTGGCGGAGCAGTTCCCGGAACCTTCCCCCGAAACGCCGTCCGCGGCACCGAAAAACAAGCCTCCCGCCGTCCGAGAGTTCCCGGTGGTGCACGACCACTTCCTGGGCAGCTGCCGGGGGACTCTGCGGATTGCGCGCGGCACCCTGTCGTATGTTTCAGAAAACGAGAAATGCAGTTTCGAGCTGGGCCGCGATGAGATCGAGCCTTCCCTCGAAAAGGACCGGCTGAAGATCAGGACCGAATCCCGCAACTATCATTTCAAGGCGGCCGTCGCCTCCTCCGGGGAGGGAAACCGGGCCGAACTGGAGGCTATATTCCGGCTTCTGTCCGAACCCCAGCCCTGAAGCCCGCATCCAGCGAGCCCATGAAGGCTGCGAAGCGCCTTGCCCCTCCTGAGTCCTCGCCTTTCCCCCCCGCCTGTGGCCTGTCTCTCCCGATAAGGTTTTCCGGGAACATCAGCATGCCGAACCGGCCGCGGCCGCGTTCGGCTGCGGCCGGGACGCGCCCCGCAAGCGGGACATGGAAACCTGCGTGGCCGTGATCGGGACGGGGTTTGCGGGCCTGTCGGCGGCACTCGCGGTGGGCGATGCGGGGGCCGAGGGGTTGATCCTGGAGACAATGCCGGCCGAGCACGAGCGGGGCAACAGCGGGGTCTCCGGCAACATGTGGCAGACGCCGACGAACCTTCCCGAAGCGCTCGAGTACATCGGCGCCCCGTGTTTCGGTCTGACCGACCAGGCATGCCCCCGTGCCCTGGCCGAAGAGATGATGCGGCCTAACGGCTGGCTCGAAACCCCGGGCGTCAAGCCGCGCCCCCTCGGATTCTTCCAGCCGGAGCTTCCCGGTTCGCGGACAGGTCGCCGGGCGCAAGGTTCTGGGCGTCGAGGCCGACCTCCAGGGCAGGCGGATCTCCATCCGGGCGCGCCGGGGGGAGCCGCCCGCGGAGCCGGGATCGTTCCGGGGCTGGAGGTACAACGGCGGCGGGAACAACGCCGAGGCCCTGTGCGCCGGCCGGATAGCCGGGCGAACGAGGCCGCGCGCCTCTATGCTCGCCCGCTCAGGGACTCCCGGAATTGGATCAGGCCCCGTATCGTGCGGTTCACCGGCGTGTCGATCCCGCAGAGCGCCCCGCGCTCGAACACGGCCCCGTTGATGCAGCCGACCGCGGTCTTTCGGCCCGCGCGCAGGTCCTGGCGCATCGGGGAATGAGGGCAGGCCGCCGCAGGTTTTCCTCACCGGCCCCGGCTCGTTTCGAGTACAATGGCCCCACACGCCGCCTTGAGCGCAAACCCTACAGCAGGAGGTTTCCATGGCCGCCAAAACTCCCCGGGGCTGGTACGACATTTCCGTACCCGTCAGGCAGGGGATGAACTATCTGCCGATAGACCCCGTAGCCCCGAAGATGTACCGTATCGCCGATGTGGAACTCGGTTCGAAAGTCACGATGACCATGCTTGAAATCATCACCCATACAGGCACCCACATCGACACGCCGCTGCATTTCATCCCGGGCGGGTCGACCGTCTCGGACATTCCGCTCGATGCCACGGTCGGCCCCGCCCGGGTTATCGCGATCGAGGATCCGGAGACGATCAAGGTGGCCGAGCTGGAAAAGCACGCCATCCGGAAAGGGGAGCGGATCCTGTGCAGGACGCGTAACTCGCCCGCGTCCTACGAGTCGCCCCGGTTTGTCGAGGACTATGTCTATCTGGAGTCGGATGCCGCCGCTTTTCTGGCCGAGAGGGGGATTGTTCTTTTCGGCCTGGACTGCATCACGATCGGGGACATCACCAATGAGGAAAGCGTCGTCAGGACGCACCAGACCCTGCTCTCTTCCGGCATCTACATTCTGGAGAACTGCGCCCTCGGCCACGTGCCGGCCGGCGAGTACGAGCTGCTCTGTCTGCCGCTTCTCATCCACCATGGCGACGCGGGGCCCTGCCGCGCCATCCTGCGGCCCCTGAAATGACCGAGCCCGATCCCCGGCCGCGCCTTCCTTCCCGGCGCCCCGTCCGGCCCCGAACGCCGGTTGCCGGCGGGAAAAATCCTCCGGCGGTCCGGGCGGGGCCGGGCCTGTTCTGCAATTCAGACACTGGGAGCCGCCCGCCGCCGGGTAAGCTCACATCCGCTGCA
>CAZYXB010000076.1:0-5453 GCA_964651155.1 uncultured Acidobacteriota bacterium | reverse complement strand
AATAAAACGAGAGGAAATTCAGGTGTCAGCCGCGATGGAATGGACCTCAAATAAAAATACGCACATAAAAAAAGTATGCCGATTGCAAAGCCAATGAATGCCTCTCGGGCGACAAGAGGATCTCTCCATTTTCCGGACAACAGACGCGTCCAGGAGACCAGCATCTGCGGCCACCGACGTCGCACAAAGGGTTCAATTGCCAAATAAAAAATCCATGACAAAATTGCTAAATAAGGGTATAGCAGAAAAGTATTGAAAGATATTCGAGGATATTTCAGAATCCAAATTAAAGTCAGTAAGGCAAAGATGCAAATTGCAATTTTATATGCACTACGTCGATCTCCACGACCTAATTTCAGGTTTCTGCGCGCAAAAAAGATACCTCCTAATATTGCCGGTATAATGAACAGAAAAGCGCCTATATTACCTATAGTATTAATGAGGTCACTTACTGAAGTCCGAGCGGTCACTGCAGTATCTCCCGGAGAAAGCAATGGAGGCCTAATATGAAAGAAGACAAGTTTGCCTTTAAACGTACCTGCTTCAACTCGCGTAGGAGAATTGGGCCAATCAGGAAGCGAACCCGTCCAGACCATTCTGTTGTCGGAATATCTTGGTGGTACTCCTTCAGGCTCTACCTCATTCCAATCATCGATATCAAGTCCCCCTTCACTGAAAAGCAACTCCCAATTTGGCTGCAATTCAGACACAGGTTTTCGTTCCTCTTGAGATGGCACTCCGAGCATGCCTACTAGATTGCCTTTAGTATCAAGCCAGACTCCATTCTCTCCGGAATATTCCAATGGTGGATTTACCGGTCCCAATGATCCGGTCTCAAGTCCGGAAGCGCCAAATGACCCTGGACTTTGCCGATACCAATAAATAATGGCCTTTTCATCCAACTTTTTAGGCCGATCAGGCGATATATCAATTTCGAGGTAATCCAGTAGATACCTACTATAGAAAAAACCATAAGCCTTGTTTGTATATTCATCCGTGTAGCCAACGCTATTGAGAATCTTTTGTGCTTGCTTAGACAGAGCTTCAGGATGTTCTTCAAACGGGACACGCCTGTATACTGAAACTCGGTCTTTCAGAATTATTGCAAAAATTAATCCGATGATTATGAATACAAGAAGCCCCCAGGCTACTAATGGCCTCAGCCCTTCTTTCGATCCTGACACAGCCACCATTTCCGGAGAAGGCGTTTCACCTGCAGCAATGGCAGCGGCCAGGGGATCCCCTCCTGGAAGAGCCTGAGCCAGTTGAACCACCGAAGCAGGTCTCGAACTTGGATCTTTCTCCATGCACCGCTGGATCACGCGCTCGACAACCGGATCTATCCCTTGTCTTAACTCAGACGGCGCTCTCGGTGTCTGTGTCTCCTTCTGTTCTCTCAGTTCAGCCAGCGTATTTGCCTTGAATGCCTTTTTACCGGTGTAGATCTCATACAGAATCAATCCCAAAGAGTAAATGTCGCTGCGGATTGTCGCACCTTTGCCAGCCAGTTGTTCCGGCGCCATGTAGGCAGGTGTTCCGGCTATCTCTTCCGCCTGGGATTCATCCCCAACAGCTATGGCAAGCCCAAAATCAGTGATCCTAACCCGGCCATGCCCGTCCAGCATGATGTTGGCCGGTTTGAGGTCCCGGTGTAGCACTCCCCGTTCATGAGCCACAGTCAGTCCTGCCACCAGTTGCCGGGCAATATCCAGGGCTTTCTCGTTCGAGAGATGCCCAATCCGCTTCATCAGCGAGGCAAGATCCTCACCGTCGATGTATTCCATTGAGAGAAAATGCCTGCCATCAACTTCTCCAATATCGTAGACACGGCAGATATTGGGATGGGACAGTTGGCGGGTGATGCGGACCTCGGCAAAGAAACGCTCCCGGCGTACCGGATCGTCGGAGAGCTTAGGTGGAAGGAATTTCAGCGCCACAGGTTGGCCCAGTTTCAGATCATCTGCTCGGTAGACTTCGCCCATGCCCCCGCGTCCGAGCAGACCGATGATGCGGTATCTGTCGGCAAGGATGGTTCCGGGTGTGAATCCTCCTGCCGGAATAGAGTCGGAAGAGACAATTCGACCGACGCGAGGCATATCTGCAGGAGCCTGTGGAATTTCACCCTCTGGAGCCGCAACCGTAGGCATCTGGGAAAGGGAACTGAGTTCTTCTCCACAGGAATTACAGAACCGACTTTCAGGCGGATTTTCCGCCGAACATTTCGGGCACTGGATCATCGCATTATCTAGGAATTATGAGAACGGAACCGATTATATGGAATCTTGGGCGGAAAGCAAAGGCTGTTTAACAGAAGATCTTCCGTGGGCAAAATCGGCTATTTCCAGATTCCCAGTGGACGTATCACAGCCAAACCGTCCATTAGAAAATCTCGGCAATTCGGCCACATATTCTTAGAATTTCAAACTTCCGGTATGGCCAAACCAGGACTTAGGAATAGTTCAAGAATATAAAAGACTTCCAAGATCGGACTACGATCACAATTTGTCATTTTTTTGGTTTGAAGGCTGGAATTCTGTACTAAATCACGCTCAGCAAAATTCCTTTTTTTCGCTTCCAACATTTACTCTGTTCGCATATAATATCCTCACATTTTACCAAGTTCCAAGATGCTATAAAGATACAAGATTTTCCGGGAGGGATATATGTCCATGATTGGGAAGTCGCTTGCCCATTATTCGATCACCGCTCCGATAGGCAAAGGAGGCATGGGTGAGGTCTACCAGGCCACAGATACAAAGCTCGGACGCGCCGTAGCCATCAAGGTCCTGCCTGGGGAGTTCTCAAGAGATACGGACCGCATAGCCCGCTTTCAGCGGGAAGCCAAGCTTTTGGCTTCTCTGAACCATCCCAATATTGCAGCCATCCATGGTCTGGAGGAAGCCGACGGCATCCATTTTCTGGTCCTGGAATTGGTAGAAGGGCAGACCCTCGCAGGACGAATAAGAGGCGGGCCTGTACCTGTTGAAGAAGCCCTGAAACTCGCCCTTCAGATTGCAGAAGCTCTCGAAGCCGCTCACGAGAAGGGTATCATTCATCGGGATTTGAAACCTGCAAACATAAAGGTGACTCCTGAGGGGAAAGTGAAGGTGCTGGATTTCGGGCTCGCCAAAGCCTACGCCGGAGATCCCGAAAACATGAATCTTTCAAACTCCCCTACGCTGAGTGACATGGCTACGCAACAAGGCGTCATTTTGGGGACTGCTGCCTATATGCCGCCGGAACAGGCAAAAGGGAAAACCGTCGACAAGCGCGCCGACATTTGGGCATTCGGAGTTGTGCTTTTTGAGATGCTGACCGGACGGCAGTCGTTCACAGGAGAGACGGTTTCGGAAACTCTCGCCTCAGTTATCAAGAGTGAACCTGAATGGCAAAGCCTTCCCCCAAACCTTCACCCCCGAATCCGATTGCTCTTGGAACGCTGCCTGAAAAAAGAACCCCAAAACCGCTACAGCGGTATCAGCGATGCCAGGGTGGATATTCAGGCGGTGTTGTCCGATCCCCGGGGGTGTGAGTTTCAGCAGGCAGCAGCGGAACAAAGAAAGCGTTCACAACCGGCACTGCTGTGGATTGCAGCCATTATCCTGGTCGGCGCTATTGTCGGAGCCGCCGTCTGGTATTTGAGAACGCCCGAACCGCCCCAGGTTATGCGTTTCGATTACGACCTGCCACAAGGCCAGCAGTTTACCAGAACGGATCTCCCGGTTATGGCCGTTTCTCCTGACGGCAAACAATTTGTCTACGCCACACCCGAAGGGCTGTATCTGCGCTCCACCGTCGAACTAACGGCCAAGCTGATTGCGGGTACCGAAGGGCAGGCGGGGAACCCGTTCTTCTCACCCGACGGCAAGTCGATTGCGTACTATTCCCTATCCGACCGAAAGCTGAAAAAGATTGCCGTTACGGGAGGGGCCCCTATCGCTTTGTGTGATTTTAAGGCAATGGCTTTTGTAGGAGGCCACTGGAACGTCGACAATACAATCATATTCGGACAAGCTCCCGGTCCCATTATGCGGGTTTCCGCCAACGGGGGGACTCCCGAAGCCATCACTGAAAACGCGGCGGCTCATGTTTTCCCGCAAATCCTGCCGGGCGGCAAATACCTGATGTATACCGCCCTTCCCAATCCAAGGATTGTAGTACAGTCGCTCAAATCAGGAGAAATCAAGGAGCTGTTTGCCGGCGGTGATGCCCGGTATCTTCCAACCGGACACATTGTCCATAGATTATGGGAGAACAATGATAATCTTTTTGCCGTTCCATTCGATCTTGACAGGCTTGAAGCCACGGGCGGAGCGGTTCCGGTAGTGGAAGGCATTCTGCAGTACGCCGTTTCCGATGCGGGAACCCTGGTCTGCATTCCCGGGACCGCGCGCACATCGTCCTCAGGTGCTCTGACGCTTGTATGGGTGAACCGTGACGGCAAGGAGGAGCCGCTCGGAGCCCCGCTCGATCAGTATCTCTTCCCCAGGATTTCTCCCGATGGAAAACTGGCAACCTTTACCATTGCCGGCGACAATGCCGATATCTGGGTCAGGGACTTGGTCCGCGGGACCATGACTCGATTGACTTTCGACAAAGGCAATGACTATCAGCCGATCTGGACTCCCGACAGCAGGCAGGTTCTTTTCTGGTCCGAGAGAGAAGGCTCATTCGGAGCCATTTTCCGGAAGAATGCCGATGGAACAGGCGCGATTGAAAAGCTTGTGGCCGATCCGAACCGGCAGCTCTATCCGTGGGATCTTTCGCACGACGGGAAAAACATGGTCGTTATGGAAACCCCTGATCCTTATACCCAGGCTGATCTCAGCATGATGTCGATGGAAGGCAATTACGAGCGAAAACTATTGCTGCAACAGGAGGAATACGTAGAGACCCAGGCCAAACTCTCACCCGATGGAAAATGGATGGCCTATGTCTCCAATGAATCGGGCCAAAGTGAAATCTATGTACGTTCATTTCCAGATATGGAAAGAGGGCGATGGCAGCTCTCCATCAGTGGCGGTGTCAGCCCCTTGTGGGCGCCAAACGGCCGTGAGCTGTTTTATTTCAGCGAGGACGATGCCTCTGTAATGGCTGTCGCGGTGGAAACGGACACGGTTTTCCGTGCGGGGACACCGAAAAAGCTCTTTTCCCGGAGCCCTTATTCGGGCGGCGGAGCTACCCCTGGAACTCCTTGGGACATCCACCCTGATGGCAAGCGGTTTCTCATGATGAAGCTGCCCGGTGCCCAAGGCGATGGCGATACAGCAGCAGTTCCCGGTACAATCAATGTCTTCCTGAACTGGCTAGAAGAGCTTAAGCAGAGGGCACCGGCGGAGTAATCATCGAGCTTTCTGATCAGCAACTTGAGAATCGATGTTTTCCAGTGCACGATATACGGCCTATCCAGAAAAGTGGAACTTTTCTCCGGCCCCCAAGTGAAAGGGGAAGTT
>CAZYXB010000075.1:0-5492 GCA_964651155.1 uncultured Acidobacteriota bacterium | reverse complement strand
GGTAGGCCCGGACAGGGGTAGGCCCGGACAGGGGTAGGCCCGGACAGGGGTAGGCGGGTCAGTCGCCGTGGACCAGTTTGGACTTCTTCCCGTAGTCGAAGTCCTTGTCCTGCCCCTCGGTATGGCAGGCGCGGCAGACGTCTTCGGGGGTTTGGCCGATGATGTCGCCGGCGCTGAAGGTCTCGGTGTGCTTTTTGCCGGGGCCGTGGCAGGACTCGCACTGGACGTCCTTGAGCTCCGGGGTCAGGTCCATGTCGATGAACCCGCCGTCCTCGCCGTAGGCCACGACGTGGCACCGGACGCAGCCGGGGGTCTCCTGCTTCTCCTCACCCTGGGTTTTCAGGTCCTCGAAGGCCCGGGCGTGCGCCGTGGCCTTCCATTTCGCCGCGATGTCGGAGTGGCAGGGTTCGCAGGCGGTATAGCCCACATACTCCCCCAGGATTTCCCCCTCCACGGCGGTTCCCCATCCCAGAACGAGCAGGAACGGGGCGACGATTGCGGCGATTCTCCAGCGGGCCATGCCTGACCTCCCTCGAGCGGTTGCAGCCACCGGCGGCTTCGCAGGCACAACGGCCGCCTGAAGCCGCCCGGGGGGGATCCGAGGGACCCCCCGGTATGCTATACGGCGGTGCCTGCGCGGATGTTTCCCGCGCGGGTCCGAAACCATTGTATCACGCGGGGCGGGTGCGCGTTCACTTTTTGGGTACGGCCCGGCCCGTTCTGGCTTAGTATATCCCGTGCCCCGCGGCGGCGCCGGCGGGGCGCGCGGTTTGCGGCGGTGCACGGCGCCGGGAGACAAGGAGGGACCGATGAAGAGAACATGGGTACAGTCGGCGGCCGTCCTGCTGCTTGCAGCGGCCGGCCCGGGCGGCGCCTACGAGTCCATGGTAGGGCCCACGGGGGTGTTGAAATACAATGCGGAGAAATCCTACGGCGGCTACACCCTTTTTTCGCCGATGATCAACTCCAAGACCACGTACCTGATCGACATGGAGGGGAATGTCGTGCACACGTGGGAGACCGAGTATGAGCCCGGGAGCTACGCCGTGCTCCTTGAGAACGGCCATCTCCTGCGGGGGGGCGTGCTCGAGGGGAACCCCTGCCCGATCGGGGGGTCCGGCGGCATCGTCCAGGAGATCGACTGGGACGGCCGTGTCGTCTGGGAATACAGGCTGATGACCCCGACCGAGGTGCAGCACCACTGCTTCACGCGCCTGCCCAACGGCAACACCCTGATCCTGGCCTGGGAGTTCAAGTCGATCGAGGAGGCCATCGCCAAGGGGCGCGACCCGTCGACCATCCCGGCCAGCGTGGCGGTCCGGGACAAGTGGGTGACCGGGTTCTGGATCGATTTCGTCCGGGAGGTGACCCCCGACAAGCAGATTGCCTGGGAGTGGCACGCCTGGGACCACATAGGCCCGGGCCCCACGAGGCTCGACCTGAACTACCGCCTGCCGGATTCCCTGGGGGAGGTCTACCCCAATTTCGACTGGTCGCACTTCAACACGGTCGACTACGTGGCGTCGACCGACCAGGTCCTGCTCAATTCCCGGAATTTCAGCGAGGCCTACCTGGTCAACCACAAGACGGGGGCGATCGAGTGGCGCTGGGGGAACCCGGGCGCCTACGGCCGGGGCAGGGCGCCCTCCTGGTACGACAACGGCGACCAGAGGATCTTCGGGTCCCACCACGCGACGCCGCTTGAGAACGGGAATATCCAGATTTTCGACAACGGGAGCGAGCGCGCCGAGGGGAACCGCTCCGCCGTCGTCGAGGTCGACCCCAGGACCAACGAGGTCGTTTGGGAGTACGCGGCCACGGATTCAACCAGCTTCTTCAACTACCGCCAGGGCTCGGCGCAGCGATTGCCGAACGGCAACGTCCTGGTCACGTCGACGCAGCACGGGCACATTTTCGAAGTGACGCCCGGGAAGGACATCGTCTGGGACTACGTCGTCCCCGTCCGCAACGGCGAGGCCGTGTGCACGATCGAGGACGGCGACATGGCCAACGGCATCTTCAACATGGTCCACCGGGCCTACCGGTACGGGAAGGACCACCCGGGCCTCCGGGGGAAGGCCCTCGGCGTGCGGGGCCCGCTGGCTCCGGGCTGCCCCCAGTTCTTCAAGGTATTCAAGGTGCAGTAGGGCCGCGCGGACGGCGAGATTTCTGCCGGTTGCTCCCTTGACGCCGTCGGTAGGCGCCGGGTAAAGTTAGAATTCGCGTCGGCACCGGTACGTGCGCGCCCGGGTTGTCCTTGGATACAGTTTTACGAAGGGAGTGTGGAATGCCCGAAATAACCCTCAACGGCAACAAGGTCCAGGCCGAAGCCGGCCGGACCATTCTGGAGGTGGCCCGGGAGCAGGGCCTGTACATCCCCAGCCTCTGCTATCATCCCAAAACGGGCCAGAGCGGCATGTGCCGCGTCTGCGCCGTTGAGGTCGAAGGCGCCCGCGGCCTGGTCATGTCGTGCATCACCCCGGTGGCCGAAGGCATGGTCGTCCGCACCGACAGCGACAAGGTCCTCGAGGCGCGCCGCACGATCGTGAACCTTCTGCTCGCCGACGGGGAGCACGACTGCCTGTCGTGCGAGATGTGCGGCAGCTGCGAGCTGCAGGACGCGGCCTACCACCTGGGGATCGAACGCCCGTCGATCCGGATCGAGAAACCGCGCGCCGAGATAGACGCGAGCCACCCGATGCTCGTGCGCAACCCCAACAAGTGCATCCAGTGCTACCGCTGCATCAAGGGCTGCAACGAGACCGTCGTCAACGAGGTGCTCAACATGGGCTACCGCGGGCACGAGTCCGCGGTGATCGCCGACCAGAACCTGTCCATGATGGAATCGAGCTGCGTGGGCTGCGGCGAGTGTGTGCAGCTGTGCCCCACCGGGGCCCTGATCGAGAAGAAGGCCACCCGCGCCGGGCGGCCGTGGGAGCTCGACCGGGTGCGCACCACGTGCCCCTACTGCGGGGTCGGGTGCCAGATGTGGCTGCACGTCGACCGGGCTTCGAACCGGGTCGTCAAAGTCACCGGGGACGAGCAGGGCGCCCCGAACGAAGGGATGCTGTGCGTCAAGGGGCGCTTCGGCTACGACTTCCCCGCGTCGAAAAACCGCCTCACCACCCCGCTGGTCAAAAGGGACGGGAAGCACGTGCCGGTTTCCTGGGAGGAGGCGCTCGACGTCACCGCGTCGCGGCTCCGGGAGATCCGCGACGCCTACGGGGCCGACGCCATCAGCGGCATCAGTTCGGCCCGGGACACCAACGAGAACAACTACGCGGCCATGAAGTTTCTGCGGGCGGTGATCGGAACCAACAATATCGATCACTGCGCACGTACTTGACATGCCCCCACGGTCGCCGGTCTGGCGACAACATTCGGCTCCGGGGCCATGACCAACTCCATCCGGGAGATCCAGGACGCGAAGGTCCTGTTCGTCATCGGGTCCAACACCACCGAAGCGCACCCGGTCGTCTCCTACTACATGAAGAGGGCCGTCCGGAAAGGGGCGACGCTCATCGTGTGCGACCCCAGGAGGATCGATCTGCTGCGCTGGGCCACCCACCATGTGCAGCACCGGGTCGGCACCGATGTGGCGCTCCTGAACGGTCTGATGTGCGAAATCATCGAGCGGGGCTGGGCGGACCGGGAGTTCGTCGAGAACCACACCGAGAATTACGAAAAGCTGTGCAAGGTCGTATCAGAGTACCCGCTCGAGAAGGTGTCAGAGATCACCGGCGTGGACGCGGGAGTGCTGGGCGAGGTGGCCCGCATCATCGGGACGACCAAGCCCATGGGGCTCTACTACACCCTGGGGATCACCGAGCACACCTGCGGCACGGACAACGTCATGAGCTGCGCGAACCTGCAGATGCTGCTCGGCAATCTGGGCTACCCGAGCGGCGGCGTCAACCCCCTGCGCGGCCAGAACAACGTTCAGGGCGCCTGCGACATGGGTTCGCTGCCGAACGTGCTGGTCAACTACCAGAGCGTCACCGACCCCAAGGCCATCGCCAGGTTCAAGAAGGGTTGGAACGTCCCGACCCTGCCCGAGGTGCCCGGTCTGAAGATGCCGACGATGTTCTCCGGCATGCTCGACGGGCGGACGAGGGCGTTTCTGTGCCACGGCGAGAACGTCGTCATGACCGAACCCAACGAGGCGCACACCATCAAGTGCCTCAAGGCGCTCGATTTCCTGGCGGTCCTGGACATTTTCCCGAACCAGACCACGCCCTACGCCGACGTGATCTTCCCGTGCGCCTGCTGGAGCGAGCAGGACGGCACGTTCACCAACACGGAGCGGCGGGTCCAGCGCGTGCGCAAGGCGGTCGAGCCCCCCGGGGATTCCAGGGAGGCCTGGTGGATCTACGCCGAGCTGGCCCGGAGGCTGGGCTACGACATGGGATTTTCCGGCGCCGAGAGCGTGTGGGAGGACATGCGCAGCCTCAGCACGAGCTACGCCGGGATCCCGTGGAGCCGCATCGAGACGTCGGGGATCCAGTGGCCGGCGCCCACGCTCGAGCACCCGGGGACCGGGTACCTGCACAAGGGCGGCAACTTCTCGCGGGGGAAAGGGATGTTCATGCCCGCCGCCTGGCGGCCGCCGGCAGAGGTGCCCGATGCCAAGTACCCGTTGACGCTCAGCACCGGGCGCAGGCTGTGGCACTACCATTCCGGGACGCAGACCCGCAACTGCGCCGGATTCGACGACCTGTTCGGCGAGGAACTCGTCGAGGTCAGCCCCGAGGACGCCCGGGCGCTCGCCATCGCCGACGGGGAGTACGTCTGGGTCGTATCGCGCCGCGGGCGGGTGCGGATGAAGGCGTGGGTGACCGACCGCTCCCCGAAGGGAGTGCTGTGGTCCTCGTTCCATTTCCACGAGGCGCACATCAACGTGGTGACCAACAACGCTTTTGATCCCGTGACCGAGACGGCCGAGTACAAGGCCTGCGCCGTCCGGCTCGAAAAAGCCTGACAGCGGGGTCAAGGAGGGGAGAGACTATGGATGCCGACGCGTTCAACAGCATCATGATCGAGGCGATAGCCCGGGAAGTGGCTTCGCGGGACTTCTACCGGGCCGCGGCGAAGAAGGTCCGGGACGCGAGCGCCCGGGCGGTGCTCGAGGGCCTGGCCGCGGACGAGGAGGAGCACCGGTCCCGGCTCGAGGAGTTCCGCTTCGACCCCGGCGCCGTCGTGGAGTTCGAGAAGGTCCCCGAGGACGCCAAGGTGGCCGAAGCCGAGGAGACCGTGAGCCTCTCTTTCGACATGAAACCCAAAGACGTCTTCCAGGTGGCCATGAAGAAGGAGCAGGCGGCCATGGAAGCGTACCAGGACCTGGCGGCCCGCTGCACCGTCGGGGAGTTCCGGAAGCTGTTTGAGGAACTCGCCGCCATGGAGCAGGCGCACAAGACGCGCCTGGAAAACCTCTTCGTCAACGCCGCCTACCCCGAGGACTGGGGGGAATAAAATACCGAACCCGGCGGCCTCCC
>CAZYXB010000074.1:0-5813 GCA_964651155.1 uncultured Acidobacteriota bacterium | reverse complement strand
CCTAGGCTGGAGCACGGAAGCCAGCCTGCTGTGCGGGGTTGCGCTGTCAACCACCTCGATGGCCGTTGTCTACGCGGTCATGCTCGAGACGGGTTTGAACAAAACGGACTTCGGCAAGGGAATCCTGGGGGCCTGCTTCGTCAACGACCTCGGCACGGTCATCGCCCTGGGGCTTCTGTTCGCCCCGTGTACGGCAAAAACAGTCCTGTTCATCGGGGCGACCGTCCTGGTGCTGACGCTGCTGCCGCTGACCAGCCGGTGGCTGGCGGGGATGTACGCCTACCGGACGGCCGCTATCCGCACGAAATGGATCGTGTTCATCCTTTTCGGGCTGGGCGCGCTGGCGCTCTGGTCCGGCGGCGAAGCCGTGCTCCCCGCCTACCTTGTCGGTATGGTGCTCGCGGAATTCTCGAGCACGGACACCTTCTGGGTCCGCCGCCTCCGGACCCTGACCGTCGGATTCCTCACGCCGTTCTATTTCCTGCGCGCCGGCACCCTGGTGTCGCTGCCGGCGCTGGTTTCAGCCCCTGCGGTCTTCCTGCTGCTTCTGGCGGGGAAGGTCTTCTCGAAGATATTCGGACTGTTTCCCGTCGTCGGCGCTTTCCGGCGCCGGCGCGACGAGCGGTGGTACTATACGCTGCTGATGTCGACAGGCCTGACGTTCGGGACCATAGCGGCCCTGTACGGCTTCTCCCACGGCATCATTTCGCAGCGGCAGTATTCCTTCCTCGTCGCCGTCGTGATCGCCAGCGCCGTGGTTCCAACCCTGATCGCGGGGCTGTTCTTTCTGCCACGCCACCTGTCGGCCGGCCAGACGGCGGAGCCGCTGCCGGCCGAGAACGGGTTGAGCGAGGAAGGGTAGGCGCCAGGAAACGGGCGGCGTGCCGCCTCTACCGTACGGGCGATTCGAACACGGCCGCGCTCCCGAGCTCCGCCTCGATTTCGAGCAGCCGGTTGTACTTCGCGATCCGTTCGCTGCGGCAGGCGGATCCGCTCTTGATCTGCCCCCCGCCCATGGCCACGGCGAAGTCCGCCAGGAAGGCGTCCTCGGTCTCCCCGGAGCGGTGGGAGATCACGTAACCCCAGCCGGCCTTCCTCGAGAGGGCGATGGCCTCGACCGTCTCGGTCACCGTGCCGATCTGGTTCAGCTTGATCAGCACGGCATTGGTCGACCCTTCGGCGATGCCCCGCTCGATGAACCGGGTGTTGGTGACGTAGAGGTCGTCGCCGACGATCTGGATGCGCGACCCCAGGGCCGCGGTGTGCTCGCGGAAGCCGTCCCAGTCGTTTTCCGCCAGGCCGTCCTCGATCGACAGGACGTGGTATTTGTCGATCCACGTCCTGTAGAGGGCCGTCATCTCCGCGCTCGTCTTTTTCCCCTGGCCGGACTTGGAGAGGTTGTAGGCGCCGTTTTCATAGAACGAGCTGGCCGCCGGGTCCAGGGCGATCCCGATGTCCTTGCCCGGACGGTACCCCGCGCCTTCGATCGCCTCGAGGATCACTTCGCACGCTTCGTCGTTGCTCTTGAGGTCCGGCGCGAACCCGCCCTCGTCCCCCACCGAGGTGGCGTACCCCTTCTTTCCCAGGATCCTCTTGAGAGCATGGAAGATCTCGGCGCAGTAGCGAAGGCCTTCGGCGAAGCTGGGCGCGCCCACGGGCATCACCATAAACTCCTGCAGGTCGACGCTGTTGTCGGCGTGCTTGCCGCCGTTGAGGATGTTCATCATCGGCACGGGGATCCGCACGGCAGCCGGCCCTCCGAGGTAGGCGTACAGGGGGAGGCCGGAGGCCATCGATGCGGCGCGCGCCGCGGCCATGGAGACCCCCAGGATGGCGTTCGCCCCCAGCCTGGACTTGTTGGGGGTCCCGTCGAGTTCGATCATCGTGCGGTCGATCTCCACCTGGCGGCGGGGATCCATCCCGGCGACTTTGGGGGCGATGACGGCATTGACGTTCGATACGGCCTTGAGCACCCCCTTGCCGTCGTAGCGCTTCTTGTCGCCGTCGCGGAGCTCGCAGGCCTCGTTCTCCCCGGTGGAGGCGCCCGAGGGGACCGAGGCGCTTGCCGTTATGCCATTGTTCAGGGTTACGGACGCGCGCAGGGTCGGGTTGCCGCGCGAGTCCAGGATTTCCATCGCTCGAATCGATTCCATCTTCAGGCTCATGAGGTCTCTCCTTTGCACCGGCGGACCGCGCCGCGGGCGGCTCGAGCGCGCCCGCGGCTTCCGCGCACGGGGCATTGTACCAGAAATGCCCGCTGCAGCGGACCCCGGGGAACGCGCCGGGCGGCGGGCGGCCTCCGACGAGGACCGCCCGCGCCCCTGCCGGCCTTTTATTTCTTGTTCTTGGCGACGTAGCGGACCTGCTGGACCTTCGCGGTCTTGCGCGGCCGCACCGACGCCTCCTTGGTGATGCGGGCGTCGATGAAGATGAAGGGCTTCCCGACGCGCTTGAATTCGAGCGGGCAGTGCATGACGTTCTTGGGGATGAAGATGTAGCAGGGGTAATTGATCTTCACGATCTTGTCGCCGAGCCTCATTTCAATGTCGGCGTCGAAGTCGGCGAAGTTCTTGGTCTCCCCGATGAGGTAGATCCACTGGTCGAAGGGGTGCTTGTGCGCCGGGGCGCCGATGGTGTCGGGTTTCGTGATGCGGGCGAATCCCATCGCCAGGACCGATTTGGGGATGTCCAGGGGGCCGAGCCCGGTGACCATCGGCTCCTTGATGGTGTCGTGTATGGATTTCCAGGGCTTCAGTTCGACGACGTTCGGTTCGCGCACAACGTTTTTCAGATTGTCCATGCCTGCCATAGCTGTCTCCTTTTCGAATCGGATGTACATGCCCGCCGCGGTTCGCCCGCGGCGGGATCGGAGCCCCGTCAGCCGGGGCTCCACGGTTGCAGCCCGTCACGCCGCCATGCTTTTCCGGATGTCTTCTCTCACGTAGCGGCCGGCCCACAGGTAGAACAGCGCCCCCAGGACGCTCGCGGCCGACACGCAGAGCAGCGAATACCGGATCGCCAGGTCCCCGTACCGCGGCTCGAGCAGGTCGTTGAGCGCCCCGATCAGGAGCGGGCCCACGGCGGACCCGACGATGGTGCCGATCATGAACAGGGTGGCCGCGGCAAAGGACCGCATGCGCACCTTGACGATGCTCTGGACCAGGCCGAGTATCGGGCCCATGCGGAACGTCAGAAGGATCATGGCCACGAAAAGGCCCCCATAGGCCCACGGCATCGGGGCGAACAGGAAGACGATCAGCACCGGCCCGGCCAGAAGCGACGTCAGCCCGGGCCCGACGATCTTCCACCTGTCGTCCTTCCTCCCCAGGAAGCTGATCACGGCGCCGCCGAGCAGAACCCCGATGATGCCGGCGACGGAGTTCAGGGTCCCTCCCAGCGTGCCGGCTTCGAGCAGCGACGTCTTGTGCACCCGCTGCATGAAGGGCACGAACCAGGTGGCCAGCGCCAGGTCCGCGGTGCCGGAGAATGTAAAGCCGATCACGACCAGGAAATAGGTCTTGTTCTCGAAAAAGAAACGGAGCGTTTCGCCGATCCCGTAATTGCGCGTGTCGGCGTGGGCCCCGTCCTGGATGCCGCGCACGGGCTCCCGGACCGTGAAGTACAGCAGCGCCGCGACGGCGAAGCCCGGCAGGGCGACCGCGACCATGGCCCCCCGCCATCCCCAGTGGGTCGAACCGACGATCCCGCCGATCCAGGCGGCCAGCAGCCCGCCGATGCAGGGGGCCATCGACATGATGGCCATCGCCATCGGCAGCTTGTTCTTGGGGAAATAATCGGCGACGAGCGAGTTGCCCGGCGCGGGGGACACCGAGCCCCCGATGCCGAACCCGATGCGGGCGAGAACGAGCTGGAGGACGCTCTGCGCGAACCCTCCGAGCGTCGTCACCAGGCTCCAGAACGCGATCCCGGCCGAGATGATGGCCAGCCGGCCTTTCCGGTCGGCCAGCCGCGCGACCGGCATGGAAAGCAGCGACCCGAGCAGCGTCACGACGATGCCGGCGATCAGGCCCATGGCCGTATCGGACACCCGGAAATCGCTCTTGATCTGCTCGAGGACGATGTTGACGATCTGGATGTTCGCGAACTGAAGCGCCCACACGAGCGTCAGGAGAACGAGCGCGTAGTAGGCCTTCGTCATCGACGTGCGGTCCCGCTCCGGCTCCCGCCAGTCCGTCTCTGTCTGTTTCATGCAAACCTCCACGGGTCACGGATCTCCGGGGGTGGGTCGTGCCTCGGGCGCACCGGGCACGCGCCGGGCGCCGGGCCGACGGCCGCGGCGTCCCCGGGATGGCCGCGTCCGTGTTCCGGCTCCGATTCTACTGCAGTTTCGGGGGCATGGAATTGATAATTTTCAGATGCGTGCGGATTTCTTCCGGGGCCTGCCGGCAGCGGGGCGCCGGCGCCGCCTTCCCGTCCGGGAGGACGCGCCGATCCTCCCGTGGAGCCGGGCCGTTCCCCGGCCGCCCGAACTGCCGTCCCGTGAACCCCCGGGGCCGTCCGCCGGATTTTCCTGTCGCGCCCGCTCCGGTTGTCGTACCATGCGGTTTGGCCGCGCCCCGAAGCGCGCGCCGAGCGATAGGGGCCGGGGACTGACCGCCGGCCGGAGGAGGCGACATGGCTCACCTGTCGGGATCTGGCCGTCCGGGATCGACGGCCCGGGCGGCGGCCTGGCGCATCGTGCCGGGGAAGGCCCCCTGGGCGCAGGGGATCGCCGCGGCCCTGGGCGCGGCCTTGGCGCTGGTTGCGGTCCCGGCGGCCAGGACGGCCGACTACGCCGTCGGCGCGGACCTGTCGTTTCTCCAGCACGCGGAGGAGCGCGGCGCCGTTTTCCGGGACGACAACGAGCCCAGGCCCGGGCTCCGGATCTTCCGGGATCACGGCTACAACTGGATCCGCCTCCGGCTCTTCCACACCCCTGCTTCCCACCGCGACGCCATGCCCAACGACCTGGCCTACACGGCGCGCCTGGCGCGGCGGGCCAAGGAGATGGGCTACAGGTTTCTGCTGTGCTACCACTACTCGGACAGCTGGGCCGATCCGGGAAAGCAGTGGGCGCCGAAGGCCTGGGAGGGGAAAAGCCACGAGGAGACCGTCCGGCTCCTCCGGGAATACACCAGGGAAACGATGGCCCGCCTCCGCGATGCCGGAGCCATGCCCGACATGGTGCAGATCGGAAACGAGATCACACCTGGGATGGTCTGGCCCGACGGGAGGCTGGGGGGATCCGCCCCCGACGGCAACTGGCCGCATTTCACGGATCTGATCAAGGCGGGGATCCGGGGCGTGGAGGATTCGCTCGAGGGCGCCGCACGGCCGAGGATCATGATCCACATCGACCGCAGCGGGGACCGGGAGGCGACGCGGCGCTTTTTCGACAAGATCCGGGAATACGGCGTGGAGTACGACGCCATCGGGCAGTCCTACTACCCGTGGTGGCACGGCAGCCTGCTCGACCTGAAGGAAAACCTCGACTTCATGGCGATCGAGTACGGCAAGGACATCATCCTGGTCGAGGTCGCCTATCACTGGCGGGAGAACGGGGAATACGGCAGCAGCCCCGCGCCCTTCCCCCAGACGCCCGAGGGCCAGCGGGATTTCCTGGAGGAAGTGAACCGGATCGTCCTGGGGACGCCGAACGGCCTGGGCAGGGGGTTGTTCTGGTGGGAGCCCGCCGTCCCGCCCGGGCCGGGGATATCGAGCCGCGGCCTTTTCGACGGGGACGGCAACGCCCTCCCGGCGATGCGCGTTTTCGACAGGTACACGCGCGGCCGCGCCGGGGAGGCGGCGGGCCA
>CAZYXB010000073.1:0-6593 GCA_964651155.1 uncultured Acidobacteriota bacterium | reverse complement strand
CCAGCAGAAAATCGAGAATGCCTCGGCCGGGCGCTCCCTACTGTCTGAATCGCAGGGGCCTGTTGAAAATCCTATGGCTTTTAAAAAACTTGATATACAATCACCGCCGAAATTGCTCGACGCACCGACGGTGCAACGGATACCAAACCAAGGATAGGCCCTGGCAGGGAGGAGTTCCCCGGCAGGACGCATCAATCATCCTATCCCCTGAAGGAGAATCGACTATGGCAACGAAGAAGGACGCGAAAAAGACGGTTGCGAAGGCTGTGAAGAAGGTTGTGAAGACGGAAAAGTCCGCCGCCAAGAAGATTGTGAAAAAAGCCGCGACGGCCCAAAAGGCCGTGGTCAAGAAGGCCGCCGAAGCGAAAAAGGCGGTGGTCAAGAAAACGGCCCCCAAGGTGAAAGCCCTCAAGCAGAAAGTTTCCAAGTAGTCGGGAGGGGCCGGAAAGCCCGCGCAAGCGGGCCGGTCTTTTCATGAATGCCACAGAGGCGGTTTCGGACGCGGTCCGCGCCGCCTCCGATCGTATCCGGCGCCTGTGTGTCCCTCTCGCGTCCATCCCCGCAGGGGGTGGACGCGGCCGCCGGCACCGCGGCGTTTCCTGCGCCCATCCGCCTCATTCCCCGTCCGCCTCGTCCCCCTGCCGCTATTGTATCCGGAGCCAGTTGATGGAGAAGGCCAGCTTCAGGTTCTCCAGCAGCGTGCGGTTGCGTATGCTGAAGAGGACATTGCGGAGGACGAACCGCGGGTTCATGTAGATCTTCCGGTAGAATCTCCGGTAGTAGCTTTGGACCACCGGCCAGGGAAGGGACTCATGGTCGTAGATGACCGAGGGCGTCGAGTGGAACCTGTAGGTCTCCCAGTCCCCGGTCTTGATGGCGCCGGCCGCGCACAGGTCGCGATACATCTCGGTCCCGGGCAGCGGGATGGTGATGGCGGCTTTGGCCAGGTCCAGGTCCAGGCTTAGGGCGAAATCGATGGTCTGCCCCATGGTCTCTTCCGTGTCGCCGGGCAGCCCCAGCATGAAATACCCGACAATCTCCAGCCCCGCCTGCTTCGCCCACCTGACCGTGTTGCGGACCTGTTCCAGGGTGGTCCCCTTCCGTATCCTGTCGAGCACCCGCTGGCTGCCCGACTCGATCCCGAGATAGATCCGGTAGCATCCCGCCGCCCGCATCGCGTGCAGCAGATCCGGGTCGGTGCGGTCGGCGCGGATGCCGTTCAGGGGGCTCCACGGGACCTGCGTGCGTCCGGCCGACAGCAGGGCGCAAATCTCCTTGGCCCGCCGCAGGTCCGTGGAGAACCCGTCGTCGGTCAAAAATATCTCCCTGAAGCCCAGCGCCCCGGCCCTTTCGAATTCCTCGGCCACCCGCGCGGGGGATTTGACGCGGAACGTCCGGCCGAAGCAGTTTTTGTTGCAGTAGATGCAGTCGTAGACGCAGCCGCGCGACGTTTCCAGCCAGGCGACCGGGTTGCGGCGGGCGAGAGCCGGGGACACCCGGTACCTGTCGATCTCGAAGAGCCCGTAGGCCGGCATCGGCAACACGTCGAGGTCTTCGATGAATCCGCGGCGTTCGTTGACGGTGACGCCCTCTGCGGACTTGAAGGCGATGCCCCGTATCTCCGGCAGGGGGACCCCCGCCGCGATATCCCTCAGGGTGAAGTCCCCCTCGCCCACCGCCGCGACGTCGAGCATGGTCTCCCGGAGCGAGGACTCCGGAAAGGAGGAGCAGTGCGGCCCCCCTCCGATCAGGACGGCGGGGGGGTGGAGGGCTTTCGCCATCCGGCATATCCGGTCGGCTTCCCGGATGAGCGGGGTGACGAAGGTGATGCCGACGTAGTCGGGGGCAAACGCCCGCACCTCCCCGGAGAAGTCGTCTTCGGTGCTGAGGTTGAAGTCGAACACCCGGACGCTGTGCCCGTCTTCGAGGAGGCCGGCGCCGAGGCAGGCCAGGCTGAGAGGAACCGTCGACGGCGCGACGTTTTTGATGACGGTCCCGGCGTAGAAACGTTCAAACGGCGGGTTTACCAGGAGCATCCTGCGTTGGGTCGGTCGCATCGGCCTGCTTCCATATCAGGGAGACGGTTCGCTCGTTCGGCATCGTTCGTCCGCATCATAGCATTTGTTTCGTCTCCGGGTTTCCTTTACAATGCGGGCACCGGAGTTTGGATGCAAGCCCGGCTTCTCTTTGGACGCGCGGACCGCCTTGCCTTCCAGTCCTGTATCGGGGCGCAGCCACAGGAAGATCCTGAGAATGGGTGCGGGTTGAACGGATGAAAATGGAAGCAATCGCCGTTGGGCCGATATGCGGGGGCGCCTGCAGGGCGATGTTGCCCTATGTACGGATTTCCCGGATCGAACACTGGTTCAAGAACCTTCTGATCCTCCCGGGCGCCGTCCTGGCCGTGAGCCTGGACGTATCGGGGCGGAGCCTGGCCGCGGACCTTTTTACGGCGCTCAAGGCCCTGCTGGCGGCCGGTCTCGTCTCAAGCGGCAACTACATCGTCAACGAGATCCTGGACGCGCCGCACGACTTCCACCACCCGACCAAGAAGCACCGCCCGATGGCTTCCGGCAGCGCCCGCTCCTGCTGGGCCTGGGCGCTTTCGGCTGCATGTTACGGGGCCGCCTTCGCGTTCGCCTGGCGATTCCTGAGCCCGGCCTTCCTGGCCCCCCTGGCCCTGTTTCTGCTGGTGGGCGGGATGCTGTACAACGTCCCGCCGTTCCGGTTCAAGGAAGTGGCGGTTCTCGACGTGGCGACCGAATCGGCCAACAACCCGATCCGCATGCTGCTGGGATGGTACGCGCTGACGTCGGTCTCCTTCCCGGGCTGGAGCCTGTTGCTCGCCTACTGGGCGTTCGGGGCGTTCATCATGACGGCCAAGAGGCTGGCCGAGCTGCGGCACCTCGGCGATTCCGGCACGGCCATCCGGTACCGCCGCAGCTTCCGGCACTACTCCGAGAGGCGCCTGCTGGTGCTGCTGATCCTTGCCGCCCTGGCGGGCCTGTCCTTTTTGGGCGCGGCCATCTGCGCCTGCCGGATGCCCCGGCTGCTGCCGGCCCTCCCCCTGGGCGTCGGGTTCATCGCCTGGGTCATCCGGCTGGTGTACCGCGACAGCGTATTCCCGCGCGAGCCTGAAAAGGTATGGCAGGAACCCCTTTTTACGGCTTACGTCGTCTGTTCGGGGCTGATCCTGTTCGCTTGGGCGCTCCCGCTGTTCGGGCCGTAGCCCCTCCGGATGCGGATGGCTGCGAAACATGAGGATGACTGTCCGATGAGAGTCCTGTTGATCAACCCTCCCGTTGCAAGGATGATCCGCACCGTTTTGCCCGCGGGGGTGGAGAAAAACCGGGGCTCGAGCCCCCCGCTGGGGCTGCTCTATATCGCCTCGATGCTCCGAAACAGGGGCGTCGCCGATGTCAGCGTGCTCGACGCCCAGGCCGAGGGACTCCTTCTGCCGCAGATCCGGCAGCGCATCAGGGAACTGCGGCCGTCGCTGGCGGGCATTACCGCGATGACGTTCACGCTGCCCGACGTGCTCGACTGCGCGTCGGCCGTGAAGGACCTCTTCCCGGAGGTCCCGGTGGTCGTGGGCGGGCCCCATGCCGGCATCTATCCCCGCCTCACCCTGGAGCACCACCCCGCGATCGACTTTGTCCTGCGGGGCGAATCCGAAGCCAGTTTCTGCCTCCTGGTGCAGGCGCTCGGCGGGCGCGGTTCGCTCGATGCGGTTCCGGGGCTGACCTACCGTCGATCCGACGGCATCCGGGAAAACGCCCCGGGCGAGCCGGCGGAGGATCTGGACTCGCTGCCGCTGCCCGCGCGCGACCTGCTCGACCCGGGCCTGTACACCTCGGTCCTGTCCGGGGCCTCGCGCGTCACGACCATGATCACGGGGCGCGGCTGCCCCTACCGGTGCACCTTCTGCTACAGGCCTCCCTGGGACATGCGGTACCGCGCCCGCTCCGCACCGGGCGTGGTGGCCGAGATGGCCGCCTGCGCCGACATGGGGATCGGGGAGATCTTTTTCTACGACGACACGTTCAACCTGCGGCGCTCCCGCGTCATCGACATCTGCCGGGAGGTGCTCCGGCAGGGGTTGCGCGTCGGCTGGGACGCGCGCTGCCGCGTGGATCTGCTCGACGCGGAGCTGCTCGGCTGGATGCGGCGCGCCGGATGCCGCCGCCTGCACCTGGGGGTCGAAACGGGTTCCCCTCGGCAGATGGAGTCCTGCCGCAAGGGGATCCGGCTCGACCAGGCGCGCGAAGCCTTCGACCTGGCGCGCCGCGCCGGCATCGACACGCTGGCGTATTTCATGCTGGGATTCCCCGGGGAGACCGAGGAGGAGATGACCGAGACCATCCGTTTCGCCCTGAGCCTCCCCGCGCGGTATGCGCAGTTCGCGGTGGTCCTGCCGTTCCCCGGCACGGAGCTCTACGCATCCGAACAGCGGGGCGCGCCCCCGGGCTGGGATCCCTGGAAGCGGTTCGCCGCGCATCCGGATCGGGACTTTCATCCGCCGCGGGCCCGGGGCCCGGTTTCCGACCGGCGGCTGGAATCGATCCTGCGGCGGGCCTACAGGGTGTACTACCGCCGCCCGTCCTACCTGCTCCGGTCCCTGGCCGGCGTCCGGTCCTGGCAGGAACTGGAGCAGAAGGGCAGGGTGGGCCTGCGGATACTGTTCGGCGGCAATGCCCGCTGAAGCGGGGGCCGGAGGCCCCCGGCGTGCTCATCGGCCATCGTTGCGGCGGCGGGAGGGGGCCCCGCCGCGACCCGCACAGGCCTCATTCTGAAAGAGGGACCCGAATGGAGTCGGAGATGCATCCCCGCCCGGTGAAACGGACTATCCTGTTGGCCGGGACGGCCCTGCTGCTTTTCCTGGCCGGCCAGGGAGTCGAGCGGCTGGCGCTTCTCGCCAACGGGGCGGGGTACGCACGCTTGTGCAGCTGGGATTGCCGCTGGTACGGAAGCATCGTCGACGCCGGGTACGACCTCGAGCCCCACGCCCATGCCGGGGGGGACGCGGCCAACTGGGGCTTTTTCCCCCTGTTCCCCCTGTCGGCGCGCATCGTTCGCTCCGTCACCGGGCTGCCGCGGGACCTGGCGCTCGTCGCGACGGGGAAGCTGTTTTTCCTGACGGCCATCTTCTGCTTCATCCTTTTCGCCCGGGCGTGGCTGCCGGAATGCGGCCCATGGGTCGCCGGTTCGGTCGTCGCGTTCCATCCCTACAGCATCTACGGCAACACGGGGTATTCGGAATCCCTGTTTCTGACGCTGAGCTGCCTCTGCCTGTACTGCATCAAGAGGGACCGCTATGTGCTCGCGGGCTTTGTGGGCGGGCTTCTGAGCGGCACGAGGGTCGTCGGCGCGAGCGCGGGGCTGGCCTACCTGGCCCGGATCGTCCGCCGGCGGGCGCAGCTGGAGAACCCGGCGGAGATTCTTTTCGGGCTGTGCCTCGTCCCCGCGGGGCTGGCCGTCTTCATGGCGTATCTCCATTTCCGCATGGGGGACGCTCTGGCCTTTTCCCACGTGCGCATCGCCTGGGGCCAGGAGCCGGGGAATCTCCTCCGGGACCTGGAATCGGTCTTCCAGGGGTCGACGGCGGCGGCTTCGGCCGCGGCCAGCGCCGTCGTCGCCCTCCTGGCCATGGTGCAGCTGGCCAGGATGCGGCAGTACGAACTGCTGCTGTTCTCCCTGGCAGCCACGGGGCTGCCGCTTCTGACGGGACTGTCCTCCATGCCGAGATTCGTGTGGTGGCAGGCGCCCGTGCTGTTGGCCGCGGCTTCCGTGGCGGCCCGGAGGCCGTGGTTCCTGCCGCTGTACCTGGCGGCGTCCCTCCTTGTCTCCCATGCCCTGTACCGGGCGTGGGTTCACGGGAGCTCCTGGGTGATCTGATGACGGCAAGGAAAGTCCTTCTGCTTTCGGGCGCGGGGTTGTTGCTGGCCTGCTACGCCTATGTCCTGTACCTGGCCGGAAATCCCCGCGTGCCGGACGAGTACCGGGCGTACTACATCGACGGGAGCACCGCCATACCTTTGCGCGAACTGAAGCGGAGCGCCCTCTGCAACAACCCCTACGTGCCGGGGACCGCCGTGGGGCACCGGGGATCCCCGGCTGCGGTATTGGACGGGTGGAGCGTTCCGGAACGGACGCACCGATGGTCGCTGGGGGGGAAATCGGAGATTGTGTTCTACGTCGGGGATGCCGGCCTCTTCGAGGGGCGCCTCCTGCTCCGCTGCTTCTACTTCGACCGGCAGCGCGTCCGGGTAACGGTCAACGGCCGGGCGATCGGCTCCTATGTCGGCACCGGGGAGGACGTGTCCAGGGTGCTGCGGTTCGATCCATCCCTGCTACTGGACCGGAGCCTGAACCGCATCGGTTTCGAGCTGCCCGACGCGCGATCACCGGGGGAACAGGACAGGCGGGTCCTGGCGCTGGCTTTACGGGAGGTGACCCTTTTCTAGCTACGGTCTCCCGGGCGCCGGGCGAAATTCCTCCCGGTTCCCCCGGGTTTCTGCGGCGCGGGCCGCTCCGTCACTGGCCCGCCGCCTCCCCGGCGCGGCCGCGCGTGTACCTGTCGAAAACGCGCATCG
>CAZYXB010000072.1:0-6635 GCA_964651155.1 uncultured Acidobacteriota bacterium | reverse complement strand
AAACCATATCAAATCGCCTCAAACCAAGTCATGCAGCTCTGCCGAAAGGACACCAACAATCCATCGTTATCGGGGCAACCGAACAAGAGAAGGAGCCCGGTAGGATCCGGGTCCGATGCCAACCCTAAACCGCCGTGGATGCCTCGCGCCCAATACACGGCAAGTGTGTATGCCCAAGGCCGGAAATCATGGGAAAAGCCATTGGGTGTTCCGTATCCATCCGACCGGGCACTTCAAAGAAGCGTTGTCCAACACCTGTCCGCCATAAACGAGCAAGATATTCTGTCATACCCGTTTGGTGGACGGCCCCAGCGAAATGCCAGTCGGGTGTCGGCGGGCATGAAATGCAGGGGGGATCGGCCGGTAGTGGACTGGGTGGCGGAAGCGGACCTGGAGGATATTTCTCAACGGTCACTGGTCTGATTGTATCCGCCTGCGGTCATAATTCCGGCCTTGTGAAATGTATCTGCGTGGCCAGGAATGATGGGCATAGAATCCTTGTAAGTCCGACCTCGAGAAGGATGAGGCGAAGATCAGCATCGGCAGAAAAAATATCGCAATTTTGATAGCGGCATTTACGAAAGTGTGGGTTCCATGCGTGAATGCGGTCAGGCCATCAGGCAAGAGAAGAACGTATAATAGTATCCCTATGGTCGAGCCATGTTCCGCTCTCGTGTACAGAATGCCAAGAATGAAGGCTATTATAAAAAACTTGATACAACCTATGTAGGAAAAGGCCAGATAACTGTCAGCAATCCCGGTAACCTGGGAGCCTGTTTTGGGTATATGGCCGGTTGTGCGATACACATCGGCGGTGACATTGTGGGGAAGCATTAAAGTCTGTTTGAAATCGTCCCCTACTATCTGTCTCGGTATGAAGTCTTTTACTATGTGATTCCAGTTGTATGCGCCGAAGTCAAAACCCGTCATACTGTCGGCGGTTTCAATGATATAACACCCATTTAGAATGTCAGAAAACGGCCCGTCGAAATAGGATCTGATAAAATTATCGAAAAAGCTGACCTCCGACAAACGATTGAAATCCCAATCGTTCGCTACTGCCATGCGATAGGCATGTATGCTGGTCGACAGCATCAATCCGCCAGCGATGATGGCTATGATCACAAAAATGGGGATCGATTTACGCTGACGAAACCAGAGCAGGCCCAGAACAATGATGAATAAAAGAACGGAGTTAAGCCTGCGGCCATGTCCGATGACACGGAGCAGGAGATAGAAGGCACCGGGCATCAGCAGTGCTGCATCGATCCATGATTTAGTCCGTAAAAATTGTTCTGCCTCCATGACAAGAGAATAAATAATCATATTGGCGAGGAATAAATAAATGACCCATGGTCCTTCCCAGTATTGATGACTGAAATCGGCGCCGGTTGCGAAAAGAAGATAAGTGAAGAAGATACCTGCGCCAATATAGAGCAACGATGCATACCGCACTCTGTACCTATGCATCCGCCGAAAGAAATACCTTTCCGATTTTGCTCCAAGGATCGTTTCTTTCCCGCACCTGAATCCGATATAGGTAGCGACCATACACGCTACGGACATCCAAATGAACTTGTCCAGGGACCTGCCAGGGTAGAACCCGAAATTCGTGAGACTAATAATCTGGGGGATCGCAAAACCGCCGAAAGTCAATACGGCTAAAAAGGGATACCTGAGGTAACTGCCCTTTCCGTGTGACTGGGCAAGAAGAAAACAAAAAGACCCGACAATGAAGAGAGTAAAGATCAGCGGCGTCAAAGTATCGGACCTTTCTATGGAATACCCGTCATGAGGCGTCCTGTAGGGAAATTGCATCCAGAAAACACAAACCGCCGAAATGCCCTTGTGTTGCGGATCCGCATTTTAGAGGTGGATCGGATCCCGCCCGTCCAGGACAGATGCCGGGATCATACATCAAGAAATCAACGCGCAATGCAGAGGCAACGTTAGTCATAGGTTTCAATCGGGACGCAAATGGTGGCATTCAATAGCCGGTTCACCGCAGTATCGGATCCGCCTTTTTCTGACGAATTCCGCGATAGAGGCGAGTGTGCGCCACCATGCGCGTAAACCAGTATTCCTGACAGACATTCAACGCAAATATTAATGCCAAATCCCGTACGGCAATGAATAGAACGCTCGATCCGGAAAGATTCGACCCGGGAGCGCAGTCCTACCAATGCACCTGCGCGGAAGGGCATGGCGATGACGGGAGCGAACAGGCATGCGGTCACTCGTGTATCGGAAAACATTGGCATATTACATCTGTACCGATCGATGGTTGGCCTGGCGCAGCATGTCGATGATTCCGCGTATATCCGCGTATCGTGGAAAATAACACGACAGACTGTTGACGGCATAGTATTGATTGGTGCGCCAGATGATCACGGACAAACAAGTGAGTTGACACAGTATGTAGGCAAGGCACACGCCGCTCAGGCCAAGAAGATTCATCAAAAGCATCCCAGACACGATCATGACGAGGAGTCCCGCGACACGGCCCTCCAATCCAATAAACGCTTTGCCTTGCCCTCTCAACGACTGTTCGAGAAGGTTGGCCAGCCCCGCAATTGCGGAACCAATGATCAACAATCTTGCCGGTATTACCGCCGGCAGGAATTCGGTCCCATAGACGAAGGGGAGTACGATTCCCATCAATCCGGCCAAGAGGCATCCGAAAAGAACCCACAACAATAAGGAAATACGGAAGGACATGGCGATTCGGTCAAATCCCTCTCCCGGATTTTCCTGCGCGGCTATCGTAAAGGCAACCATCCCCATGGAATTGGTTATAATGCCGATGGCGGAACCTGCAGACAATGCGACCGTGTAGAATCCCAGGTCGTCCGAATGCAGCAGCCAAAGAATCAACGCTTTGTCGACTTGCAGATACAGAGGAACCACCGCACCGGCTAGGCCGAATCGAACGCTTTCGCGAATAGTCAGGATCGGGGAATACAACCTGCCCAATAATGGAATATCCTTCAACACTAGAAGGAGTCTGGCTACCACGGGCAGCAGGTGTGCCAGGAGCAGCCCTGTGACAACCCACTGGACGCTTGTGATACCATAAATCCACAGGCAGATGAGGAACACGCAGTAGAAGGGGTTCAGCAGAACCCGTGTGAAGTTGAACCGCCTGAAGTTCCCTGATCCCTGATCCGCGGCGATGACATTTAATGCCAGATGGTTCAATGGAATGAAGAGAACAAACAGTCTGGACAGCCCGAGAAGATGTTTTCCGGTATCAGGCAAAAGGTAGGGTAGACATACGTAGCATGCAATGCTGGAAATCGATGATGATAGGAACGCAAGGAATATAGAGGTGCGGATGACGGAATCGAGGCGATCGGTTGTCGCCGCTGCCCTGGCCAGGGCTATATTCGTCCCGAATATACCTATCGCTGCAAATACACTTGGCCAAAGAATGACAGTGGCCAACTCTCCACGTCCGGACGGACCAAGCAAACGCGCAAGGATGATGCCCTGAACAATGGTGCATCCCTGGAGCAGCATGCTGGCTGCAAATGTGCCCACAAAGGCATTGAGGCCTACAGTGCCACGATTGCCGGGAACTGCCGCTCCAAAGGTTGTTTTGGGCATAGGGCACTTTCCCCTCTGTGCCGTCTCCGGTTCTATGAAGGCTTGCCCAGAATGGTCGGATGCATAGAGATCTGGAATAGGTGGATCTGTTGATAATGGTAACGCACCAGTGTTCGCACGTTTTCACGAAATGATTCAATAACCTATATTAAATGAATGAGATGCAAAATAACAGGTCTCGAATCGACTTGGAATCCAAAAAGCGGGGAAGGGGCTGTCCATTCCGCTCTTGTAGCTGCGACCTATTAGGTCCAATGTCCTGTTTCACGGCGGTATTGTTAAAAGATTAAGGGCGCAGATGTGATTATGAAAAACGATCCCATTGCCGCAGCAGACGGTTCTTTCTTTCGTTGATTTTCCCGTTTAAAGCCGCTAGGGATTTCAAGATGGTTCTTCGTAAACCATCTGTTCCAATAATACTGAGTCACCCTACCCTTGGTATAGTAGTGTAGAGGGCAGGGATGGAAAAGAAGAAATGTATTCGGAATGGAGTGCAAAGAATCCTTGCTGCGGGTGAATTCAATAACTGCGTTGGAAAACGAAATGGCCTTTGTCCGTGATATAGAAAGCGCCGATTTGAAACTAACGGGATGAAAAAATACCCATGATGAAACTGGGATCTATCTCACAACGGAAAGAGGCGGTTCATCGATGCAGCATTATGGGCCGATTTGTTTTCTATCGCAGGAATGTCCCGATCCGGCCACGGGGAAACCATTACGATGATGCTGACGGATGGCGGTATCGTAGCCCTTGCTGAAGGCCTGCAGACGCATGGAGACGGCATCGGATCGTCACCAGGCACCATCCCGGGATTTTGCGTCGGGGGGTATTTCCAAGGGCTGCTTCAACGCAGTCAAGTCCGATTGCACCATCATAAGCACCAATTCCTTGAATCCGACCTTAGGGGCCCATCCCAGTTTCTTTTTTGCCTTCGTGGCATCCCCCATGAGATTGTCCACTTCACTTGGACGGAAATACCTCGCATCGATTTTCACCAGAACGTCCCCATTCGGGCCAATGCCGACTTCATCTTTGCCGTTCCCTTTCCAAGTCAGCGGCAATCCGGCGTATGTGAACGCCATTGTACAGAACTCCCGAACGGAATGCATTACGCCCGTGGCTATGATGTAATCATCCGGCTCGTCGGCCTGGAGCATATGCCACATTGCCTGTACATAATCTCCTGCGAATCCCCAATCCCTGTGAGCGCTCAAATTCCCCAGGTAGAGGCATCGGTCTAATCCTGCCCTGATGCGGGCAACCCCGCGGGTTATTTTACGCGTGACGAACGTTTCACCGCGGCGCGGAGATTCATGGTTGAAAAGGATGCCGTTAACAGCAAACATGCCGTATGCTTCCCTGTAATTCCGTGTGACATGGAAGGAGTACGCCTTGGCCGCGGCATAAGGATTGCACGGGTAAAAAGGCGTTGTTTCGTTCTGGGGGATCTCCGACGCCCTGCCGAACAACTCGGATGAGGATGCCTGGTAAAAACGGCAGTCTAGATCCAGTTCGCGCATTGCCTCCAGTAACCGGATTGTTCCAAGTCCCGTGATCTCCGCCGTGTATTCGGGTATTTCAAACGATACTTTGACGTGGGACTGGGCGCCGAGATTGTAGATTTCATCAGGCTTTACAGTTTTCAGGATTTTGTTCAGGGAGGAAGCATCGTTGAGGTCCCCGTACATCAGTCGCAGACGGAGGTTGTCCGCGTGGGGATCCTGGTACAGATGATCGATGCGGCCGGTGTTGAAACTGGAAGAACGGCGGATGATCCCGTAGACTTCATACCCTTTTTCAAGCAGCAGTTCTGTGAGGTAGGATCCGTCCTGGCCTGTTATCCCGGTGATTAATGCTTTCTTCATGGTCTCATCTCATGGTTGTTTCATACCATTTGATGGTTTGTTGTAATCCCTCCACAAATGGCGTCGTAGCTTGGAAATTGAATCGGGATTTGGCCCTGGTGGTATCGAGCGATCTGCGTGGCTGGCCGTCCGGCCGGGTTGTGTCCCACTCGATCTTGCCCTTGAATCCGCTCAGTTCTGCAACCAGATGAGCGAGTTCCTGCATGCTGATCTCCATTCCCGAGCCAAGGTTGACGGGATCACTATGATTATACTGCTCCGTTGCCAGGAGGATTCCTTCGGCAGCGTCCTCCACGTATAAAAATTCCCTCGTGGGCCGGCCCGTCCCCCAGGCGACGATTTCCTCATAGCCGTTGTCGCGGGCTTCAATGCATTTGCGTATCAGTGCCGGGATCACGTGGGAAGACGCCGGATCGAAGTTATCCCCGGGCCCGTATATGTTCACCGGCAACAGGAAGATGGAGTTGAACCCGTACTGCTGACGATAGGATTGCGATTGAACCAGCAGCATCTTTTTGGCAAGTCCGTAGGGCGCGTTGGTTTCCTCGGGGTATCCGTTCCAGAGTTCGTCCTCTACGAAGGGGACCGGGGCGTGTTTGGGATAGGAACAGACTGTTCCTATCGATACAAACTTCTCAACGCCCGCTTTCCAGGACGCATGCAGAAGCTGCACGCCCATCATCAGGTTGTCGTAGAAAAATTCGGCCGGATGCTCCCAATTCGCACCTATCCCGCCGACCCTGCCTGCAAGGTGGAGGACGATCCGGTGCCCGTCCGTGTCGGCAAGCAGCCGTCGGATATCTGCCGGTTGCGTTAGATCGAAGTGCACCCTTCTTGGAACAATGATTGTCCCGGCGCCCCGTTTTTTCAGCTTCTCGACGACGAAAGAGCCGAGGAATCCGGCCCCTCCGGTTACGATGACCCGTTTGTCTTTCCAAAAATTTTTCATACGCAGGGGGCCGGGTTGTCGCCGGGTGAAGTGGATCGAGGTGCCATCCGGTCCGGGGAATTGAATTTATCGAAGATGCGCGTATGCCTCTTCAGTCACAGGGCGACCTCGAAAAATTAGAGGAAACCGCCCTGAAATCCTTTGCAGAATATTTTTCGGCGCTTCAGGGTTTTGAGTGGGTAGCCCCAACATCTTGTGGTCGCCAGTTACCA
>CAZYXB010000071.1:0-7028 GCA_964651155.1 uncultured Acidobacteriota bacterium | reverse complement strand
GGGGCCTCATCCTCATCGGGATCGGCATCAAAATCGTTCTGCAGCACCTGGCGGCTTGATTACGCCAGGCACCTGGCGGCCTGATCACGCCAGGCACCTGGCGGCCTGATCCCGCCGGCTCCCCGGGCCGCCCGCGTCCTCTGCCGGGCCGCCTGCGCCCTATGCCGGGCCGCCCGCGCCGGAAGCATAACTTCGGCCGCATGCGGCGCACGTCGTGGTATCCTTAGCTGCGGGTGTGTGCCCGGCAACCGGGCGCAGACGGAGGTGTTGATGGGTCATGGAGTGCCGGCGTGTTATGCGGGCAGGGTGCTGTTCGTGGATCTTTCCGGCGGGATCTTGAGGGAGGAGGCGCTGCCGGAGGACGTCTACAGGTCTTTCATCGGCGGCAACGGCCTCGGGGTGCGCATCCTGTACGAGAGGATGAAGGCGGGGACCGACCCCATGGGGCCCGACAGCGTCGTGGGCTTCGTCGTCGGGAGCCTGACAGGGACCACGGCCCCGGGCAGCGGGCGGCATATGCTGGTCGCCAAATCGCCGCTGACCGGAACCTGGGCCGAATCCAATTCAGGCGGCAGCTTCGGCCCCGAGCTGAAAACCTCCGGGTACGACGCCGTCTTTTTTTCCGGCATCTCCCCCCGGCCGGTGTACCTGCTCGTCGAGGACGGGAAGGCGGAGCTGCGGGACGCGGCCTTCCTCTGGGGCAGGGACACCTACGAGACGCAGGACCTGCTGCAGGACGCCTTCGGCGACCGGCAGATGAAGATCGCCTGCATCGGGCCCGCGGGGGAACGGAGGTCGCTGCTGGCGGGCGTAGTCAGCGAACGGGGGAGAATGGCTGCCCGCAACGGCGTCGGCGCCGTCCTGGGCGCCAAGGGGCTGAAGGCGGTCGCCGTCCGCGGGGGCGCCCGCCCCATCGAGCCCGAAGACCCGGAACGGTTCCAGCGGGCCGTGCGGCAGTTCATGGCCATCATCCGGAACAACGAGTACGCCAAGGGCCTGGCGGCCTCCGGGACGGGGAAGGACATCAGCCTCATGGTCTCCATGGGGAACGCGCCCCTGAAGAACTGGCGGCTGAGCGGGATAGAGTCCCTGCCCGGCGTCGGGAACCTCGACGGCGGCAACATGGACAAGTACAAGGTGGACAGGTTCGGCTGCTACGCGTGCCCCGTCAGCTGCGGCGCCATCATCAGCCAGAAGGAGGGGCCGTACGCGATCAAGGACCGGATGCACCGCCCGGAATACCAGACCCTGGCCGCCCTGGGCGGGATGCTGATGAACGACAACCTCGAAGCCGTCATCAAGGCCAACGACATCTGCAACCGCTACGGCATCGACACCATGGGGGTCGGCGGCACGATCGCGATGGCCATGGAATGCTACGAAAACGGCCTGATAGGCACAACGGACACCGACGGCATCGAACTGACCTGGGGGAACGCCGGCGCCATTGTGGCGATGGTCGAAAAGGTCGCCCGGAGGGAAGGGTTCGGGGAGGTGCTGGCCGACGGGACCCAGAAGGCCGCAGAGCGCATCGGGCCCGGGGCGGAGGAGTACGCGGTGGCTATCCGCGGCAAGAGCCTGGCGTACCATGACCCCCGGCTGTCGCCCGCGCTCGGGACCGCCAACATCGCCGACGCCAACCCGGCGCACCATATGGACAGCCAGATCACGGGCATGCTGGCCGACGGCGCGCCGATCGGGGCCGATCCCGCTTTGAGGGCTTCCGGGGACAACCCGTTCGCCGCCTACGCCATCGGGAGCGCGTACCACCAGCTGCTGAACGCGTCGGGCCTCTGCTCCCTTTTCACGGTCGCCACGACGCCCCCGCCGATAGCGGAGCTGATCGCCGGGGCCACGGGATGGGATTACGGTTGGCCCGAGGCGATGACGACCGGCCGCCGCATCCTGACGCTGAGGCAGGCGTTCAATGCCCGGGAAGGGCTGACCCCCGACCAGTTCGAGCTGCCCAAGCGGATCGCCCGGTCGGCGAAGGTGGACTACGGGACCCTGCGGGACGGGTACTTCAGGGAGATGCAGTGGGACGCCCGGTCGGGCAAGCCTTCGAAGGAGGCTCTCGAGGCGCTCGGGCTGCTCGGGCTGGTCTCGGACCTCCACTAAACTCCGGGCGCAGGAACCGGACACGACAGGATACAGGAGACGCATGCAATCATTTCGCAAGGCAGGGCGGGTTTGTGCGCTGATCGCGGTTCTGGCCGGGACGGGGTGCCCCCCCTCCCGGGAGGCGGAACCGATGCAGGTTACCGTCGGCGGGGAGGTCATCACGGAAGAGCAGGCCCGGAGCGAGAGCAGGCAGGAGCTGGAGCTTCTCGAGCTGGAATTGCTCCGGGCCCGGGCATCCTACGCCCTGGGCGAGCACAGGATCCTCGAGGAGGCCTTCGAGCGGATGGCCGAGGAGAAGCTGCTCGCCGTCGAAGCCGCGGCGCAGGGCGTGACGCCCCTGGAGCTGGTCGAGACGGAGATACTGGGGAAGGTGCGGGCGCCCGCGGAGGAGGAGGTCGAGGCCTTCTACGAGGCCAACAGATCCCGGATCTCCCTGCCGCGGGAGGAGGCGGTCCCGCAGATCCGCAACTATCTGGGGCGCCTGCAGGAAGACAGCCTGAAAAAGGAGTTCCTCGCCGGCCTGCAGCAGGCCCACGGGGTTGTCCGGCAGGTCGCCCCCGTCCGTTTCGAGGTCGACGCGCCCAAGCGGCCCTCGATCGGGCCGGCCGGCGCCCCGGTCTCCCTGGTGGCGTTCTCGGACTTCCAGTGCTCCTACTGCAGGGCCTATAGCCGGACGCTCCGGCGCCTGGTGGATCATTACGGCGATTCGGTGCGCCTGGTTTTCCGCCAGTACCCGCTTCCGGGCATCCATCCCGATGCGCAGCGGGCCGCCGAGGCGTCGCTGTGCGCCGCGGACCAGGGCCGTTTCTGGGAGATGCACGACCTTCTCTTCGAGGACCCCGGGAAGCTCGGGGAGGGGGAGGTCCTCAACCGGGCCGAACAGCTCGGCCTGGACGTTCCCGCCTTCCGGCTGTGCCTCTCCTCGGGGAGCCGCGCCGCCCTGGTCCGGGAGGACATGCGCGCCGGCGCCGGCGCCGGGGTCGAGGGGACGCCGACTCTGTTCGTCAACGGCCGGCACATTGACGGCAACCGCCCCTTCGAGGAGATTGCCGCAATCGTCGAGGAGGAGCTCGCCGCCGGGGGGCGCCGGCGGTAGCGCGTCCCCCCCGGCGGGCGCACCCGGCCCGGGCCGCCCCCTGTTTCCGAGGCGCATGGCATGGACTGGTACCTGTATCCCCTGGTCGTGGCCGCCGGGTTCGCGGCCGGGTTTGTCAATACCCTGGCCGGCAGCGGTTCGCTGATCACCCTGCCGCTGCTCATATTCGCCGGCCTTCCGGCCACGGTGGCCAACGGGACCAACCGGATCGCGGTCCTGCTGCAGACGGTGGTCGCGGTCTGGCGGTTCCGCCAGAGCGGGGCGCTCGATGTCCGGCGCGGCCTCCGCCTGACCGTCCCGGCCATCCTCGGCTCCATCGCCGGGGCCCGGATTGCGGTCGATCTCGACGAGCGGTTCCTGGAGAGGACGATCGGCGCCCTGATGGTCGTGATGCTGGCCGTGGTGCTTGTCCGGCCCGCGCGCTGGCTTTCGGGAAGGCCGGAGATGCTTGCGCGGCGGCCGGGATGGCCGCAGCTGGGGCTTCTGTTTTTGATCGGGGTCTACGGGGGATTCATCCAGGCGGGCGTGGGTGTCTTCCTGCTGGCCGGGCTGGTCCTGGGGGCGGGGTACGAACTGGTGCGGGCCAACGCGGTCAAGAACCTGATCGTGATGGCGCTGACGCTTTTCGCCCTGGGCGTGTTCGTCGCCCACGGCCAGGTCGAGTGGCTGCCCGGCCTGGTGCTGGCCGCCGGAAACATGATGGGGGCCTACGTGGCCGCGCATGTGGCTGTCGGGAAGGGCGCGGCCTTCGTCCGGTGGATCCTGGTCGCCGTGATCATCGTCTCGGCCGCGGTGCTGCTCGGGCTGCCCGATCTGCTTCGGGCCCCGGTGCGGTAGCGGCCGACGACAACGCGGGTGGGAGGCGTGAGAAGGGGCCCTGGTGCGGTTGCCCCCAATCCGGGTGTATGGGGGGCCCGCCCTGGTTTTCGTGCACGGCCGGAGTTGCGACGCCCGCTACGGGCGCGCCGAGGACCCTCATTTTTCGAGCAGGCCCCGGGCGGGGACCCTCGACCTTGCCGGGCACGGGCATTCGGGCCGTACCCGAAGCGGCGGTCCGGGAATGGATCATGATTCCCGGGCGGTAGCGCCGGTCACCTCCATGCATCCACGCTGCCGGCCTTCATGAACGCGAAATCCCCCGCCTGCCAGAACAGGTTCGTTTCTCCTCCCAGCGACAGGATGTGGATGCTCGACGGGAATGCAAACTGCGGGATCCGCTCGTCTTTCGGGAGATTCATCCAGGACGCGAACGGCTCCACCCCCCGGCGGCCGACGGGCAGTATGAAATTCTGCACGGCGTAGAAGTCGTCCATCCAGTCCCCCACCGTCACCCGGGTGTTCCGGTGGATCCAGTCGATGAGCTGCTCCTTGGAGTCGAATCCCTCGTTGTCCTTCAGCTGCCGGATAATGGTCGGGTCCAGCAGCAGGGTGGCCGAGGAGAACGGGCTGACGAACTTCAGCCAGAAGGGGATCTGCGGGGCGAAGGCTTTCCCCATGCTCTGGTCCGGGTGCGTAAACCCCCATCCCATGAAGGTGCTGACGACGCTGTCCCCCGCATCGTAGCCCTTCTGGACGTGGAAAGGTTTCCATCCTTCCGGGAGCGCCTCCTCGTTTTCCGCCATGCAGAGGTTGTTGTAGTTGTAGTTGTTCCCCTGGCTCCCCATGTAGGTCTCGCCGATCCGTCCGCCGGCATCGAGGTTGATCGACATCAGGGTCCACGCCCGTCCGATCACGGCGTTGGCCCGGTTGAACGGGCCCAGGGCGCCGATCCCCGAATTCATCCCGATTTCGTTGCGGACGGGGCCGTTGACCACGACCATCGTGGCGAACGACGTCGTCGACGTCGACAGCGACGGCAGCCCGACCGATGCCAGGGCGAGAATGACGGGGAGGTGCTCCGGCCCGGCTCCGGCCATGACCGCGTTTGCGGCGACCTTCTCCACCGTGTAGCTCCAGAGTTCATGGGGGGACGACGGCTGCATTTTGCCGACGATTTCCCCTGCGCCGCGGCTTGTCCCCTTGAGCATCTCGGCGACGCGGTCTTCGGTCGGCAGCACGACGGGGAGGCCGTCGGTCCAGCCGTTTTTCAGAAACGCGCGGTGCAGGTTTTCCTCCGTGTCCGGTTGGGCGAGCCGCGGGGTCGGCCTTTCGATCGATCCCGTTTTCCTGTCTTCCTCCGCCAGGGGGACCGTGAGCGCGGCGATGATTTCGTCGAGAACCGGCTTGGCGGTTACGGGGTCGTTCCCCTGCAGGTATCGCCTGCAGGCGTCGGCGGAGGTGCCCGCGATGGGATGCGGCACGAAGGTGTACCGCATGTTCGGCATGCCTTTTTTATATATATAGCTTTTGACGAGGCTTTCGAATCTCAGGGTGCTGACGGGGGCGGTGGGGACTCCGAGCTTCTCGACTGTCCAGCTGTGGCCGGCGACCGACGGCGCACAGGTGCTTCAATGGCCCACCCCCATGATCATGCCGTGCCCCTTGTCCCTGATTTCGCTCCACAGCTCGGGGTCGTCGTCGAAGTAGGTGCCGATTTTCGTCCGGACGATCCACGTGGTTTGCGGGTATCTGGCCGCCAGGAGCTTCTGCATCTCCGTCAGGAGCTGGTGGGTGTCGGTGAACCCGATGTCGACGATGTAGATGGTTTTCCCCTCGAGGCTGCCGATTCTGGGCGCCATGGGGACGCGCTCGATCGCGGGCGGCTGCCCCAGGGGGTTCAGGACGGTTATCTTCCGTTCCTGCGCCTGGGAAACGCCGGCGGTCGAGATAACCGCAAGCAGAAACGCTGCAATCCGGGACCATCGCCTGCGTTGCATACACCCTCCCTTTCGGTGGGGAAGGCCCCTGCCGGGCCCTCCCCGGTTCCGGCGGCCCGCCCGGGCGTCTAGGTCCGGGGGTCGCCCATTTGGATCGCGATGCGGTGGCGCAGCCGCCGGGGCATGCAGCGGGTCAGGCCGACGAACAGCCGGTACTGCCACCCGGGGATCACCAGCAGCCTGTTCGCCTCCAGCCCCCGCAGGGATTCCCCGATGACGTCCTCGGCCCTCATCCACAGCCTTTTGTGGATGAGGGACCGGTCCATCCCGATGACGTCGTGAAACTCCGTGACGGTGAAACCGGGGCAGAGCGCCTGCACCCGGACGGGGGAGCCGATGCTCCGAAGCTCCAGGTACAGCCCCTCGGTGAAGTGAATGGTCCAGGCCTTGGTCGAGCAGTAGGCGGTGCTGTTGAGCGTGTGGAACAGGCCGGCGACCGAGGAGACGTTGATGATGCCGCCCTCTCCTCTGCGGACCATCCCGCCCAGCGCGGCGTGGGTCAGCCGCTCGACGGCGAGGACGTGCACCCGGTGCATCCGGTCGATGTCCTCGATGCCCGCTTCATGGAACCTCCCCGGGACGCCGAACCCCGCGTTGTTGACCAGGATGTCCAGGCGGGGTTCTGCCGCGATGCGGCGCTCGAGCCGCCGGACATCCTCGTCGAGGGAGAGGTCGGCCGGCAGGGCTTCGGCGTTGCCCATCTCCCGGGCCAGTTCCTCGAGCCGCCGCTTGCGGCGCGCCGCAAGGAGGACCCGGTAGCCTCGGCGGGCCAGCGCCCGTGCAAAGGTTTCGCCGAGGCCGCTCGATGCCCCCGTTACCAGGGCTGTAGGTGGATGCTGGTTCATGCGCGTGTCCGGTCCGCGGCGGGGCGCAGGGTCAGGGTGCGTCCGGGGACGGCCTGGAGGCGACCCACTCCGCCTCCCCGCCCGGGGTCCGTACAGTGCCCCTGATACTTCCAGGGGTGACCCGGCCCGAGTAGGAGTTCCCCCCCAGGG
>CAZYXB010000070.1:0-7108 GCA_964651155.1 uncultured Acidobacteriota bacterium | reverse complement strand
AATGCCGGATACATCCTTGGGGAGCGTGCCGTGATTATAAGCCGGCGGCAATCGTGCCGGAAGCGGAAAAGAGGCCTTGCCCCGGGCGACTCCGTCCTCGGTCCCGGGCATCCGGGGAGGGGGGCAGGGGAAACACGGTGGCCCTCGGCCGATTTTGCAGGCCTCCCATACCATAGAAAATCGTTGTTCCCCGGTTTCGGGGACGGGTCTACTGTCCGGTCCTCCATCCGCCGAACGGCAGAAATGCCGCCTGCGAGTCCGCCCAGGCCGAAACGGTCAATCGGGGGTTTCCGGGGGCGGTTCCCGGGAAGAATATGTTTTCCTTTCAGGGGGATGCGCCAGGATCGATTTCTCGGCGATGACCTCCCGCAGACGACAGAAGTTCCACTCCGGATCGGATGGGGCCCAGGTCCCGTTTTCATAGTTGGCGCAGCTGTCGGGCTTGTCGAGAGGATATTCTTCGAGGGGGTCGTCGGCGATGTTGTAGAACTCACAGCTTTCCGTTTCCGTATCCGCATCGCAGATGACTTTGTATGTTGCGTTTCGTGCCCCGACTTCCACGGGGTATTGTTTTTTATAGGCGTTGATCGTTTCCGAAAGCAGATAGCCTCGATGGGGATCCCGCAGGCCTTCGGCGCCCCGGAACAGTATCGGGGCAAGGGAGACGGAGTCGACTTCGACCATGCCGTCGCCTTCCCTGTCGGGGACCATTCGGGGCGTATCCAGGCCGGCCAGTTCCAGGATGGTGGCAAACAGATCCACGTTGTGGATCCACGCATCACTCCGGGAGCCGGCCTTGATGCCGGGCCCGCGCACGGCCATGGAGACGCGGACCCCGCTTTCATAAGCCGTTCCCTTGCTGCGCCCCTGTTTGGTGATGTACATGTTGTCGATGAATTCTCTCTTGGGGCCGAACATCCAGGTGCCGTTGTCCCCGAGGTAGATGATGTAGGTGTGCGGGTCCAGTCTGTCGACCGTCTCTACGAGCCGGCCTATCATGGTGTCCATCGTGTTGGTCATGGCCCGCATGAGGGACTCCGAGGAGCATGCGCCTACGCTCGCCGATCCGAACCGGCCGTCGGGCCCCATGCATTCTTGCATCTCCTTCCGTGATATCGCGTCCATGGTGTCGGCATTCGGAATGACCATGGGATTGGGTTGCTGCTGGCCCGTGATATGGGACAGGTTGAATCCGAACCAGACAAACCAAGGCTTGCCGGGATTGTCCCGTTCCTGTTCGGTGATCCAGCGGATGGCATCCGCCGTTTTTACCACCGGTGCGAAGGTTGTGGGCTGAATGCCGGGCAGGGATCGTACCGGCGCTTTTTCTGTCCGCCACCGGTCGGAGGGAGTGGAGTCGTCCTGGACATGATAGTCCCATTCAAAATATGTGTTGATGCCGCCGTGGAGATTGCCCTGGAACAGATCAAAACCCGCCTCTTTCGGTTTCATGCCCGGGTATTCCGACAGGCCGGCTATATGCCATTTGCCGAACACGGCAGTGCTGTACCCCCCCTTTTCCTTTAAATCCTTTACAAAGGAGTGATGGTTCTGGGAGAGCCAGCCCGTGGGATCGATGACGCCTGTCTTCGCGGCATAAAGACCGGTAACAAGAGACGTGCGTGTCGGAGAACAGAAGGGTTGTGCCCAGGCGTGGGTGAACCTCATGCCCCCCTTGGCAAGCGCGTCGAGAGCAGGGGTGGACGCAGGACGGCCGTCAATCTCCTTATACCGGGGGTGATCATGTCCCGAAGGGCCGTATTGCTTTGTGAGATCGTCGATCAAGCCGGGGTACATGTCGGTTGTCACATCGATGCCGATATCATCGCCGATGATCAGCAGGATATTGGGACTCTGGGGCTTCCGGTCCCCGGTTGCCGTGTACACCGACACCCATACGGCCACGATCGCAGCCAGTAGGGCCAATCCCCCCAATGCTTTGAAAATCGTTGTATTTCCCATTTTTCCGCGCGCCTCCCCCTGCATTGTTGACCTGGGCCCAAACACGCTCCCCTTTCGAGAGGAACCCCATGCCGTTGGAGCCGCGCAGCATTATGCCCGCACATTCCATCCGGCTCCGTTGGATCTGATCGCTACCGGTCCGCCTTGTGTGGGCGGCCCAATCTGTTTCCCTGTTCCTCGAACGGCTGATTCAAAGGAAACCGGCGAGGCTCCCGGTCCGAATGTAGCGCGGTAGACGCCGTAGTGCAACTGAATGACGAATCCGGCCCGCCCCGGATGGCGGGGCTCCGGGCCGCCGGGCTCCTGTGCTCCGGCCATTTCCCCGGTTCCGGGGCCGGTTCTCTGGCCCCGAACGGGCCGCGGGCGGAATAGAAGGAAGATCGAACTGCGCCCCCCGGTGCGACATCCGGGGCCCCCGGTGGGATATCGGGGCCCCCGGTGGGATATCCGGGGCCCCTGCCGGCGGAAATTCATGGAACGGGCTTTCGCTGCCGATACATTCCATGTCGTTGCATAATAACGGGAAACCGGGAATCATCAACCGGATCCTCCGGGGAGGTCCCGGGCAATGCGGGGGCCGGATGCCGCTTCAAAATGGAAACGGAAACTATCTGCGGGAATGCCTCAGGGAATTTCCCGCTGTCTGCAGGATGAAATACGGACGCGAGTTCGATCTCGCCTCCGTTGAAGGGAGCGTCCGGCATCTGCGGCGCCGCACGCCCCTGTCCTGGGCCGACATCGGGCATTTCAAGTCTCCCGAGCGCTGGTGGTTCGACCGGTTCTGGACATTCCCGCCCGAAGAGGCCATCCGGCCGGCTCTCGAGGAAACAGTATTCGACTTCTGGAACCTGCCCGGCAGCAACGAGGGCGAGACGGTCCGCAGGCTGCTCTACATCTTCAAATCCATCGAACTGGCCTCGATCATCCTCAGGTTCGTCCGCCCCGAGCACTACGGCATCTACAGTTCGCCCATCCAGCACATGCTCGACATCCGCCGCGGCCGGGATCTGGTCGACACCTACCTGATTTACCTTGAAAACCTGCGCGCGATCCGGGCGCACTACGGGTTCGACCGGATCGCCGATGTGGACATGGCCCTGTGGGTGCTGCACGAGAAGTGTTTCGGGCAGTACCGGGACCCCGCGGTTGAAAAAGCCTGCCTGCGGGACGATTTCATGCTGCAGCTGCGGGCGGGCAACCTGGTCGCTCCCCTCGCGGACCTGTCCGAGGCGAGACTCGCCCGGGCCCTGGCCGACGTCAAACCCGACATTGCGGTCCTGGTTGCCTGCCATTCCCTGGAAATTCTCCTCCGGAAACTGGCGGAGCTCCTGCACATCCAGGGCCTCGGCGCGGACGCGTCGCTCGAGGACGTCATAGACGCGCTGCCCAACTACGGCCCCGTGGATGTCAAAAGAAAGGCCCTATGGGGGAGGCTCCGGAAAATCCGCAACGATTGTTTCCACAAAGGGATCTGGCCCGGCCCGAGGGCGAGGAGGCTTCTCATCGAAGAAACCGGCAGGCTCGAATCGGACACGCGCGCGGGAAATGCCTGCTAGCGCACCCGCAGCGGCGCGCCCAAACGCTTCCTCTCCGCCGGTCGGAAGGCACGGATCCCCGGGACCGGACGCGAATAGGCCGAGGTGCCGATTATGCTTGTCGGAAGTTCGGCGCGCGGCTCGGCGAATAACGGATCGCGGCAACCGCGCGCCCGTCATCCGGCGCCCCCCGGATCCGAAATCCGCATGATCCGTAATTTATTTTGTGTTTTCCCGCCGATCGTGCGGTATACTTACGTGTCTAGTCAGGTGTATGTGAGATTTCGTCGGTAGGGTCCGCTGCAGACTCCTGAGGGGAGAAGCGGCTTTTTTTATGCCCGATACATTGCGGATGATTGCTGAAACCGAACAACAGTACATACGGCCCCTTGCGGGGCCTTATCCAGTCAGGAAAATCAATGAGAGAACAAGGAACCGTGAAGTGGTTTAACAACGAAAAAGGCTACGGCTTCATCAGCCGCAATTCGGGGGATGACGTTTTCGTCCACCACAGCGCCATCGAGGGCAGTGGATTCAAGTCGCTCGAGGAGGGGGACAACTGCGAATTTGACGTCGCCCGCGGGCCGAAGGGCTTTCAGGCCCAGAATGTAGTCAAGATATAAACGTCGCAATCTTGCGGGGAGGCTCCGGAAGATCGGGGCCTCCCCGCACAGCCCGCCCTTTCCCTATGGGCCCGGCGTCAGTCGGCCGGCGCCCGTTCCCTGACCTCCTCGAACCAGTTCACCGCGACGACGATACTCCTGGAGGACCCCATGGGCAATTCTTCGGTGCCCGCTGCGGGATTGTCCATCATCATCAGGAACTTCCTGCCGTCGGGGTGCACGTCCCACACGATCCCTTCGGTTTTCGTATCGGAGACGAAGCCGCTGACGAAGCCGCTTTCGAGGAGGACCCTGGGGAGGCCGAGCCGCAGCGCCGGGCCCGGCTGCACGGTGATGGCCATAAGTTCGTTCCCGCTGCTCAGGTAGAACAGCTCGCGTCCGTCGGGCGACCAGCGCACGCTGGTGCCGCCGCGAGTCGAGGCCTGCGATTTCCCCCCGTCCACGTCCGGAAATGGGCGCACGTAGACCTCCGGAGAATCCTGTCCGGACTCGCCGGAGGCATAGGCGATCCACCGCCCGTCGGGCGACACCTGCGGCTGCACTTCCGCGTAGGTTTCGTCAAGGAGCGCAGCCCGCAGGTGCTCCCCTTCCATGGTGACGGTCCCGATATCCCAGGCCTGCGGCGACCTGGGGGACGCCCCTAATGAATCCGTCGTCTCCCCCGTGACCAGGATCTTGCCGTCCCCGGACCAGGAGAAGGGGATGGTTGTCCTGTCCGGCGCCAGGAAGAGCCTCCGGACCTTCCCCGTCCCGTCCGCCGCCCTGCAGTAGATGCCGCCGTAGTCACCGTCCCGGTAGGAGCAGAAAACGACGCGCGTGCCGTCGGGAGTCCAGACGGGCGCGACGTCGATTGCTTCATCGGTCGTCAGCCGCATCAGGGTCTCGCGCTCTATGTCCCAGATCCAGATGTCGTAGTTAACGCTTTCCGATTCTTTGACGGTCAGGGCCACCCGCGTCCCGTCCGGGGAGATTTTCGGTTGCAGGTACAGTCTGGGCGGCGCCGGCAGGGTCGCGACCCTTTTGTCACGGCCCACCCACGCCAGGGTGCGCGTCAGGCCGGGGGCCGGGTTTCCCGAACCGGGGATGAGGGCCAGCACGCCGGAATCGGAGACCGCAAAACGGCATGCCAGGAGCCCGGAGACGTTTTCGGCCATCAGGACGGGGGCTCCGGTGGTCTCGAGGCGGTCCGCGTCAAAAGGGGCGACAAACAGGGATCCTCCCGGCTGGTCCGATCGGAATGCCTTCGTATACGCCAGATGGCCGGTCGGGAGGTATCGGGCGAAATCGCCCTCGATTATTTCCCTGGCCTCGCCCGAACCGAGGGACCGCGCCATGATGGAGGACTTCCGGGAGTCGATCCTGTCCGCATACAGTACGGATTGGCCGCCGGGAAGCATTTGGGGCCCGATAAGCGCCAGGCTGTCTCCCTTCCCGAAAAGGGTCTCCGCCTCCCCCCCGCTCGCGGCAATCCGCATGATGCCGGGGGTGCCCGCCGTCGAAAACAGGATCCCGTCGTCGGTCCAGCTGCCCGTGGCAAACAGAGGGCTGGCATCGCACAGGGGAACCGGCGCGCCTCCGGAGACGGGGATTTTCTTCAGCTGACCGCCCGCCGTGGAAAAGTACGCGATCCATTTGCCGTCGGGGGAGAAAAAGGGCGAGAATGGCGCCTCGCCGGAGGTCCCCTCCAGGAGCCTTGCCTGCAGCGCCCCGAGGGCGCGCAGGTACAGGCCGCCGTTGGCGCAGTAGGCGAGCTGGCCGCCGTCGGGGGAAACGGCGGTCTCCGGTGCGATGGGCGTGGTCCACTGCTGGTCCGCTGGAAGCTCATGGCGGAATTGTATGACCCGGGGCGGTTCGGGCGCCCTCATCCGCCAGGCGGCCGATCCGGCCAGGATGCCGGCCAAGAGGACGGCCGCAATCCACGGAAGCACCGGGCGCATCCCGGCCCGGCCGGCGGGAGAGGCGGCGGGCCGCGCACGCGGGCCGCCGGGATCGGCGAGGGCCTCCTCGATGTCGACCCTGGCGTCGCCGATGCCGCAGTAGCGGTTCCTGGGGTCTTTCTCCAGGCACCGTTCGAGCAGGAGCCGGATGCGGGGATGCAGATCCCGCGGGAGGCTCTCCCATTCGGGCTCGCCCTTTATGACCGAGGCCAGGGTTTCCGAGACGGTCTCGCCCGAATGCAGACGCTTCCCCGACAGCATCTCGAACAGTACGGCGCCGAACGCCCAGACGTCGGCCCGCCGGTCGACGGCCTTTCCCTTGGCCTGCTCCGGCGGCATGTAGGCGGCCGTGCCCAGGATGACCCCCTGCATCGTGGCCGCATCGCTCAGCGTGGGGGAGTGCGACAGGTCCGGACGGGCCGGCTCCACGGCCAGCGCCTTGGCCAGGCCGAAATCGAGCACCTTCACCCTGCCGTCGGGCGCCACTTTGATGTTGGCCGGCTTCAGGTCCCGGTGCACGACCCCTTTTTCATGGGCGGCTTCGAGGGCTTCGGCGATCTCGAGCGCCAGCTTCAGGGCCTCCTCGACGGGCAGGGGGCCCGCCCGCAGCCGGTCGGCCAGGGTCTCCCCTTCGACCAGTTCCAGGACGAGGAAGCGGGTCCCCGCGGATTCTTCCAGGCCGTAGACGGCCGCGATGTTGGGGTGATTGAGCGAAGCCTGGAGCCGGGCCTCCCGCTGCAGCCGCGCCACGCGGTCCGCATCCCGCACGCATTCTTCGGGCAGGACCTTGATGGCCACCTCCCGGCCGAGCTCCCGGTCCCTGGCCCGGTAGACCTCCCCCATGCCCCCGCGGCCGAGCTGCGAGATGATTTCGAAATGCGCAAGTTCTTTTCCAATCATGGACATGCCATTCCTCCCAGAAAGCCTTGCCTTCGAATTGTCGGTGACGTTCTTGTGCGACGTGGCTTCATTATAGAAAGCCCCCGCGGGCGGGGGAAGGGAAATCCGCCGGGGCGGGGCTCCCCCGGCGCGTGACCGAATCGGGCCGGTC
>CAZYXB010000069.1:0-9811 GCA_964651155.1 uncultured Acidobacteriota bacterium | reverse complement strand
GGCGGCGGCCCCAACCGCATCGGCCAGGGCATCGAATTCGACTACTGCTGCGTCCACGGCGTCTTCGCGCTCCGGGAGGAAGGGTTCGAGGTGCAGATGATCAACTGCAACCCCGAAACGGTCAGCACCGATTACGACATCTCCGACAGGCTGTTCTTCGAGCCGCTCACCTTCGAGGACGTGATGCGCATCGTCGACAACGAGAAGCCCTACGGCGTCATCGTCCAGTTCGGCGGGCAGACGCCGCTCAAGCTGGCCATCCCCCTGGAACGCGCGGGCGTGCGGATTCTGGGCACGTCCCCCGACAGCATCGACCTGGCCGAGGACCGCAAGAGGTTCGGCGCCCTGCTCGGCCGCCTGGGCATCCCGCATCCGGCCTACGGCACGGCGGCCGCGGAGCAGGAGGCGCTCGAGGTCGCCCGCAGGGTGGGCTACCCCGTCCTGGTCCGCCCTTCCTACGTGCTGGGCGGCCGCGCCATGAAGATCGTCTACGACGATCTCATGCTGCGGCAGTACATGCAGGACGCGGTCCGCGCCTCGTCCGAGCACCCGGTGCTGATCGACAAATTCCTGGAGGACGCCTTCGAGTTCGACGTCGACGCGGTCTATGACGGGCGCGACCTGCTCATCGGCGGCATCATGCAGCACATCGAGGAGGCGGGCATCCATTCCGGGGACAGCGCGTGCGTCCTCCCCCCGTACATGATCGCGCCCGGGCAGATCGAGCAGATCGAGGCCTACACCCGGCGGCTGGCGCGCGCGCTGCGGGTCCGGGGCCTGCTCAACATCCAGTACGCCATGCGCGACAACCGGGTCTTCGTGCTGGAAGTCAACCCGCGCGCATCCCGGACGGTGCCGTTTGTCAGCAAGGCGATCGGCCTGCCCCTGGCCAAGGTGGCGGCGCGCGTGATGGTGGGCAGGACGCTCAGGCAGATGGGGCTCACCCGGGCGCCGGAGCCGCGGCACATTTCGGTCAAGGAGGCGGTACTGCCCTTCAACAAGTTCCGCGAGGCCAGCATGTACCTCGGCCCCGAGATGCGTTCCACCGGAGAGGTGATGGGAATCTCCCACGACCTGGGCGTCGCCTTCGCCAAGTCGCAGCAGGCCGCCGGGGGGGCTCTGCCCACCTCGGGCACGGTGTTTATCAGCGTGAACGACCACGACAAGTTCCGCGCCATCCCGATCGCGCGCGATTTCGTCGAGCTGGGATTCAGCCTGGTCGCCACCGAAGGCACCTGCCGGGCGCTGCGCGCCTGCGGCATCGCCTCCGGCATGGTCTGCAAGGTCGGGCAGGGGGAGCCGACCTCCCTGAGCCTGATCCGCGAGGGGAAGATCCAGCTGATCATCAACACGCCGTGGGGGAAGGTCTCGCGCACCCACGAGTACGAAATCGGCCGGGTCGCCCTGGCCCACCGCGTGCCGTATGTCACCACCCTGTCGGGCGCCGGGGCCGCCGTGCGCGGCATACGGTCGGGAAATGTCAGGGCCATCGGCGTCCGCAGCCTGCAGGAATACCACCGCGGCGGCGACGGGCCGGCCAGCCGGGGCTGATGCCGCTCCGGCGGGGCGCCGGCGCATCCCGTCCCCCGTTTCCCGGCACGGATGCAGGCGGTCTCCGCGCGGGCGCGCCGATGCGACAATACTGTAGTCCGAGTTCCACCAATCTTACATAAATGTAGTATGGAATCCATCCCCGCAACCCGGCGGCCCGCGGCGCCGGGACGCCGCAAACCGCTGTATCCCGGGGATTTGCAGAACCGCGGAGGCCGCCCGGGTGGCGCGTACCGGACGTGGCACGCCAGTTGCAAAGAGTCTGCAGGTGAAAGGAGATTGCAAGGAATGAAAATTAAAATGATCTCGATACTGGTGGCGGCGGCACTCCTGGCGACAATCCTCGGCTTCCTGGCCAAGTCCGGCACGATTGCGCCGAGCGGCGACACCGGGGGGCTCGACCCGGCGGATTCCGCGTGGGTCTCGATCGCCGCGGCGCTGGTGATGCTCATGACGCCGGCGCTCGGTTTTTTCTACGGCGGCCTGGTGCGCCAGAAGAACGTGGTTTCCACCATCGTGCAGTGCGTCGTCATCTTCGCCGTCTCCACCGGCGTCTGGACGCTGTGGGGCTACAGCCTGGCCTTCGCGCCGACCCAGGGCGGCTTCATCGGCGGGCTCCAGCACGCTTTCCTCCACGGGGTCGGTGCGGCGCCGGATCCCCTGTACGCCGAAACGATACCCAGCTCGCTGTTCTACTTCTTCCAGCTCAAATTCGCCGCCATCACGCCGGCCCTCATCATCGGCGCGTTCGCCGAAAGGATCCGCTTCCGCTCGCTGATCGTGTTCGTCGTGCTGTGGACCACGATCGTCTACGCCCCGGCCGCGCACTGGGTCTGGGGCGTCGGCGGGTGGCTGAAGAACCTGGGAGCGCTGGACTTCGCGGGGGGGACGGTCGTGCACGTGCTGGCCGGCGTCTCCGCGCTCGGCTCGGCCATGGTCATAGGCCGGCGCAACAGGCTGTCGCACGCGGCCCGTCCCAGCAACGTGCCCTTTGTCATCCTCGGCGCGGCGCTGCTGTGGTTCGGCTGGTTCGGCTTCAACGCGGGCAGCGCCCTGGCCATCAACGGCGTCGCCGTCAACGCGCTGGTCACCACCAACATAGCCGCGGCTTTCGCCGCCCTGAGCTGGATGGCCGTGGACTGGATCCTCTGGGGCAAGCCCTCGGCGACGGGGGCGGCGACCGGCGCCGTGTGCGGTCTGGTGGCGATCACCCCGGCCGCCGGGTTCGTCGATTCGACGGCCGCCATCATCATCGGCCTGCTCGTCGGCATGATCTGCAGCTTCACGGTGGTGCTGCTCGATCGCACGAAGCTCGACGACACGCTCGACGTGTTCGCCTGCCACGGCATGGGCGGAATCTTCGGCGCGGTCGCCACGGGATTTTTCGCGCAGAAGCTGATCAACCCGGCCGGGGCCGACGGCCTCCTGTACGGGAACCCGAAACAGGCCCTGATCCAGATCGCCGCGGTTGCCGCCACGGCGGTCTGGGGGTTTGTCATGTCGATCGTCCTCCTGAAGATCATCGACAAGGTCATGGGCCTGCGGGTGACCCCGGAGGAAGAGGAAATCGGGCTGGATCTTTCACAACACGGCGAAACCGCCTACAACGCCGATTGAAGGAGAGGAAACCATTATGAAACTGATTCTGTCGATCATTCGCCCCCACCGCCTCCAGGAGGTCAAGGAAGCTCTCTCGGCCGTCGGGGTCGAGGGCATGACCGTCACGGACGTGAGGGGGTCCGGGCGCCAGAAAGGCCAGGTCGAGCGCTACCGCGGTTCGGAGTACAGCGTCGACCTCCTGCCCAAGTGCAAGATCGAGGTCGCCGTCTCCGACGACGAGGCCGAAATCGTGATCCGGGCCATCCGGGAGAGCGCCTACTCGGGCGAGATCGGCGACGGGAAGATCTTCGTCCTGCCCCTCGAGGATGCGATGCGCATCCGGACGGGCGAAAGGGGGGAGGATTCCCTCTGACCCCGGCGCGCCCCGCGGGGACGGATCCCGCCCCGCGTGGCGCGCTGCATGATTGTACATATCTGTAGGCCCGAGGGACAAAACCTACAGGAATGGCACTATACTCCCTGCGCCGCTTCGGCGGCCCGGCGGGGGGTGCGAAGGGCAAACAGTTGTGGTAGCATGCTATGCCGTACCGGGCGAACTCCGGCATGGGGCGCCGGGCGTCGCGGGCGCTCCCCGGCAACAGTTTTTGCGCGGAAAGGTCGCGTTTCGATGAACAGCCACAAAGGCACATGCCCAGCACAGGGAAGCCGGGGATTATACGATCCGCGCTACGAGCGGGACGCCTGCGGCGTCGGATTCATCGCCAACATCAAAGGGGAACAGTCCCACGGCATCATCGAGAAGGGGATCGAGATCCTCCTGAACCTGTCCCACCGGGGCGCCAGCGGATGCGATCCGGAGACGGGGGACGGGGCGGGGATACTGATCCAGATCCCCCACGCCTTCTTCCGGCGCGCCTGCGCCGGCCTCGGCTTCGCCCTGCCCGGGCCCGGGGAGTACGGGGTCGGCATGGTGTTTTTGCCGGTGGAACGGCACCAGCGCCTGATCTGCGAAGGCATCGTAGAAAGGGTGGCGCGGGAGGAGGGGCTCCAGGTGCTGGGCTGGAGGGACACCCCCATCGCCGCCGACGCCATCGGACGCATCGCCAGGGCCACACAGCCCTACATCGAGCAGGTTTTCATCGGCGGCGCGCCTGACGGGGATGCGCTCGAGCGCAGGCTCTACATCGCACGCAAGCGGATGGAAGCCGAAGTTGCGCAATCGGAAATCCGGGACAAGGATTTCTTCACCATCCCCTCCCTTTCCTCGCGCACCATCGTCTACAAGGGGCTGCTGCTGGCCTCCCAGATCGCCCGGTTCTACGGGGAGCTGTCCGACCCGGATGTGTCGAGCGCCCTCTGCATGGTCCACCAGCGCTTCTCCACCAACACCTTCCCCACCTGGCGGCTGGCCCACCCGTTCCGCTACATCGCGCACAACGGCGAGATCAACACCCTGCGGGGGAACGCCGCGTGGATGGCCGCGCGCCAGGCCACCCTGCAGTCCCCGCTTTTCGGGGCGGACATGGGCAAGCTCTTCCCGATCCTGTCGCCCGGCGGCAGCGATTCGTCCATGCTCGACAACGCCGTGGAGCTCCTGGTCCAGGCGGGCCGCACCCTGCCGCACGCCATGGCCATGCTCATCCCCGAAGCCTGGGCCGGCGACCCGGCCATGCCGGCCGCCACCAGGGCGTTCTACGAGTACCACGCCTCCCTGATGGAGCCGTGGGACGGGCCCGCGGCCATCGCCTTCACCGACGGCCGCGTCGTCGGGGCCATCCTCGACCGCAACGGGCTGCGGCCCGCGCGCTATGTCGTGACCGGCGACGATACCGTGATCCTGGCCTCGGAAACCGGCGTCCTGCCGCTCGAGCCCGGGCAGGTGCGCTTCAGGGGGCGCCTGCAGCCCGGGCGCATGTTCCTGGTGGACCTCGAAGCCGGGCGCGTCGTCCCCGACGGGGAGATCAAAGAGCGCCTGGCCGGCCGCCGTCCCTATGCGCAGTGGCTGCGGGAGAACCAGGCCACGCTCGAGGATTTGCCCGATCCCCGGCACTGGCTGCAGACCGATCTGGAAACCATCGTCCGGCGGCAGCGCGCATTCGGGTATACGGCCGAGGACCAGAGCGCCATCCTGGCACCCATGGCCTCCCTGGGGCAGGAGCCGGTCGGCTCGATGGGCATCGACACGCCGCTGGCATGCCTGTCGGACAGGCCCCAGCTGCTGTTCAATTATTTCAAGCAGTTCTTCGCCCAGGTCACCAACCCCGCGATCGACCCGATCCGCGAGGAGATGGTCATGTCGCTGGCGACCTTCATCGGCTGCGAACGCAACATCCTGGACGAAACGCCCGAGCACTGCCACACGCTGAAGCTGGAACAGCCGATTCTGACCAACTCCGAGTTCGAAAAACTGCGGCGCGTCTCCTGGCGGGACTTTCTGGCCATAACGCTCCCCGTTTTCTTCCGGGTGGGCGGGGGAGCCAGGGAGCTCGAGCGGGCGCTCCAGGAGCTGTGCCGCAGGGCGTCGCTGGCCATCAAATCCGGGTACACGCTTCTGATCCTGTCCGACCGGGGCGTCGACGAGGAGTACGCCCCCATCCCCAGCCTGCTGGCGCTGACGGCGGTCCACAACCACCTGATACGGGAAAAGACGCGCACCCAGGTGGCCCTGATCGTGGAATCGGGGGAGCCGCGGGAGGTGATGCACTTCTCCCTCCTGCTCGGATACGGCGCCAGTGCCGTAAACCCCTATCTCGCCATCGAGACGATCGAGGACATGCACCGGCGCGGCCTCCTGCCGGAGCGGGTCACGCTCGAAGGAGCCATCGAAAACTACAGGAAGGCCGTCGGCAAGGGCCTTCTCAAGGTGCTCTCCAAGATGGGCATCTCGACGCTCCAGAGCTACCAGAGCGCCCAGGCCTTCGAGGCCATCGGGTTGAACCGGTCCCTGGTGGAGACCTACTTCACGGGGACCTCCTCCCGCATCGAGGGGGTCGGCCTGGACGTTTTGGCCGAGGAGGCGAAGATGCGCCACGCGCGCGCCTTCGGCCCGGCCGCCGAGGCGGATCCCGGGCTGGACACGGGGGGCCGCTACCACTACCGGGCTCAGGGGGAATACCACCTGTTCAACCCGGACACCATCCGGCTCCTGCAGCGGGCGGTCCGGGAGGGGGATCCGGGGATCTACCGGGAATACGCCGCGGCGGTCAACGACCGGGGCCGCCGCCTGTGCACGCTGCGCGGCCTGATGGAGTTGAGGAAAGCGGCGCACCCGCTCAGCCCCGACCGGGTCGAGCCTGCCAACGAGATCGTCCGGCGTTTCGCGACCGGGGCCATGTCCTACGGCTCCATCAGCAGGGAGGTGCACGAGACGCTGGCGATCGCCATGAACCGCATCGGCGCCCGGTCCAACACCGGGGAAGGGGGGGAGGAGGAGGAGCGGTTCCGGCCCGACGCGAACGGGGATTCGCGCCGGAGCGCCATCAAGCAGGTGGCGTCGGGCCGTTTCGGCGTGACGGCCCATTACCTGGTCAATGCCGATGAGCTGCAGATCAAGATCTCCCAGGGCGCCAAGCCGGGGGAGGGCGGCCAGCTGCCCGGCCACAAGGTCGACGAAATCATCGCGCGCGTCCGGCATTCCACTCCGGGAGTGCCCCTGATCTCGCCGCCCCCGCACCACGACATCTATTCGATCGAGGACCTGGCCCAGCTGATCTACGACCTGAAAAACATCAACCCGCGGGCCCGGATCTCCGTAAAGCTCGTGGCCGAAGTCGGCGTCGGCATCGTCGCGGCCGGGGTCGCCAAGGCGCATGCCGACGTCATCCTCATCAGCGGGCACGACGGCGGCACCGGCGCCTCCCCGCTGACGTCGATCCAGCACTCGGGCATCCCCTGGGAGCTCGGCCTGACCGAGACGCAGCAGGTGCTCGTGCTCAACGACCTGCGCAGCCGGGTCCGGCTTCAGACGGACGGGAAGCTGCTGACCGGCCGCGACGTGGTCGTCGCGGCCCTGATGGGCGCCGAGGAGTTCGGGTTCTCCACAGCCCCCCTGGTCGCCCTCGGCTGCGTCATGGCGCGCAAATGCCACCTGAACACCTGCCCGGTCGGGATCGCGACCCAGGACCCGAGGCTGCGCGGCAGGTTCCAGGGCCGCCCCGAGCACCTGATCGGCCTGTTCTCCTTCATCGCCGAGGAGGTCCGCGGGTACATGGCGGCGATGGGGTTCGCCACGATCGACGAGATGATCGGGCGCGTGGACATGCTCGACACCCGCAATGTCTCCCGGCACTGGAAGGCCAAGGGGATCGACCTGTCTCCGCTCCTGTACAGCCCGGCCGTCCCGGGCCGCGTCGGGCGCCGCTGCACGTCGGCCCAGGACCACGGGCTCGGGCAGGCGCTCGATCACGAGCTGATCGAGCGCTCGCGGCCGGCCCTCGAAGACGGGACCCCGGTCGAGGCGACGTTGCCGATCCGCAACGTGCACCGCACGGTCGGGGCGATGCTCAGCGGCGAAGTGTCGCGGCGCCACGGGTCGGAGGGATTGCCCGAAGACACCATCCGCTTCCGCTTCACGGGTTCGGCGGGCCAGAGCTTCGGCGCATTTCTGGCGCCCGGGATCACGCTCTCGCTCGAGGGGGACGCCAACGACTACACCGGCAAGGGCCTGTCGGGCGGGAAGATCGTCGTGCGCCCCGGGGCGGGCACGGGCCTGGCGCCGGAGGAGAACGTCATCGCGGGCAACACGGTGCTCTACGGCGCCACGGGCGGCCAGGCCTTCTTCAGCGGCATCGCGGGGGAGCGGTTCGCCGTCCGGAATTCCGGCGCCACCGCCGTCGTCGAGGGGGTCGGGGACCACGGCTGCGAGTACATGACCCGGGGGACGGTGCTGGTTCTCGGCGCCACGGGGCGGAATTTCGCGGCGGGCATGACGGGCGGAATCGCCTACGTGTGGGACGACACCGGACTGTTCGCCCCGGAGCGCTGCAACCGCTCGGGGGTGGACCTGGAGCCGCTGGTGCAGGAGGCGGACCGGGCCCTGGTCCGGGATCTCCTCCGCCGCCATGTCGAGCAGACGGGCAGCCCTCGGGCGGCGCGGATCCTCGCCGGCTGGGAGGCCCAGTCGGGGAAATTCATCAAAGTGTTCCCGCGGGAGTACAAGCGCGCCCTGGGGATCCCGCTCGGGGCCGTCGACGGGGCCGTCGACGGGGATGCGGCCGCCGTCGACGGGGATGCGGCCGCAGGCGACGGCAGGGGGGCAGGAGCGGACATCTGATGGGCAAAGCGACAGGCTTTCTGCAATACCAGCGGCAGGCGCCCCGGCGGCGCCCAGCGGACGAACGCCGCCGGGACTACTTCTCCGTCTACCTGCCGTTTCCCGAGCAGGAACTGCGGACCCAGGGCGCGCGGTGCATGGACTGCGGCGTGCCCTTCTGCAACTGGGGCTGCCCGCTGCACAACAACATCCCGGACTGGAACGATCTGGCCTACCACGGACGCTGGCAGGAGGCGTCGCGGGCGCTGCATGCCACGAACAATTTCCCGGAGTTCACCGGGGCGGTATGCCCCGCCCCCTGCGAAACCGCCTGCGTGCTCGGCATCAACCAGGAGCCCGTAACCATAAAGGCGATAGAGAACTTCATCGTGGAGCGGGCTTTTTGCGAAGGCTGGATCCGGCCGGTTCCGCCCGAGTGCCGGACCGGCAGCCGGGTTGCCGTGGTCGGGTCCGGCCCGGCCGGCCTGGCGGCGGCCCAGCAGCTGAACCGGGCGGGCCACGACGTGGTCGTCTTCGAGAAGGCGGACCGGGCCGGCGGCCTGCTGCGCTACGGCATCCCCGATTTCAAGCTGGAGAAGCAGGTCCTGGACCGGAGGCTGGACCAGCTGCGGCGGGAAGGGGTGGAGTTCCGGTGCGGGGCCCACGTCGGGGCCGACGTGCCCGTCGCGGCGCTGCGCCGATTTGACGCCGTCGTTCTGGCGGGGGGGGCCGGGCGGCCCCGCGACCTGCAGGTGCCGGGGCGGGAGCTCCGCGGGATTCACTTCGCCATGGATTTCCTCGTCGGGCAGAACCGCCGCGGCGCGCAGGATACCCCGGGACCGGGGGAAGCGATTACGGCCACCGGCAAGCGCGTCGTCATCATCGGCGGCGGGGACACCGGCGCCGACTGCCTCGGCACCGCCCTGCGCCAGAGGGCCCTGTCGGTGCACCAGTTCGAGATCCTGCCGGCACCCCCGGACGAGAGGGCCCCGGAGACCCCGTGGCCGCTGTGGCCGCGCATGTTGCGCACCGAAAGCTCCCACGAGGAGGGGGGCACGCGCGAATGGGCCGTGGCGACCACGCGCTTTGTCGGCGACGGCGACGGCAACCTGACGGGCCTGGACGCGGTGCGGGTCGGCCCGCCGCCGGATTTCACCCCGGTCGCGGGCACGGAATTCACCCTCGAAGCGGACCTGGCCCTGATCGCCATGGGATTCGCCGGCGCTGCTGTATCGGGCCTTCTCGAGCAGCTGCAGGTGGGGTTCGACGGCCGCGGCAACGTCGCGACCGACGATGGCCACATGTCCTCGGCCCCGACCGTATTCGCGGCCGGGGACATGCGCCTGGGCCAGTCGCTCGTGGTGCGGGCCATCGATGACGGGCGCCGCGCGGCGCAGGCCGTGGACCGGTACCTGAGGGGGAGGGCCCGCCGGCAGTTCCGGGCCGACG
>CAZYXB010000068.1:0-9953 GCA_964651155.1 uncultured Acidobacteriota bacterium | reverse complement strand
CGAGCATCATACTTCATTATTACCCTGTTTGGTTCCGGCTTGTCCGGGTTAGGGAGTTAATGCCTGAAAACACAATGGGAAATATCCTGATCCGAAATTGCAGAACTTGACACACACAACTCGGCCGGTGCAAAATACGGCCTGTTCTCCCTGTCCCCCACCGCACTCTGCCTCCGGGGTGGAACGGGTCGTCGTACGGATCAAAGCCGGCACCTGTTCGCCGTAATCGCGGGGAGCTGATCCCGGACTTCGACATGAATACCGGCGGTATTCTCTAAGAACATACTTGAAGTATATTTATATAAATACCATTTATTACGTTTTTTTCTGACATTCATTCCGGGAGGAACCTCCTACGGGACGACAATATTTCTGCCGTAGCGGGGACAAAGGGCGATTGCCCGAATGGGAATCGAGGAGCAAAGGGATGCGGGGGAGTCATCAGCATTGCCCCGGACGGGAGGAGCTGCTCCTGTGCCGCACGCAGTGCGGCCGGGAAATCACCGTCCCCGGCCGCTGTCGCGCCCGCGCCGCAGTTGCTGGCGTTCTTCGGGAGAAAGCTGCTGCCAGCGGCGATAATTTTCCCGCAGGTGGGACTTGCGCTCGGGCGTCATTTGTTCGTAGCGCCGGTATCTTTCGCGCAGCGTCTCCTGCTCCTGGGGTGAAAGCTGCTGGAATTTCTCGAAGTTTTCATTCAGGCTCTGGCGCTGTTCGGGATCGAGCTGCTGGTACCGTTCATAGTTCTCGTAGATCCTGGCCTTCTCTTCCGGATTCAGGCCCTCGAGCTGCCGCTGCCGGGCCCGAATGGTCTCCTGCTCCTCCGGGCTGAGTTCCTGGAACAACCGGTACCGCTGACGCAGGGTTTCCTTCTGCTCCGGGGTCAGTCTTTGCCATTGCTCTTCGGGGGATGCCTCGTCCTGTGCCCGGACGACCGTGGCGGGCAGACCGCTCAGAAACAGCAGGGCCGCTACGAATGTGACGCGCAGACTTTTTCTCATGGCTTATTGCCCTCCTCGGATGTTTTTTCCGGCAGGTTGGGGGTTGTGACCCCCTGCTTGTCCCGGTCGAGCGACCAATCCGGCTGCATGGCATTTAGAATATCTATGAATTCAATCGTATCGAGGTTTTGCAGCAATACCAGATTGTCGAGAAGTTCGCGGTCTTTCAATATTTCTCTTTCTTCCTTGGTCAAAGGCGCGACACCGTCTTTTGCAGCGGCCGCCTGCACGCAGAAGGAGGAGACCGCAAGAGCGAGAGAAAGAACCGTCAAGGGCTTCAGGATACAGCGCTGAAGCGGCCGAAAGAGCGCACGGACGAACGTACCGTAAAAACCGAAAAACCTTCGACCTTTATAGCGGCTTCGGACGCAACCGGTGCCGCCTGCCGGCGTTGTATGCCTCTGCATCGTGCTTCTCCCGTTTTCCACCTCTAGTAGGACCGGGGCAGATTCTCAATGACGTCGAGGTCCTCGAAAAAGTCAAGATCCTCAATCAGGGCCATATCTTTCAGCAACCCTAGGTTCTCGGCCATTTCGATAGTATACAGCGCGGCCGGGGTATCGGGCGTTCGCGGACCGGAAGGCCGGTTGTAGACGCCCGCGACGACGACAAACAGCACTACCCCTGCCGCGGCCAGGGACCAGGCCCAGCGCGGCATCCAGGACCGTTTGGGCGCCACCGACGCGTGGATCGGTCTGCGGCGCGATGCCAGCTGGGCGTAGAAGCGTGGAGAAAAATCCTCCGTCGGCTCGATCGATTCGTCCAGGAAGGGTAGAATCTCCACAAGATCCTCCGCACGCAGCCTGGATCGGCATCCCGGGCAGGAGAGGACGTGATCGCGCATCTGGCGCAGGGCCTCTCCTTGCAGTTGGCCGCTTAGAAACGGTTTCCACATTGCTTTACAATGTTTGCATTCCATTAGGACACAAGCTCTGCCACCAGGGGCTTCAGCCTCTCCGCCAGAGCCTCCTTTGCTCGATGAATCAATGATTTTACCGCTTTCTCGGACATATGCATGACATCGGCCACCTCGGCGTAGGACAGTTCCTGGTACTTGTTCAATAGGAATGCTATCCGCTGTTTTTCCGGGATCTGCTCTAGCGCATCCCCGATAACACGCCCTATCGCCTGTCGTTGCAGCGCGGCGTCGGGTCCGGCGGCTGTCTTGACGGCCAGACGGATCTCCTCGCCCTCACCGCTACGGTCCTGCGATATGTAGAGCGACTCGTGCCTCGCCCGGTATTGCGGCTTGCGGATCTCGTTCAGGCAGACATTGGTCGCAATCCTATAGATCCACGAAGTGAACTTGGCATGCGCCTGATAGCCTGCACCGTTTTCGTAGACTTTCAGGAATATGTCCTGAGCCAGTTCTTCAGCAACCTCCCGGTTCCGCACAAACCGGTAGGCGAAGTTCACAATCCGGCGCAGGTATTTATTAAAGAGGCGGTCAAACGCCTCCGTGTCGCCTTCTTTGAACCGAAGCATCAGCTGGGCATCCAGGTCGAGAACATCCGCACCGGCACGATCCGTCATTTCGAATATCCAGCTCCCGTAAAGTACCGCCTCCATCGCTCGCTCCGATTGTATCCCATACGCTTGAACACGCCTCCGGGAAAAAAGTTCCGAAACATTTCCAGATCGCGCCGGCATGGCCGTCCCGGACAGCGAAAGAGGCGATGCTCATCCAGGGATCGTCCTCAACGCCGCCGTTCGGGGGTCTTCCGACGTGCGGGGCTGTACCCCCCCGGCACGGGCAGGAATCGATCCCGAACCGCGGGGAGTTCCAAAGGGAAACAGTCCGGAGTCGGGCGAAGCGCAACGGGACGCGCGCGGCGGGGCGGGTTCCGCCCCTGCGCGGATCGCCTAGGGTTGACTGTTTTCCACGACCGGCAGCTCGATGTAGCTGGCGAACTTTCCCGAACGGAATATCCGCTGAGTCGCTTTCCGGAAATCTCCCGGCGCCGCATTGAAAATATTTTCGACATAGGCCTGAGGATTGCGGTCATACAGAGGAAACCAGCTCGACTGTATCTGAACCATGACTCTGTGGCCCGGCTGAAACACGTGGGTGACGGCGGGAAGGTTCCAGCGGTAGCATTCGACCCGCCCCGGTTCGACAGGGGCGGGGTTGCCGGGATCTGTGCGGTAACGGCCGCGCAGAATATCGGCCGAGATCATGAGCTGATACCCCTCCATGTCCGGGCGCTCCGGATAGGATTCGGGGTAGGCATCGATCAGCTTGACGACAAAATCGACGTCCGTCCCGCTCGTGGATGCGAACAGATTCGCCACCGGCAGCCCGCTGATTGTGAGCGGGCGGTCCAAGACCCCGGTCCGGTAGGTCAGAACATCGGGGCGCTCCGAAAAGATCTCCTGGCTGTCCACAAGCCAGCTCGGCCAGGTTGAAGTCGGCGCATAAACCCTCTGAATAGGTCGCCGGCAGTAGGGTACCGGGTTCATGGGATCGGAGACATACCCGTCGTAGGCACCCTCTTCCGTTTCAGCCCGCGCAAAATCGAGCCCGAAGCCGGGCTGCAGATACAGGGGCTGCATGGGGAATCGGCATCCGGATTCGCAGCCCAGAGGCCAGGCATCATGCGTCCGCCAGACGTTCGAACCGGTCTCATAGACCAATACGGGGGGCGTATCCGCCGGCACTGCGTTTTCCTTCAGCCGCCCGTCCAGGAAAGGCAGCAGGATATTCCGCCGGAACCAGAGCCCCGTCGGACTGTTAAATACCAGGGGCCCCAGGGAATAGCCGCTTCCGCTTGAACCACCGTGGTTCCAGGGCCCGATTACGAGGAAGTTGCCGTCGTTGCCCGTATCCTTGCCCTCGGTTGCCATGTAGGCGGCAATCGGGCCGTAGACGTCCTCCTGATCCCAGAGCCCATGAACGTACAGCGTCGGAACTTCCAGCGGCCTTTCCGACAGAATGCTATCCATGGCCTGGCCCTGCCAGAAACCGTCGTATCCGGGGTGCCGCGCCAGCTTGCCCCAGAAATCGCTCCGATCGATGCCGAGCCTCCGCGCCATTCCGCCCGCGGAAACCGCGTCGAGGAAACGCACGTAGTCATCTTCCGGCTCCTCCCTGTAGAACGCGCCACTCGCGTATGGCTCCAGGTGGAGCTTCAAATAATCGAGCGTTATCTGCCGGAAGGCGCCGTTGTGAAACCAGTCATCCCCCCTCCAGCCGTCCACCATCGGATGCAGAGGCACGGCGGCTTTGAGCGCCGGATGCGGATCCACCAGTCCCATCAGGACCATGAGCCCGTCGTAGGAGGTGCCGATCATTCCGAAACGGCCGTTGTTTTCAGGGACATTTTCCAGGAGCCACTCGATGGTGTCGTAGGTGTCGGTTGCGTGATCCACAGGGGTCGGGTTGAGGGGCCCGCGCAGGGGGCGCGTCACGACGTATTCCCCTTCCGACCGGTTCCTGCCGCGCACGTCCTGGAGAACGCGGATGTAGCCGCTGTCGGCAACAATATCGTCCCCTCCGGGCAGGATGTCTCTGAGACGCTGTTTCTTCTCGGGCGTCGACCGCACGGAGGCCCCGTAGGGCGTCCGGGTCATAAGAACCGGCATCTTCCCCTCCCGCAGGGGGACGAGGATGATGGTATGGAGTTTCACGCCGTCGCGCATCGGGATCATCTCTGTGCGCTGGACGAAATCGGCGTGGGTGACACCGGCTGGGTTCGAAGCGCCGGGCTCATATCCGGGCTCGTCCGGGTGCTGCGCCGTCTGCAGGAAAGCATTCCCGGTGGCGACAAGCAGCGCCAAAAACACCGCCGGATAGAAACGCATTCTTCCCATCGCCATGGATTCCCCCAATCCCGCAGAAAATCCGATATGCCGCAGCTGTTGCCTGCAAGGCGCTACCGGCCCTGGGTGCCATTGTACTGCGGCGGAAGGGCATCAACAACCGGCCAATGCGCGGCAGACGCCGCAGGCGGGACCGGCAAAGGAACCGTTGACCCGCTGTCGCCGCAATAGTAAGATCGAAACCCTCGCGTTCAGCTCGTTCCTGGAACCCCTAGCGGTGAGGATGAAAATGGGCAAGGCCTTGAGTTCGACGAAACCACAGAAGAGGTTGTCTTTTTTAGAGAATTTCGGCTTCGGGCTGGGTGATACCGCCTCTAACTTTTTCTTCCAGACGTTCAACATATTTCTGCTCTACTACTATACGGACGTATTCGGCATCGATGCCGCCGCGGCGGGCACGATGTTTCTGGTCACCCGCCTCTGGGATGCCGTCAACGATCCCATCATGGGCATTATCGCAGACCGGACAAAGACGCGCTGGGGAAAGTACCGCCCCTATCTGCTGTGGATGGCCATCCCGTACGGCATCTGCGGCTACCTGCTGTTCGCCAACCCGGGTTTCGAAGGCACCGGAAAGATCGTCTACGCCTACATCACCTATTCGTTGATGATGATGGTCTACACGGCCATCAACGTGCCCTATTCCTCTCTGATGGCCGTTTTGAGCCCCTCGTCGCACGCCCGCACCATTGCATCCAATTTCCGCTTCATCGGCGCCTACGGCGGCGGGCTGCTGATATCGATGTACGTACGCGGGCTGGTCCAGAAGCTCGGCGGCGGCAGTGAGATTCTGGGATTCCAATACACCATGGGGCTGTTCGCCGTAGCATCGGTCATCCTTTTCTGGATCACCTTCGCCACGACCAGGGAGCGGGTGCAGCCTCCGGCGGACCAGAAGCAGAACGTTTCCGAAGAGCTCAGGGAACTCTTCCGAAACCGCCCGTGGGTGGTCCTTTTCTTTGCGGCGGTCTTTTCCACCACCTTCATCGTGATGCGGGACTCGGTCACCATACACTTTTTCAAGTATGTCGTGCAATCGGGGGAGGAGGCCGTTTTTTTCGGGATGGACCGGACCTCCCTGTTTTTGAGTTCCGGGAAATTCATGATGATGCTGGGAATCTTCTGCGTGGGGTTCTTGGTCAAACGCATAGACAAGAAGCCACTGGCGACAGCGCTCACGGCGATAACGGCCGTCTGCCTCTTTTCCTTCTACTTCATCCCCAGGGAGATGTACGGGCTCATGCTGGCGGTCAATGCCGTCGGATCGTTCATGATGGGCCCGACGTCGGCGCTGACATGGTCCATGTATGGAGATGTCGCCGATTACGGTCAGTACAAGTTCGGCAGGCGCTCGACGGGGCTGATCCACTCCGCTTCCCTTTTTTCACTGAAGACAGGAAGCATGCTGGCCGGATTCATCGGCGGGCAGATGCTGGCCTTTTTCGGGTTCGTTCCCAACCTGGCCCAGTCGGCACGAACGATTTCGGGCATCATGCTGATGTTTTCGGTCATCCCGGCGTTCTTCGCCGTCTGCAAGGCGATCGCCCTTTGGATCTACCCTCTGGACCGGAACATGGTTGCTGAAATCGAGCAGGAACTTGCAAAACGGGCAGACGCCCGATCGGACAAGGATTAGGACCCATGAAAATCATCAAGTCTCTCCCCGCCGCAGCATTGCTGGTCGCCACCGTTTTTGCCGAGGTCTGGGTGCCGGACCTCGGCAACGGCCGGTACAAGAATCCGGTCCTGTTCGCCGACTATTCCGATCCGGATGTCATCCGTGTCGGCGACGGTTTCTTCATGGTAGCCTCGAGCTTCAACGCCATGCCCGGCATCCCGGTCCTGCACTCGAAGGACCTGGTGAACTGGGACATCGTCGGACACGTGTACGACCGCCTTCCGTTCGAGGAATTCAACAAGCCCAATCACGGCCAGGGTTCCTGGGCGCCGGCGATCCGGTACCGCAACGGCACGTTCTATGTGTATTTCTGCACACCCTCCCAGGGACTTTTCATGGCGAGCACCCGGGACCCCTCCGGCGACTGGGACCTGCACCATGTCGTCGACGTCGAACTGTGGGAGGATCCCTGCCCTTTCTGGGACGATGACGGCAGCGCCTATCTGATCCGCAGCAAATTGCGCGCCGACATCCTCTACATCCATCGCATGAGTCCGGACGGCCGGAGGCTGCTCGACAACGGCCGCATCCTCTACCACAACGTCGACAAGCAACCCGTCATCGAAGGCCCCAAGATGTTCAAGATCGACGGATGGTATTACATCCTTGCGCCGTCCGGAGGCGTCCCCACCGGCTGGCAGACCGTCCTGAGGTCCAGAAACATCTACGGGCCGTACGAGGACAAGATCGTCCTGCATCAGGGGAACACCGACATAAACGGGCCGCACCAGGGCGGGCTGGTTTCCCTGCCGTCGGGCGAGTGGTGGTTCCTGCACTTCCAGGATCGGGGTGCCTACGGCCGGGTCGTGCACCTCCAGCCGGTCGTGTGGAAAGACGGGTGGCCCCTGATGGGCACCGACATCGACGGCGACGGCATCGGGGAGCCCGTGCCGGAGTGGAACAAGCCGGACGTCGGGAAAACCTACCCCGTGAAAATTCCCCAAACGACCGACGAGTTCAACGCGCGTGCCCTGGGGCTACAGTGGCAATGGCACGCCAACCCGAGACAGGGCTGGTACTCCCTGCCCGGGGCGCCCGGCCACCTGAGGCTGTTTTCGGTCAGGAATCCGACCCAGGAGGGCAACCTGTGGCGGGTGCCCAACCTGCTGCTCCAGAAATTCCCGGCCCCTTTTTTCACCGCCGGAGCCAAAATGACCTTCCACCCGAGGCTCGTGGGCGAAAAGGCAGGTCTGGTGGTCATGGGGAAGGAGTGGGGCTATCTCGCCATGCACCGGACCGGCTCCGGCCAGGAGCTCGCCATGTGCGCCGGCACCTATTTCCAGGGCTACGACAAGACGGAAACCATCGAATCGATCGGGCTCGAAAACGACAGCTGCTACCTGCGCGTCACCGTCGGCCATCGAGCGAACTATCATTTTTCCTACAGCCTGGACGGGGAGACCTACCACCCGATCGGCCGCGAATGCCAGGCGACGGCGGGCACGTGGATCGGCGCTAAAGTCGGGCTCTTCGCCATCAATCCCAATCTCCAGGACGGCGCCGGGCACGCCGACTTCGACTGGTTCCGGATCGAGTAGGCCCGCCGCCGGGTGCGCGCATCGGTGCGCACCCCCCGGCGGCACGCGTCCACAAAATCCGGCGCACGCCGCTCCCATAAGTTCAGAACTCCCGACATGGCCCCCCGAAACCAAGAAAACCGCATTCCTGGAACGTCGGGGGCGGCCCGAAACCTATCCGTTACCGCAAAACATGGTTTTCGTGAATGAACACGTCTATTGCACAACCGTAAAAACGGACCGCCCCATCATCGCCCACAGCGTCGCATTTGCTCAACGTAATGCGGGGGATGTTCCCGCCGAAACGTACGCCATCGTTTCATTGCTTGAAACCGGCCCTGCGCGCCGCAATGGGACCGCGCAGGCCTTCAATGTCTCCGCGCAAAGCCTGTGCCGTTGCAGAAAAGGTCCTGAAGTTGGTGGAGCGGCCGCTAGCGCATGACCCGATAAGCGGCCTTTCGGAAACGATTCCGAGACTTCGGGGACGCGCCGCGCGACGCCACGATTCTCCATCCCGAGGGAAAAAAGTTCCGCAGCCGATGGATCGCCCGAAAGCTCGTTTTGGATGAGAAGAGGATAGGGAAAGCCTGCATCTTCCCTGTCGTGCCGTCTCCGGAACCGTCATGTTCATTCGCCGAGGATCCGGATGACGGAGGATTCATCAGGGTCCTTTGGGTCGGCCGGCTCCCTCCCGGGGGCATCCAGATTGATGCCAAGCGCCTTGGCGCGCCGTTCCCATTGCTGCCTGGCAAGCACCTGCATATCCTCAACCCGGTCCATTTCGTCGACAATTTCCAGACCCAGCAGGGTTTCCACGGCATCTTCGAGTGTGACGATTCCTTTGGTTTCTCCGTATTCCCCGGCTACAACCGCGATGTGCTGGCGCCGATCCAGCAGGGTTTCCAGCAAACGGGATACCGACAGGTTTTCGTCCACAATCAGGATCTCACGTTTTAGGGATTCCAGAGTGACCTGATCCTGGTTTCGCGCCATGCACAGGAGAAGATCCGCCTTCAGAACGAATCCTGAAATGTTGTCCAGATCTTTCTTGAAAATGGGAAGTCGTGAAAATGGAGTCAGGGAAACAGCGCTCATTGCCTCACCAACCGTCAGGCTCTGCTCAAGCGCTGAAATCACCGTACGGGGAGTCATGATACTCCAAACCTTCAACGACTCGAACTTGAACAGGTTGCGAATTATCCGGGATTTGCCCCGGTCGATTCCGCCGGTTTGTTCCCCGACAATGGCCATCGCGATAAATTCGTCGCGGCTGAACACATGCAGCCCCTTCCGTCGGGCGATCAATCGGGTCAGCCATTCGGACAGTTTAATTAACGGATACAGACATAGGATTAGAGCGCGTATGAAAATTGCCGTCGGTTTCGCAAGTTTTCTCCAGTAGACGGCCCCCAGGGTTTTGGGGATGATCTCGGAAAGGAACAGGATCATCAAGGTCATCAACGCTGAGAAAAGTCCGAACCATGCGCTTCCGAATATGATCGTCGCTTTGGCGCCCGATCCGATGGCGCCTACCGTATGGGCGATTGTGTTTAAAGTCAGAATAGCGGCCAGAGACTGGTCGATATTATCCTGCTTCAGCCGTTTCAGGATCGGTGCCAGTTTGGATTTTTTTTCATGGAGTCCCGCGACATAGAAAGGCGTGATGCTCAGCAACACCGCTTCCGCAATGGAACAGAGAAAGGAAATAATCAGTGCCAGCAGAACATAGACGATTAAAAGGACCACGTCGGTATGCGTGTAGGAAACCGGGGCTGCCGTCACTTCCTTCGCAAACACTGCGTTAGCCGGGATTACTGCCGGGGCCGATAGCAATAGTACAATAATCCGCGAGGTACGGCCGAGGATCCATTGCATTGTTTTTCCTCTGTAACTACTCACCCCGTTGATCATAAATCTGGCCGGAAAGTGCCATTTGAACAG
>CAZYXB010000067.1:0-10218 GCA_964651155.1 uncultured Acidobacteriota bacterium | reverse complement strand
CCTGCGATTCCCGGCAGGGGCATTGCGCCGCGACTCCATGTATACAGTGCCTAGCGAGAGGTTTCACAAGAACCGCCCGTTGGAACGGTCCCGTCCATACCTTGCTCGGCCGACGGTTTTCCTGCCGCATCGCCTGACATCCACCGCCGAGTCAATACCAACAGCGTGCGCGGCCATGATCCTTGTCTTTCGTTCATCCATATCACCGGATCGTGGGGTCCATACCTCGGCCCCCTGCAGACGGCCATATCGTGACCGTATCATCATCCTTGCAGGTTTCTGCCGGGAGAGAATACATTGAACCCCGAAGAGGGAGGTTTCGATCCATTCATTGCGTGCGGTCGCGCCTGAAATTGCAGTGTTGCACGAATGTGGCTGAACGGACATATTCATTCTATCCGGATTTTCCGGAATCCATCCATCCTAACCGGGGATGGATTCCATCCAGTACAAAGGCGATGACAATGCCACTGAACAGCGGTTTCGAATACCGGAAACGGGTAGGAGGGGAAGCAGAAAATCGCCGGGTTATCGAGTACCTCGTGCGCTACTACCCTGCATGCACAGCCGAAGAGTGGCTCGCGCGTATTGAGGCGAAAAGAGTGCTGCTCGACGGGGTGCCAGTCCACCCGGATCAACGTATCCAGTGCGGGCAGATTCTCGTCTGGATGCGTCCGCCATGGATTGAACCCGAGGTTCCCCGCACCTTCGCCATCTTGTACCGCGACAACTGCCTGCTGGCTGTTGCCAAACCTGCAGGGCTGCCCACTCTGCCAAGCGGGGGACTTTTCATGGAAAACACCCTGCTATCGCTCGTCCGGCAACGGTTCCCAGGGGCCAACCCGCTGCATCGACTCGGACGGGGGACATCGGGAATCGTACTGTTCGGATTGACACAAACCGCCACCCGGACCATGTTCCGTGACTGGAGAGAAGGAAATATTCTTAAATTGTATCATGCTCTGGTTGTCGGGCATCCGGGAAAGGATACGTTTGATGTAACCGTACCTATAGGCAAGGTCCCACACAGGTATCTGAAATTTCTATATGCGGCGTCTCCCGATGGGAAACATGCACACAGCCGTGTCACGGTCCTTGAACGGCGGGCGGCCTGTTCCCTGGTCCGGGTACAAATCGATACCGGGCGTCCACACCAGATCCGAATCCACATGGCCGCCTCGGGATTCCCACTTCTAGGAGATCCACTGTACGTTCAGGGAGGAGTTCCTGCCCCAGGCAGTCAGGCGCTGCCTTCGGAATTGGGATACCACCTCCACAACACCCTGCTTGGAATACGCCACCCGGCGAAGGGCACATGGATGGAGATTGCCTGCATGCCGCCACCCGTATTGCGATTGTGCGGCACTGCGCAGAAATGATGTTCCGTCTTCTGGATGCTCTTAAAGAAACCATGTGCTCCCGCAGATTCTGCTGCTGAGGAGGCATTCTCTTTCTTTTCAAGCAGCTGTTTAGAAGTACCCGTACCGATCTGATGCAGACGGCGGCTCCCTCCCCTTCTGTCCGTATCCGTACTGGAAACCCCCATGGCGGCAATTCCGCAGTTGTCTCTCGGGCCCCATGGTACTATGCTTGGCTGATAGAATTATGACACTTCATGTCTCGTGGGGTCGCGCTTGCTTCGCTGAATATTCCATGACCGTGAAATCCATGCGGGCCCGGCGCTGTGCGCTTCTTTGAGGACTTCGAAAGTGCTTCGTATAAAAAACATTCTCTTCCCGACGGATTTTTCCATATGCGCTTCGCAGGCCCTGGATCATGCACTGTTCCTGGCAAAACGCTTCGGAGCGCAACTGCACATGGTTCACGCCATTGTTCTCCATCAAGAGGATCCGTATAATCCCGCGCACCAATTCCCGGACGCTGGGGATCTGCATGAAAAAATGGGAAGGCTGGCCAGGGAAAGGATGGGCATTGATCTACGGGAATCCAGCGAAAGCGATGAAACAATCGATATCCTCATGGAGGAGTTGCGCGGCTATTCCGTCGCCGATTTAATACTCGAATATGCCCACTCTCGCGATATTGACCTGATAGTCATGGGAACGCATGGCCGGCGCGGGATCCATTATATGTTTCTCGGAAGCGTCGCCCAGGAAATTGTCCGTGAAGCGCCATGCCCCGTATACACAATCCGGGAATCTGAAACGCCCAGAGAGCCCCGGAAAACGGAGACGATCCTTTCCCCGGTCGATTTCTCTGATCATTCCAGAGCAGCCTTGTCCATAGCCAGGGAAGCCGCCGAGTTGTACGATGCAAAACTGCAGATCCTGCACGTGGTGGAAAGAGTATTGTATCCATCTTTTTATGAACCGGGCATGTATGCGGACCCGGCGCTGCGCCCCGATTTCATAGACCTTGCACAGAAGGAATTGAGGCAGTTTTTCGGTACGGCTCCAGGGCCCGACGTCACGGCGGAATTCCATGTGGCCCATGGACACGTCGTACATGAAATCCTGGAACATGCAACAAGCAACCGTGACGATTTGATTGTAATCGCAACCCACGGGCTGACAGGATTAAAACACCTGCTCCTCGGGAGCGTAGCCGAAAAGGTCATTCGCAGCGCCCCGTGCCCCGTTCTGACGGTCAAGGCATTCGGGAAAAATCCGATACAGGAGTAGCCAAAGGGACGCGCACCGTCCCCGCAGTGCCTGGAATCAGAATGCCGATTCTGCCAGCCGTTAAGGAAACGATGAGGAGCAGCAGAACACACTTCCTTCAGGCACGGGTCTCAGGACACTGCCCCTAGAAAGGAGACACGGCCCATGGCGCCTCAAACACGCATCAGGGTTTTCAATCCGGAACCTAATCGTATCCCTGTTTCCAATGCATCTACGGCCGAAATACCTTCTTGGTCCATGGCTCCGCGGCCGGCCAGCCTCAACGGCAGGACGGTATACCTGGTCAATCAGGGCTTTGGCGGAAGTGATCTCTTCATGGAACAGTTCCAGGAATGGTTCGCCAGGAACATGCCCGATACGCAGACGATCGTGCGGCGCAAAACAGGGTTCATATTCAGAGACGACACCAAGGACCTGTGGGAAGAGATCAAAGAAAAGGGCGACGCCGTCATTTTCGGCGTCGCCGGCTGACCCGGCTGCATCACGGCGGTCGCCGGTTGCTGTCGCACGCTGGAACTGAAATACGGGATCCCTACCGCCCCCCTCTCCACGATTGCTTTTGAGGATATGGTGCGTGCGGACCGAGAATTCCATGGAGTACCTCTCCGTTTCATCTACACCCCGCATCCTGTAGCATCGATGCCGCCGACGGTACTGCGGGGCTACATCGAGGGCACCGATCCTGCGACCGGAAAGCCGATCTTGGACGAGGTAATCCAAGCGCTTACCCGTCCGTATACGGCGGAAGAAAGCAGGAATTTCGCGGTCGTCCGTCCCTTACCGGACCGGCAGCGTTATCTGGATGCGGACACCGAGGATACTCTGCAGCGGCTCTTTGTTGAACGAGGATGGAGTGACGGATTGCCGATCGTGCTTCCCACTGAGGAAAGGGTCGCGGAGATGCTGGCAGGCACCCGACAGCCGCCGGGGAAAAAGGTCGGGAAAGCCCAGATCGAAGATACCCAGGAAATTCTAGAAACCACCGTTGAAACCGTCGCCGTTGCCGCCGTGATGGCCGGGGCCCGGCCCGAACATCTTCCTATACTGCTCGCCATCGCATCCACTGGCCAACCTGCCATTCAACCCTCCACACTTCCGTTTACCAGCGCCCTGTTGGTTAACGGTCCCATCCGCGAAGAGATCGGCATGAACTCCGGGATGGGCGCACTCGGCCCCTACAACCCCACCAACGCCGTCCTCGGCCGAGCCTGGACACTAATGAGCATTTTGTGGGGATATGCACGGCGGAAAAGAACATTCTGGACATCCCAGGGCAACAATTACACATACAACAACCTGTGTATGGCTGAAAATGAACAGCGCAGCGTCTGGGAACCGTTCCATGTGAGAAAGGGCCATGAGCGAGGGGAAAGCACCGTCAGCCTTTTCAGGGGATGGAACCTGATCAACAGTACGGGCGCCGCGTCCAGACGGTCGTGGGGCGATGAGATCAAACTCCAGATGCATGCTCTGCCTCCGTTGTTTTCCGCGGCTACGCTTATACTGGATCCTCTGCTGGCCAGGCACTTGAAAGACCATGAGGGTTTCCAGACCCCGCTCGATATTGCCCGCTGGATTTCGGATACTGTACGGATGCCGGCATCCCGTTTCTGGGAAAATGATATCATCGACATGCTGGTAGCCCCGCTGGCGCTGCATGGAGTGCAGCCGTATGCATCATGGAAATCAATTCCCGGCGACACCCTCATTGCGCCGTATCATCGGCCGGACAAGATCTCCATTCTCGTGGTGGGAGGGGAAACAAGCCCTTTATGGAAAATATCCGACCTGGATTACACCGGGACAGCGTCTATCGACATGTGGCGTGCGAAAGCTCCCTAGAAACCCGGACACAAAACCGCCGGAACAGCCAGCACCGGGCTCAAATGCGAACCGGCGGACCCTTCTGGCAATCTCCCTGCGTCCGGGGACCGGCCGACGGTTCCCCCCGTAGTCCTGGTTTGGCACCAGGGTATACCGGGGGTACGATGCCTTTCATGCTGCGGGCCTTGAGCCGGAAACACCAGCAGTTCCACAGATGGATGCGGTTATGACCTGCATGAGGAAGCGTTCCCCGTTGTCGTAATAGGACAATGCCGCATTGGACATTGATGTTGGGTTCACAGCTGCAGGGACGGGGGGAAACGTCCCGATCCCGATCGCTTTGAATACAAGATACTTCGGGGCATGCAGGATCTCCCATCGTCAAAAGCCGCAGTTGTCTTGGCCCTCAGACATGCCGAACATATGGGAAGAAGGGGCACCATCGTTGCCTCCATCGCCCTATCGGGAATGCACGCTATCGCGCAACGGTGATGGGCGGCAAGAATGGGATAATCGCGTTCAGATACCTGAACCAATGGTTTGCAGAATAAATCTGACGCGCACCAATACCGGAACCGGCTTCGGGATAGCCGTGGCGAACGCCTCGACACTACTGCATGGGTATTAAGAGCGTACGCCGGCAAGGCTTGCATGCCGGCAACCGACGATGCCTTTTTTCGCAACCGTCCGCCAATGGAGTCTTCCTGCCTTAAGAATCCTGTTTTCTTGAGGGACGATCACTCCCGCCACCGGCACCGGGCTCCCGCTTGCATAATCCAAAATCCTCTCCGAACCGGATGTATGCGAAGATGTACCGCCGTTCGCGGACGGATCCGCGGCGGCCTCTCCTGGGTTTGAATACAAAACCCCTACGAATACAATCCGGCATGCCCGACGGTGTAATGAAAAATGGGTTTCCGGACGTTCCTTACCGTCAATGGCCCATGTTCCACCCCTTCGGGTATAATCGCAGCAAAACTCTTTTGTATTGTGTACCGCTTCCCCTCCACCCATAGTTCGACTTCGCCGTGCAGGTTATGGATGTCGTCGTAATCCGTTCCGAAAAAGGCAATGATTTCCGGGAAAGAATGGGCGTGCCTATCTACAAAGAGGATGTCCTGCCCTTTGAGGCCAGATCGGTCTTCGGGCCAGATCCACGACGTTTCTGCGTGAAATGCCGACCCCGGCACGACATCACTGTCCAGGTGCGCGACCCGGTGGATCGATGTGTCGGGAATCTCTTTTCTGAATGGGGGGGTCTCGCGGCCAGTCTTGTCCCCAAATACAAAATATTTGCGTATATTGCTTTCACCCGCATAGGTGCCGCTCTTGTTGTCAAGAACGGTATGCGCATAGGTGGAAGTATAGCCCATGCTGAAATGGAATAACGGTTTGTCCATTCGTTTCATATTCAAAGGACAGTGTTTCATACCGGCAGGGATATAGACAATGCAGCTTTTGTCAAAGGTCACCGGCTGGTCTTCCAGCCAAAATTCCATTTCGCCGCATAGGTCGGAAGGATCATCAAAATTGCTCCCGAAAAAAGTAAACACCTCGTCAAAGGGGTGTATATGCGGTTGGGGGCCGACTTTGACTCCGGGCTCTATGTTCTTCATCATTTCCGAGGCTTTTCTTGCGGCATTAGGGTGCACCATACTTTCGGGGAAAAACCAAAGGCATTCGGAATAAAAGTTTCCGGGGCCGACTTCGCCGTCTATGTACAAAACGTGCTCCATAGAGCGATTTTCCCCGGGAATGTATTCCGCAAGCGGGGTATTCGGCAGCCCCCATGCCAGAACGACATTCTTTTTCATCTCGGTGATGATGTACTCCGGTTTGAATGCTGCCATTTTCCCCCCTCCAGCGGAACGGCCCGAAGGTTGTCCGCAAGCCATTGTCAGGCCGAGCGGAGCAAGGAATATCCCGGCTGCCGGCAGGACGAATCCTGTTTGCAGAAACGTTCGGCGCGATGTTGTATTTTTCATGAGACCTCCTTTAGCTGAACCAGTCAAGACGCTCAAGTGAACACTCCACTTCCCGAAATCGTAAACTTCGGAGGAGGGACCGAGTCCTGTTACGGAGAAAGCCCGTTTCTGGTCCCTCCCGAAACGATCGATCCCGAAACCTATTTGTCAGCGGCGGGATCAGTGCCTTTGTTGTCTGACCGGGAAAGCTGGAACAGGTCCCGGCCCGATAGGGTGCGCCCTGGAAGGTGGAATTGATCGTGGAACCGATACTCATCCGACATCGGCCACCTCCGGACACTGGCTCCGATCCATGATGCGCCCATGCCCATCCCTCCGTATGAAATTGGCCAATCCTCCTGAAAACTCAATTGCCGGTTATATCAACCGGTCCTCCCGAGGTCCAATGGAGGCGAACGTCCCGCTGCGGAAACGGGAAAATGACCCCGTTCGCCGCGAATTTGTCGTGTATCCCGAAATTCAGGTCGCTCACGAGCTTCCCTTTCCTGTGGAGAAGCGACGTACTCCAGGCGCGCAGTTCAAAGATGATCCCGTTGTCGCCAAACTCAAGTAGCCGCACGCCCGGAGCGGGATCTTTCAAAACATCCGGATTCTCGTCTGCGACTTCCAGAAGGAGTCGTTCCACCATCCTCGGATCGGAACCGTAATCGACGCTGACCTTGATCCTGAAACGGACGGTTTGATCTGTATAGCTCCAGTTGATGACATCCTTTGAAATAAAACTGGAGTTGGGAATAATAATGGCAATGTTATCGTTAGTCCGGACGGTTGTAGCACGCGCCCCGATGGCGATGACATCGCCCTCGACATCACCTACTTCTATCCGGTCTCCCGCTTTGATCGGCCGCTCGAACAGGATGATCAGCCCGCTGATGAAATTGTTGGCAATGTTCTGAAGCCCGAAACCCACGCCGATGCCCACAGCACCGGCAAGAATGTTCAGCGTGGTCAGATCGATCCCCGCCGTCTGCAGCACAATAAGGAATCCGATGACGATCATGACGTAGCGGGCGATGGAGCCGACGGCCTGGCGCACCCCCAGGGCGAGTTTGCTTCGAGCAAGCAGCTTGTTTGCCAACCAGTCCCGAACCTTGCCCGAAATATAGAAAAGGAGGAACAGAAGCACCACCAGATACAGAACGGACCAGAGTGTTATGCTGGTCTTGTCTGTCTGAACCAGGGGTATGTTCAACCAATTTTTAGCCGATTGCAGGAACTGGTAAACGCTATCCATATGTAGTCCTCATTAGAAAGGCCAGAATAACGGGATGAGAAAAGTCGCCAGCATCCAGAAAAGGACGGTCAATGGGGTTCCAACCTTGAGGAAATCCGCAAAGCGGTATTGTCCAGCCGCGTAAATCATGGTGTTGGTCTGATAGCCGATCGGGGTCATGAAGCTAGCCGATGCGGCAAACGCCACGGCAAAAAGAAAGGGGCGGGAATCAACGCCCAGCGAAACAGCCGTGGCAATGGCGACCGGCGCCAATAGGGCCGCTGCGGCATTGTTGGACATGACCGACGTGAGCAGAGACGTGATCAGGTAAAAGGACGACAGAATCGCGACCGGGCCGAGTCCTCCTATGGTATCCACCAGGCGATCGGCGATAAATGCGGCGGCTCCCGTTTTTTCAAGCGCCGTTCCGAGCGTGAGAACCCCTGCGAGAAGAAAGATAATCTTCCATTCCACCGCCTGATAGGCCTCTTCCAGTTTGATGCAGCCCGCTAGGACCAGCAGCAGGGCTGCTGCGATGGCGCTGACCACCAGAGGCAAAAGCCCGGTAGCGGCTGTGATGACCATACCGGCCACAATCAGGATAGCTGGTAGTATTTTTCTGCTTCGGAACTGCGGAGTATTGATCTCTGAAACAACGACAAATTCCCGGTTGTTTTTGAACTGCTCGTACCCTTTGCGCTCCACTTCGATAAGAAGAGCGTCTCCGGATTTGAGACGCGTAGTGAATATCTTCTCGTGTAGGACCGCTCCTCCGCGGTGCCGTATCGCCAGGACCACAGCGCCGAAAATGTTGCGGAATTGCACGCTCTTGATGGATCGGCCGACGAGCATGGAATTTGGCGCAATAATCGCCTCGGCCAGCATAAGATGGTCGCTGTTCAGATCGGAATCCCGGAGACGCATTTTCGGCTTGAGCAGCACACCCTGTCTTTCCCCCAGTTTTTTGATCTTTTCGATGTTGCACCGGACAAGCAGCACATCGTTTTCTATAAGCACCATCTCAGGGCCCGGAAGCCCCAGAGATACGCCATTGCGGCGGAGGTTTAAAATAGTCAGGTCAAGTTCGTGGACAATGGGCGCTTCCCGCACGGTCTTTCCAACCGATTTGGCTTCCGCATCGAGGACTATTTCCGTGAGATAATCCTCCATCGCAAAGGCATCGGTAAGGTCCCCGCCTCTCCTGCGATCAGGGATCATCCGAATGCCCCAGAGCAACATATATAGGGATCCTGCGACGAAGAAGACCAATCCCATCGGCGCGAATTCGAACATTGCGAAAGGCTTCTGCCCATGAGTTTCGGCTATGGAACTCACCAGAATATTCGTGGAGGTCCCGATCAGAGTACACGTGCCGCCGAACATCGCGGCGAAGGACATGGGCATTAGAAGCCTGGAAATGCTGGATCCGTTCTTGTTGGCCATGCCAATGACAATCGGGATGAATACCGCGACAGCCGCGGTATTGCTCATGAATGCAGAGAGTACGCCCATGAAGAACACAATGAGAATCACGCTGGCCCCGAAGCTCTTTTTCCCTATGGCAGCCAGACCGAAGCCCAGTGCATTTACAGCGCCGGTTCGGTACAACCCTGCGCTTATTATGAACATAACACCCACAATCACCGTGGCCATGTTGCTGAATCCGGCGATCCCCTCCTCAGGAGAAATAATGCCCGCGATCAGAAGGACGGCCATCACAAGAATAGCCACAAGATCTACCGGGAGTTTCTCTGTCGCAAAAAGAATAACGGCAGCTACCAGTACGGCAAATACAACGACCATCTCGAGCGTCATAGGTATTTCCTTGTTACCGGGATTCTACAGATTTAAGTGCATCTTTAGCAATCCTGGAATCCGGATATAGGGATATCGACGAGAGAGACTTTCAAACGCCGATCTTCCTTCCAGACTATTATACTGACCTCCTGAGTGGCATGTTCCCTTCACTGCAGGGGGATAACGGAGGCCGGGGCGGCGCTGCCGACCAACGGAATTGGAGCAGCATCGTGCCCGTTCTCCGCTGGAGTGCGTACCTGAAACAGCGCCGCTGAATCCCGCAAAAAGCCTGGGTTGAGCGAAGGGGAAAACATCTTCCAACCTGGCGAAGACGTTTGCAGCCGAAATCCTGGCAAAACTTCACAGCACTCGTTTACCATCCATTGCTTGCATGTATCTTTGCAGACTGTATCTCAACATCCTCCGTGGCATTTTGGATCCGGAAATTCAGCCAGACCTGTTCAGGCTCCTCCTCATGCAAGCAAAAGGTAGTAGTAGGCTCCCGGTCGCATGCTCTTGCATTGACGGACACCGGAATCGGCCCAGGGCCACAGCTAGGCACGGATCCCGGCCGTGGCAGCGGCCGGTGCCCATTTCCAGGGTTCTGTACGTGCGAGACCTGCCCATGCTGGGATGAAGCTGCCAAGGATCGGCCTTGTACGCCCGGTCCCATCTGAAGGGGAGCGAGAGACACGTGGACGTAGAGGTTCGCGGCAAGGGATTGTCCGATGGCATGCATGGGAGCCCGTTCTCGGAA
>CAZYXB010000066.1:0-11099 GCA_964651155.1 uncultured Acidobacteriota bacterium | reverse complement strand
CAGAGCTTTGTCGTGTCTCACCGCCAGAGGCGGTGGTTTACTTAAATGGAATTAGCCTTCCCTTCCTGGCCGTTCAAGGCATCATCCTCGGTGCGATCAAAGACCCTGCGGACCTCATCCGGAGTCAGGACCCTGTAGCTACCAACCGGGAGCCCTATATCGCGGAGAAATCCGATCTGAATACGCCGCAGTTTTAGAACCAGACTTCCCACGGATTCGAACATCTCCCTGATCTGCCGGTTTTTCCCTTCCGTCAGGGTGACTTCGTACCACCCGTTGCGGTCTCCTCCGAGGGGAACGATTCTGCAGGGCGCCAGCTGCACACCATTTTTCAGACGGATGCCGTCTCGCAGTTTTTCAATCTTCTTTTCTTCCGGCTTCGAACGGACCTTGACCCGATAGACTTTGGGCATGTGCCTGCCTGCCCGGGAAACCCTCCTGGAAAACGCACCATCATTGGTCAGCAGAATTAGACCTTCCGTGTTATAATCCAGGCGGCCGACGGGATACACCTTCCCCTTCACCCGGACAAGATCGGTCACCTTCCTGCGTCCTTGAGGATCTGAGACAGAGGATATGACCTGCCGTGGTTTGTTCAGGAGCAGATAGATTTTGCGTGGAGCTGCGCGGATTCTTTTCCCATCCACTTTGATGGAATCCTGCGAGGGGTCTGCATGCGTTCCCATGCGGGTCACAACCCTACCGTTGACCGTCACCCTCCCCTCTAGGATCAGTTGTTCTGCTTTGCGTCGCGAGACGATCCCCGTGGAGGCGATGATTTTCTGGAGCCGTTCCCCTTGGTCCATGTCGTGCTAAAGCTGCTCGCTGGCAAGCTGAGCAAACTCCTCGAGTGTAGGAAGATCCTTGAGACTGTTCAGGCCAAAATGAATTAAAAATTCCTTCGACGTGCCGTACAAGATCGGCCGGCCAACCACCTGCTTGCGTCCAACAATCGCTACCATATTCTTTTCAAGCAGGGTTTGCAGAGCCGTACTCGACTTCTTCCCCCGGATAGCAAGAATTTCAGCCAGAGTCACAGGCTGCTTGTAGGCGACCACGGCCAGGGTTTCCAGGGCTGCCATCGAAAGCTTTGCGTTGGGCCGGGTTTTCAGGTAAGCACGAATCTGTTCGTGATATTCGGGGCGAGTCGTCATCCTGTAGCCGCCCGCGACTTCACGGATGCACATTCCGCCCGAACGTGCGTTGAACGCGTCGATCATCTCTTTGAGCGCCTGTTCAACGGTATCCTTCTCCTCTTCCGGGAAAACTTCCCGCAATTGCTCCAATTTCACCGGTTCCTCTGCGACATAGATGATGGCCTCGATGACGGCCTGCATAGTGGTTTTATCCATAATTTCAGGCGATTCCCTTTTTCTTGGTTATTTGAATTTCTTCGAATGCCTTCTTCTGGAAAAGCCAGACTTCGCTCATACGAACCAGTTCCAGCAGGGCAAGGAACGTTACGATCATCTGTTTTTTGGAACGGACGTTGGCGAATAAGGAAGAAAACAGGATCTGATCGTGCACAAGCAGGAGGTTCCGGATATCCAGTATCTTCTGTTCAACCGTCACTTCCTCGTGGTCGAGTTCCATGACCTGCTGTTCTTCAAACCGACGGACGACTTCATGGAAGGCCTGCAGGAGGTCGAAAAGACTAACAGCCACTATTTCGTTGGAGTCTTCCAAGGCATCTGCCGGGGGTCGGTTCCAAACAGCATTCTCCACTTCTTCCCGTGTATAGAGCATCTCGGCCGCATTCTTGAACTTCTGGTGTTCCAACAGTTGATAGACAAGTTCGTGCCGCGGGTCCTCACTCTCCTCCTCCCCGGTTTCCTCCTGTTTTTCCTGGGGGACCAGCATCCTGGATTTGATATAAATCAGGTTCGACGCCATCATCAGCCACTCGGCAGCTAGGTTGATATTCAGATCTTTCATGATCTGTATATATTCCAGATACTGTTCCGTGATATGTGCGATCGGTATATTCCAAATATCGATCTCCTGCTTCCGTATCAGGTGAAGAAGCAGATCAAGCGGGCCCTCAAAAGCTTCAAGGCGCACGGTAATCCCGGTGTTTTCGGAAGGTTCGTTTACGTCCTGGCTCTGAAATTCTTCAATATCCATGGGATTCCGTCGGGCACTGAATGCCTTCACAGTACCGAATAAACTGCCTTTTTTAAACAACCCGGGGACTCCGGATTCTTTGGGCATACCGGATCGGGGATATTAATGATAGCATAGCTCTTATCAGCGAACACAACTTTCACCCGGCCCGGAATAACCTGCAGGGCAAGCGCATCATAAAGTACTGTTTCATTGATATTTACGGCCTGCAATCCCATGGAGGAAATTCCCGTTTCGGATAACGGAACACGTGGCCCCCGCAGGAAACAACCACAGCGGGGGAAAGACACTCTTACGAATCAAAACCGTTCCTTTTCACACCAAATCCAATAGAATATAATCCACAAAATATTAATACAAAGGATCCCTTATGCCTGACTTCGTTGATACCAACCTCTATGCCTGGGGTATCCTGCCCTTAATGATTTTTTTCACCCGCATCGTCGACGTCAGCCTGAGCACGCTGCGCATTATTTTCATCAACCGCAACCTCAGGTATTACGCAGCCGCCAGCGGATTTTTTGAAGTATTAATATGGCTCATGGTCATGCGCGAAATCTTCCAGCGCCTCAACAATCCGCTCTGCTTTCTCGCCTACGCCGCTGGATTTTCTGCCGGGAATTTCGTCGGTATCATTATCGAAAACAAGATTTCCATCGGAAGGGTGCTTATCCAGATCATTACTCGAAAAGAAGCGGAGGAGCTCGTCGGCGTACTGCGGTCATCAGGCTTCGGGCTGACGTTCGTAGATGCTGAAGGCACAACCGGACCCGTAAAGATCATTTTTACTATAGCAGAACGTAAGGACATTCAGCCTATTGTCGAAATGATCCACCAATACAACCCAAAGGCCTTTTATTCAGTATCAGATATTCGTTTCGTAAGCGAGGCTGTAACGAAGTACCGGCTGCCTGTAACGCGGAAATGGCCGCATTTTCAGGCCCGGCCGCGCAAATAGTTCCGCATTCCTGCCAGAAAACAGGGGTATCCATAGCGCCCTACCCTTCGAAGCGATGCCCATCCCATCCCGGACACAATCAAACTCAAGTATCCAGGCCTTTCCCCCGCAGCACAGCCGCTTCGGGGGAAAGGCACTACACGGCTATCGGTTCTGCGAAGCGCCGGCTCCCTGTCAATGCAGGGACGTCAGCGCCACTGGTCTATCGGAACGCTCCTGCTGTAGCTCATGCCACCGATGCTGTAGTAGTTGTTATTCGAACCCCCGGTGACAATCACGTTTGCCCTGTCAAAAGCAGGCATGCCTTTCGGCATTGGCATCTTGGGCATTGGCGCCTTCGCCTCGGCGGCGGGCGGCGTGTCGCCCGAAGCCGGTTTCGGCTTCGTCTTGGCGAATCCGCCGAATCCTCCAAAGGAAGGCGGTGGGACTGCCCATTCGACAAACTCCTCGATGGTGTCGAAACGGGATTTGACGAATTCGGCGATAGGGGGGCTCAGAATCGCCGTAGGCGTAAACATGTTCAGGGAAGCAAAAAGATCCTTGATTTTCTGAGGATAATCCATTTCAGATCCCCAGGCTCCAGCCTTGTAGTTCGCTGCGGACAGAACGCCCCAGCCTTCGAACAGGCTAACAACGCTCTCGCCCTTTTCAAACCCTTTCCGGACCGAGAACGGTTTGAACGGGGACTTTTCTTCATTCTCGGCAATGACGATGTTGATTAGATTCATGGGATTGCCAACCTGTCCCATGTAGGTTGTGCCAACTTTTCCACAGTTGCCAAGGTTGATGGCCATCAAGGACCAGGCGCGGCCGATGGTGGTATTGGCGTGCGCATAGGGTCCCATTGCGCCTACACCCGAGTTTAAACTTATTTCACCGCGTATGTCGCCGTTTACGACGAGCATATCCGCGAAAGAATTATCCGACACCGAGATGGCTTCCTTGCCGGTGGATCCGACCGCCAGAAGAAGCGGCAGATATTCCGGATTGCATCCCGCCATCACCGCGTTGACGGCAACGTCCTTCACCGTGAATGTCCAGTACTGAAAATAGTCTCCCGTGTTGGTCGGAGACATTTTGCCGACGATTTCATTTGGATCGTGGCTGGTGCCTTTCAGCATCTCGGCAACCCTTTCTTCCGTAGGCAACACGATCGGGAGGAAATCGGTAAATCTCCTTTCCATGAACATCCTGTGCAGGTTTTCTTCCGTGTCTGTAAAGGTTTCCGGCCCCTTGGTCTGCTCAATCTGCCCAGTCTTCGTATCGTTTTCCGATAGAGGGTTGGTCAGCTTCTCGATAATCTCTTCCATCACCGGCCGGCCGGAAATGGGATTGACCCCGTTGATAACATCCTTGCGGAGCTGCTCGCGGGTTTTCCCCCACACCGGTCCCAGGACCCACTGGGTTCGCAGTCCAGGCATCCCTTCATGCTGGGCTTTTTCTTGTTCCTGCTCATAGAATTCTGACAGGACGAGGGGAATGGCGGGAATTTTCATGTTGTATTCGAAGTTGATCGAGTGGCCGACGACCGCCGGCGCACACTGACTTCAATGACCCATCCCGATAATAACGGCGTCCCCTTTTTCCTGGATTTCAGCCCATAGCTGCGGATCTTCGGCCTCAAATCCCCCTCCGCCTTTTCTTTTGTAGGTGACATTGGTTTTGGGGTATTTCGCATGAAACCAATCTACGATTTCATGAAGAAGGTTGTCTCCGCCTATGAATCCATCGTCGACAACATAGATGGTTTTGCCGTCAAGAGTGTCCAGCCGGGGCGCCATTGGTTTCAGCGTTATCGGAGGTGGCGTTCCCAGCGGATTGTATACTGTCACCATTTTTTCCACGGGCACGGCCTGAACCTGGTCGCTCCAACCTGAAACACTACATATCAAGCCCAGGCACATCAACGTGACCAGGCCTGCTGATAGACACAACTTCATTGGTTGACTCCTCCTTTGATGAATTATGGACAGGGTTGCGTCCCCAAAACATCAGCCTTGGGAACGTCGAAATCCGTGCGGCAATCCCGAATCACGGTAACAGTAAATGCTCCACCGGAAATGCCCGGCTGCGAACCGGCCACATAACGTTGCCCGGGTATTACCATGGCAGGCGGCATTATCGTTCCCTATCAAAAAAAGGAGGACTCGAGCGCCTCCCGCTGCCGTCCCGAGCACACTGCTAACAGAGAACTGCAGAGGGCCCCTATTGACTACTCATACGAAATTGTCCGCGTTTCGTTACTTCACAGACCCGTCAGAAAAGTAAATTTATCAAACCAAGAGATGCCCGAAGACAGGATTCGGCGGAGACCTGGGCCCTGCATTTCGTCCTGCCGGTGCCGCAAAACTCGCTCCAATGCATGCGATACGGTTTCCCGCAATAGTCCCGTCACCCGTCCGGGCAAAGGTTTCATCTGAAATTGAAGGAGCAACTTTCCGCTGCCGCCCCGTGCATTAGGGGAAAATGAATATTAAATTATAAAGGTATAAAAATGGCTTTCCTTAACGACACAGTTGGAGGCGAAACTGGGATGAAACACAATCACGTTCCAAGGAACCTTGCCATTCTCTTGTTGATCAGTGCAGCGTCTATCCTTGGATATTCCGTATGGAACCATCTAATGGGAGAAACACCCGAAATGACGAAGAATACCCCGCTTGAAAAATCACGCGAACAATGGCGGAAAATTCTGCCCGCCGACCGCTATAATGTCCTGTTCAACGAAGATACGGAAGCGGCCTGCTCGAGCGGTTTGAACGACGAGAAGCGCGCTGGAACCTTCCTTTGCGCGGCCTGTTATCAACCTCTTTTCAAATCCGACACAAAATTCATGAGTCAAACCGGGTGGCCAAGTTACTACGATCCTATTCCGGGAAGCATCAAAACCAAGGTGGATTTCAAGCTTCTATATCCCAGGACGGAATACCATTGCAGCCGATGTGGGGGGCACCAGGGGCATGTATTCGATGACGGACCGGCTCCAACCGGGAAGCGTTATTGCAACAACGGCCTCGCACTGATCTTTGTGCCTGAAGGCGAACCACTTCCGGATCTGAGGAACTGATGATGTCCCTGCCTTAAAAAACATTCGACAGCCGGAACGGTTTATGGAAAATTGCATCCTATGCACAAACTTTTATGGATATGTTTGACCATTATCCCGGCCCTCACGCTGGCAGATGACACCATGCAGCCGGAACGGGTCGGGAACCACGCCACACCCAGTACTGCCCGCAACCCCGCCCCAGTCACGCCCACAATCCGAAGCCAGACAAATCTTGTTCTCGTCCCTGTGTCGGTGCGGGACGCATCGGGAAAACCGGTTGCGGACCTGCAGATTAACGATTTCGTGGTTACAGAAGAAGGTGAAGCCATCCGCCTGGACTACCTGGGGCAGCCTGAATTGACAAGACTAGAAATAGTGCTGGTCTTCGACCTCACCAGCAGCGTGTGGTATTACTTCGACCTTGTGAAGGAGGCGGCCTCGGGATTTGTTCGATCACTGTATCGACCGGGAGACGCCGTATCCGTTGTCGGCATTTCCTCGGAACCCCTCGTACTCCTCAAGCGAACGGAGTCCCTCCCCGCCGTTCTCGAAGGGCTGAATGGGATCCGGCGCAGCGGAGCAGCGACTGCGTTTTACGATACCGTCGCCGCCGCCGCACGCCTCTTTCCCCAGAAGGCAGACCCGGAAACACGCCGTGTCCTGGTCGTGCTGTCCGACGGCGAGGACAACTTCAGCCGGATGAACCTCGAAAAAACACTGCAACTGATGCATGAAGCGGACTGTCTCTTTTATTCCATCAATCCGGGAGCAACGGAGCGTCGTCTCAATATCGTCAGCAGACGCGGCCAGCAGCAGATGGAAACTCTCGCGGAACATACAGGGGGAAGGGCGTTTCTCGTCGAGGGGTATCAGAACCTGAATTCCGTATACAGCCGTATTGCTGAAGAGCTCCAGGTCCAGTACCTTTTGGGCTACAATTCTCCCGATGCGTCGACCGACGGAAGCTACCGACCCATATCCGTCGCCTTGCCCGGGCACCCTAAACTGAAGGTGCACGCACGCAAGGGATATTACACAAGAAAAACAGCACAGCCATAGATATCTGCTTCCCCGGATCCGGCCCGGTAATCCCGATTGGGAGGAATCGTCTATGGATGTACTTCCCTGCCTACGTCTGTGTCCAATGTACCGATATCCCACTCCCAACGATGCCTGGTACTATCCCATTGTAAACCCGAACGATACAGACATGTTGCCCTGTGCCTCGAGGGGAAGGATCCGAATGAGGCAACCCGGATCCTTCACTGCAATCGGTTTCTGAACACCTTTTCGAACTTTTCGACTTTGGGCGCAATCACCACGCGGCAGTAGCCTTGCGCCGCGTTATTGGCGTAATAGTTCCGGTGATAGTCTTCCGCCGGCCAAAAATCGGCAAAAGGCTCGATTTCGGTGACAATCGGATCCTCCCAAACACCTTCCGCCTCCAACTTTTCCCTGTAAGCCTCCGACAGCCGTTTCTGCTCCTGGTTATGATAAAAAATGACGGAACGGTACTGCGGGCCGATGTCGTTTCCCTGCCGGTTTCGTGTCGTAGGATCATGGGTCTTCCAGAATACTTCGAGCAGATCGTCGAAGGATACAATGGCGGGATCATACGATATTTGAACCGATTCGGCATGCCCCGTCGTTCCGGAACAAACCTCTTCATAGGTGGGATTATCGACATGCCCGCCCGAATATCCCGGCACCACTGACCGCACCCCTTTCAGCCTGAGAAATATCGCTTCCGTGCACCAGAAGCAGCCGTTGCCGAATGTTGCCAGTTCGTAGGACGATTGCATAACGTCTGTCTCTTTCTCTGAAAACTGCCCACGGTTGTCTGAAGTTGGCATGTCCTGAGAGGGAAGCCGGGAGGAGCTGCATCCAAACGCCAAGACCATCAACCCGGCGGTAAAACCCTGAAGCGGTTTCCTCATGTCTGTGTCTCCCAATAAAGCGTCCCCGCGGCGAGCAGTGGGGCATTCCCGGCACAATGCCATAGAGCCGCTTACACAAAGCTTTTTGTAGACCTTGCCACGACGCTTGACCTATTCCCCAATCCCGTCCTCGTTACCCTGCTTTGCAACCATGCAGGCGAAATGACCATCGATTTAGGATTCTCCGCCCCATGGCGGGATCGTTCCTGAAAATTGCGTGCCGGGCGTACTGATGAAAACGCCGGGGCTTTCGCCCCGGCGTTGCTGTGTTTTGAATGGATACAGGCGAGACTTAGAACAATCCCGTAACCTTTCTTTTTTCGACGTCCACATCGATTCGCCTGTACGCGGGATCCGACGCTGTTCCCGGCATGAGGCTGATAGCGCCGGCCACCGGAACCACGAATCCGGCGCCCTTGTAGGTCAGGATGTCTCGAACCGGCAATGTCCAGCCTTTGGGCGCTCCTTTGATGTTCGGATCGTGGGAAAGGCTGAGATGGGTCTTCACCATGCAGGTACCTAGCTTGGCAATGTCGGAATCCGCCTCCATCCTCTTGAGCTTTGATTGGGCCTCGGGAGTGTAGCTGACACCGTCTGCGCCATAAACCTCTTTGGCAATTGTCTCGATCCTTTTGCTGAGCGGCATGTCCAATTCATAGAGGAATTTGAAGTTGTTTTTCTCGTTGCAGGCATCGATAACGGCATCGGTGAATTCGAGAGCCCCGTCACCGCCCTTGAGCCAGTGTTCGGATACCGCAACCCGTGCGCCTGCCGCCTCGGCGATCTTCTTGATGGCGTTGATTTCTGCCTTGGTGTCGGTATAGAAGGAATTGATGCAGACAACGGGATTGATCCCTGCCTTTTTGACATTTTCGATGTGCTTTATGAGGTTGGCACAGCCTTTTTCGACCAGTTCCACATTCTCTTCTTTGTATACAGGATCCAAAGGTTTGCCCGGAGGGACCGGAGGGCCTCCACCGTGGCTCTTGAGAGCACGAACAGTGGCGACCACGACTGCACAGTGAGGTCTTAATCCGCTGTAGCGGCATTTCAGGTTCCAGAATTTTTCAAAGCCAATATCGGCACCAAATCCACTTTCAGTAACGTGATAATCCACAAGCTTCAAGGCCAGCTTGTCAGCCACGATTGAGGACTGCCCGATCGCGATATTCGCAAACGGTCCGGCATGAACAAAAACCGGCTGCCCTTCGAGGCTCTGCATCATGTTCGGATTGATGGTATTGATCATCCAAGCTGACATGGCTCCGTCGACTTCGAGATCGGCGGCTGTGACCGGTTCGCCTTTTTTGTTGTAGGCAACGACGATTTTCCCGATTCTTTCACGCATATCCTTAAGGCTGGATGCAACCGCCAGGATCGCCATAAGCTCGGAACTGACTGCTATGGCGAATCCGGAAGACATCATGAATCCATCCATATTGCCACCGATACCAATGGTGATATTCCGCAAAGCCTGTGCGCAGAAGTCTATGATCCATTTCATTTCAACGGTTCGATGATTGATATCGAGGCGTTTCAATTTTTTGGAGGCAAGAACGTTGTCGTCGTAATTGTATTCGTGCTGCATCCTGGCCGTAAGTGCAACCATGCAAAGGTTATGTGCATTAATGATATCGTTGATATCCCCGGTCAGGCCCAGGGAAAAGGGCGTCAGGGGGATGCACTGGGACAAACCGCCTCCTGCGGCACTGCCCTTGATATTCATAGTCGGGCCACCCGAAGGTTGCCGTATCGCGGCGGAGACTTTTTTCTTTCTTTTCCCCATTCCCTGCACAAGACCCATGGTCGTAGTGCTTTTACCCTCTCCCAGCGGTGTTGGGGTAATCGCCGTGACGTCAATGTACTTCCCGTTTGGTTTATCCTTCAACCTTCCCAGCACAGCCTCGAAATCGACCTTGCCGTAGTAGTGCCCGTGGGGTATTAATTCTTCATCTTTAATGCCCAACTCCTCAGCAATCTGCTTGAAGGTCTTCATCGTCTTTTCGCCTTCTTCAGCAATCTGCCAATCAGCCATTTTGGTTGGATCAAGATTTGCCATGTACCATCCTCCGTAAATTCCAGTGATATCTGTATTGTTATCAGTATACAGATTTTAGCCCGGTGTCAGTCCGTGTTGCCTCATCGTTCTTCAGTTTATCATCGATAGATCGCAGGCACTGAACACTCCAACCGGTTAATTATAAAGAAAAAACAAAGAAAGTCCATTTCTCAAGGAAAGAAAATTACCGGAAGCCAGCAGGGCCCGGAAAAGAGGAAATCCGGTATCTTCCCTTACCGGGATTACCCGAGTTACATATAGCCGAAAAACGGGCGTTGCGGGATTTGCAGAACGTAATTATACCTGTTTTCTCCCATGATAATTCAGAGCGTTATTTCCATCTTTCCGACATATAGGTGTTTTCTGGCGGTCTACTGTTCATCTGGATCAATCCCGAAAGAACGAACGCCACAGCTAAGCGAACATCATATCACTGTAAAAGTTTCAAAATAATACTTGCTTTCACTACGGATAATGCTTATTTTTTCCACTTATCAGATTTGATTGAACGCGTAATTAACGGGAGAGGAACTATGAAGAAAGTATTTGTGTATATGTGCATCTGCAGTTTGTTGATTTTCACTCTGGGGGCCTGCAGCAAGACGGAAACGGTCGGATCGAGCGTAGACGACGCTTTGGACACAGCCGGTGAAGCTGCAGAACAAGTGGGCGAAGAAGCCGAATCACTTATGGATGAAACCACAGAAGCGGTTGGTGAAGCCGTCGAAGAAGTCGATAAGGATATAAAAGACATCACGGAGTAATCGATTTAATTGGTTGAGAGATGAATATGGGTTCTACGTTCCAACACCCTGCATATCAACCTATAGAGAAGAAACAAGGCTACAACCGCTATTCTCTTCGCTTTAACCACCAAACAGACTCAAGGAAATCTTTGCGAAGGCAGAGCCTGGGGTTTTAGTACCTATATAAATAAATGCTATGCAAAACGGTCATGATTTTGCCCGAGAA
>CAZYXB010000065.1:0-11199 GCA_964651155.1 uncultured Acidobacteriota bacterium | reverse complement strand
TGGTCAAGATCATAGGCATCGGCAACACCTATCTCCACACCACCATCGGCGGCGTGGATCCCAAAACCGGCGAGGACGCCAGCAACCCGGTCACCTCCATGGTACTGGAGAGCCTGGCCCGCCTGAGCCTCCATGATCCCACGATCTCTTTGCGTGTTCACAAGAACACTCCGGACGAGCTGTGGGCCCTGGCCCTGGAGACTTCAACCAAGGTGGGCGGCCTGCCGCTGTTTCAAAACGACGACATCATCATCCCCGGCATTGTCAGGGAACTGGGGTTTACGCTTGAAGATGCCCGGGACTACGCCATCATCGGATGCCAGGAAATTACGGGCTCCGGCAACGACTATGCCGCGGCCAACGGCGTGGCGCCCCCGCACGCCTCCATCCATTACAGCAAGTTGCTGGATATGGCGATCAACGACGGCACAAATCCCTACAACGGCGAGCAGTGTTCGATCCATACCGGCTATCTGTACGACATGCAGTCCTTTGACGAAGTCAAGGAGGCGTGGCGCACGCTGGCCCGTTACTTCTTGAAGGCCCAGGTCAGCCTCAACAATTACTTGGAGTATCTGGTTCAGTACCACACGCCCCACCCGATGCTGTCTATCTCCATCGACGGCTGCATGGAGTCGGGCAAGGACTGCACCTGGGGGGGCGCCAAGTACAACTCTTACGGCGGCACCGCAACCGGCCTGGCCACGGTGGCGGACTCCCTGACCGCCATCAAATACATGGTTTTCGACAAGAAGCTGTGCACGGCCCGGGAGCTCTATGACGCCGTCATGGCCAACTGGGAGGGGTATGAGCCCTTGAGGCAGCGGATCATCAACGAGGCGCCCCATTTCGGGAATGCCGATCCCTATGCCGACGAGCAGATGGCCTGGGTGACAAGCACCTATTACGACGCCTGCAGAGAGTGCTTCTCCACCCGCGCCAAAATTTTCAAAGCCGGCCTCTACGGCGCGGCGGACCACGTGGGCCAGGGATACACCACCTGGGCGACGCCGGACGGCAGGAAAACCGGGACACCCATCGCCGACGCTGCCTCTCCGGTTCAGAGCCGCGACACGAACGGCCCCACCGCGGTGTTCCTCTCTTCGCTTTGCTATGACCACAGCAAATTCATGGACGGCGTGTGCCTGAACATCCGCATCCACCCCACGGCGCTGAGCCGTGACGACGGGATCGCCAAGCTGCGCGACATGGTCAAGGCGTACATGGGCAACGGCGGTGCGGAAGCGCAGTTCAATGTGGTTTCCACCGAGGTTTTGCGCAAGGCGCAGGAAAATCCCGATGCGTACCGCAATTTGGTGGTACGCATCGCCGGGTACTCCGCCTATTTTGTGGAGTTGACCCGCGACTGCCAGAACGACCTCATTTCCCGCCACGAAAACAGGATATAAGAAGCGTCACCGGAACCGCGTCGCAGGGTGCCCGCTTCCTTAGGCCCCCCCGCCCGGCTGGTGACGACCGTGACGGACGGGGCGACAGGCTCTTCGACGGTGACGCGGATTCAAAAGCGCCGGCTAGCCGGGGCGTCGGCGTGCCGCGCGTTCGGAATGCTCGCCGCCACAGCGCCCGCAATGCGCACAGCCTGGGCCATTTTTGTTTGAGGACGAGGATCTTTCTGAAGGCCGCAAGCTGCGAGATCCGATACTGCCGGCGACACCATCGGAAGCTGACTGCCGTATGGGAGCCTAACCGCTGCAACCGAACGCCGGGAGAAGGATACGGAGGTTGCCTCTTTCCGATGCGCCCGCAGGCCGGAAGCGATTCGGCGGGAGTCGGAGCCTGTGAACCCAGGACATGCCGGATGGGTCACTCCACCGGCGGCGCAGGGCCATCCCGGAGCACGAACGAGTGCCGGACTACGGAAGGGCTTCCGTGGGCGTCAGGAAAAGACTTTTCGATAAATGTCGCGCGCTTGTCCCGGCCGAGCACGATGACGGTGGAAGAACGCGTGCCGTACCCGGGGCTGCGGATGAAAACGGGCGACAGCATGCGCTCCTTTTCCAGGCCGACTCCGGTGTCGGGCAAAAGCGCATCCGGCGCTGCACGGCTGTCGGCGAGACACCCGAACAGGTCTTCGCATCGGAGGCTTTCCCGGGCTAGGAGGCCGCCCAGCACCCGCTTCCCCTTCTCGACCTTGGGCCATGGGGTGTCCACGAGATGGTTGCTCAGCCCGTGGATCCCGGGTTCGAGCAGACGGATCCCGGAAGAGCGGTTGGAGCAGCAGTACAGCTGCGCGCCCGTCCCCACGAGAAGGCTGAAGCCGTTGTACCGGCAGGCATCGGTGCAGACCCGCTCCAGATACGGGACGGGCTTTTCCGCTCCGAGCAGGAATTCCGAGACCAGGCGACCGCGCGAAGGCGCCTGCGCCCTGCCCGGCTCCTGATCCCGGTAGTTGGTCAGAGCGGCCACGCGCCCCGTCCTGGTGATGCCGAGCCATGTCCCGCCCGCCCGGAGATCCCGTCCCGCGAGCAGTTGCGGCGCTTCCGCCCAGAAGGAAGCAGGCGCCGAGGGGCGGTCGCGGAACTCGTCGCGATTGGCCGCGATCACCAGCCGGAAGTCCGGATGGGCCTCTACGGCCACGAGAATCAAACACATGCCCGACTCCTGGGGCTGGCATCGGGCGGCGGCGCCCCCGATTGCCTCCCGTCGCTCCCCGACAGAGCCGCCGCGGGGCGGCGCGGCTAGGCCGCGGCGGGGAAATGGCTCAACGCAATCCAGATCGAGACGACAATCAGAACCGACGCCGCCAGGCGGATGAGATACACGTTCCGGCTCTGCGTTTCCAGGGCCGTCGAGCCGCGGCGGGCCAGAAACGCGCTGATGAGGACGATGAAAATCCCCCGGGTCGACTGCAGGATGTTGGGGATCACCACGCCCCGGGACATCTCGAACATGAGGACGAAAAGCAGCGTGGCCGCCACGAGCGCCACCGCGGAATAGAGGCTGAGCCGCAGGTCCCTGCCCCCCAGCACAAGCGGCACCCTCTTCTTCCTGAGATAGGGGATGACGACGAGCGACAGGACGCCGACGATGCCGTTGTAGTAGACCATAAAATTGTAGGAATCGATGTAGACCAGCGCGCGCTTGATGCAGATGTCCGTAATCCCGAAGATGACGCTGCAGGCGGTCATCAGGGCGACCGGCTCGAGCGGGAACCTGCTGTGCCCGCCCGCGGACGGGGAGTAGCTGAGCAGGGCGATGGCCGCGGCCACCAAAAAAGCCGCGACGTAGACCTGCCAGGTGTGTGTTTCGCCCAGAAGGGGAACCGCCAGAATGCCGGCGAAAATCACCTTGCTCCCCATGATGGGCATCACGCTGGAGGCATCCCCCCGGGAGAGCGCCCGGTAGAGGAACAGGTAGGCGGCGACGCAGGTCACGCACGAAATCAGCAGCGGCGGCCATCCCCCCGGGGAGGGGAGCCGGGGCCGGACAGCGAGCCAGAGCGCCGGCGTCACGACCGCCTGCAGGACGCCGATGTAGAGAAACAGCAGGAACGGCTCCCCGACCCTGTTCTTGAGAAGCGCCTTCGACAGCGCCGAATAGACGCTGTGCGCGAAACCCGAGGAGAGGCCTACCAGGAAAAAGACGATGGTCATAACGGGACGTTGTTCGCCGGGCGCCGCGAAGGATCCGGGGCGGGGCCACACCTGACGGGTGCCCGGGGCGCGCAGCGCGGCTGCCCCCAACTCCCGTTGCGGGGTACGGATCCGTAAAAGACCGTCTGCGCAGAAGGAGAGGCCCGTCCAGCCCACCCGCCGCGGGAAGCGGATTCCCGCGGCGGGCGTCTATGGCAAACCGGCTCGGGCGCGGTTATTTGTTGAATTCGGGCTTCCGCTTCTGCATGAACGCGTTGACCCCTTCCCTGCAGTCCTTGGCGCAGGAGATGTCGCCGGCGCCCAAGTAGGCGATCTCCAGGGCCTCCTGGAGCGTTCCGGCCGCCGCGGCCTTGTTGATGACCCCGCCGATGATGCCCAGGATCTCCCTGCTGAGCGGGAGCTCCCCGGCCATCGGGGTTTCGGGAACAACGAAGGCGGGTATTTTGGCCGGCCCTTCGGCGATCCTGGGGATGGCACCCTGGAGCCTGCCGACTTCCGCGATGGCCGCCTCGATCAGCTCGGGGAAGGTCTTCGCGGTCTTTTTCACGATGCCGAACTGCACGGCTTCCTGCACCGTCATCTTTTCGGCCTTGCCGATCATCGCATGGAATTTCTCCGCGGCCTGGGGCCACTTGCGGTACGGGATCACGACGCCGCCCATGCCCGGAATCATCCCCAGGGTGATCTCCGGAAGCTGCAGGAAGGCTTTTTCCATCGCCACCATGCTGTGGCACCGGATGGCCAGCTCGACGCCGCCGCCCATGGCAAGCCCGTTGATGGCCGCCACGACCGGCTTCCCCATCCGGTCGATGTATTCGAGGACTTTCGAGTTGCCGCGCGACAGCGCCTGGCCCTTCTCGTGGTTGCCGAAGGTGGCCACGAACCCGCCGATATCAGCGCCGGCGCAGAAGGCCTTGGGGCCGTAGCCGGTGAGGACGAACCCTCGAACAGCCGGGTCCGCCTCGCCTTTCTTGAGTTCGGCGAGGATTTCGTTGCAGGTGTGGTCGCTCAGCGCGTTGGCCGCCTGGGGCCTCCGGATCGTGAGGATTTTCACCCCGTCGATCTCGTCGACCAGGATGTCCCGCGGGAAATCCAGGTACTCTTCGATCGATTTTGCGGCCTGCGGGAACCCGGGGCGCTCCGCATCGAACTTCTTCATGACGTCGCGGACTCTGTCGGCTCCGAGGCTGGCCATGAGGTCGAAGATGCCTTTCTTGTAGCCGAGGGCGATGATGCTGCCGTAATTGAGATCCGTGCTCGTGCCGATTCCCCTGTCGGCGATGTCGAAGGCCTGGGAGAAGACGCTGCCCAAAAAGCGCATCCGGATCCATTCCGCGGTCTCGGGATCCATCTCGACCTTGGTCCGGGGCTTGTTGTAGGCCCATTTGTCCACCGACAGCAGTATCTTCGACGGCGCATAGGCGGCCCTTTCGGCCGAACGCCGGGTCTGGGACGCATAGGTCAGCGGATTGGTCATGATGCCGAAAGGCCCCATGCCCAGGAACTCTTCGCTGATGTAATCGATCTCCTTGCTGGTGGCCCGCTGCAGCATCCAGGCGGCTTCGCTCCCCCAGGTTTCAAACAACCGGTTCAGGAGAAAGGAGAAGACATTCTTGGCGGCGATGGGCGTCTTCCCGGTCTGGGCGAAGAACCAGAGAAGATAGTCGATGATGTTCCGGTCCGAACCTTCCCAGCTGATGACCTCGACCCCCATGCTGCGCCAGGCCGGCTCGAAAAAGTGGGTGTTGGCCGTGCGCCCCGGATGCTTCAGGTGGCTGAAGATCTGATCGGCCAATATGCCGCTGGTGTTGGAGGTGATGATCGCGTCCTCCCTGACGATCGATTCGACCTTGGAAAGGATTTTCTTTTTTATCTCCAGGTTTTCCGTAGCCGCCTCGATCACGAGGTCGCAGTTTTTGAGCCTGTCGTAATCGACGGTGTATTCGATGTTCCCCAGAACCTCCGCCACCTTCTCGGGGCGCAGCATTCTTTTCTCCACTCCCTTTTGCGCGTAGCCTTCGAACCGCTGCTGGGCTCTCTTGAGAGGTTCTTCGACCACGTCGACCATGTAGAGTTTCTTTTCCGGAAATGCGAGCCGGAAGGAGTAGGCGATATCGGGCCCGATATTGCCGGCGCCGAGCACGGCTATCTCCTCGGGTATGGGCCGGGTGGGCCGGATGAGGTAGGGGTTATAAAAACTCGGGTAGAGGCTGTTGTTTTTAGTCATTCTATATCTCCTGCGATCGTTGTTAATTCACCTTCACAACCAGGGCGGCGCCTGAATCGCCTGCCGCGCAACCAACCACCAGCCCGTAACCGCCGCCTTTGAGGACCAGTTCCTCGATCAGTTCGATGAACAACCGCATGACCGTCGGTCCCTGGGGGTGTCCGTAGATCAGGGAGCTTCCGTAGTTGTTGAAGATGCCGTCGTCGATCCCCATGTCTTTTCTCATGATGATATCGTTGACCGAGAACGGGTTATGCGTCTTCACCGCCGCGAGATCGGACACCTTTATGCCCGCTTTTTCCAGCGCCTGCTTCGATGCCGGCACCGGCGCTTCGGGCATGTGCGCCTTGCGGACGCGCGCGAACCCGTAGGAGAGGATCTGGATGGAGACGGCCTTGTCGGCCGACAGCTCGTCGGCTTTTTCCTTGGTGGTGACGATCATGCCGCCGTTCCCGTCCGCGGCATGGGTCTGGGCCCCGAAGGTCAGGATGGAGTCCGGGGAGACCGTTCTCAGCTTCGCCAGGCCCTCGGCGGTCGAGGCGATGATCCCTTCGTCGCCTTCGACGACGATGCTCTTTTTCCTCGAGAGCTGGACCTCGACGGGAAGCATGTAGCGTTTCTGGAACTTGCGGTCATCGGCCAGCGAATCCGCGTACTTCAGGTAGCGGCTCAGAACCACGGCGTCGGATTCCTCCCGGGTGATGCCGCGCTCCTTGGCGACCAGGGTGGCCGTGGCTGCGGGGCTGACGCCGGCGGTCGGATCCAGGTTGAACCCGTCCACCATCCAGCTCTCGTAGTCGGGCTTTCCGCCGAGCCCCGCGGGGTTCGGCCAGAGGATGTTCGGGCAGTTCGACGACCGGTCGCAGGTGGCCACGAGAACGTTGGCGTAGTTGCCCGAGGCGATGTAGGACGCGGCGACATTGAGGGAAGCCGTGGAGGTGGCGCACGCCTGGGAGATGCGGGGGCCGCTCAGCTGGGGATTCCCCGCCAGCATGGCGAACTGGGGGCCGTCGAAGAACCACCCTTTCTGGGGGATGGTCGCGCCGAAGACGAGACCGTCGAAGATATCCGGCGTGATCCCGCGCAGTTCGAAGAACTTTTTCGCCGTCGCGGCCGCCAGCTCGACGGCGTTCTGGTTTTGGAACGATCCCTGCCAGCTGCAGAAAGGGGAGCTCCAGTATCCTTTGTAGGGGACATACACATTCTTGAACATTTCCGGCTCCTTTCGAGTTCGTGACTTTATGAAAATTGTACCTTGAGGACTTTAAAATGATGCAGATAGGAGTGCCAAGCGTCCGGGGCTCTGGAATGGGCGAAACGGTTCCTGACCAAACGAATAATGCCTTCCTCCCCCACTGCCGCACCATTGTTGGGGAACGCCGCGGCAGCCCCACGGCAGAGAGCCGCCCGTGGAAAAGTCCCGCCGGTTCCCATGGGAACAATCCCATGAAACCTCTATGGAAGGATGCGCCACCCTGCGGAGTACCCCTTACCCGCTTTGAATCGGTTTACTTCTTCGAAATCCCTGACTTGCGCCGGGCAAAATCGTGGATGCGCAGCAGTACAGCGGATTCCGCAAACTAGAATAGGAGAGACACAGAATCAGAGTCAAGCACGAAATGCCGCGTTCCGGCATTATGTTCAATAGATGCAACGGCGGCGCGAAAATGCTTCTTGACACCCGAACGGCCCTGTTGATACCGTAAACCGCGGTTCCCCGATAACGGATCCCTGAGGGGACCGAACGCTGCAGAACGCGGACACGAGCCGGACAGGGATCGGGCCGGGGCCTGATCCCGCAATCAGGGCAAACGCAGCAGAATACGCGAGCAAGGGTGCGCTTGATTGTCCAGAGGGACGCCGCGGCAAAACGGAAGTGATTCGATCGAAGCCCCTGCCAGACCCGGCACGACCTGTCTTCGGCATACACGCCCGGTGGTGCAGAACCCTCCCCAGGAACAAAAGCGCGCCCCACGCATCCCGCTGTACCGCGCAGGCTGCCCGCGGCCGCCCGAGCCCGGAAGCGGGCAGCGCGGCTAGCCGCGGGAGACTATACGCACTTCATCAATCGAAGGGTGGAAAGAAACGGGAGAGACCCATGGAAAAGGCATCTGCGTTAGACGCATTCTTTAAACCGAAAAGCGTGGCCATCGTCGGAGCGTCCTCCGATCCCAAGAAGCCGGGGCACACCGCGCTTAAAAACCTGGTGTCGATGGGCTACCAGGGGAAGGTCTTCCCGGTCAATCCGCGCGAGGATTCCATCCTCGGCTTCCCCTGCCACAGAAACATGCTCGAAATCCCCGAACCGGTCGATGTCTGCGTCCTGCTCGTGTCGGCGGACCTGACGATGCAGGTGGCCGGGGAACTCCTGGAGAGGAAGCGGCGGCACGACGACGTACAGGCGGCCGTGTGCATGTCCGCGGGATTCGGGGAACTGGGCACGCCCGAGGGGAAAGAGCGCGAGCGGGAGCTTGTCCAAACCCTGCGATCCGCCTCGATCCGCCTCGTCGGGCCCAACTGCGTCGGGGTCATCGACGCCTACAGCGGGTTCAACACGAATTTCGACATCCCGTCCTACCCGAAGGGGGGGGTGAGCATCCTCACCCAAAGCGGCGCCTTCGCCAATTCCTTCCTGTTCTGGGCCGAGAGGCTGCGCCTGGTCGGCCTCAGCAAGTTCGCCTCGCTCGGGAACATGGCCGACGTGAGCATGAGCGAACTGCTCCGCTACCTCAAGGACGACGAGTCCACGCGCGTGATCGCCATCTACCTGGAAGGATTTTCCAACCCGAGGGAATTCTTCGAGGTCGCCGGCGACGTCAGCGCCACCAAACCCATCGTGGTGATGAAGACGGGCAAAAGCGAGGTCGGATCCAGGGCCGCGCTGTCGCACACCGGATCGGTCGCCGGGTCCGATGCGATATACGACGGCGCCTTCCGGCAGGCGGGCATCATCCGCGCCCGGACCATCCTGGAATTCTACGACACCCTGCGTGCCTTCGCCAAGCAGCCGGTGCCCGGCGGGAACCGCGTGTCGGTGCTCACGCACATGGGCGGCCCCGGGACCATCTGCATCGACGAAATCTCCTCGATGCCCCATCTCGAGCTGGCCAAGCTCGCGCCCGCGACGGTCGAGGCCCTCAAGGGCATCTGCGCCCCGATGGCCAACATCGGGCACCCGGACGGGTACGTCGACCTGACGGCGGCCCACTACGAAAAGCTGCACAAACAGGTCCTGCAGATCCTGTTCCGGGACTCGAACATCGACATGGTCCTGCAGATCCTGGCCCCGAGCGCGTTCCTCGACCAGAAGCTTCTGGTCGGGCAGATCGCCGAGGCCTGCCTCTCTGAGCAGAACGGCAAGACATTCCTGAACGCGGTGACATTCGGGGAATTCGCGCATACGGTCAGGCAGGGCCTCGAGGACGCGGGCATGCCCACCTTCGAGTATACCGACATGCTCGCCAGAGTTGCCGGGAACATGGCGACCTATGCGGCCTACCGCGCATCCCGTTCCGGCCCAAGCGCACCCACCGCCTCCGCGCCGGCCCCGAAGAACCGGTCCGCGGAGGTAATCGCAGGCGCATCCCGGCGTCGAAGAGTCAGCCTGCTCGAACCCGAGGCCTACGAGGTGTGCGGCGAATACGGGATCCACGTGCCCCCCTACCAGGTTGTGGAATCGGTCGAGAGCGCGATCGCCGCGGCCCGCACCATCGCCTATCCGGTTGCGCTCAAGGTGGTCTCCGAAGAGATCCTGCACAAGACCGACGCCGGCGGCGTTCTGCTCGGGATCGACTCCGACAGCGCCCTCGAGGCAGCCTACGGGCAGCTTGCCGCGAATGTAAAGAAAGCGGCACCCAACCTGTCCCGGCCGCGGGTGCTCGTCCAGAAGATGATCCCCTCGAACACCGAGCTCGTGCTGGGGGCGCTCAGGGACGCGTCCTTCGGGCCCACCGTCATGTTCGGAATGGGCGGGATCTACGTGGAGGCGCTCAAGATCGTCGGTTTCCGCCTCTCGCCGATCACCCCGGGCGAGGCGGAAAACCTGATCCGGGAAACGCTCCCGCCCGCCCTGGTCAAGGGGGTGCGCGGAAGGGGGCCCATGAACGTCGAAGCCATCGCCGGCGTCCTGGTCTCGCTCGGGCGCCTGCTCGAGGAACAACCGCAGATCGAGGAAGTGGATTTCAATCCCGTTCTTCCCTACCAGGACGGCTGCATAGCGGTGGACGCAAGAATCATCCTAGCAAAACCCCGGTAAGCAGCCCGAAGCCACCGGAATGCGGAGCGGCGGCGGAATCTCCCGCATCCCCGTTCGGGTGTGCGGAAGCGGGCGGGGCAGGCCCTGCGGGCGGCATGGCCGGAAAGCCGCCGGGCGCCCAGAATCCGGATCTGAGGCGGGTCCGGCCCGAGGGGCTGCCTCAATCCGGCAACGGGACCGCAGAGATGCCTGGCCCGACACCGCCCGGTGCGCCGTGGCCTTTGCGCGCAAAGTCATCCGCCAGGGCTCGAGGCATCGGACGGTATCGCAATGCGTCGGCGCCATGGACACGGATCTCCTGGTGGGGGGCGGCACCCGGGAACAGGCCGGATTGGGCGGGGGCCCGAGCGGCGTCATCCCCGACAAGGCGATGTACAGGTTCCACCCGGAAACCGGAAGCAATGATGCTTTTAAGCATCCACCCGGGCAACACGCTCGTGGATATCGCGTCGACGCCGGGGATCCGGCCCGTGGTCCCGACCCGGATCCCCTCTACGGAGCCCCCCTCATCCGAGCAGTTCCGGTTGACCCGCGGGGGGATCGATCCCGCTCGCATGTACATGGGGCAGCGCACGGGGTAACTCGTTCCCACCTCAAGGCCTACCGATACCCGCCCGCGGAGTCGCCCTACGGCGCGCCGCAGGGCGAAGGCCTGCGCCGTAGAGGGGCAGAAGGGGCCCCCTAAGCGATGCGCCGGCTTCCGGAGCCTCCCACGCGCCGGCTTCCGGAGCCTCCCATGCGCCGGCTTCCGGAGCCCCTCGGCTACCCCCCCCCGAAAAGGACAAATCCCCGCCGCGGAGACGGGCCACCCCTCTACTAACTGATTAGAATAATTAGCTTGACATTAAAAATCCACCTTGAGTAGAATCGTGCCAACTAGGAGAAATTACCCAATTAAACGCCCAAATGCTCATGCACGAGTTCATTGTCAGATCTCTACGCATCCCGATAACGGCGGAAAGCTTTTGAAGGTGAAGGGCCTTTAGAAGCACGTTGTACTTGACTGAAAAACAACCTGCCTGATCTGGCCAGGAGGTCATGAGTCAATTTATTTGTCGAGGTGAAAATGACAATATTCCGAAGTACCACTAAGAAAACGTTGC
>CAZYXB010000064.1:0-12435 GCA_964651155.1 uncultured Acidobacteriota bacterium | reverse complement strand
TTCCTATTATATCTGGCGGAAAATACTCAATACTGTGCATAATTCAGGTTATACTTTTGTACCCACAGATTTACCGGAAGACCCGTGCTCTCCATCTGGAGTGCTGGATCCTGACGTAAATGGATAATGGAAAACGGGACAGATTTGGTGGTGCAGAATAGTAACCACCACTTTGCAAAAATCAGAGACAGATGATGTTGAGGATTGCCTTAAGTTGTTGCATTTCAACCAGACAGGGATTCCACCTTAATTAGGTGCATTTTCTGTCTAGACAATGGGGAGTACCTCAGTACGGTGGTGTGACAGGGACAGCGGGCGACCGCTTACCTATGTCGATTTTTGGATCTGCTGAATGGAATAGGTTTTACACCTTCTTCGGGGATCGAACACGATCATGAGTAGGATCGACGACGGCGGCCTAGGCAGAGAGAGGATGCAAATCGGCGTTACGTAGGAAATCCGCAATCAATTGGTTTACGGGAATCGGGCTTACAGAATTGGTGCGGAACAGTATGACTCCGGGATGGGAACCGGGCGGGTACGTGCAAGGAGAGGAACGGCCGCCTGTTCCCCTTTGAGAAGACGGCGGTGCCGAGGAGCCAATATTCATTTTTGTTCCAATCGGCCCGGCAATGAAGTCGCCGGCACGCGGTGGCTTTGTCCCGATTATTTCCCAGGGATCGGTTCGACACCTCGGGACACGGGAGAAACGCGGCCCGAACGGCGGATGCGCTTTTTTTCATTGACGCACAAGCTGATTCTGCATATAGTCTCAATGAAAAGTAAATCCTTATATGTCAGTAGTTTAAACAGGCCGTCAGGAGGGCGCCGGGATGAAAAACATATTGCGGGGTATGCTGTTCGGAGGATGTATCTGGTTTGGGGCCTTGGGAATCGCCATGACCGCTTTCGCGCAAACGGGTGAATGCACGCGCGAAAACCTCAATAGCATCACGGATAAATTCTTTTCAGCCCTTGAAGCGCATAATCCTGCCCATGCGCCGCTCGCTTCCAATGCGAGATATACGGAAAACGGGATAGAAGTCCCCCCAGGGAAAGGTGTCTGGGAAACAGTCACCAAAACAACCTTCAAACGAGGAATGGCTGATACGCAGAAATGTGGCACACACACCCAGGCCGTCATGGAAGAAAAGGGCAACCCGAAGCCGATACTGTACGGCGTCCGGCTCAAAGTGGAAGACAATACAATTACCGAGATCGAGGCTATTGTCGTACGCGGGGAGCAGGTCCTGGATGTCCCGGCCATTCTGGCTACCAAGGATCAGGACTGGGGCATACTGCCGCCGGAGCAAAGGAGCTCCCGTCTTGCAATGATAGCCGTGGCGGATGATTATTTCGAATTATTCGTTAAGGAAAAGAAGCGGGAAGTCTCTGACCTGGCTTATTCAGGGTTCTGCGATCGATGGGAAAACGGAACGATAACGACAAAAGGGGGGATGAACCAGGATGTCCCAATGCCCCGGCATGACTGCTCCCCTGAGGGTTTTTCGGACATGACCGAAACGCACGGCCCCCGAAGATTTCTGGTGGATGAGGAAAAAGGAGTCGTTGTCGCCTATGCGCTTTTCAATAACATGTGGCCCGATTTTCATATGTTCCGGATGAACAACGGCCTGGTGGTCTGGATCCAGGCATATTTTGAATACGGCAAGGAATACAAAACCATGGGCTGGCCTGCTGAACCGGCTTTTTGAATAAGCGACGATCCGCGCACGAGCTCGCGGCAGCGAGCCGGGAACAACAGTGCCGGCCCTTTCAAAAATTGGACCGGCACTGTCATGGGAGGCCGGAAGCGATGGAATCCACACTCGACCCGGCAGCTCTGCCTTGGCTCCCTCTTCGGCCGGCCCCCGGCGGCCCGATTCTTCTCCCAAGTGGTGCAGCCCCTTCGGATGCGCCAGCGGCTTTGGGCAGGGAAGAATGGATTTTCCCGAAAATCCCCCGGATGAGCGTCCACGCGTCCTTTCAATCGCGGCTCCTCCCGCCCCGAGAATGCGGCGATGATGGCATTTCCCCTGATGCCGGAGGCAACGGCGGGGCCTGGGCCGAAACAAACCACAAAGCCATCGTTTTTCCCCCGCCCCCCGTAATTCCCGACTTTTGGGCCGCATGGACTGCCCGGGTGCAACACGGCGTCCCTGGCCTCCGGCCGTGGCACTGCGGCCTTCCCCTATTCGAGAAGGCCGCAGTGCCACGGCGATTTCACGCGTATCCCGCCTCGGCAAGCCATTCCTCGTCGATGCCCAGGAAATGGGCGACTTCGTGGACCACCGTGATCTCGATTTGCCGCTCCAGCTCCCGGACCGTATGGCACATCATCTCCAGGGGCTCCTGGAAGAGAAGGATCATGTCGGGATAGAGCGGCGGCTCCACTGCGGATCGTTCCATCAGGGGCACGCCCCGGTAGACGCCCAGCAGCGTCTCCCCGGGCGGCACCCCCATCTCTTCGAGCAGCGCGGGGGAGGGGCGGTTCACTACGGAAATCAGTATGTTCCCCATTTGGTCGCGTATCTCCGGCGGAATCCGCCGCAAGGACCTCGACACGACCCGGTCGAATTCCTTTCTGCCCAGTTTCATCGGACTGTCCCTGCTCCTTTCCCCGGCCCCCATTCTGCATTTCCTGATGCGAACGATGCACCGGGAGCGTCCTATGCCGGGCTTTCCCTTACGGGATCGGGCTCTACCGGCCGAACAGGACACCATTGTATTGAAATGGTGGGCTGGCGACGATAAGAATCGTCTCTGCTCGAGAAAGTGTACCTTCTGTAAGGATTGCCCGGTATCGGAAAATGAGTCCGTGGCCCGGTCCCGGCTCCCTGTTCCCGGATTCAGGTTCGCCGCCCTTGCCGACGGGGCGCCGCACCCTGTGCGCCCGCATTATTCCCGGGGGATGATTTAGCGATCCGCCCGCGAAAGAAGCTTCCCCCGGCCGCCCGGCTATCCACGTTTCAAGGATCGTCTGCCGGGCACTCCCGGACGTTTCGCTTGTTCGTCCGGAAGCGGAATCCTCCATACGGGGAAGTCCATATGCACTCTTTTGGGGATCAACCTCGAACGCCGCAGTGCAACAATGATCCCGGTCGCGCACCAAATACGGCCGCCGGTTTTTTCAGCGGCATTGCGACGAAGAGATCCCGGGGACCGGCAAAGCGGTTGACGGCGTCCATTTCCCGGCGCCGAGGAATCCAACGGTGGGCCAGTCCCTTTCACCGAGAACCAGGACGCCGAAAACGCATGAACCTCGAAGTCTGTCCGTGTCAGGCACCGGCTCCTGTTCCGTTGTGCCGCATGATCTTGCGACAGTTACGGGGGAAGGGAGTGGCGAAATCTCCGGGGTATCCCTGGAGCGGTCAGGGAAATGAAGGGATATCCGGGCCGCATCATGATATAGTGACATCCGCTTTTTTGATAGGGCGGAAACCGAACCGATAGTAGATACGTCATCTGTCGGGACAAAACCGGAGGATGGACCTACAATATAGCGCAGCCGTGATCTGCCGTTTCTGTTTCATTTCCAATGTTTATGATCGGGAGGATTCGAAGATGAAACGTAGGACGCCGTATATTATAGCAATAACGCTCCTGGCTCTTGGAAGCGTGACCTATGCTTTGGCGGACTGTTCGCGCGAAGAACTCGAAGGCACAGTGGACAAGTATTTTGAATCGCTGACGGCTCACAGTGCATCGATACTGCCACTTGCCCCGGATGCGAAATTTACCGAGAATGGCGTGAAGAAGGATGTCGGAGAGGGATTCTGGAAAACGGCGGGCAAGCCTCTGCTGAAGCGAATCCTGATCGATACGAAGAAATGCTCTGCGGCCGTAATTGCGGTCGTGGAAGAAAAATTCGACTCCAAAACCGTAGGACAAGGCGGCATGAGAGGTTTTGGCGGCGGACCCGGCGGCGGCGGACCCGGCGGACCCGGTGGTGGCGGCCCCGGTGGTGGTGGCCCCGGTGGCGGCGGCTTCGGCGGACCCGGTGGTGGCGGCCCCGGTGGCGGCGGCCCCGGTGGCGGCATGATGGGGCAACCCAAGGAAATGCCTGCCGAAGGAACCGTACGGCCGATCCTGTTCGCCGTCCGGCTTAAAGTCGAAAAAGCTAAAGTGTCCGAGATTGAAACCATTGTCGCGCGGGAAAATGAATTTATGTTCAACCCGGACACCGTTCTGGCTACAAAGGACCAGGACTGGCACACCATTCTTCCTCCCGAGCAACGGACGCCGCGGCAGGTGTTGGCCGACGCGGCCAATCATTATTTTGACCTGTTCGCAGAAGACTCAACCGTCAGCGTCCCCTTCGCACAGGTGTGCGACCGCTGGGAGAACGGCTTTCTTACGACAGGGCAAGACCATGATTGTTCGCCGGTGACCTTCAGGAAACGGATCGGCGTCAGTATGAACCACGGACCGCGGCGCGTCCTGGTCGACACCGAAAAGGGCATTTCCATCGCCTTCATGGCATTTGGCGGCGGAGCGTCGGCGAGCGAGGCGAATCCTACGGGCAGCGGTCTTGTCGATTGCCACATGTTCAGGATGCGAGACGGCAAAGTAGACCTGATCCACTCGATCGTCGGTCCCCAGGCGCAATCGATGGGCTGGCCGCTGTCACCCATCGAATAGGCGATGCGTCATGCGGCGGGCATAGGTAACAATTCCGAATCCCGCCCCTGAAGAGTCTTAGGTTGACGGATGACCGGCCCGTTTCCTGCAGATGGGAAAGGGCCGGTCATCCCCGGTGCCGGAACCGGACGTTGCCCGAATCCGCCGGCAGGGCCTTGGCGCCCTGCGTGGACTGATTGCGCCGGCCGCATCCCCCGGAAGTTTTTCCCCTATCGGTAGGCTCCAGCCAGAAAGCCTGCAGGCCTTTTGTGGACACTGCGGGAGGGATCCCCCCGTCCATTCTTCCGTGGCGGATTGCATCGTATCCCGCCACCCCCATGGTACCCGTGCCGACCTTCAATGGGATGCCTCGATCGACGAATCGGAAACGAATCTGGCAAGGGAGATGAACAAAGCCGGGTTCAAAACCCCACTTTGTGGGCAAGTGGCGCAATGGCGCTCCCGGCGCCATCGCCAGGGGATTGGCTCCGGATGCGGATCCGTATGTCCGGGAGATACAAAGGAAGATTATTGAACCGTATCAGCGCGGGATCGCCTGCCTGAAAGAAAGAACGGGATTGGATTTTGTCGGGCGCGTCTGTTTCGAGAACAAGGGGCAGTCGGGATTGCCCGGGCGGATGCAAACCCGCAATCTTGAATGGATTACGGAGGGGGCCCTGAAATTCATCGGTGAATCGGCGGACGAACCGTTTTTTCTTTCCATGCCATAGACGGAACCCGACGGCCCGTACTCCTCGGACTGGATCCGTGAAGATCCGCTGGGTACGCCCGCCGGAATGCTCCGCAAGATTCCACAGGTAGAGCCGCCAGGAAACGATGTGTTGAAACGGGTCGAAGCGGCCGGCATCGATACACGCAACGCCCTGGCGACCTGGATCGACGGCAGCGTCGGCGCCGTCCTGCGGCAATTGGAGGACAAGGGCCCTGCGGGCAATACCGTGGTGATCGGTACCAGCGGCCATCGGTCGAGGGGGAAATCCACCTGCTAGGCAGGATGCCGCGTTCCTGCCATCCTGCGATGGCAGGGCCGTGTCATGGCCGGTTCCCGGATCGACAGTCTCGCGGCCAACATCGATGCGGCGCCAACCATACTGGAGACCGCAGGCGCCGTACCTCCCCCCTATATGATCCGGGACGGCCGGAGCTTCCTGCCCCGGCTTCCGGGCGGTGCCAGATCTCCGGACCGGCGTAAAGCTTTGATGCTCGGGTGTTGCTCCATCAGAGCGGTTGTAACGGGTAGGGGAATACATTGCCAACCGCCCTGCGGAGGACATTACGGGGATGATGCACGAGGAGGCCCGGGAGTGCGGGGATCCCCTGATGCGGCGCATCGACTGCAGCGGTGGCGCCAACTGGCACGGGGACGGGGAAGGCGTCGTCTATAGCTCCAACCGTGATTTTCCCCTATATTTCGACACGGATCAGCGAAAGGAAAGGCTGAGGAAGATACAGAGAACTCTTCCGCATGAGTTCGCTCTATTCACCGGGCCCTGACGGGAGTGCGGGCTGTCGGGGCAGCTCAGCGACGTTCGCGAAAGCACCTTCCCCCGTCCTGTTTGAACCCCCGACGCCTTCTGCCGGGCTTTCAACCCACTATCCCCGGGCGAAGGACCCCCCGGCGCAAGAGTCGAATTCGACGCCGGGCATGGTACAATCAAGGTCCGAGAGTCGACGGAACCAACAATCAGGGTGTTGCGTCGCGCGGCCGGGAACAGGGGGCGGTACTGGGCGGGATCGTAGGACAGGCGTTTTAGGTACTTCCGCATCCGCTGGGCCGTGTGGACGGGGATGCCCCGTAGATCGGGATACACAACGATGATGAACATACATTTCCCAGGCGGGTTGCCCGCCGTCAACGGCAGAGTCTTCTGCGCATTTTTGCTCGTGCTGGCTTTGGCCGGATCCGCCGGGGGAGAGACACGAAAATCGGCTTTGCTTCAGTACGATCCCGCCATTGACCGCATCATCGGGGACATGACCCTCGAAGAAAAAATCAACATGCTTCACGGGAAATTCATGTTCGTCTCCGCCGGGGTTCCAAGGCTGGGGATTGCGGACTTGAAATACGTCGACGGGCCGTTCGGCATCCGGGAGGAATTGCAGCCCAACAGCTGGACGCCCGCCGGATTGGAAACGGACAAGGCCACATTTTTCCCGACGGGTTCGGCGTTGGCCGCAACCTGGAGCCCGGACCTGGCTTATGACTACGGGACCGGAATGGCCCGGGAGGCCCGGCTGCGCGGGAAGGACATGATCCTCGGGCCCGCGATCAATATCCAGCGCATCCCTACCGGCGGGCGTACCTACGAGTACCTGAGCGAGGATCCTTTCTTGAGCTCCCGCCTTGCGGTGGCGTTCACCAGAGGAATCCAGGATAACGGCGTCGCTGCATGTTTGAAGCACTACGCACTGAACAACCAGGAGGCGAACAGGGGCACGGTCAATGTGATCGTCGGGGAGCGCGCCATGCGTGAAATATACCTGCCGCCGTTCCAGGCTGCGGTGGAGGAGGCCGACGCCTACGGGGTCATGGCCGCGTACAACAAGGTCGGGGGCGTGTGGTGTTCGGAAAACGGCATGCTGCTCGACGCCATTCTCCGGAAAGACTGGGGATTCGCCGGGCTGGTGGTTTCCGACTGGGGCGGGACGCATTCGACGGCCAATTCCGTCATCAACGGGCTCAATGTGGAAATGCCGGGCAAGCAGTATCTGGGCGACGCGCTGCTCGATGCCGTCAGAGCCGGGTCGGTTCCCGAGGAGATTGTCGATCGACGCGTTCGGGAAATTCTGAGAGTCCGCCTGGCGGTTCAACCCGTGCCCGATGAGGAGGCAAACAAGGAAATGACCTCCCAGCCGCCGCAGCAGAAAATCGCCTACGATGTCGCCGGCAAGTCCATCGTGCTGCTGGAAAACAGCGGCATCCTGCCCCTGGATTTGCGCGACAAGCCCGTCATAGCCGTCATCGGCGACAATGCGGTCCGGACCATGGGACTCGGCGGCGTGGGGGCCGGCGTCAAAACCTTGTACGAAGTCGCTCCGCTCGACGGGTTGAAAAACAGGATAGGCGACAGGGCGGAACTGGTCTACGCTCAGGGGTACGAACCGGTGGTCAGCGCCGGGTTCGGACGGAGGTTCGGAAGGAAGACGCCGGAAGAGCTGGAACAAGAAAGCCGCGCGAAGGAGTTGCTGGAGCGGAAACTGACCGAGGAAGCCCTCGAGGCGGCGGCACGGGCAAACCTGGTTTTATTCTTCGCGGGGAATAACCGGTGGGTGGAAACCGAGGGAAGCGACCGGGGGGACATGATGCTGCCTTCGGGCCAGGACGGCCTGATACAAAAAATCGCAAAGGTGAATCCGAACATCGTCACCGTCATTGTCAGCGGGGCGCCGAACGACCTGAATGTCGTGAAACAAAATTCCAGGGCATTGGTGCTGTCGTGGTTCAACGGAACCGAAGGGGGTAACGCCCTGGCCGATGTGCTCGTGGGAAACCTATCGCCGGGCGGGCGGTTGCCGTTCACGATTCCCGTCAAACTGGAGGATTCGCCGGCCTACGCTCTCGGCAACTACCCCCAGGGCCGAAGGGGCGGGGATGTTTTTGTCGGCCTTGTGGGAGAAACAAATCCTGAAATGGGCTCGAAAACCGAACGGCAGGATCCCGGGGAGTTCTCCGATCCGAACACGGCCCATTATTCGGAAGAATCGCTCGTAGGCTACCGCTGGTTCGATACCCGAGGGAAACCGGTCCTGTACCCGTTCGGCCACGGCCTGACCTATGCTTCGTTCGAGTACTCGTCGGTGGCGACCGACAGGGAACGATACGGGAAAGAGGATGTCCTACGCTTGTCGATCGATCTGAAAAACACGGGCGCTGCCGCTGCCGATGAAGTCGTGCAGGCCTACGTCCACCGGGTCAATCCGGGCGTCGCGTGGCCGTACAAGGAGTTGAAGGGCTTCTCGCGCGTGGCGCTCGATGCCGGGGAAAAGAAAACCGTCACCCTGGAAATTCCCGTCATGGATCTCCGGTACTGGAATGAATCCATTCAGGATTGGGCCCACGACCCGGGCGAGATCGAACTGCTGGTGGGCGCGTCCGCCGGTGACATCAAAGCGAGGAAGAAAGTCACCCTGGAATGATTCCGACTATCCGGGCCGGGCATCCGGGGGGATGCAATCCTAGGGGATGCCTGTCCCGGAGTGTCCCGTTGCGGCAAGAGAAGGGGGCCCGGAATCGATCCGGGTTTCCCGTGGGGCTTCACCCGGCGCCGCCGCCCCAAACCTCCCCGTTGCCGCCGTTTCCGCGGCGCGGGACCGGGTGTTTGCGCAAACAGGTTTCTCTCAGCGTATTTCCGGCGCAGGCTCCCTGCGCTTCCCCTGATCGAGCAGGGCGTGGTGAACGCGTGATTGGAATCGCCATCCCTGCGGCGTCCTGGCGTACACGTCCTCGTAATAGCCGTCGTATTCGATTCTGTTGGGATCGCGGCCCAATCCGATCATCAGCATGTCGACCGTCCCCGCAGCTCCTTCCTCAGTAGCGGCGATGACGTGGTTGACGTAGATGTGACGGACGCCCTCTTCGATCCAGGGTACGTTCTTGCAGCCGTTCGCGCCGCCCCCGGAAACCTCCGCCAGCTGTTCCCGTCCCTGGAATGTCGCCACGATCTTGCCGTCGATCGAGGGTGCGAAGAATCCGTCGGGGGTGAACAGATCGGCGTAGTCATATCCGTTGTTGGAGCACGTGTCGATGGCCCGCGCATAGCTGGCCACCAGCTGTTGGATCTGGAAATAGTCCAGTGCCGTAAGCGCCGGGGTCTCGGCCTTGTCCGTGCACGCGGCAAAGGCCCAAAGCGGAAGCAGGGCGAGCAGTATTCGAGCCTTCATCGTGGTTCCTCCCCAGGATGGGACGATTATAGCCCAGCCGGCCGAAAACTTCACCCATCCTTCCCCGGCAGGCAGGGGGCCCCTGCCTGCCGGGGGGGGAGATCGCCGCACACCGGGACGTATCCGCTCAACCGGCTTGCGGATCCTGGCATGCCGGAACGAGGCGGCATCGCCGCTTCCACATCCCGATTTCATTGCACAGGGAACTGCGGGCCATACAAACGGTGATGCCATCCGCATCCGCCGCGTTCGGCACTATAACGGCGCCCCATAATCCCGGGACCCTTCCGGGACGTTTGGGTGCGGCGGCGTGCGGCCATCGGTACCGGTTGAAGGTGCACAGGCCATATTTCCGGTTGAATGCCCAGGCCAGGGCCCGACCGCCTGGAACCCTCCGGAACCCGACGCCGTTTTTTGTTCATCCCCGGAATCTGTGGCTGTACTACAATGGGCATGCGGTCCCGCAGCGTCATCTACGAAGAGTCCAAGCCGGCGGGAACAACCGAAAGGGGGCGTCCATGTCGCGGATCCTTCCGTGTCTTTTCGTGCTGCTTTACTGTCTGCAGGCGCGCGCCGATCTGGATTTACGGCCCGTTCACCGGGATGAATCCGCGGACTACACCTACAATCAGCGGTTTTCCCTGCAACACGCGCTGTCCGGTCTGGACTTCATCGAGGGCGCCCTGCACAGCTTCCGAAAATTAACGGAAGTGTCGGCGGGAAAGATTTCGAGGGAAACCATGAAGGAAATAGGCAACACCGGTTGGGGATCCCAGAATATGGGATTCGAGAATATGCCGAATTCCATCAGAGGGGCGCTGTACAAGCAGGATTATGTCATCAAGAAACTGACCTACGAACTGGGCAAGGCCAAGGTCCGGGCAGGGGAACAAACACCCGAGGACCTGGCAAATGCCGAAAAGAACCTCAAACAGGCGGAACAAACCTTCCAGGAATTTTGGGACGCATTCCATGTCTTCGATTGACGGGTTCGTTCGAAACCTTCCAACAGGCGGCCGGAGGCAGGGAGCGATGTCCGTGCATTGCAGATCGAGGCTATCCCCTGTTCGAGCGCAACCGGGTAGGCGCCGCCGAGAGCTCGGACGGTGGCAGGGCCTGGACCTATTCGGGAATCTTCCTGGACCGGGATAACGGCCGCGACACTTCCGGGACCTGGCCGCCCCTTCCGCACCTGCGGTCCGGGAAGGGATTTGGCTCTGCTGTCGCACCAACCCCTATACGTGCGATGGTCTCCCGGGCACAGCCCAGGCGCAAACCGGCAGCATCCTGATGCGTTTGCGCCTCAAGAGCCATGGCCGGGATCTGATGAAAACAGGGTTCTTGCGCGGACGGGAGACGTGCGCCGCGGGACTGCTCGGCAATCGGGAATGCGGAGATTTCAAGAAAACATGTCTGGACAATCGCAGGCGGCACGCTCCGTTCGAGCAAGATGGAGTCCTTCCGCGGGGGAGTGCAGCCGGAAGCCCGGCCACCCGCTCCCCGGCAGGTTTGCAAAACGCGTCGCTGCCCCCCGGATGTAATGGATTCCGGGTCGGTTGACGGCACCGGCAGCCAATCATGGACAGGCGTCCTACCGCGAGGCTTCTACGGGGATGGCCGTGCAGTTGCCCCCATGGCGGCCGGGCCCGGGGGCCTCTATTCATTCACGACCGCTGATCCTGCCGCCGAGTTTCCGTCCGAATTCCCGCGACGCCCGACGCAGCGCTTCATCCCCGATCGGCACCTTCATCGGCAAGCGGTCTTCCAGCATCTCCATGCCGCATCTATACTCCATCTTTTCGTGCATCTTTTTCAGGGATTCTCCGCTCCATCCGTACGCCCCGAAAACTCCTCCCGTTTTCCCCTGCAAATCGGCCCGTTCTGCGACGAGCAGAAGTCGCTTCATGTCCTCTATCATTTCATGATGATAGGTGGGGGAACCGAACAGATAGACGTCGTATCCGGCCATATCCAGCTCGCCCTTCACATCCTTTGCATCGATCACCGTCGCATCGGTTCCTGTTTCGCGCAAACCCTCCGCCAGGGATTCCGCCATCGCTTCGGTTGTACCGGTTTTGGTTGAATATACGACAAGAACCTTGGCCATGGCACCGTACCCCCATCGGATTCCTTCATCCCTTTTCTCAAGGTCCCGAACTGTCTCATTGAATAGTTTGCATGTCAAGTTCTGCACATTCGGACCAAGACGGTTCACGCGGAATGGCACGGGGATCGGGGAAGCGACACATCATTTGCGGCGGCCGGCCTCGGACGGGTGCGGAATGGCCGTTAATGAAATGCCCCGAACAGCGGTGCCCGGACATCGATCGGACAAAAACGGCTGTTTGCGCATATCAGGCTCGTTTCAGAATAGCGATTCCCCGAAAGCGCCAGGAAAATGGGCATTTCCCCGAACCGGATGGGCTCGATATCCGCAAAATGGTGTGCAGCGGCAGCGGGATCCTTGGAGTTCCTTCGTGTATCTTGTGTCTGCTTTTCCAGAGCCACCCGCCCGATCGGACCGGCTCCAGGCGCTGCAAATTCACCGACGGGGTCCACTCAGGGGATGTCGCTCTGCGTCAGGATCGCCACGGCCTTTTCTTCGTCGAACAGGATCCGCAAATGAAAGCCGAAGCTGTTTTCGACATGGAGCCGGCCGTCTTTTGTCTTGAGGCCCGGTATCGAGGGGTCTCCGGCGAAATCCCAGGACAGAAGCTTTCCTTCCGAGGTCGTTTCAACGCGGGTCGGTTCCCCGTAGTGTTCGATGAACTTCCCGGGCGGCATGTCGAGTGTGAAGCCCTTATCCGTAACGAAATAACGGGAGGGGATGCGATCGGCGATTTCCAGAAAATGTTCCAGGCACCCAGTTGTATCTTCCGCGGGCATGTAGGTGTATCCGCGGCGCCCGTCGTC
>CAZYXB010000063.1:0-12997 GCA_964651155.1 uncultured Acidobacteriota bacterium | reverse complement strand
TACTGGGGCAACGGCGTCGTCTCCACGATGTATTCGTCGATGGCCATGCAGGGGCTCGAGCCGTATGCCTCGCAGAGAAAGCAGCCGCCCGAGACGCTGATGAACCCGCTGCGGCGCGGCAGCGTCGGCGTCGTCGTCACCGGAGGCGGGATACAGACCACCTGGTTCGTCACCGATTTCGGAGTCGGCCGCGGCACGCGGGTCGACGACTGGCGGTAACAGGACCCTCCGGGGCCAGATGATTGCCCCGCTCCTGCCGCAACGAAGCCCCGGGCCGGTCCAACCGGTCCGGGGCTTTGTATTTGGGCGGGCGGAGAAGACCGCGCCGCGGCCCCGTCCCGCCCTCGGCAGAGAACTTTTTCCGCATTGCGTGTAATAATGCCCCGTCCCGCGCGTTACAGTATCGAGGGACCCGGACATGGGAACGAGCCACAGCCTGGCCGCCGCGCGGCCCATCGACATGACATCGACGACGGATTTTTCCGAACTCTACCGGCGACACTACGACGCCGTCTACCGCACGGCCCTGAGGATCGCCGGCAACGCGGCCGACGCCGAGGACGCCCTCCAGACCGTCTTCCTCCGGATCCTCAACCGGCAGGAGAGCGCCGGATCGATGCCCGAAGCCTACTTCCGGCGCGCCGCGGCCAACGCCGCGCTCGACCTGCTCCGCCGCAGGGCGTGCAGGGCCGAGACCGGCCTCGGCGACGCCGCCCCCCGGACCGAAGACCGGTCCCTTCTGAAGGAACAGCTGCGCCGCGCCATCGCCCGGATCCCCCCCGACGATGCCGCGCTGTTTCTCCTGCGCCACGTCGAGGGGCTGTCCAACGGGGAGCTCGCGTCCCTGTACGGGCAGCAGAAAAACGCGATCGCGGTCCGCCTGCACCGGATACGGCAGAGCCTGCAGAAGGCCATGGACCGCTAGAGAGCCGGTGCGGACAAGGAGGTCGGAGATGAGAGAAGACCGTTTGGATCAGGCGATAGAAGCCATGAAGAACGAGGCCGTCGACCCCGAAAGGGCCGAGGCGGCCGGCGCCCGCGTCCTGGAGGCCCTCACGGGGGCCGCCCCGACCCTGTGCGGGCAGTTCCGGCGGGATTTCGGCGACTGGGCGCGGGGGGTCCTCCCCGAAAGCCGCCGGATGCTGCTCGAAGACCACCTCGGCCGCTGCCCGGCCTGCCGGGAGCACCTGGCCGGGATGGAAGGCCGGCAGCGATCCCATGCGATGCCCCCGGGGCGGCGGTCCCCCTGGCCGCGCCGGGCGGGCTGGGCCGCAGCCGCGGCCGCCGCCCTGGGCGCCTTCTACCTCGCCCGCGGCCCGATCGGCGCCGTCCTCGCCCCGGGTGCGCAGGCGGCCACGGTCGAAACTCTGCAGGGGCGCCTGCTGCGGGTCCCCGGCGGCGACCTGTCCCGCGGCGACCGCATCGTCCCGGGCAACCCGGTCCGCACGGCCCCGGGCGCGCAGGCGCGGATACGGCTCGCAGACGGCTCGCTCGTGGACGTCAACCAGAACACGGAATTTTCCCTGGATCGGGCGGCGGCGGGGCCGTCGATCCGGCTCCGCCGCGGCGACATCGTCGTCCGGGCCGCCAGGCAGCGCGGCAAGGAGCTGCGCGTCGAGACGCGCGACGCCATGGTCTCGGTCCACGGAACCGTTTTCGGCGTTTCCTCCGGCATAGGAGGCACCCTGGTATCGGTCCTCGAGGGGTCGGTGTCGGTGGCCCATTCGGGCTCGAGCGTCAGGCTCGGCCCGGGGGAGCAGGCGTCGACCAACCCGCAGCTGTCCGTCCCGGTCGAGCAGGCGGTCTCCTGGAGCCCGGACGCGCAGGCCTACGCCGACATCCTCGCGTCCCTCGTCCAGGTCGAGAGGCGGATGGCCGAACTCCCACGGCCGGAGCTGCCCCGGCAGTCCCGGCTGCTCGGGCTGATGCCCGCCGGCACGGCCGTCTACGGCGCCGTGGCCAATCCCGCCGACACCCTCGACCAGGCCGTCGCCCTGATGGAGGAACAGGCGGCGGAAAATCCCTACTTCGGCCAGTGGTGGCAGGCCGAGCCGGGCCAGAACCTGAGGCTTCTCCTGGACAGGGTCCGGGTCGCGGCCCCCTATCTCGGCGATGAAATCGTCTTCGCGCTCACCCTTGGCGCACCGGGCGGCCGGGAGATCCCGGTCCTGCTAGCGGAAGTCGCGCCCGGGGGCCGCCCCCGGCTCGAGGAGGCACTCGCGGCGGCGGGCGGCGGGGCCGAAGCGCCCGTTTGCTACCTCGACGACCGGCTGCTCCTGGTCACCGCCGGGATCCCGGACCTCGAGCCGCTCACCCGCAGCCTCGGCCAGGGCGCCGCATCCCCGTTCGCCCGGGAGATCGCCTCCCGGTACCGCGAAGGCCTCTCCTGGCTCCTGGCCATCGACGCCGGGTCCCTTCCCGCACCGGCCGCGGGCAGTCCCGGCCTGCTTTCGGCCATGCCCCGGCACCTGTTCTTCGACGGGAGCAACCCTGCGGGCGCCGCGGAGACCCGGATGACGGTCGACTTCGGCGGCCCGCGCTCGGGCCTGGCCTCCCTGCTGGCCGACGCCGGCGCCGGGGGCGCGGCCGAATACGTATCCGCCGACGCGCTGGCCGCCGGCTACATCGCCACCATGGAGCCGCGGCAGCTGTTCGAGGAGCTCCTGGCCCGGCTGGCTCTACTGGACCCGTCGGTGCTCGAGCCTCTCGAGGCGGCGACGGCCGACCCCGGCCTCGAGTTCGCCGTCGTCCTGGCCCACGCGGTCGGGACGGAATCGGCCTTCTCGATCGAGGGCCTCTCCACCCGCGGCCCCGCCTGGATGATGGCCGTCCTGGCCCACGACCCGGACGCCCTGGACGATGCCGTCGCCCGGCTCGTCGAGGAGTGCAACGCGCGCCTTGCGGCCTCCGGGCGGCCCGAGCGGGCCGCCTACGCCAGGGAAACCGTCGACGGGCGGACCTGGTCCTCGATACGGCCTCCCGGGAAAGCGTTTGCCGTCACATGGACCTTCGACCACGGATACCTGGTCGCGGCTTCGGACCGCGCCACGGCCCAGCGCGCCATCGCGACCCGGGACGGCGGAAGCCCGCTTTTGTGGTCCGCGCCCTTCCGGGAGCAGCTGCCCGCGTCCTCGGGGCTGCACCCTTCCGCCTTCCTGTGGATCAACACGCGGGGGATGCTCGGGGATCTGGCGGGGCTGCTCGGGAATCCCGCCTACCGGAATCTCCTCTCGGGCCGGGACCCGATCCTCGTCGTCTTCGATGCCGGCCCGGATCGGATCCGGGCCATCAGCCGCACCGGGCCTTCGGGCGTTCTCGTGGACCTGATGCTTCTCAAGGGCCTGACGGGGCAACGCTAGGGGCGCCGCTGCGTGCATCGCTGCGGGCGGCCCTACGGGCGGCCCGCAGCGAGCCGGGGGGCCGGCACGCGCGAAAGAGGAAAAATTCCGCAATCAATGATATAGTCCACACCCTGGCACCACGGCAACCGGCGGCGCGGCCGCCCTCGGACAACCACAACAGGAACGCTCCCGAATGACAGCGGCAGTGGTCGAACTGGAGAATCTCAGGGTGACGCTGGGCCGGCGGGAAATCCTCCACGGGATCTCCGGCCGGCTCGGCGTTGCGGGGGAAGGGAAAGCCATAGGCCTGCTCGGCCCGAACGGCGCGGGCAAGTCGACGCTGATTCTGACCCTTCTCGGCTTCTACCGTCCCTCCGGGGGGCGTGCGCGCGTCCTCGGCTTCGACTGCCGGCGCCAGGCGCGGGAGGTCCGCGCCCGCGTCGGCTACATGCCCGAAAACGACGCCTTCGTCGGCGACATGACCGCGGTGGGCAACCTGAGGATGATGGCGGAGCTTTCGGGGCTGCCCGGCGGCGCCGCCCTGGAAAAGGCCCACGAGGCGCTGTTCTACGTCGGGCTCGGCGAGGCGCGCTACCGGAAGCTGGGCACCTATTCCGCGGGCATGCGCCAGATGGCCAAACTCGCCCAGGCCATCGTGCACGGACCGGAGCTCGTGATCCTCGACGAGCCGACCAACGGCCTGGACCCGTCGGCACGGCGGCAGATGCTCGGCCTGGTGCGCGCGATGAAGGAGCGGCAGAAGATGAGCGTGCTCGTGTGTTCGCACATCCTGGGCGACGTCGAGCAGGTGTGCGACGAGGCCGTCATCCTCAACGAGGGCGCCGTCGCCCACACGTGCAACCTCGAGGCCGAGCGCCGCTCCAACCGCTGCTTCGTGGAGCTCGAGGTCCTCGGCGACGACGCCGGCTTCGGCGCCGCCCTGCCGGGGATCGGGGCGGAGGGGGTCTCCGAGGGGGGCGGGCGCTGGCGCATCGTCCTGCCCCCCTCGGCCGACATCGCGTCGCTGTGGGGCCTGGTCCGGGCGCGGGATCTCACGGTGCGCAAACTCTCCCACCGGCGGGACACGCTCGAGGAGATATTTTTGAAGGCGGTCGGGCACCTGGCGCCGGCCCCGGGGGAACACCCCGGGAACGGGCCGGCGGCCGGGCGCCCGTAGCGCACGGGGATCGGAAGGGACGACGCATGGCGGTATACAGGCGCGGGTACGAACGCTACCGGGGCCCCCTTCGGGGCCGGTGGGCGCGGTTTGCGGTCCTGCCCCGCTACACGTGGAGCCGCCTGCTCGGCAACCGCCCGGTGGTCCTGCTCGCAGCCCTTTCCATGGTCTGGCCCCTGGTGTCGGCCGCCGGCCTGTACGTCGGCAACCACATCGAGCTTCTCGAGGGCCTCGGTTTCGGTTCGGAATTCGCGGACTTCGTCCGGGGCGACGGCCGGTTCTTTCTGGTGTTCATGAGGGTCCAGGCCGTCTTCGCCGTCTTCATGGCGGCCTTGGCCGGGCCCGGGTGCATCGCGCCCGACGTGTCCAACAACGCGCTCGAGCTCTACTTCAGCCGCCCCATAGGCCGCGCGGAATACGCCGCGGGGCGGTTTGCCGCCCTCTTCGGGCTCCTGTCGGTCATCACCTGGGTCCCCGGCGTGATACTGGTCGCGGTGCAGGCGGCCATGGCCGGAAACGGCTGGGCGGCGGATCACTGGAGGTTCGCCCCGGCCCTGGCGGCAGGACTCGGCCTCTGGATCCTCGTCGTCGCCCTGGTCGCCCTGGCATCGGGCGCCTATGTGCGGATGAAGGTGCTGGCCGGCGGCCTCGTGCTCGGGTTCTTCTTCATCCTCGGCGGCGCCTCGGGGATGATCAACGCCGTGTTCCGCTCCCAGTGGGGGCACCTGGCCAACCCGTCGTGGGCCGCGCGCCGCCTGTGGCACCCCCTGCTCGGCGTGGACCCCCCCGCGGGCCCGGGCCCGGCGGCGTGTGCGGCCGTCCTGGCGGCGCTGGTCCTGCTGCTGGCCCTGGTCCTGGAGCGGCGGCTCCGCCCGGTCGAGGTGGTCCGATGAGCGCGCCGACGGTGGCACTCGAGGATGTCTCGAAATTCTACGGCGAGGTGCTCGGGGTCAACCGCGTGACGCTCGAGATACCGCCGGGCATCACGAGCCTGGTCGGGCCCAACGGCTCGGGCAAGACCACCCTGCTCAATCTCCTGTCGGGCCTGATCCATCCCGACAGCGGAGAAGTGCTCCTGCGCGGCCTCTCGCCGCGGCGCCCGGAGCTCCTGATGCGGATCACGGGCTACGCCACGCAGTACGATGCGGCCCCCCGCTGGTCGACCGGGCTGAGCTACGTCGCCACGGGGCTGCGGCTGCGCGGCTACGACGGCCCCGCGGCGGAGAAAACGGCCTGGGAGACGCTCGACCGGCTGGGCATGGCCGAGGCGGCGGGGAGGAAGATGGCGGCCTATTCCAAGGGGATGCGCCAGCGCGTCCGCCTGGCCCAGGCCATCGCCCACGAGCCGGACATCCTGCTGCTCGACGAGCCGCTCAACGGGCTCGACCCCCTGGTCCGGGCCGAAACCATCGCCCTGCTCAGGAGCCTGGCCGCCCGGGGGCGCCACGTGATCCTGTCGAGCCACGTCCTGGAGGAGGTCGACCTCGTCAGCGACCAGGTCATCCTCGTGGCCAACGGCATGGTCGTGGCCGAGGGGAAGATCCGCGACGTGCGCGGGGAGATCCTGGAGCGCCCGAGCCAGTTCCTCGTGCGCTCCGATGACGCGCACCGCCTCGCGGCCGAGCTGTTCCGGGAGAACCACGTCTCCGAGGTGCGGCTCCACGAGGACCGGGCGGGGCTTCTTGCGATGACGGGGGACGCGGCGCGGTTCCTCGAATCGCTCGGGCGCCTGGCCGCGGCCGGCTACAGGATCGACAGCGTGATACCGGCCGACGAGAACGCGGATGCTTTGTATGCGTACCTGATCGGGGGGGAGCGGTAGACGCCATGGGGAAGGTCCCGGTAGTGCGGCAGGTGTGGACGATTGCGACGATCGAGCTGCGGCGCGCGTTTTTCTCCCGCCGCGCCTTCTGGGTGTACGCCCTGGCGCTGTTCCCCACCGCGATCTTCCTCGGGCACGCGGCCCACGTGAAGATCCGGCACGCCTCCCTGTCGGCGTCCCCCCCGGCCCGGCCCGGGCTGATCGACAGCGTGCGCGACCTTGAGACCGACGACGCGGTCCTCGAGCGCCTCGGCCATCCCGCGTCGGACCGCCAGTGGCCCGGCCGCCGCCAGGTCCCGCAGGATGCCGCGGGGGGCGCGACGGTCCACCCGGTCGATCCCCCGGTGGACGCCCGCTACGTCCGCCTCGACGTCTTCCGGCCCAACTACGCCCGGGACGCGGCCGCGCGCATCTTCGAGCTCGAGGTCTACGGCGACGCCGACCGGAACCTCGCCCTCGGCCGGCCGGCGACCGGAAGCAGCCCGTGCAGCCCCGCCGAAGGCCCGGAGAAGGCCTTCGACGGCAGCGGCGCCGGGGACCCCTGGTGCTCCCGCGAGCCCCGGAAATTCCTCGAGGTGGATCTCGGGCGCACCGAGCGGGTGCGCCGCATCGTCGTGCGCCACGCCGCCTCGGGAGGCCTGCCCGAGGAGCTCAACACCCGGGGATTCGCCCTCGCGGCCGGCGACGACGGCAAAAGGTTCACGACCGTCGTCGCCATGGCGGGGACGCGCTTCTCCTACGAAACCACCCGGCACCGCCGGGTGGTGTATTTCGACGGGAAGCGCGAGGCCGTGTTCGAGTTCGCCGACGGCCAGCTCGAGTCGAGAAACGTCTCCCCGCTCCGGAATTTCGAGGAGGACCGCTCGATCTTCGCCGGGGTGTTCCAGGTCTTCTACCTCAGGCTGGCGGTATTTTTCGGCTGCCTCGGCATATTCATGAACATGTTCCGGGGGGAGATCCTCGACAGGACGCTCCACTTCTGGTTTCTGGCCCCGGCCCGGCGGGAGGTGCTCCTGGCCGGGAAATACGCCGCCGCCCTGGCGGCCTCCTCGGCCATCTTCGCCGGGGGCGCCCTGCTCTGCTTCGCCGTCCTCCTGGGGTCGCACGAGGCGGCCGAAGTGCGCGCCTACCTGCAGGGCCCCGGGCTCGGGCACGCCTTCTGGTACCTGGCCGCCGCCGTGGCCGGCTGCATCGGGTACGGCAGCGTGTTTCTGACGGCCGGCCTCATCGTGCGCAACCCCGTCATCCCGGCCGCGGCGCTGCTCGGGTGGGAGAGCATCCACGGGTTCCTGCCCGGGCCGCTGCAGAAGCTCAGCATCCTCCACTACCTGCAGTCCCTCTGCCCGGTCCCGGTCCCGGTCGACGACTCGGTCCCGGTCCTTCTGAGGCTCCTGGTCGTTCCCGCCGAACCGGCCTCGCGCGCCGGGGCCGTCGTAGGCCTGCTCGCCCTGTCGGCCGCGGTCCTGTGGGTCGCCGCCGCCGCCGTGCGCCGCATGGAAGTGTCCTACGGCGCCGAATAGGCCCCGGGGTCGGGCGCCCGGGGGCCGCCGGCGCATACGAAAGCGGATTTTTTCCGGGATCGCCCGGTCTTTTTCTTGTTATCGGCCGCAGGCGCCAGTACAATTCTACCGTTCGCCTCCCGGGCGGCCCGGGCGGCTGCGGGAGGGGGCGCAACGACGGCAATCCTTTCCAGAGGACGGACCCATGGCCAACAGCCTCTATATCGCTTCCGCGGAGCCCTACAGCGGCAAAATCATTGTATCCCTTGGGATTATGAGCGCCCTGCAGAAGACGACCGCCAATCTCGGTTTCTTCCGCCCCATCGCGCGCCCCTACCAGCTGCAGGGCACCGGGGAGAAGGTGCCCGACCGCGACCTGCACCTGATCCGCAGCGTCTTCGGCCTCACCCTGCCCGAAGAGGAGATGTACGGGATGGACGCCTACGAGGCCGAAGCCCTCATGGCGGACTCGAAGAACCAGGTCCTGTACGACCGCATCCTGGCCTCGTTCAAGCGGCTCGAGGAGAAGGTGGACTTCGTGGTGTGCGAGGGGACGGATTTCCTGTCGGCGGCCTCCTCGACCGAGGACGACCTGAACCTCGACCTGGTCCGCCACATGGGCACGCCGGTGGTGATGGTGCTCGACGGCTCCACGGGGGACGCCAACGTCATCTGCTCCAAGGCAAAACTCGAAGTGGAGCACTTCAGGAACAAGGGGTGCGACATCATCGCCGTCTTCATCAACAAGGTCGTCCCGAAAACCGAGGCCGATCTCCGGCAGGAGCTGGAATCCCGCCTGAAGCGGTTCGCCATCCCCATCGTCGCCTGCCTGCCCTATGACGAGAACCTGTCGACCCCGCGGATGAGCGAGATCCTGTCCCACTTCGGGGGGGAGCCCCTTTTCGGCCAGGACTACCTGCACAACAAGGTCTCGAAACCCATCGTGGCCTCCGGCGCGCTCGACTCCATCATCCCGAACCTGGACAACCAGGCCCTGCTGATCTCCCACCTGGACCGCCACGACGTCCTGTTCATGGTCATGGCGTCGCTGTCGTCCCCCGCGGCGCCGAACATCGGCGGCATCATCCTGACCGGCTACGGCGAGATCTCCGAGCCCGTGTTCAACATCCTCAAGGGAGTGCCGGGGCCGAAGGTCCCGATCATCCGCTCGAACAGAAACAGCTACGAGACCGTCCTGGAGCTGTTGAAGATCAAACCGGGCATCGAACCGGACAACACCCGCGAGATCGAGATCGGCCGGCAGCTGTTCGAGACGCACGTGGACGTCGGCAAGCTGCTCGACGCCGCCTACATCAGCCGTCCCAAGCACACCAGCCCCTCCATGTTCAAGTACGAGATCATCCACCGGGCCCGGCAGAACAAGAAGACCATCGTCCTGCCCGAGAGCGGGGACGAGAGGATCCTCAAGGCGGCCGACGCGCTCCTGCGGCTCAAGGCCGTCGACCTCATCCTGCTCGGCAACCCCGAGACCGTGCTCAACCGGGCCGGCCAGCTGGACCTGAACATCGCGAAGGCCACAATCATCTCGCCGCAGGATTCCGGCTGGATAGAGGAATTCGCGGAGATCTACCGCGACGCCCGCACGGGCAAGGGAAAGGGCGTGGCGCTCGACGCCGCGCGGGACATCGTGCTCGAGCCCCCCGTGTTCGGGACCATGATGGTGCACACGGGCAGGGCGAACGGGATGGTGGCCGGGGCGACCCACTCGACCGCAATGACCATACGCCCGGCGCTCCAGATCATCCGGACGCGCCCCGGGCACTCGATCGTCTCCTCGGTGTTTTTCATGTGCCTGGAGGACCGCGTGCTCGTCTACGGCGACTGCGCCATCAACCCGGATCCCAACCCGGAGCAGCTGGCCGAGATCGCCATCGCCTCGGCCGAGACGGCGAAGGTATTCGGGATCGAGCCGATCGTCGCCATGCTCTCCTACTCGACCGGGGATTCGGGCCGCGGCGACGACGTCGACAAGGTCCGCGAAGCGGTGGAGATCGCCAACCGGCGCGCCCCGAACCTGATACTCGAAGGCCCGATGCAGTACGACGCCGCCGTCGACGCCGGGGTCGCCAAGGCCAAGATGCCCGACTCCCGCGTGGGCGGCCGGGCGACCGTCTTCATCTTCCCCGACCTGAACACCGGCAACAACACCTACAAGGCCGTCCAGCGCTCCGCCAATGCGATCGCGGTCGGCCCGATCCTGCAGGGGCTGCGCAAACCCGTCAACGACCTCAGCCGCGGCTGCCTGGTCGAGGACATCGTCAACACCGTCGCCATCACCGCCATCCAGGCCCAGACCGTGGACTAGGCCGCGGGGCCCTACCGCACCATGGCCGGCGTCGGCGTCCTGAACGTGAAAAGAACCGTGTAGGCGATCAGAAGGGCCCCGGCCGCGGCGTACATCGGCCTATACCCCGCCACGTCCGATATCCACCCGAACAGCGGGGAGCCGAGCCCCATGCCGGTATCGAAAAGCGACATGTAGAGCGCGAGCGAGAAGCTCTTGTGCTGGTGGCCGAACAGGTCGATCAGGTAGGCGCTCAGCGCCGGGAATATCAGCCCCTGGCCGAGACCTGCCAGGAATCCCGCGGCGACAAAACCGGCATAGCTGTGCGTCCCGGCCAGCCAGAAAAGGTTGCCGCCGATGATCAGGGCCGAGGGCAAAAGCACCCTCTTGCGGCCGTAGCGGTCCGACAGATCCCCCACCCCCAGCCGCGTCAGCACCGCGGCGGCCGAAAAAGCCAGGAAAAACGGCGCCACCCGGTCGAACCCGGCGCTGCTGCCGTACAGGGCGATGAAGTTGATGACCGACCCGCGCGCGGCGCCGTGGACGACGGGCATGAGGGCGATGACCGCGAGCGTCGCCACCGAATACCGCCTTAGGACCAGCATCCTGGACGCCCCGGCCGGCCTGCCGGTCCGCGGGGCCTCCCTGACCGCCACGACGCAGGCGGCCGCGGCGACCATCAGGACCATGCTCGAGTTGAAAAGCCCCGGAAACCCCAAGTGCCGGACGATCTCCTCGGCCAGCATCGGCCCGACCGCGCCCGCCACGATGCCGGAAACCCCGATCACCCCGAGCGAGTGCGCCAGGCGGTCCCGGGGCGCCACCTCCGTGCACAGGGCCATGACGGCCACCAGATTGATGCCCCAGCCAAGGCCCATCAGCGCGCGCAGGACAAATGCCAGCATGCCGGCGCTTTCGACCAAGTGGAACCAGGGGACGACGACGAACATGGCGCCGAGGCTCCAGAGCGACATGGCCCGCGGTCCCCGCAGGTCGATCGTCCTGCCGAAAAAAGGCCGGACGGCGATGGCCGTGAGGCTGTAGACGCCCATGATGAGCCCCACCCAGGTTTTCGAGGGCTCGAACTGCTCGAGAAACAGGGGGAAAAGGTAGAACATCGTGTGGCTCAAAAATGCGAAGAACATCGCCAGCAGCCCGAGCAGGAAATCCCGGTTTGCATACATGGAACCCAAAGTCGGCATCTCCTTCCCGCACCCGTCCCGGGGGTGCCCGACAGCCCCGGCCCCCCGGCGCGTCCGCAATCATACTACCACCCGGAAGCCGCCTGCGACACCCCCGGCGGCGCCTGAAAAAGGCAGCTCCCGCCCGAGGATTCACGGCGGAAGCCCCCGCCCGCGGCCCGTACCCGCACGAAGACGTGCAGAGGAGGGGCCACGGGAACAACGGGATTCCTGGAATGAAATCGAGAAATCCCTTTACCTGCGCCCGATTGTTCCGATAAATGGTATGGGCCGGTTTCACGATTTTCGGGATCGGGGCAACGTGCGGCCAAATCGGGGCTGGACATGCGATTATCACGCAAACGGAGGTGACTACGCTACCCGCAGCGATCGACCTGTGCATGGAGCAGATTGCGGAAAGGCGCCTGCCTGACGGCGGTTTTTCCGAACACCTCCACGGGCTCTACCGCCCCGATGCCACCGCCTGGGCCGCCCAAGCCCTCGCCCGGAGGGAAAAGCACCGCGCTTGGGCCGAAGGTGCCCGGGCCGCCCTCGCCGCCGGCCAGCAGCAAGACGGCCGCATCGCCCTCCCGGGCGCCCCGGACGCGATCTGGCCGACGGCCGCCGCCGTCCTTGCCTGGCGCGGGGACGCGGCATGCGACCAGGCCAGGGAGCGGGCCGTCGCATTCCTGCTCCGAACGACAGGGACCCACTGGCGCCCGAAGCCGCAATCCCCGGCTTCGCACGACACATCCCTGAGAGGATGGCCGTGGAACGAGAGGACCCATTCCTTCGTAGATCCCACGGCCACGGCCCTCCTGGCGCTCGACGTCACCGGACATGGCAGCCACGAACGGTTCCGTGAGGCCGTTCAAATGCTTCTGGACCGCCAGCTGCCTCGCGGTGGGTGGAATTACGGCAACACCCTGGTGTATGGGAACGAGCTCCTCCCCTTTGCCGACGCCACCGGGCTCGCGCTCGCAGCGCTTGCCGGACATGTCCCGAAAGAGAACATCGGCCGCAGCCTTGGCTACCTGAAGGCGCAGGCGGCAACGTCCCGCACCCCGCTGTCGCTGGCCTGGGCCCTTTTCGGGCTGGCCGCCTGGGGCGGCTTCCCCGAAGACGGCCCCGGGTGGATAGAGGAGACGCTTGACCGGCAGGACAGATTCGGTCCCTACGCCACGAGCCTTCTGTCCTTGCTCGCGCTGGCCTATCTGACCGACGGCGACATCAGGCGCCGCTGAACCGGGAGACAATACGCCTGCGGACCCCGGCCTCCGTACCGGTCCGCGGAAAGGGCACACGAATCATGCGCACATGCACCCGAAGACGATTCCTGCGGACCCTGGCGGCCGCCCCCTTCGGGGCGGCTTGCGGAACGCTTTTCCATGCCTGCAGTTCCGGGAAAATGGAAGCCGAAACGTTCATAGCCAAAGCCTCCGGCTACGGCGGCGACCTTGCCCGCATCATCCTCGACGGCCTCGGCGAACTGCGCGTGACCCCCGAGGAGATCCGGGGCAAACGCATCCTCCTCAAAGCCAACATCGTCGAACCGCACCGGGGCGCGGAACACATCGTAACGGATCCGTCGGTCGCCGCGGCCGCGGCCGAGGCCTTTTTAAACCGAAGTTCCCTGGCTGGCAAAACAGTATTCTGTTGATATAAAAGTAGA
>CAZYXB010000062.1:0-13095 GCA_964651155.1 uncultured Acidobacteriota bacterium | reverse complement strand
GCCGTTATTGCAATGTCCTATGGCTATATTCTTTTCTCGCTTGTTTAAGGTCTAGTTCTGTCATCCCTGTCTCCGCACGCTGATGCCCGCCGCATTAGGTTCCGCTTTCAACCCGTCCATCATACTGCAGCCTGGCAGTGGTCGGGAAGTATTTGCCGCAAACCTGCAGGATAGTTCCGGGAGGCGGGGGGACACCGTTGTACGTGGATCCTCCTGTCTCCATGTTCGAATCCGGTGCCACGGAGGATTTGTTCGAGTGTCTGGTGCTCGCCCCCCCTTCTCTGCTGGAATCGGGCTTCTGTCGGCCACCAGGGCGTCGGTTAGGTAATCGCAATAGCTCCGCGAGGTCCCAAGGAAAGACAATGCCTTAAGTTTGATTGACGGATCCTGAGGGATTCGCATAGCATGGGTACGTGGGAGGGACAGGACATGAAACAGATCGAATTGATCGGATCCTACTGGACTCTGGCAGGGGATGTACACCCTCACTCGAAGGCCGAGTACAGCCCATTCAAATTCGAGGACAGGGTTCAAGCCGCGGCCAGGGCCGGATTTAAAGGCTTCGCACTGAAAGAGGCCGACCTCGAGCATATCCTCAAACGGCTATCCCTGAAGGACATCCGGCATATTCTCGAGGACAATGGCATCCGGCACGTCGAACTTGAGTTTCTGACCGACTGGTTCCGCGACGGCGAGGAGAAAAGACATTCGGACCGATTGAAGCATTTCCTTCTGACGGCAGCCGAGGCGCTCGGTGCGCGGCACATCAAGGTCGGGGATTTCGAAACGAAGATCACACCGATGCCGAAGCTGATCGAATCCTTCTCCTCACTGTGCAAGGATGCCGAAGACTATGGGGCGAGGATCCTGTTCGAACTGATCGTCGACAGCATGATCAAGACACTGCCGGAGACCCTGGAAATGGTCGGAGGGGCCGACGCACCCAACGGAGGCATCATGGTCGATCTCTGGCACATGGTCAAGCTCGGGATCTCTTATGAAGATATCGCCCGCATCCCCCCCCGGTTCCTGATGGGCATCGAGATCAACGACGGAACCTTCGAGTGCCCGTGGAGCCTGCACGAGGACACGGTCAATCACCGGAAGCTGCCCGGCGAGGGCGAATTCGACGTGAAAGGTTTTGTCCAGTGCATGCTCGACGCCGGCTATGACGGGCCCTGGGGCGTGGAAGTCCTGAGCCAGGAACTCAGGAAGGAGCCGCTGGACCAGGCGGCCCTGCGCGCATACCGTACAACGATTGGGCAGTTCCCGGGATACTACTAGAAACCGTCCAAGCAACGGGATGCCTTGTGCGCCCGGACCGCAACAGGGTTTGCGGAAGAATCCATCATGAAACGATTGGGAGTTCAGGAGGGGATCCATTGAACCTGAGCAGAAAGCAACAGCTGGCCCTGTATAGCACGATGCTGACTATTCGTCGGTTTGAGGAGCGGCTCGTCACGGAATTCCGCGCGGGGAATATCACCGGTTTCGTACACTCCTACATCGGGGAGGAAGCCATAGCGACCGGTGTCTGCAACCACCTGAGTCGGGCGGACCGCATCGTAAGTCACCACCGCGGCCATGGGCACTGCATCGCCAAGGGCGCGGATATGCTTCGCATGATGGCCGAAATTTACGGCAAGAAGACCGGCTACTGCAAGGGCAAGGGCGGATCCATGCATATCGCCGATTTCAGTATAGGCATGCTCGGCGCCGACGGCATTGTGGGCGCGGGACTTCCGATCGCCACCGGCGCCGCCATCGCTGCCCAGATGGAGGGCAAACGTACCGTAGCCGCGGTGTTTTTCGGCGACGGGGCCTGCAATGAAGGTGAGTTCCACGAGGCGCTGAACCTGGCGTCGTTGTGGAATCTCCCCCTGCTTTTCGTATGCGAAAACAACGGCTACGGCGTGAACACGCCTGCCGGGGATTCTTTGAGCGCCGGCAAAATCACGCGGATGCCCGAGGCCTTTCAAATCGCCAGCAGGACCGTCGACGGCAACGATGTCGAACGGGTGCACGCGGCCGCAGGAGCCGCCATCGCACGGTTGCGCTCGGGCGACGGCCCTTATTTCCTGGAATGCAGAACCTACCGCTGGCACAAACATTTTCTCTCTGACGCCCTCCTGGATCTACGTCCGGTAGAGGAGATCGAAGCCTGGAAGAGAAAGTGCCCGCTGCTGGCCTATGAAAAGAAACTGCTGAAGCGGGGGACTCTCACCCAGGGGAAAATCCGATCCATGAATGCCCGGGTACTCGAGAAAATCGAAGAAGCTGTGGGTTTTGCGATTTCCAGCCCCTTCCCCGCCCCCAAGGATGCACTCCTGGACGTCTATGCCCAATAAATACGCGAGGCGAGCATGCGAGAGATTACCTACGAAACGGCAGCAAACGAAGCCATCCAGGAAGAATTCCGGAGGAACCCGAAGACCCTCCACCTGGCAACCGATCTGCCCATCGAACTGCGGAGGGAGTTCGGTCCGGACCGCATCCGGGTCACCCCTATCGCCGAGAATAACTTCGTAGGGGCGGCGCTCGGCCTGGCGGGATCCGGGTGGAGAACGGTGGCCAATATACGCATGGCCACGTTCGGTTTCGTCGCGCTCGACCAGATGATGAATCACGCGGCCAAGATCACCTACATGTTTGGTGGCCAGGCGGAATTCCCGGTTCTGTACAGGATGACGGTGGGTGCGGGGTTCCAGGGCGCAGCCGAACACTCCATCAGCCCGTATGCCATGTACATGAACGTGCCCGGGCTGAAGATTATCCTGCCCTCGACCCCTTATGACGTGAAGGGTCTTCTGAAAACGGCCTTGCGCGAAAACAACCCCGTCGTCTCTTTCGAACACTTTCTTCTCGGAGGCATGAAGGGAGAGGTACCGGAAAAGGAATACCTGATCCCCTTCGGCAAGGCCGCCATCAAGCGCAAAGGGAACAACGTGACGGTTGTTGCCCTGGCCAAGATGGTTCATGAGGCGCTTCATGTTGCGGACGAACTTGCGTCGAAAGGCATCTCGGTGGAGGTCATCGACCCGCGGACGCTGGTGCCGTTTGACAAAAGGACCGTTATCCGCTCCGTGAAAAAGACCGGGCGGCTGGTGGTCGTGGACGAAGCCTGCCAGACATGCGGGGCGGCAGGGGAGATCATCGCATTCGTAACCACGGACCCATATGTCTTCCCGCGGTTGAAAGCCGCACCCGTGCGGGTGTGCGGTCTGGATATCCCGATCCCCTTCAGCCCGCCGCTGGAGCGGTATGCCCTGCCTGATCGCAAAAAGATCGCCGCAGCGATCCGCAAGGTATTGGATTAACGCATTCAGTTCCGGCCACTGAACAGGCGGCCGAGGCGGGGGAGTCGCATTTTGAACAAGAAGGCCGAAACCACAGTCGGCGAAGTTCCTTGCCGTGACCGGACAAAACCGGCCGGCCCCCGCGTGGTTTCCACTCGCAAGCCGCCGACTGGCGCGCCAATGACCAAGTCTGGATGGCCGTGGATAACGCGATGACGGATCCGAAGAAGGCAGTGGCGCCATCTCCCTTTGCATCATCGGTCGGATGCACCGAGGGGCATGAGCTGATTCTGCAGGCATTTGCCTCCAACGGCGTGCGGAAACTGTTTTTCTGCGGGGGAACCGACAATTTTCATCTCATGGAATCGGTCGCCAGGTTCAAGGCTGCGGGCCGTCCGGCCCCTGACCTGGTCACGGTCCTTCACGAAGCCAGTGCCCTGTATATGAACATGGGCTATTTCCAGTGGACGCGGCAGCCGCAGGTCACCGTGCTGCATGTGGACTCCGGGACCCTGAACGCCGGGGCGGCCTGGTCCGAAGCCTGGCAGGCCGGAGCGGGCATCGTCGTCATGGCCGGGCGCACCCCGTGGACCACCAAAGGGGAGCGTCCAGGAGCGCGGGCGCTTCCCATCCATTGGGAGCAGGAGGTTTACGATCAGGGCGGTCTGGTTCGCCAATTTACGAAATGGGACTACGAGATCCGTGCGATAGAGAATGCCGCTCTCGTCGTCCAGCGCGCGTTCCGTATTGCGGGAAGCGAACCGTGCGGGCCAGTCTACATGGCCGTTCCCCGGGAGATTATGGCTGCCCGGATCGTCGGTGGCATCCTCTATCGGGCCGCCGATTTCCCTGCCGCCATAACGCCCCAGGGAGACGCGTCCGCTCTGGGCGAGGCGGCAAAGCTTTTGGTCCAAGCCGAAAATCCCGTCATCCTGGTCAAGAGCATGGGGCGCAATCCGTCATCCGTGGCGGCGCTGGTGAAACTGGCCGAGAAACTTGCCGTTCCGGTAGCGTCGACAGACACCTACATGAATTTCCCTTGGCGGCACTGGGCCCGATCCGTTGCGGATGTGCAAAACCGCGACGTGATTCTCATCATAGACCACGATATCCCGTGGACCGGCATCGACCCGCCGCAGTCTACCCGGATCATTGTCCTCGACATCGACCCGGTGCGGCTGAAGCAGCCGCTCTGGGGATTTCCCGTCCACATACCCATTACATGTGATTCGTCGAAAGCCCTGCCTTTGCTGACGGAGATGGCAGAGGAATTCATTACCGCCGAGCGCAGAGCCGTTTTCGCCCGACGTCGGTTAGCGCTCGAAGCCACGCGTGAAGCAGCCGATCTCAGGGCCAGAGCGGACGTCGAAAAAGCCCGGTTGGCCCGGCCCCTGTCTCCGTTATGGCTCCGTGAGTGCGTCAACCGTATCTCGGATGAAAACACGGTCCTGCTGTGGGACATCTCCCCTATCAGGCAGGGGGACCGTACCCCCGCAGGCCATGTATTCGCCCAGTATGCGTCGAACCTCGGCAACTCCTGGCCCCGCGCCGTCGGCATCAAGATGGCTGCGCCTGAGAAGACCGTCATCGCCTCGGGCGGAGACGGATGCGCTGTGTTTTCAAATCCCGAAGCCGTGCTGTGGACGGCGCGCAAATACGGCGCACCGGTGCTCTACATCGTCCACAACAACCATAAATACGGCGCTGTGGAGGAGGAACTCCTCTGCTACGGCGGATTGCAGAGCTACGCAGGCAAATCCGGGTTCAACGGCAGCGACCTCTCCCCCTCCCCCGACTTCGCATCCATCGCTCGCGCCATGGGGGCATGGGGGAAAACAGTCACCGAACCGGACGCGCTTCCCGGTGCGCTGCAGCAGGCGCTCGAGGCTGTAAAAGGAGGGCAGCCGGCGGTTCTGGACGTCGTTACTGTGCCATGAGCCCGGATCACCTCGCAGAGACAGCGTATGCATATATGCGGTGTAGGCATACGCATGGAATTGCCGTACTGTATGTATGCTGGGATCATTTCATTCAACCTGGTGCGCAGAGAGTCCGACACTGGCGCCGGGATTCGGGCCATGGCAGCACACACGCTGCGGGGCCGGTGGATGCGCCGGAATTCGCTAAGCGATACGAGGCTGCGGGCCGAAGAGCATGGGGTAGACACTGTATGTCTGGGGGGGGGAAATGAGGGTATCGATAGGAATTCTTTGTGGCATGATTTTTCTACTGGCGGCATCACACCTCCAGGCCGGGGAGGCGGTCCTGTATGCCGGGGTGCAAAAACCCGGGGAGATCACTTTTACAAGCGAGGACATCGATCTTGCTAAGGACATCCTGGAAGGCGGCTACGGAAGCACTTTCGGGATCAGGTTCTCCGGTGGAAAAATATTAGGATTCGAACAGAACATCAGCTTCAGCCCCCGTTTTGCACGAAGCGGCGTTCATGCTTTCCAGATGGATACCAATCTTCTGTTGCAGGCTCCCGCCAAGATTGCACCCTACGCCACCGCAGGCATAGGATTCATACATACATGGGGACAGGATTACCCGGAAGAACCCAGTCCGGCAGAGATCGCGTCCTTTGCCTTCAGCATGGGGAAACAATTCAGCTATAACTACGGTGGCGGCATTAAGATCCGGCGCTTGTTCGGAGCGGTGGGGCTCAATCTAGACGTACGCGGCTACACCATACCGGATGCCCGGGACGGCTCTTTGAATTTCGTCCAGACAAGCCTGGGCCTGGTTTTTAACTGAAAAAAACAGCTTGTTCCGTCTTCGTGCACGAAGATCATCCCTTGTCGAGGAGCAATCGGATTGGTACGAGAAAAGTACAGAGAGTTGACGCGCCCACAGCTCCTGGAAAAGGCTATGGAACTCGGCATCGCCTACGAGAAATACTCCGGGAGCTGTTCCCAGTGCACGGTAGCCGCCCTGTGGGACATCCTCGGATTCGAGGACGCTGTCGTCCAGATGGCGACCAGTTCCTGCGGTGGGCACGCGGGTCTTGCGGAGGGCGTTTGCGGAGGTATTATCGGCGGAACCATCGTGCTCGACTATTATTTGGGCCGGCCCGTGGAGATGCTGTCCGCCACTGGAACCATCCCCGGAAGCATAGAAAAACTGGAAGAGGCGATGACATCGGCCCGGGTGCTGACCAATAGATTCAAGGACCGCTACGGGTCCATTTTCTGCCCACAGATTCAAACCAAGGTCTACGGCCGTCCGTACAATCTTCGGGATCCGGAACAGTGGCAGGCGTTCATGGACGCCGGTGCCCACACAGACCCCACCAAGTGCATGAGCGTGATCGGAAATGCGGCCACGTGGACGCTAGAGATTTTGCTGGATGCACCCTGGGGAAAATGCACCCTCGGCTGAAGGATACCGCAATCCTCGCCCGTCCAAGATTCCATGGCCGATGCATTTTAAGACGCAGCACGGTGCCAGCAACACCCTCCCGCCAGGGGCGCTGGGATTCTGGATTCCACCTGTAGAGAACCTTGCCTTCTTCGGTAGCACCCACCACCATATTCTGGTTGCGAAGCCGCTTTAACAAGGTATCGATTATGGAAAGCACGTGTTTGTTTTTTCCGACATCGACGCAGTTCGCCTTCAGAAACTCGCGGATCTAGACGGGCGACAGATACCGATCATCATTGGGATACATAACTTCCCGGATAGCGTCGGCAGGGCCCGCGATATGCGGCATCCTGTCAGAAAAAATTCCCGGCCACTTGGAGTTGATGGTTTCAAGCGTATCGCCGCACATTTCACCCAGCCCTGGAACGGCACGGCGCAGCCTATCAATTCTGGCTTCGAGCAGAGCACGCATCGACTCGATTTCTTCGCGCTCGCGAATCCGTACTACCAGCCTTTCAATACTGGATCAAAGGCTTCGCGGTATTTTCTGTCATTCGCGTCGATGTCGGTATCCACAGCCCGAATCATACCTGCGCCCGTGCGTTACACAATCCGGAATTTTGCGGGAGTTGCACGGGCGGACCGACGCATACGGTTATTTCTTCGGGGTGAACGTCAGGCGGTATTCATTGCCTGCAACAGACTCTTCCTTGATGGAATAGCCGCGGTTTGCCGCAAGGCGGGACACGTTTTCCTTTGAAACTGCCGTTTCCACAAGGACCGACAGCACCTCCTCCGGGTTTGCATCCATGGCCTTCTGAGTTTTCACTACCGGAATGGGGCAGGAAAAGCCCCGAACATCGATTTCAATCATACGTTATTCCTTTCGTATGTGGCTCTGCACCACGGTTTATTCCGAATTGTAGTGTAATCCACGGCCTACAAATTCGGAGTCAGGGTTCCATTATGATTAAGAAATGCAGACTCCGCTCCACGTGCACATATGCTGCTCGAACACCTCCGGAAAGTGGTCGATGATACGCCCGATCTTCGTTGCCGGAGTCACCCGGGCAGTCCTGCCCGCCATCCGGTTCGCCCGCGTGGCGATGCCTGCCGCCTGATCGGGATCGAGCCCGACATGGGCCAATGCCGCAACCATGCCGGTGATCGTGTCGCCGGTGCCGCCCACGGCTTCCATCGCCGGCTCATCGGGTTCCGAAATGGTATCCCTGATCGCCCCGTCGCAGACCACATAATCGACCTTCCCTTTGACGATCATGTACTTCGGCGCGCTTCCATTTGTGTAGGCTGCACGGATCAGTTCCGGAGCCCGGTCCCCGTTCATCTCGATAAGATGATTCTTGATATATGCGGGGTGCGTGGCAGCAGGATCGGCCAGGAACGCAAGTTCGGAAGCGTCCGGAGTGAAGATATCGAATGCTGGAGCCAGACCCGCAGCCTTGGCCGAGTACATGGATGCCGCGTCTGCTATCAAGAGAGGCCTCTCCGAACAGGAATCGATCACCCCGCACAACCGCTTCGTCTGGGACATATCGGGAAGCCAGTAATGAAGTGCCAGAACGTTCGGAGCCATCTTGCCGACATTCACGATAAGATATTCGTACAGATCATGGCTCCCCCTGCCCTGTCCGATGTCCCCCGCAAGGAGGGCATGGGGCGCCTCGTGCCGGAGATACTCGCTGACTGAGAGCGCAGCACCGATCATGGCGCCGGTCCCCTGCGTGCGGGATATTCTGCAATCGCCGACAAGGAGTGCTTCCCCGTCGCGCCGGACCTGGCCGAAAGTCACCGGCATGTCCTCTACCGGGACGGTCCCTGCAATGATCAACATAAAACCTCCTCCTTGGCGCCGTACACCTCCAGCGCCTCCTCCAGAGCTCTTTCCAACATGAGGGCGCAGAGGGTGTAGCCGATATCGTTCGGGTGCGGAGCCTCGTCAAGATTCTTGTCGATCATTTCCGCGTGCATGTACGGGATGTCGGGGCATCCCCCTCCGGAAACATTGACGATGACGCCGCTGTCTTTCTCGAAGGTGAGTTTCATATTGGCGGCCTTGACCATGACCCACCTGTCGAAATCCACGGTACTGACAACCTCCGAGATTCCGGGAGACTCGTCTGCGAGCGGCACCAACTCCACATAGTTCACATTGTTCTGCCGGAGAACACGGCTGATGCCGAGATACTCGACAAGGTTTACGGCGACAGCAAGGTCGCACCCCTTGCGCATCTCAGGGGGAGGGGCGACCAAATCCACCTGATATTGCGACTTTTTCAGGACCCTCTCCGCCTTCATGGCGTCGGACACATCCCTGAAAAGCACGAGCCCCCTGCCCTCGGATTTCCTTCCCTTCCGTTTGTTGAAAATCATCTTCGCATTCTCCCTCAGGCTTTTTCGGTCATGGACAATGCAATAGCCACGCAGAAGAACAGGCCCAGCACGACGGCCGCCGGACCCCAGGCGCCCGTGCCGGTTGGACTCGAGGCAATCATGAAATTGTGGGCCACGGCCGCGCCGGCCAGGTATCCCATAACCGTGATGCCCGCATCCGTATCGCCTTCACCGGAAAGGATACAGTTGCGCAGGGGGCACCCGCCAAGCAGTGTGGCCGCTAGGCCGACAAGGCTCATGCCAAGGAAATTCCACAGGTGGACTGCATGCGATACCGGCTGTCCCTCGAAACCCCAATGGTAGATTCCCTGCTCGCCGAAGTTGCCGACAGCGTAATTGGTGATCAGTGCCGCGACAAAAAAGGCGATGACGCCGCTGATCAGATAGGTGTCGCGGACCAGGAAGATATCGCGCCAGGCGCCGACGAAGCACATGCGTGTTTTCTGGGCCAGGAAACCGACGAACAAACCTACGGCAAGGGCCACCAGAATTGGGGCGAAGGCAGCACCCGGCCCCTTCTCACTCTGGAATAGGAATCCGGGCTTGAAAAATGCCATCAGCAGAAGCCCGAGCATGATAACCGGCATAATCCAGCCGACGACGGGTTTCATCTTGGTTGCGCGCCCCAGGTGAAATCCTCTCTTGAGAAAGACGATCCCGACGAGTGCCCCTGCCACAAGGCCCAATAAGGCCGTAACGCCGTTGAGGTCCCCGCCTGCAATCCGGAGCATCATGCGTATCGGGCAGCCGAGAAACACCAGGGCTCCGATCATGACAAAGGCTCCGAGGATAAAACGGACGATCGGAGAAGATCCGCCTCTGGAGCGGTATTCCCCGAATAGGAGAGAGCTGATGAAGGCGCCGAGCACGAACCCCATGATTTCGGGCCTGAGATACTGGACGACTCCGGCGCGATGCACACCGATTGCCCCGGCAATATCGCGGAGGAAACAGGCCACGCAGATGCCCATATTGGCCGGATTCCCCCAGTTGACCATAAGCGCACCGAGGGCTCCGAAAATAAGCCCACCGACGATCATCCATATCTTTTTACTTTTCATGCTCTATACCTCCAGCGGTTGCGAGTATTCGAGCCTTCGACGGCCCGCCCATTCCCTGCCTCTTTTCCTCTTGATATTTTTCAGGTATCCTCATACAAGAATGATGACACAGAAAAAACATAATAAATATATTTAATAAAATATCAAATATTTTTTTATACAATGAGCTTTCCTGATTCACCGATGTTGCCTCGGAGGAGACCGGTAAGGACGCGAACCCTGAAAGACCTTCCGTATCGGGCAATCCTCGGAGCAGAGGAGAATTTTAAATTCTATGAATCTCGACTACCTAGTCACCTTCAAGGAGCTGGCGCAGCTAAAGAATTTTTCGGAGGTCGCCTTGAAGCTCGGCGTCAGCCAGCCTGCTGTTTCTTTCCAGATCCAGAAGCTGGAACAGGCTTTCGACATCCGATTGATAAACCGGACGCAAAAGGCCATCGGATTGACAGCGGCAGGCTCGCGCCTGCTCGAATTCATTGAATCGCTGGAATCGAATCTCGCACTGCTCAACACAGACTTCGAAAGGATGCGGCAAGATATCTCCGGCGAACTTTCCGTTGTCGCCAGCACAATCCCCAGCGAATTCCTGCTGCCTCCCCTGCTTTCGAAGTTCAAACGGATGCACTCTTCGGTTCAGATCAAGGTCCACACATGCGATTCCCTAACGGCCATCCGTGACGTGCTCAATGGAGAATACGAAGTCGGTTTCTGCGGGGTCCGGCCTGAGGGCGTCGGGCTGGAGTCCTTCAGAATAGCCGACGATGAAATTGTCCTGATCGTCCATCCGGAGCACCCCTTCGCGAAAAGGAGCTGGGTAGCTTTTCCGGAGATAGAAGGCGAACCGCTCATCTCCCGCAACGAAACATCGGGGACCCAGTTGAGTCTGGAAAGCACACAATCCGGATCGAAAGGTAAACCGATCAAGCTGAAGCCCCATCTGGTCCTGGGCAGCACTCAAGCTGTGATCTCAGCCGTCGAAGCCGGATCCGGTATCGCCTTCGTGTCCAGATCGGCCATCAGTAACAGTCTTGCTTTGGGCCTGATCCGCCAGGTTCGGGTTAAAGGATTCAGCCTGAAACGGAACTTCTACTGCTTCTACGTCGATGGCCGGGTGGTATCCCGCCTGATACGAGAATTCATCTCTTTTATCCGCTCAGAATCTTCCGGTCATAACGATTGAACTGCCGACGCTGCGGCAACCGGTCGGCCCAGTGTGCACCCTTTCCCCAGTCGGACCACGTCCCTGCCCCTTAATGTATCAATATATTTTATGGATATCATAAATATATCTTGACAGGAATCGAGGCGGCGCCAATAATTCCCCGATCCTGATTTCTCATGAGGTTTCTCCACGCTGCAGGGGATAGGGCGCCGAGAGCGTCCGGATCAGCTTCGGGGTATCAACATCCGGAACGGCGCCCATCCGCTGCAGCGAGCGAAACATTTTAAGGATTTCTGGATTAACGTAGAAACCGTGACGGCGAGGCAACAATAGGCAGGTCCTGTTTCCCCGCGAGATTCACTTTTTCACAGGAAGGATTTTAGGTACATGTATCAACATACTTCCCTTCAACCGGCCACGAGCATCAGCAAAACAACCAGGTGCAGAAAAACTATCAGAAGAGCCCTCCCGGCATTCGGCGCTCCCGCCGTTATCCTATTGACGTTCCTGTTTCTGTTTTCTTTCGCATCAACTGCCAGCGCGGGAGCCAAAATCGATCTGGGCAATGATAAATGGATAAACCTCGGCATGCGCTTGCAGATCTGGTACCAGGCAGTGGATACCGAAAACGATCCTGCTGTCAATGACTTCATGATCCGAAGACCCTACTTCTACATACAGGGACAGCTACATCCTCATATCACGTTCTACACCCACATTGCTGGCGACAGGATCGGACAGGACGGCCTCGACTCGGCAGGGCTGGGCCTTGGCTCCGGACTCGCCATTCGCGACGGATGGGTTGCGTATTCCCCCGCCGACGAGTTCAAGGTCCAAGCGGGACGGATGTACATTCCCTTCACCCGCGCCTTCGGGACAGAAAGCACGTTCGCTCTTCTCTCCCTGGATTTGCCCTATGAACAGGGGGGCGTGCGCGGTGGATGCTTCTTTCCCTCAAAAGTCGGCAGGGACGACGGCGTCGTCGCATGGGGCAACCTGGCAGACGGGCTTGTTCAATACCGTTTCGGGCTCTTTGAAGGTCAGAAAGCGCCGGAAAACCACGATCGGAACCTGAGGACTTCCGGCAGGGTCTCGGTGAGCCTTCTCGATCCTGAAAAAGCATGGTTCAACCAGGGGAATTACCTCGGCAACAAAAAAGTGCTCTCCCTCGGATTCGGATTTGACCGCCAGGCGGATATCCGCTGGAATCCCGACGGTCCCATAAACGATTATGCGGCATGGACCGCCGATCTGTTCTTCGACCACCCGGTTGGCGAAGGATCCGTTGTCTTGGAAGGCGCCTATCTGGACATCCAGAATGCCCAGACCCTGGGAGATGCAAAAAATTATTACATCCAGACAGGATACCTTCTGCCCAAATTTTCGGAGTCCTTCAGGATTCAGCCTTATGTCAAGTTCGAGAAAACCAACAGGATAGACCGTCCAGATTCAGCCTATGTCAGTGGAGGCGCGAACCTGTTCTTTCAAAAACATGACCTCAAGCTGGTATTTGATTTTACGAAAGTATCCCACGAATCCGGCTTCGCCGACGACGATAAATCACTATTTACAGTGCAGTTCCAGGCTGGACTGTAGCCCTCACTTATCCGGTCGACCCAAAGCCAATCCGGCGGACACAGCCATCCGGCCGGATTCGCTTTGGGTGGAAAAGGCGTACACGCTGGCGCCGGACTGCCCCGCCAACAACTGCCCGTAGATCCCCTCGACCATCGGCCGCCTGGGAGCCTAATCCTTAAACAAGCGAGAAAAGAATATAGCCATAGGACATTGCAATAACGGC
>CAZYXB010000061.1:0-13347 GCA_964651155.1 uncultured Acidobacteriota bacterium | reverse complement strand
CCGTTATTGCAATGTCCTATGGCTATATTCTTTTCTCGCTTGTTTAAGGGCTAGGGAGCAGTCCCGAAGCTCCTGATGGCGCGGGCCTCGATCAACTCGGGTGCTTCGGGATCGGCTTCACTCCAGTCGGCCAGAAATTTTTCAATTTCCACCTTGGCATCTTCATGCATGCCCTCTCCATGGAGCAGGTGGGACAGGTGAAAGCGGGCCAGAGCGTAATGCGGATTGTAGTTCAGCGCCTCCCGGTAGGATTGTTCTGCAGGTTCCGATTGGTTCATTTCCTCGTATATCTGGCCGATTGCGTCGTAGAAGAAAGCGTAATCGTAGGCAGTGCTCCAATACCCCAATTTTGTTTTAATCCATTCGAGGTCCGTAATGATTTCGTTCGTTTCGGCGGTTCTGCCTTCACGCGCCAGAATCCTGGCCGAGAGATGCAGGTAGAATTTATAGGTCGGCTTGTAATTGGTGGCATTGATGGCGTTGTCCGCCAGGATTGCGCGCAACTGCTCTAGGGAAGTGCGCGCTGCGGCAAGGTTATTCCGGTCCAGTTCGATCAGGCCGATCGTCCAGATCAATTCGTCCACGGGCGCGTCGTTTTGAAAAAAACCAATGAGTTCCAGCCCCCGTTCGCACGCGTTCAGTGCGCGCTGCATGTCTCCTTTCCTGTAGTACAGGAATCCCAGGGCGGCGTAATTCTGCGCCCGTTGGGCCGGATCATCGACGTCTTCGATGAGTTTTTGCAATTTGTCCTCTGCGGCCTTGTTTCTGCCTCGCAAGATTTCAATAAACCCAAGGTTGCGTCTGGCATAGGACAGGTGGGGTTCGATCTCGATGGCTTTCTGCTTCATTTCCTTGGCCCTGGCGTAGTCTCCGGCATGCATGTAAATATCCCCGAGACTGTCGTATGCGTTTGCGGACTTGTCCAGTTCCAAATAACGTTTGCAGGCCTCCAGCGCCCGGTCGTGCTCCCCCTTCCACGCATAGCAGTAGGCGATGTGATTGTAGGCTCGCGCGAACTGGTCATCCAGGCTCAACGCGTCCAGGTATTTGGGAATCGCCTCCGTAACGTCTGCGGTATGGAAGTAGCATTCGGCCAATTCGTAATAATTTTCCTTGTTGTAGGGCTGGCGCTCTATGAGTTTTAAAAGCTGGTCCCTTTCATAGAGGAGATTTCCCAGGACGCGGGCAAGCAGTGCTTCCACCCGCAACTGGTCTATTTCGGTAAGCGAGCTGATTTTCTGCCGGGCTTTCGTGATCTCCGAATGGGCGGCATCCCATTGATTCCCGAAGATGCGCACCTCGCCCAAAACCAGGCGTGCAAGCGCGAAATCGGGGTCGTATTCCAGCGCAGTTCGAAGCGCACGCTCGGATTCGTTCATGTCGAGGCGTTCCCACGCCCTGGCTCCGCGGTAATAGTACCGAAGAGCATCCCAATTGGGGGACAGCAGTTGTACCGCTGTCCGGTATTCGGATTGTCCGCCGGAAAGACGTTCCAGTATGCGTGGGTTGTAGCGCTGCAATATGTTGCGGACCAACGCATCGATCCCGTTGTTAAGAAATTCATCCTCGCCGCTGAAGCTGACGAGAACCGTCTCGTTTTCGCCCCGGATCCTGTAGCGCAGATTTAGCTCCAGCAGGCCCAGGGCGTCTTTCACATGACCGGAAACAGTCATGGACGGCTCACTGATGTTTTTCTGCCAGTTCATCGCCTCCATAATCCTGGAAAATCCGCGCGTCTTCGAATGTTCCTTCTCGTTACGGGCTTTTTGAATTTTCAACAGGTACTGGAACTCCTCTGGATCCACGACCGTTACTTCGGGGAATTGAGACAGCGTTCTTTCAAGCACAAACCCGACGAGCTGCGGGTCCATGGATTCGGATCCACCTTGGAATGGAATGAATTCTATGCAGGGATGGTAGTTTGGACGCCCCAGTCCAAACAGGACAATGCCTGCAAGCAATAGCAGCATCCCTGCTATGGATGCGGCAAGAACTTTGGGTTTTCTCAAGGTGCTTCTGAATGGCATACCCCACAGCTTCTGTTCTTTTACCCCTGCGGGATTGAAATGTTGGGTCGCTTTTTCAAACTTCGCGGGATCGACTTTATATGGTTCCGAGGTCAGGTCGGAGATGGATCGTTGCAGGTCCATATCCCGTTTCAGGCGTTTGAGGTCGGCGCATAGATCGGATGCCGTCTGGTACCGAAGCTCGCGATCCTTTTCCATAAGTTTGGAGATGAAATCCTCCAGCCTTGGAGGTATTTCTCGATTCAGCTGACTGGCCGGAACCGGCGTTTTGGTTAGAATCTCCTGAAACAGAGCAGACGGCTGCATTCCTTTGAAGGCCGTAACCCCTGTGGAAAGTTCATAAAGCACCGTTCCAAGGGAGAAAAGGTCTGTGCGGGAATCCAGTTCTTCTCCAAGCGCCTGTTCGGGAGACATATAGGGGACCGTGCCCAGAATTACATGCGGCACTGCGAGATATTCTCCGCTTATGGACTGGGGATTCAATGCATCCTGCTCCGGTTCCGATTTGGGCAGATCTGGATTGGATTCCACCAGCTTGGCCAGACCGAAGTCCAGGATTTTTATATGACCGCGTTTCGTCATGAATATGTTTGCGGGCTTGATGTCCCTATGTATGATTCCTTTCGCATGGGCGGCTTCGAGTGCATCAGCGATCTGTAATGCTATATGGAGAATCCGGGCAACGGGGAGAGGCTTGCCCTGCATTAAACCCCGAAGGGTTTGTCCCTCAAGGAGTTCCATGGCGATGTAGTGCCTGTTTTCGGATTCTCCAATTTCATATATCGTGCAGATATTCGGATGATTCAGCGCCGAAGCCGCCTGCGCCTCCCGCTGAAACCTCTGGAGGTAGGAAACGTTGCCGGCCAGTCTTTCGGGAAGGATTTTCAGCGCCACCTCACGGCCAAGCTTGGTGTCACGGGCACGATAGACCACTCCCATGCCTCCGGATCCTAGTTCCTCGAGGACTTCGTAGTGCGCAATGTTCTCCATAGTCATAGTCCGGATGTGTCTCCAATTTCCGTATTCTACAGCAATCGGGAAAATTCAGCAGAATAATCCGCAACAGTCGGACAGTTGCGCGCGGATTGGTGGCGGGAATAGAATTTGACGGGTTTGGTATGGCTCATAATCTGGTTTGCAGGCAGGGATTTGTATATGGGTGGTGGGCGCCACAGGACTCGAACCTGTGACCCCTGCGGTGTGATCGCAGTGCTCTACCAGCTGAGCTAGGCGCCCGATGGAATGTTTGTAACATTCCACCGGGATACTTACAAGTAAATTTGTTCGTTCCATCGCGGTCAGGATCCGCACAGCGAAATCTGCCTTGGACGCCGATGCTTTGAGAAAGATTCCAACCGTGCCCGGCAACGCCAAACCACAACCCCTATCCCAACCCCTATCCCAAAAACATCGAAGCGGATGTAGCCATTCGGTCCTGCATGGGGAGGAGCGTATGGCTAGAACTGTTGTTCCGATCAGGGCGAAGTTTGTCAGGGTCTCTTCCGAACGGGACCATTCGCCTGACCGGGCTGAATACAATGTTCGGCGGAACGGATTGCTGTGCGCCTGCAAGGGGACTCCACCATGGCACCGGGGCTGGTAGGAAGCCACACACCGTAGATTATTGCAGCACGGAAGAGGTTCCCGGACGTATCGCGGATTACGTTGACCCGGTGCAAAGGATCCGTCGGGATTATATCCGGCATTTCCGGAGACCATGGCTGGGTGCTGTCCGAAGATTCTGAAGTTGTACGGGGAGTTATAATATATAAAGCAGTACAGGAATAATTATGAATTATATACTTTATAATTAAGGAATAATTGGCTCAATAAAATGCGAATCAGATTGGACGGTGGCATTCCCGGATGCTCCTTCGGTATGACATATGACAGAAAGGGCTTTTATGCCCCACATCCGACAAACGAGTAGGTCCGTAGCGCGGCACTCACCAAATCGGGCAGGTAACGAAGCGCGAGGCTGTATCAGAACAAGGCATACTTGGGGGATTATTTGTTTTTGCAGGGACGACCGGGCGGCCACCCTGCGCATACCTATCGGCGGCCATAGCACGACTGCCTCGAGATACACCACCGGATGTTTTCTGTCTGCCTATCTTATCCTGGCCCCCATTTTCAGTATGTTTTCGGCTTCGGAGATCAGGGCGGACAGGTGTGCGGACTGTTTGTTCAGGCGAGCCGAAGGTTCCTTGACCTGCTCCTCGATCTCCAGAAACAGCTTCTCGAATATCTTCATGATTTCCTGGTTCAGCCGGTCGCGGAACTCGTCACGCGATTTTGCCATCTTGCGGCGGAATTCCGAGAGGATGCCCGACCGCTTCCAGAGCAAGGCGAGTGCGACAATGCCGATGCCTACCGTTGTGATGACACCGCCCGTAATGTCGACCGCCATCATGTTCGTCGCCAGCGCGATAACCGTTCCGAGAGCCGCGATGCCGCCGCCCGCAAGCGTGAGCATCCCCAGGTTGGATCCCTGTATCCCTTTGTCTCCGATGATGTCTGCGATGCGCAGCTCCTTCAGTTTGGACATCAAGCGCTCCAGCACTTCCGTCCGTCCGGTGACGCGGGAGAGGGCGCTTGCCTCTTCACTCTGACGGCGTCCGACGGCCTTGACCAGTTCGTCCAGCATTGCCTGCATCTCGTCCGTGAGGTCCTTCGACACCCTCAGCGATTCTGCGTTGATTTCCTCCCTGGCCCTGTTCTCGAACTGCAACTGGAGGTCTCGAAGCCATGTTTTGATGTCCTTGTCGCGCAGGAACGGTATGGAGCGCTTCAGGACATTCATGGCGCCCAGCCCTTCGGTAAAATCGTCCTCGAGAGAATGGGACAGGCGGTCATACGTGGCCGCAAGGCTGTCCACAACCAGCTTCTGAAGTGAACGGGCCTTCTCTTTCCTCGCTTCGATGCGCGCCGTCAGTTCGCCGTAAAAAACCCTGTCGGCAGCCACGGCCGCTTCTTCCTCACGCAGAGATTCCAGACAGTCTCCCACAATTTTCAGGGCCGTGTCGCGTGAGCCGTCTGCCTTCAATCTCCAGACATCCCCGCTTTCGACCGTCTTCCGGATGAACTCTCGGAACTCCACGAACCCGCTGTCGGACGAGCCCTCCTGTTCCCGTTTTGCCGACGTCGTGAACACCACCGGGTTCTGAACATTCCGTTCGCGCGCATATTCCTTGATGTGCTCTATGTTTACGCAAAGCTCATTCTGGGTCGCAAGATCCGACTGTTGCAGGACAAAAACGGTTTTGCGGAGCCAGTCTTTCCGTATCAAGGACAAAAACTCCCAGGATGTTCCCGTGTAAGGATTCTTGGCTGGAAATACAAAAATGACGAGATCGCTCTGGGGGATGTAATTCTCCGTGATCGCCTGGTGGTTGCGGATGATGGAGTTGGTCCCGGGGGTGTCCACGATGGTGATTTCCCGAAGAACCGTTTTGGGCAGGGAAACACGTTCCCAGTATTCCCCCAGCGTCACGGTTCCGGGTTCTTCCCCGTAGACCAGTTCCTGAATCCTCGACGTGCAGGGATCGGGTGCAACCTCGCATACATCCTGCCCGAGAAGGGCATTAATGAAGCTGCTTTTACCCGATTTGACCTCACCCACAATCACGAACAGCGCCGCGGCCTGCAGCCGCTCCAATCGTTCTTTGAGAGTGGCGCAGGCCTCCTTGTCCGAGAGTTTTTCAGTCAGCGAGAGAGAATGTTTAAGGATCTCTCGGAGCGCGTTGAACTCTTCAGTCAGTTTCGGGCTCAGAATGGTTTGTACGGGCATAGGTTCTCCGCCGGTTAGAGTTTGTCGCCGGATTAATCCATGATGGGATTCTAACGCTTAAACAAGCTTCCGATAAATGATTTTAACCGGATTGACGGGGAAATATAGTTCCCGAGCCGGAGGTCGGCCCCAAAACATTACGAAGGCAGCAAACGCTTTAATGCCGGAAGATGCCGGGCTAAAGGTCGAGGCCCTGGGCGATCGGTACGGTGCTCCGTAGGCGTAACTCGGAATCTTTGATGGCCCGTGCCATGGCGCCGCAGCTTCGTCGTGTCTGACGGCAAACTTTACAACCACCATTTGTAATGACCGCCGAAGCCCTGTGAAGTAAATGTTTTATAATGGTTTAAAGATCAGGATCGGCACAAAAAAGTAACATATGCAGGAGTCGTAAAAGGGAGTTGGTGGACGGTAAGGGGATCGAACCCTCGACCTCAGCATTGCGAACGCTGCGCTCTCCCAGCTGAGCTAACCGCCCACGATTGGTTCAATTATCCCCGATAGCGGCGGAACTGTCAATTGAATCCCATGCGAATGGACCTACAGGTTGCCTCTCTGTGCAGATCGGACAGGGGCAGGGCATAGGGTTGGCGTTCGCGGCGGGAGTGATAGCTGTAAAAATCGTCTATGATTTTCTCAAAAAAAATGGTTCTGTTCGTGATAAACTGACATGTTCCAAGTGCAGAGTTCATGGTCAACAACCCAATATCATCGAGGATTATGCGATTGCCTGTGAAGAGGAAAATTCCAAACAAAACAGCCGAATTAATAGACGGTTCCCTGGAAGCGATTATTGATCAGTGGTATCTGAGCGTCAGTGATTATTACATCACGACGGAGAAGAAATTGGAGAATCCGGGAATCACCATTCCAGAGGAACTCAAACGCTTTCATGACGCAAACGGCCATAGGATCAAATTCAACAAGGGGGACCTTGATTTCACCTATGGATTAAGCCTGATGACTGAAGACGAGACTTGCGTTTTGGAGGTGAGTGTCAACAATAAAGTCCCGAATTTCAACTACGCAGAACTCACGCAGAAGCTGGACACCTACTACCGGTCTGCAAAAGACAAACCGATTGACGGGTTCAAGAAACTCAAGAAGGTACGGAATTACGACATTTTTGAGTTGAAAGAAGAAATGCAGGACTGCATTAAGGTTGAAGAACGGGAAGGGAAGGCCGATATCGTTCGCCTGTCGTTCTGCCTGCAGAACGATCATCTAGAAGAACTGATAGCAGATCCGACGAATTTCATGGAACTGATCCATCAGTATTGTGTCGCGCCGCTTAGACGGATATACGCCGAGGTGTTTAGAAAAAAGCGAAACTAGAAAGACATCCACGGGATTATGAATGCGGCTCCATACAAAATGTATGCATGGAGCCGTTTTTTATTCATGTCAGTGGGATTGGGGCACGGATGCGTAGTCCACGGCTGTACACTTCGGCCGATCGCAACAAAACATCGCACAGAGTGACAGAGAGGAGTGCGCCGTGGGAGGCGTGGCCAAGAGGGTGGAAAAGACAGGATTCTGTTTGGCTTTGGTTTTAAACCGCTGTTTTTTAAACTGGTATGTCCAGGGCCGGGTCCAAGAGAATTTCGAAGGGGCCGAAGGTTCTATCGGTGCCTTCTTCCTTGATGCTGGGGATATATATCTTGCTCCCGATAAAAAAGCTCCGTTTATGTTTTTCAGAGAAGAAGAACAGAAAGCCACTCCGAACTTTCCCGGGCTCCAGGAGAGTGTTGGTTAATTCTTTTGTCGTGAAATCGGAAACACGGGATGTGACCTTGTTGGACATTCTGTCACCGTCCCTCAAACTAGACATGGAATCGACATATTTTTTCCCAATCAAATCCTCAATAACCATTGCGGCCGGTGTCGAATACAGCCGTTCCCCAAGGCGCGTTTCGAGAAGGATTGTCTGAGTCCGTATTTTCAAATAATAGGGAGATTCATTTTTTATAATGACGTGTACGGGGAAAAATCCTCGCGAATTCAGATTATCCACATCAAACGCTGTGGACGATTTTTCATCGTCTGGGTACGGATCCACGGCTACGGTGATCCCTTCAACGGTCATTTTGGCCGGGTAGGATTCCAACGGAAGAATCTCAACGGATTTGACCGTATACTCCGAGGCTAAAAGCAGAGGGCTGAGAAGCAAGGATAGAATCTTCAGCAGAATCATGATGCATCATAATACCATATCCAAAGCTCCATGGAAACAATCCAAATATTGAAGCGCTTGCGTGAAAATTACTCAAAAGACACGCCTGCTAAATATTGACAATGACCAGCTCAGATTCTATATAGAATTGACGCTAAGCTCTGTGTCTATGGCGCCGCAATAATTACAAACTACTGTATTTGGTTCGAATCCTGAAGGAGGAATGAGATGAGTAAAATAATCGGAATTGACCTTGGTACCACCAACTCTGTCGTTGCTGTAATGGAGGGAGGAGAGCCAAAGGTAATAACGAATCCCGAAGGCAGCAGGCTGACCCCTTCTGTCGTGGCCATGGGGAAGAACAACGAGCGTTTTATAGGGCAGGTGGCCAAAAGACAGGCGGTTACCAATCCGGAAAACACGGTATTTTCCATCAAGAGGTTCATGGGGCGGAAAGCGTCGGAGGTTAGCGAAGAGGGGAAGCTTGTTCCCTACAAGGTTGAGACCGGGCCGAACGGGGACGCCCAGGTACGGATGGGAGACAAACTACACACTCCCCCGGAAATATCCGCCATGATCCTGCAGAAGATGCGCCAGTCTGCGGAGGAGTACCTGGGAGAAAAGGTTGAGAAGGCCGTTATCACCGTTCCGGCATATTTCAACGACAGCCAGCGCCAGGCTACCAAGGATGCCGGGAAGATTGCCGGTATGGAGGTTGTCCGGATCGTCAATGAACCGACTGCAGCCGCTTTGGCCTACGGGCTGGACAAAAAAAAGGACGAAACGATCGCGGTATTCGATTTTGGTGGCGGTACCTTCGATATTTCCATTCTCGAAGTCGGGGAAGGCGTTGTCGAAGTCAAATCAACCAATGGCGATACGCACCTGGGCGGGGACAACATTGATCAGCGCCTCATGGACTGGATCATTGAGGATTTCAAAAAAGACCAGGGAATAGATTTGTCCAAGGACAAAATGGCCCTCCAGAGACTCCGTGAAGCCGCCGAGAAGGCAAAAATGGAGTTGTCGACCGTGATGGAGACGGAGATCAGTCTGCCTTTCATCACAGCGGATGCTTCGGGGCCCAAGCACCTCACTATGAAACTGAGCCGGGCGAAGTTCGAACAGATGGTCGAAGATATTCTCAAGAGAACCATTCCACCGGTGAAACAGGCCTTGACGGATGCCGGACTCAAACCGAGCGACATTGATGAGGTCGTCCTCGTGGGGGGCAGCACCAGGATCCCCCGAGTCCAGGCCTTGGTAAAGGAATATTTCGGCAAGGAGCCTCACAAGGGAGTGAACCCGGACGAGGTTGTAGCCGTGGGTGCTGCAATCCAGGCAGGAGTGCTCGCCGGAGACGTCAAGGATCTTCTCTTGCTCGATGTAACGCCGCTGTCTCTTGGGATCGAAACCCTGGGCGGGGTCTTCACCAAACTCATCGAGAAGAATACGACCATTCCCACGCGCAAATCAGAGATCTTTTCAACCGCTGCAGACAATCAAACCTCGGTTGAAATCCACGTTCTGCAGGGCGAACGGGCCATGTCCAAGGACAACAGGACCCTTGGCAAATTCCATCTTGTCGGCATTCCGACGGCCCCGCGAGGGATTCCGCAGATCGAGGTGACTTTCGACATTGATGCCAACGGGATCGTGAATGTCTCGGCAAAGGATCTCGCGACAAGCAAGGAGCAGAAGATTACCATCACCGCTTCAAGCGGTTTGAGTAAGGAAGAAATCAACAAGATGACCAGCGACGCCCAGTCTCACGCTGAAGAGGATAGGCAGAACAAGGAGAAGATCGAAGCCAAGAACAAGCTCGACAGCCTTATCTACAATACGGAAAAGATGCTGAAGGAAAACAGGCAGCAGATTTCAGAAGCCGATGCCAGTGCTCTCGATGCAGCTGTTTCGAAGGCGAAAAATATCCTGGAAAGCTCAACCGAAACATCCGAACTCAACGCTGCTTTTGAGGAACTGACCCACGCTTCCCACCGTCTTGCGGAAATCATGTACCAAAAAACGGCAGGACAGGCGCAGCAGACGGAAGGTTCGTCAAACGCTGCAGGGGGAGCTGCTCCCGGAGGCCAGGATCAGTCCGGAAGCAAAGAGGATGAGGTGATCGATGCAGAATATGTCGATATGGATAAAAATGAATAAGGCGTTCGCGAATGGCCGAGGTGATAGGGTGACCGTGAAGCGCTAACGGGAGGGCCTGTGACAAATTCCACAAGCCGGTTTTCCGTAGTGACTGTATCGAGATGGAGACATCTGTGTTCCGGACAGGCAATTTCCCGGCGGCGGTTGCCGGCGTAGTCCGACAGGACATCAGGAGACAAGCGTACCGTCAGTCATAGCTCCGGTTTGATCTATGGGTGCCTGTCCGGGGCTGGTTAGATTCGGTGGCCGCCGCGGCTGATTTCAAGGGACATTTCCGTCACCGCAGACGGTCGACATGGAAAAGAATCAGGTACATCCCGAGGAAGGAGCTTGCATCTAGTGTTTTCAACCCTCAGCAGCGCTTCCCGATGTCCGGGCGCTCTTTGCGCAGGCGTTGGCTGGAGACGCCCTTAGGGCTGTTCACGAGGTTGGAGACAGCTGCCTTGGGCAGATACTCGATCAGGCGCGCCGCGAAGACCGACGGGACCCTGTCGAAAATGGCGCGGAGCCCTGCGAGGGCATCGTTGTCGAATACTCTGCGGCGGTAATTCGAGATAAGGACCAAATGGACATGCATCTTTGCATGGCACGGCGGGTATCTCGTAGCCGCGGCGCCAGAGAACACGAGCCGGACATGCCCGTCGTTCGGCCACGTGTCGGCCGACAACCGGCGGACGCAAGCCCGGTTCGAGTGCGTGGGATGCGGTTTCGAGGAAAACGCTGATCTGGTTGGCGCGATCAACATTCTCGGGGCGGGGCACGCCCGTTGTGCCTGTCGAGTGAGCGATGCAGCAGGGTCGCCAGCAGCAGGAACCCGCCGAAGCGACTCATCCCGGCACGATGCCGAAATGAGCGCAGTAGAAATCCTCCGACTTTAGGCGGAGGAGGATGTCAATGGAGGCGCACGCTAATCCTATGGCCAAGAAAGATTATTATGCAGAACTGGGTATTCCTAGGACAGCCAAAGCGTCCGACATCAAGAAAAGTTACCGGCAACTGGCAAGGAAGAACCACCCGGATGTGAATCCCGGAGACAAATCAGCGGAAGAACGTTTTAAAAGAATACAGGAGGCTTACGATGTTTTGAGCGATCCGAAGAAACGGGCCATCTACGACAAGTATGGCTTTTATTCGGAAAATTTCAAGGAGCCTCCACCAGGGAATGGAAGGGAACCCGACAATGGGTTCCCCCACTTCTCCGGTATGGATTTCAGTGAATCGGGGCAATCCAGTTTCCGGGATGTATTCTCGGAGATTTTTGGAGGGGGATCGAGCGGGGCTCGACATACCAGCCAAAGCAAAGGTTCTGACCTCGAGCACCATCTGAACATTTCCTTCATGGAAAGCCTCAAGGGCCTGTCGACCCGCATGGTTCTCAATCGTACCCAGACTTGCGTAGCCTGCGGAGGTTCAGGAGTCGATCGTTCCTCTGGGCAGCAGGTCTGCCAGCGGTGCCAGGGATCTGGGCAGGAAGCGAAAGCTCACGGTTTCATGAGGTTTTCTAGCTCCTGCCGCGCTTGTGGTGGAACCGGTTATGTCGGAAACCGCTGTGCATCCTGCGGTGGAAGGGGCGGCCTGCCTATTAAGGAGACCATCACCGTCCGTATCCCTGCAGGTGTGGCGAACGGTTTCAGGATGCGAGTCGCCGGCAAAGGGAACGCCGGGCGAAACGGCGGCCCTCCAGGCGATCTTTATTTGATCATTTCCGTCCGCCCGCACGAGTTTTTCAGGAGGGAAGGTAACGATATTGCGTGCACAGTTCCTATCACGGTCACCGAGGCGGCTTTGGGTACGAAAATTGAGGTTCCTTCAATAGGCGGAAAAACACTGCTCAGAATACCTCCAGGGACACAGAGCGGTCAGAAATTCCGGCTCAGGGGGAAGGGGGCTCCATCGCTGCACGGAGGGCAGCAGGGCAATCAGATTGTGGAAGTCCGCGTCATTATTCCGAAGGTGGCCGATGAGAGATCGAAGGAAATCCTGAAGGAACTTGCGAGACTGAATCCCGAAAATCCTCGGTCCAATCTTGTCAATGTCCAATAGGCAGGGGAATATGATCCGACGCAAAAAAACAGGGTATATGATCAGTGCGGTGGCAGATACCTATCACATACATCCTCAGACGCTTCGCCTGTATGAACGACTGGGATTGCTCAAACCTTCAAGGAGCGAAGGGAACACAAGACTCTATACCAGCGAGGATCTTCGGAGGCTCGAGGTCATCCTGACCCTTACGCGCGAGCTGGGTGTCAATCTCGCCGGGGTTGAAGTCATTCTCAACATGCGGGAAAAGATGGAACAGCTACAGGATCAGGTGGAGGATATGATCGTGTTTGTTCGCGAACACGTTTCCCCATCCCTGGCGGGGGAGATGCGGAACGGACTGGTACGCGTGCCCGCTTCAAAAATTATGCGAACCCAACGGTGATGCCGATGAAACGAATGCTCTTGATGGTGCTCGCCTTGAACTTTGTAGCCGGATGGGGGGCTGCAGGCGAGGAGGAAGCCGGATATGCGCAGACCTACATCATATTTCTGGAGGGAGCCGAGGCAGGCAAGGAAAGTGTCAGCGAGAAGATTGCAGGCAATGGAGACCGAATAGCCCAATCGGAAAGCGAAATTTTCGTCAACGATGGGATGGAAACGAGAAGGATGGCGTTTGAGACCCGGATGGTTCTCGATGGAAAGTCGTGGACGCCGAGGTCCTACCTTTTCAGGTACACATCCGGCAATACCGGTGACCATTACGAGGTGGACATTCAGGGGGATCAAATAACGCGTAGCCTTACAAGGGGAAGCGAAACGAGCATTGCATCCGGAAAATTCGGGCCCGATTCCGTTATCCTAGACATCAATGTGTATCATCAGTATGACTATCTGGTACACAAATACGACTTCGGCAAAGGCGGCAGGCAGCTGTTTGCCGACTATATTCCTGTTATCGGCAACGATATTCCCGTGGCGCTCACATTCCTCGAGGAATCGGGACTGAAGTCCGTCAAAGGTGAACTCCGGACGAAGGAATTCAAGATCGAATTCGTAGGGCTGCGAAACGGAACCGTCGTGGTGGACGGAAACGGAAGGCTGGTCCGGCTCATAATTCCGGATCAGAAACTCGAAGTCGTTCGTGAAGATCTACTCTGACAGGTAAGGGCGACATCTTAGGAGAAACCATTCGAAGGGCGCTCATTAGT
>CAZYXB010000060.1:0-13552 GCA_964651155.1 uncultured Acidobacteriota bacterium | reverse complement strand
TTTCGGATTCGACTTCTCCGGCGCCGGCCCCTCTGCGGGCCGGGTGCCCGTTGCGCCCGGGATGTCCTACTCCGGGGAGCGCGGGTTCGGGTTCGAACCCGGGGCGGAGCTTGTGCAGACCGGCTGCGCCATCACGAGCGACAAACCGTTTTACTTCCACATCGCGCTGCCCGAGGAAGGCGCCTACCGCGTCGTTGTCACCTTCGGCGATTGCGCGTCGGCCACCGACAACACGGTGTTCGCCGAACTCCGCCGCCTGATGGTCGAGGGCGTCCGGACCGGCCCCGGCGCCTCCGCCGCCGCCACCTTCATCGTCCACACCCGCACGCCCGCCATCCCCGGCGGGGGCCGGGTGCGGATCAACGGCCGCGAACAGACCCTGGAGCCCTGGGCCTGGGACGACCGCCTCTCGCTCGAATTCAACGGCGCCCGTCCGGGCGTCCGCTCGATCGATGTCGAAAAAGTCGACGTCCCTACCGTGTACCTGCTGGGGGACTCGACCGTGTGCGATCAGGCCAGGGAGCCCTACAGCAGCTGGGGCCAGATGCTCCCGCGCTTCCTGAAGCCGGAAGTCGCCGTCGCCAACGGAGCCCAGTCGGGCGATGCGATCGCCCCGGCGCTGTCGGCGGGGAGGTTCGCCAAGTTCTGGGCGCACATGAAGCCGGGCGACCACCTCTTCGTCCAGTACGGCCACAACGACATGAAAAGCAGCGCCCCCGACGCGCTGCAAACCTATGCCGCCAACCTGGGCCTCGTCGTCGACCGCACCCGCGGCCTCGGCGGCATCCCGGTGCTGGTGACCTCCGTCAGCCGGCGCACCTTCGGCCCGGACGGCAGGATCGCCGACTCCTTCGGCGGCTACACCGACGCCGTCCGCGCCGTGGCCGGGGAAAAGGGCTGCGCCCTGATCGACCTGCAGGCCTGCAGCGCCCGGTTCTACGAGGCCCTCGGCGAGCGGCGATCGCACCTGGCTTTCGCCACGATGCAGGAAGGGACGCACCACAACAGCTACGGCAGCTACGAGATCGCCCAGTGCGTCGTCATGGGGATCCGGCTGGCACGCCTGGACCTGGCCGGGCTTATCAGGGATGATTTCGGGGGCTTCGACCCCTCGCGGCCCGATCCGCCGGAGCATTTCCGGATTCTTCGGAGCCCGCCGGCGGCCCGCATCACGCCTCTGGAAGACTGAAAGCGGATGCGCCCGCAGGGGGGCCCCCGGGCGGGGGGCCCCCTGCGGGCGGCTATTGCCTATTTCCCTTCTTCGGCAAGAAAGGAGTACCGGGCGACGACATCGGTCAGCCGGCAGTAGTGCCACCGCGGGTCGTCGGGCGTCCAGGTCCCGTCGGTGTAGCCGGCGCAGCTGCCGGGCGTCTCGAGCCGGTATTCCTCGAGCGGGTCGTCGACCAGGTTGTAGAATTCGCAGCCTTCCTGGCCGGCGGTGCAGACGACCTTGTAGGTCGCATTGCGGGCCCCGACACTGCGGGTCCCCCCCGTCATGAGGTTTTCCGTCTCGGTCAGGATGTAGCCTTCGTTCGGGTCGCGCACAACCGAGGCCTTGTCGAACAGGATCGGGGCCAGGCTGACGGCGTCGAGCGGCACCGTGGCTGTGCCGCCGCTGTCGGGCACGGTCGCGGGCGGCTCGAGGCCCGCCAGTTCCAGGATGGTGGAGAACAGGTCGGCCGCATGCACGAAGGCGTCGCTTTGGGCGCCGGCGGCGATGCCGGGCCCCCGGACGGCCATGCCCACGCGGGCGCCGCTTTCATAGGCCGTCCCCTTCCCCCGGCCCTGGCGGGTGATGTACATGTTGTCTATGAAATCCAGGTTGGGCCTGTTGTACATGGGGGTGCCGTTGTCGCCGATGTAGATGACGTGGGTGTTCCGATCCAGCGCATCGACCGCCTCGAGCAGCTTGCCCACGACCGTGTCCAGGGACGTGGTCATGGCCCGCATCAGCGCTTCCCCGCTGCAGGATCCCGTGTCGGACGACCCGAACGCGCCCCCGCACTCCTTCATTTCGCTGTAGCTCTCCGGGTCGAGCGTGTCGGCTTCCGGCACGCACATGGCGCTCGGCTGCTGCCTGGCCGTGGCGTGCGACAGGTTGAAAGCCACCCAGGCGAACCAGGGCTTGTCGGGATCGGCCGCCTCCCGGGCGGTGATCCACTCTATGGCGTCGGCGATCTTGACCACCGGGGCGTAGGTCGTCGGGGCGATGCCGGGGAGGGACCGCTTCGGCGGGGCCTCGGTGCGCCAGGTGTCCGCGGGGGTGTCGCCGTCCTGGATTTGGTAGTCGTATTCCCAGTAGGTCGTGATGGCGGCGTGGAGGTTGCCCCGGAACAGCTCGAATCCCGCCTCCTTCGGCTTCATGCCCGGGTAATCCACGGGCGCGCCGGGCAGCCCCGCCATGTGCCATTTCCCGAATACGGCCGTGCTGTAGCCGGCCTCGTCCTTCAGTTGCCGGACGAAGGAGGCGTGGTTCTGCGACAGCGCGTCGGCGTAGGTGGTGACCTTGGTCTTGGCGGCGAACAGGCCGGTCAGCAGGGCGGCGCGCGTGGGGGAGCAGAACGGGTGGGCCCAGACGTTGGCGAAGCGCATGCCCTGGCTGGCGAACCGGTCCAGGACGGGCGTGGAGGCCTGCCGGCCCCTGATGGCGCCGGCGCCGGAGTGGTTGTGCCCGGAAGGCCCGTACTGCCTCGCCAGGCCGTCTATCAGCCCCGGGTACATGCCCGTGGTCACGTCCATGCCGACGTCGTCGGCGATGATGAGCAGGATGTTCGGCGGCGGGGATGCCAGGTCGCCCTCCCCGCCGTTTGTCGGGCTGCAGCCGCTCAGTCCGATACTGACCGCCAGGAGCGTCAACGCCGTTGCCGTCACGATTTTCATTGGCCCCTCCCTCCCTGGATTTAATCTGGATGCCCCATTCTACGTCCCCGGCGGCGGACGAATCCACCTTTTTCTCGGCCGGACGCCGGATTTCTACCGGAAACCTGTGGCCAAAAAGGGCGCGCGCCGGGTATCATCGTCCGGAGCCCCGTGCGTGGGTGCGGGCGGCAACACCTTTTTTGGCAGCCTCCGGGCGGGGACCAGGGAACCGTGGACGCGATTTCATTCTTTGCGGCCGATGCAGGGCCGGATCAGCTCTACCTCACCGCGAGAACCGACGGGGGAGGCGCCGCGGCCGCCGAAGACGCATGCGCACGGGCGGCCTCGGCGCTCGATTCCCGCGGGATGCGGATTCTGAGCGAACGGGCGTTCGGCACGCTCGACTTCCACGCGGACTACGCGCGGATCCGGGGGAATCACCGGGCCTTCGGCCGGGGCCCCTTCTCCTACATCGAGGGGGCGCCGGTCCGGGGGGGCGGCCTGAGCGGCATCCAGATTCACGCCGTCGGGCCGGCCTCGGACGAGGATTACAGCATCCTCTACGACGGTCGGCGGCCCTGCGGGGCGGTCTGGAGGCGGCACGATGCCGCCTGGGTGCACCTGGCGGGGATCCGCGGGGCGGACGGCGGGAGCCGGGGCGATCAGGCCGCTTCGATGTTTGAGGCCATGGAGAGAATCCTGGCTTCGGCGTCGGCCGACTGCCGCAGCGTCGTGCGCACGTGGATCTCGCTCGACGGCATCCTCGACTGGTACGGCACCTTCAACCGCGTGCGCACGGAAAAGTTCCGATCCTGCGGATTGCTGCCCGCTCCCGGAGAAGGACCGGGCCCCACGCCCGCCCGTCTGCCGGCCAGCACCGCGATCGGGGGGCGCAACCCAGCCGGGGCGGCCTGCTGCCTGGACGCTTTGGCCGTCTCCGGCGCCGTCCGGGCATCGGTGCTCGAGGGGAGCAGCCAGCCGCCGGCTTCGAGCTACGGCTCCGCATTTTCCCGCGGGATCCGTTTCTGCGAGAAAGGGTGCCGCCGGGTGTTCGTCTCCGGGACGGCGGCCATAGGCCCGGACGGCCGCAGCCTCCATCCCGGGGACGCCGAGGCGCAGATGCGGACGACGCTCGAGGTTGTCGGCCTGCTGATCGCGGGGCAGGGAGGAAGGCTCGAAGACATCGTTTCGGCGACCGTGTACCTGAAAAGAGCCGGGGACCGGAGCGTGTTTGATACGCTCGCCGGGCGGCTCGGGTTGACAAGCCTGCCGGCGGTCTTTATCGTAGCGGATATCTGCAGGGACGAGCTGCTGTTTGAAATGGATGCGGTCGCGGTTATCCGATGAGAACCTTCGGCCCCGGATCCGTCGGTTCCGCCGTATTGCCGGCCGGAGGGGAAACTGGCTATGCATACAAAACGATGGGCGATCCTGCTGGTGCCGGCCGCGTTCTTTCTGGCCGCGGGCTGGGCGTGGTACCACCGGCCCGCCGCCCGGACGGCGGAAGACGGCGCCGAGGTACCGGCGATCTACTCCGGCACGCAGTCGTGCCGGGACTGCCATGAACATTTCTACCAGCTCTGGGCCACGTCCCACCACGGCCTGGCCATGCAGCCCTTCACCGAGGAACTGTTCCGCACCAAACTGGCGGCCCAGGCCGGGGAGATGGCGATCGGCGACGCCGCCTACCGTGTGGAATTCGACGGGGAACGGGGCTGGGTCCGGGAGCGCGGCCCGGAAGGCTCCAGGGACTACCCGATGGTGCACGCGCTGGGCGGGAAGAACGTGTACTATTTCCTGACCCCCATGGACCGGGGACGACTGCAGGTTCTCCCGCTGGCCTACGACGTGCAGAGGCAATCGTGGTTCGACACGGCGGCGAGCGGCGTCCGGCATTTCCACGACATCGAGGAGGACCCGGTGGGTTGGAAGGACCAGGAGTACACGTTCAACACGTCCTGCTACGGCTGCCACGTGAGCCAGTTTGCGCGCAATTACGACCTGGGGACCGATACCTACCGTTCCGTCTGGCTCGAACCGGGCATCAACTGCGAGGCCTGCCACGGGTCCGCCCTGGAACACGTCCGCGTATGCCGCCGGGCCGAAGGGGGCGAGCCTCCCCGGGACCTCGAAATCGACGTGATCCTCCCCCCGAAGTACAGCCACAAGCTCACAAGCGACGCCTGCTCCGTATGCCACGCCAAGGCGTCCCCGCTGACGGCCTCCTACCGGCCCGGGGACGATTTCTTCGACCATTTCGACCTGGGCGTTCTCGACCTGCCCGATTATTACCCCGACGGCCGGGACCTGGGCGAGAATTACACCTACACCCAGTGGCTGTTGAGCCCCTGCGTCCAATCGGGGCAGCTCGACTGCACGCACTGCCACACGTCGAGCGGAAGGTTCCGGTTCGCCGGCGAGGCCGCCAACGACGCCTGCATGCCGTGCCATGCGGCGAAGGTGGAGGACGCGGCCGCCCATACGCACCACCCGGAAGGGAGCACGGGCGGCCTGTGCATCTCCTGCCACATGCCTATGACCGAGTTCGCCCGCATGCGCCGCAGCGATCACTCGATGCTGCCTCCCGCCCCCGCGGCGACGATGGCCTTCCGGTCCCCCAACGCCTGCACCCTCTGCCACGCGGAGAAGGACGCCGCCTGGGCCGACGGGTGGGTGCGCCGCTGGCGCCGGAGGGACTTCCAGGCGCCGGTTCTCCACCGCGCCTCCCTGGTCGAGGCGGCGCGCAGGGGCGACTGGGGGAAGCTCCCTGAAATGCTCGCCTACCTGGAGAGCCCGGACCGCGAGGAGGTCTTCGCCGCATCTCTGGTCCGCCTGCTCCGCCCCTGCGACGACGCCAGGAAATGGCCCGCCCTGGTCCGGGCGATGGAGGACCCGTCCCCGCTGGTGCGCGCCAGCGCCGCCGAGTCCCTGGGCGACCGGATCGGCCCGGAAGCGCTCGAGGCCCTGGGCGCCGGGGTCCGGGACCCTACCCGGCTGGTGCGCATCCGCGCCGCTTCCGCCCTGGCCGCCGTCCCGCGGGATGCGCTCGACGCCGCGACCGCGGCGGCATTCGACCGGGCCGCCGAAGAGCTGCAGGCAACCCTCCAGGCCCGGCCCGATCACTGGGCCTCCCACTACAACCTGGGCCATTTCCACTTCGCAAAGCGCGACTACGCCCGGGCCGCGGAGTTCTACGAGGCGGCGATCCGCCTGCAGCCCGACGAGATTCTTCCCCATGTCAACATCGCCTTCGCCTACAACGCGCTCGGGGCGGACGACAAGGCCGAGCGGAGCCTGCGCCGCGCCTGCGCCATCCGGCCCGACAGCCTGGAGGCGAACCTGAATCTCGGCCTGTTGCTCGGGGAGATGGGACGCCTCGACGAGGCCGTGCCCTACCTGGGAAAAGCCGCGGAACTCGACCCGCGGTCCGCCGTGGCCGCCTACAACCTGGGCGTGATCCACGCTGAGAAGGGACGGACCGATCCCGCCGTCGACTATTTCCGCCGCGCCTACCGGCTCGAACCGGAGAACCCGCACTACGGCTATTCCCTGGCCTTCTACCTCGAGCAGGGGGGCCGGGCCTCCGAGGCGGTCGACGTGCTGCAGCGGATCGTCCGGCAGAGGCCGCCCCGGATCGACGCCCTGCTCCTGCTCGGAGACATCCACACCAGGCAAGGGGACCCGGAGGAGGCCCGGGCCCTGTATCGGCGCGCGCTCTCGGACGGCCTGCTGTCTTCCGAGGACGCCGGGCTCCTCGAGGGCAGGCTCGCGGCCCTGCCGCGGTGACGGGGGAGCCGCCCGCTGCCGGGGGATTCGCCGGGCCCCGCAGTTTGGAATTGACAGAAAATCGAGATGGATGCGACACTAGCGAACCATAGAAACCAACCAGGAAGCGGAGGAACCTAACCGTGAGGAACAGAAAAGTCTCCAGAACACTCGTCGGAATTGCCTTGCTGGCCGCGCTTGCGGCCGGGTGCTCCGGACGCGGACCGGCAAACGAGCCGGCAGCGCCCGCAGACGGTCCGTCTCTGCATCCCAACATCCTGCTGATCATCGGCGACGATATAGGCATCGACGTGACGACGGGCATGTATCCGGGCCTGATCGACAGCCTCGTCGAGCAGTACGGGCCTTCGGGGCTCAATCATTCCGATTACGGCCTGATCGACGGCCGGCCGGCGTCCACGCCGACTTTGAACGCCCTGTCCCAGGCTGGCATGCGTTTCACCCAGGCCTGGACGCAGCCGTTCTGCTCCCCCACGCGCGCGTCGCTTCTCACCGGGCTGTATGCCGCCAAGACGGGCGTGCTCGACTACACGCACTACCTGACCCAGAACCAACACTCCTTCGTCCGGGACCTGAAGGAGCAGGGCGGCTACAGCACAGCGGTGTTCGGCAAGTGGCACATGGCCGGCCTGGGCCAATACCCCGGCATGAAGCCCAAGGAAGCGGGCTTCGATCTGTTCCGGGGCAACCTCCACGGCGGCGTCGCCGACTACTGGACCTGGGACTACCACATCCAGGACAGCGCCGACGCTCCCGACCAGTACCGCACGGAGAAAGCGCCCGTCCGGTCCCTGCCCGGCTTCGAGCCGACCACCTTCGCGCCGGTGGTCAAGACCGCCGACGCCGTCGAGTGGATCCACGAACAGGAATCGAAGAATCCCGACAAGCCGTGGTTCGTCTGGATGGCATTCAACCTGTCGCACATCACGGGCAACCAGCAACCGAACCCGATGTGCGTGCCCAACAAGGACACGCTCGACGAGCCGTCCCGCAAAGAGATGGAAGCCTGCGGAGGGACGTTCGGCTCGCCCATCGTCGGCTCCTGCTCCTCCGAAGCCCTCATGCGGGCGATGACCAACGCGATGGACACGATGATCGGCAGGCTGATAGAAACGGTCGACTCGCTCGATCCGAACACCTACGTCATCTACCTCGGCGACAACGGCACATGGATGTTCGGCCCCCAGCGCGAGTTCATCGACAACCTCTACATCACCCGGCAGGGGCGCAGCAAGGGCACGGCCTACGAAAGCGGCGTCCGCGTCTCGATGGCCGTCCGCGGGCCGGGCATCAAGGCCGGATCCCGGAGCGACGAATGGGTCCATAACGTGGACCTGTTCTCCACCATCCTGGAGCTGGCGGGCCTGGACGTTCCCGAAACCGTTCCCAACCGCGACGGCGACGGCACCGTGACGGTCGACTCCGTCTCCCTGATCCCGGTCCTCTTCGAGGGAGCCAAGGACCGGCGCGATCCCGACAAGGGCTATCTGCTTTCGGAAACCATCAACCCCGTCAAGCAGAACCTCCGGGAGGTGGGCGCGCGCAACGCGACCTACAAGCTCATCTGCGACGAGAACACCGAGACGGCAAGCTGCACCTTCTACAACCTGGTCGAGGACCCGCTCGAGGAATACCCGCTCGAGAAGCCCGCCAGCTGCGCCGGCTACCAGAACGGGACCTGGACTCCGGCCGATCCCGAGTGGCACTTCTGCCGCCTGCAGGAGGTCCTCGCCACGGAATCGTTCCTGGCGTCCCCGAAGCCATAGACGTCCCGCCCCGGGCCGGTGGGCGGCCGGATCCTCATCCCGGCAGCCCCGGCCCGGGCCCCCTCCCCCCGGCCGGGCACCGGCCGCCGGCACCCGTTTCGTCTGTCCGCCCCGCTCCCCGGGCAAACCTCCGGGGCGTTTCTCCGTGATCTCAGGGCCGCAGGCCCCCGGGCACGGCTGACCGACCGATCCCCCGGATCCGCGGCGCCCGAACACCGCCGGGGGCGTTTACTCGTAACGCTTGGCCCATATCTGGGGCCGGTTATAGGACTGCTCCTGCACCCATACGGCGACCGCCCTGCCCGAATCGTCCATGGCGATATGGGGATAGGAGGTGTAGACATTGGCATCGTCGAGCGCCTCCGCGGCGCCCCAGGACGAGCCGTTGAAACGGTTGACCCAGATGTTCCCGAGGGTGCCGTCGAGCTGCCACCAGACGGCAAAGGCCCTGCCCGAGCCGTCCATGGCGATCTGGGGATTGTAGGCGTTCGAGTCGCTGGTTTCGATCAACTCCGCGGCCCCCCAGGCCGAACCGTCGAAACGGCTGGCCCGGATATTCCAGTCCGTGCCCTCAACCTGCTGCCATACGGCGATGGCCCGGCCCGAGCCGCCCATGGCGACCTCTAGCTGAAAGGAGGAGCCGGAATCTGTGGGTTCAATCACCTCTTCCGCCGCCCAGGATGCGCCGTCGAAACGGCTGGCCCCGATGCCGCCGCCCTGCAGCAACCAGACGGCGACGGCCCGCCCGGACCCGTCCATGGCTATTCGGGGGGACTCGGCGATGGTATCGATCCCCTCTTCCGCCGCCCAGGTCAGACCGTCAAAATAGCCGAGCCCGACCCCCCCCTGCCGCAGCCAGACGGCGACGGCCCGCCCGGACCCGTCGCCGGCGATCTGGGGATTGCGTGCGAGCGAGCCGGCGGAGATCGTCTCCGAGGCACCCCAGGACGTGCCGTTATAATGGTTGGCCCGGATGTTCTGTTGGGCGCCTTCATGTTGCTCCCAGACGACGACGGCCTGCCCGGACCCGTCCATGGCGATCTGCGGACCTCCGACGGTGCCGGTGCCGTCATCGATCGCTTCGGCCGCGCCCCAGGATGTGCCGTTATAATGGTTGGCCGCAATGCCGCACCTGGCGGTGTCGCATCGCTGCCAGACCGCGATGGCCTGGCCGGAAGCGTCCATGGCGACCCGGGCATAGCCGGGGGTGACGGCGTCGGATTCGATCATCTCCGCAGCCCCCCAGGATGTGCCGTTATGATGGTTGGCCCAGACATCAGGGCCGTCCGGGGGCAAATTGCTCCCGTGGCACCATACCACAACGGCCCCCCCGTCGCCGTCGAGGGCCACCCGGGGGTCCGTGGCATTGATGATGCCCGTCGACGAAATCCGCACCGCGGTGCCCCAGGCGGGGGGAGGGGGAGGGGGCGGGGGCGGGATTATGCCCCCGGAATTCCCGTCGGCGCTTCCCCCGTTTCCGCAGGAAGCGGCCAATGCCAGCAGGGCCGCGATACAAAGGACAGGGAGATATTCGATTGTTGCTCTGGAGCTCATAGGCCCGCCTCCATGGGTGCAGCAGGGTTGTCTGTGGCGCAATGACGGCCGGCGACGGCGACGGCGCCGGGTGGAGGCAGTCTAGTTCCAGATATGTTTTCTGTAAAGCGGAAAACCGGATTGGCCCGCCGCAGGGCCAAGGAATTCGGATGCACCTGCCGGATTATCCCGGGCGGCGGCGGCGCCGGCCTGCCACGGCCGCATCCCGAATGTGCCCGGCGCCTAAATCTTGTGCTCGAAGGAAATGGCATCCACCAGGGATTCCATCTCCTTTTCGAGCCGGTCCCGGGCGTCGGCGGCCTCCTGCTGCTGCCTCCTGAGCATCTCGAGGCGGTCCTCCTGTTCCGAGGCCTTGTCGACGTACCGGGCCAGCAGCCGGCGCCCCTCCCGGTTCTCCTGCATCGTCCGGATGTTCTCGCGAAGCCGCTGCTGGTCGCTTACGATGCCGTCGCATTCCCTGGATGCGCGCTCCGCCTGCCCCTTCAGGGATTCGATTTGGGACTGGATATCCAGGATCTGGCGGACCAACCGTTGGTCGGGTTCGTCCAGATACTTCCGGGCGGCGAACATCTCCAGGTTCTCCGGCGTCAGAGCGGCCAGCCGGTAGGTATCCTTCCTCGGGAACTGCAGGACCACGTTCAGGGTCCTGGCCTCATGCGGCCCCAGTTCGAGGCGGTAGCGGTAGTAGCGGCCCGCCTTCTCCGTAGGCTGGTCGCCGTCGGGACCCAGCGTCCAGTCCTCCCTCGACGGGTGCTCCACGTACAGGGTCCGCGGGCGGGCCGTCTGGTTCTGAATCGAGTATTCCGTGCTCTGGGTCATGTAATAATGCAGCTCCAGGAATCCTTTCTCCGCCCGTACGAGGCACACCGGCTCCTGTAGATCCTCCACCTCGCGGCGCACCAGGGTGGCCAGGTCCCTCGAAAAGCCCACCAGCCGCTCCTCGCCCGGCTTCAGGCGCTCCAGGACCGCCTCGCCCGCGAACGAATCCCCCTCCAGCACGGTGAGGGTCCCACCTTCGAGGGTCAGGGGGGAGGTGTTCTTCAGGCGCAATCCCCCCAGGGGACGATCCTTCTGCGTATCCGCGTTGAAAATCGAAACCCGCCCCCCCTCCATGGGCTGCTGGAGGATCGGGATCAGGGCGGAATGGCGGCGGGGGAGGCTGACCGGTTGCCCGATCCTGTATTCGAACATGTCCCCGACCTCCATGCCCGTAGCCGCGGACCGGATGCCCGCCTCGCCCCGGATGAGAGCCTCGCTGATGCTCGGGACGGGCAGGTCCTGGGGTATCTCCGACGGCGCGACTCCCCAGCCCGCCCCCCCTCCGGAGCCGACGCCGATCCCGCCGCCCGCCCCTCGGGCGACCCCACCGGCGACCCCTCCGGGAATCCCGCCCAGGATGCGCACGGAGACGTCGTCGACGACCTGCGGCGACAGGCTGAGACCCGCCGGCAACGGCAGCACGGGCCGATGCATGTACAGGGGGTGCTGTATGGGATGGATGAAGGAGATCGGCGACCCCGAGACCAGGGTCACGGAAACGTCCTTCCAGTCCTCCTCGCCGGTATTGTCTATCAGGGCCCACCCCTGGAAGAACGGCTTTCCGTCCGGGTCCAAAACGACCCGGTAGTTGCTCTTCCAGATGGGCGCGGCCACGATGTACCCGACCGTGATCTCCCGGCTCCCCTCGCCCGATGTCGCGATCGCCAGGGTCTGGATTTCCTCGCGGCGGGACCGGGCGACGCTGTCGGTGAACTGCCGGATATCCCGGCGGTCCGAGTCCGCGAGCAGCCACAGGGCTTGAATGTGGTCGAGGTCGAAGCTGCGCAGCGTCCCGTCGTCCCCGATGAGGGCCAGCCGCTCGGAGGCCGCCGGGCGATCCTTCTCCGCCTGCTGTCCGGGTTGCCGCGTCACGGTCAGTATGGCCCCCTCGAACTTCTGTCCGCCCGCCTGCAGCCCTACCTCGGCCCCCTGCAGCTGCTCTAGGACGCCGTAGAGCCCCCCCGGAGCGGTTTCGGATTCGGTCCCCGCGTCGATGTGGAACGGGACGTCGGCAAGCTGCTCCTCCAGCGAGGTGGCCAGGTCGTAGCTGACGGTCCCGACGGTCCCGCCGCGGTCGATAACCACCAGGGATTTGAGCACATCGGCCATCTCCGCCTTCTTGAACGGGAGGCGGATCTGTACGTCCCCCGTCACCCGCCCGTTACGTTCGCAGTAGGCGACCCCGTTGCTGTAGAGGACAATTTTCGTCAACGGCAGTTCGGCCCGGTCCGGCGGCGCCGCTAAATCTGCCGGCAGCGCACCGGCGGGGAACATCGGAACCATCATGAGGACGACCGCCGGCGTCCTCAGAAACCGAATCCATGCGCCCTGTTTCATCGATGACCTCCTGTTCGGGTTGCGCTCGTTGAAAAATCGGTGCCGGGATGATGCGTGTGGTGTATTAGACGACAGGAGAGGGGCGGAGGTTCCATCATGTTCGGAAAATCCCGGCGCGGCAAAGGCGGCCGTACCGGCCCGAGCAGCGGATCGTTCCGGCGTGCGCCGCGGGTTCGCTTCTATCCGGGGGCCGGGGCCGTAGGTGGCAGCCCGGGCTTTTCGTAAAGTACCGGCAGCGGGCCGCCGGACCGGGGTGGAGGGAGAAAAAACTCCTTCGCAGGCTGCCCCGGCCGACGCCTTCCGGGGCGCAGGATGCGGCGCTCTCGGGTCATTCCCCCGCCGGTGGGCCCGCGTGATGGTCCGGCAGATGGTCGTTGTGATCGGGAGGCAGACCGAGTTTTTCGAGAAAGTCCCTGCAGTAATAGGCGGCGTCCCAGTGCCGGGCCGTCTTTATCTGGGAGGCCGAAAGCTCCTGAACCCCGTCCCCGAGGTTCGCCCTGTCCAGGTCCGCTTCGAGCAGAAGCGCGCCCAGAAAACGCGCGCGGCTGAAATTGGCTTCGCGCAGGTCCGCCCTGCTCAGGTTGGCCTCGCTCAGGTCCGCCCCGCTCAGGTCCGCCGTGCTCAGGTCCGCCGCGCCGAAGTGGGCCCGTATGAGGTTGGCCCGGCTCATATCCGCCCCGCTCAGGTCCGCGTCCGTGAAATCAGCCCCACGGAGGTTCGCGTCCCTGAAGATCGCCCCGCGGAAGGCGGCGTGTTTGAGATCCGATCTCCTGAGGTCGGCGCCGCTCAGATCCGGAAGGGCCTCGGGGTTGTCCCGCCGCCAGGTGTTCCACAGCGCGATGTCGTGCTTCTCGACCGCTTCCCGGATCATCCTGAGGTGCTGTTCGTTGGCCATGGCATCTCCCTCCGCGTTCAATGGTTTCGGCGGCACACGGCGCGGCGCGCCTGTGCGCACGCACTTTCCGGCAGTGCCCCGCTTGCTGGGAATCCTGCTCGCATTCTGTCCAGGTCGTCTGGTTACGGCTTGCACCCATTATAAGCGGATACGGGTAATGCCGGAAGGGAAATCCGGAGCGGCGGCGGAAACGTCCCCCGCGGCGCGGAGGCGGAGCCGTCTACGAGCTGCCCAGCGCCCGCAGCACCCTGTCCGGGGTGGCCGGCGGGGGGATCCACTTCCCTATGGCGTTGGCCACGGCGCAGACCGGGAGCTG
>CAZYXB010000059.1:0-13997 GCA_964651155.1 uncultured Acidobacteriota bacterium | reverse complement strand
CAGACAACGCATCTGACGAAGCGGCGGAGACCGCGGGCGGGGAAGACCGGGAAAGGCCCTAGGGCCCATCTCGGCGGCGCACCGGCAGATAAGTGCTGGTTGCACGCAAAGCGTGAATTGATTTACAATAATCGTTTGGCCCGGATTCTGCGGGGCCTGCAATCCTGCGGGTCTGCGCGGCGGGCCGGTAGCGCGGGGCTCCCCGGATTCTGCGGGACCCGGCACAGTAGGTGTGCCCGTAGTGCCTAAACGGCAGGGCAAACCCTGCAGCTGCAGGGAAACTGAACAATGCGGGCTGGCAGCCCGTGGCAAAGGTCTTTGCGCAAATGGATAAAATTACGGTCGCGGAACTGGCGGCAGAATGCTCTGTTAAGAATCAGGTCGTGCTCGCGGAACTGAAGCGTTTAGGGTTGTATGTTTTTGCGCCCAGCGCGACCATCGACGCTAATTTCGCCGAGACCATCAGGAAAAAGATCCTCTCCCAGCGGGAAGCCGAGGCTGCCAAGGTGGCCGATGCTGCCAAAAAGAAGGAAGAGGCCGCCAAGAAAGCGGAGAAAAAAGCCGCCAAGAAAGCCGCGGCCCCGAAGGAAGCCGAGAAAAAGACCGCCGCCAAACCCGAGAAGGAAGCCGCCGCCGCCCCGCCGCCCAAAGCGAGAAAAAGCCCGGCGAAGAAGGCCAAGCCGGTGGAAAAACCGCCGGTGGAGGAGGCGCCCAAGCCGTCGCTCGCCCCCCGCAAGGGACGGAAGCACTATGACCGCGAATCCGCCGAGCTCGTCGACATAGTCCCGGCGAAACCGGGCGAGGAAGCGGCCGGGGAAACACCAGTTCCTGCCGCCGCCGCCCCGCCGGCCCCTGCTGAAGAACAGGCCGAAGTGGAAGCAGCACAGGCGGAAGCCTCCCGGGAAGAGGCCGCGCCGGCCGAAGCCGCACAGGCGGAACCACCGTCTGCATCGCAGACCGAACAGGCCCAGAAGCCACTCCCGGCCGCGGCCAGGCCGGCGACAAGGCAGCCGGCGACGGTATCGAAGACCATCGTCGTTCCCAAGAAATCGAGAGCCCAGATCTTGATGCAGACGAGAACGGAGACGGTCGTGTCTCCCGGCACGCCCGACCGCATCCTGAAGCATCTTCGGGGCGCAGGCACCGCCGGGACGAGGGTGGCCCAGCCGCCGAGATTCGTCAAAAAAAGGAAGTTCGTAAGAACGGAACCCGCGGAGCGCATCAAAGCAAGACCGTCGGAACTGCCGCAGGTTCCGGCTTCTCCGGAGGATTACAGGCCTATTTCTATCAGCGAAGGTGTGACGATCAAAGAGCTGGCGGGCAAGATGGGGATCAAGTCCAAATACATCATCCAAAAGCTCATATCCAAGGGGATCCTGGCGTCGATCAACCAGACGCTCGACCCCGAAGCGGCCACGGAGGTATGCGCCGAATTCGGGTTCCGCGCCGATGTGATCAGCTTCGAACAGGAAGCCGAGGACAGGCAGGAGATCAAGGACAACCTGCAGGACTACGTGACGCGCCATCCCGTTGTCACGATCATGGGGCACGTGGACCACGGGAAGACCTCGCTTCTGGACGCCATCCGCCAGTCCAACGTGACGGCCACCGAAGTCGGGGGCATCACGCAGCACATCGGCGCCTACCAGGTGGACATCAAGGCCCGGAAGGTCGTCTTTCTCGACACCCCCGGCCATGAAGCCTTCACGATGATGCGCGCCCGGGGCGCCCAGGCCACGGATATCGTGGTCCTGGTCGTGGCCGCCGACGACGGCGTCATGCCGCAGACCATCGAGGCGATCCATCACGCCAAGGCCGCGTCGGTCCCCATCGTCGTTGCCATCAACAAGATCGACAAGCCCGGGGCCCAGATCGACCGGATCAAGCAGGGGCTCGCCGACCAGGGGCTGATGCCCGAAGACTGGGGCGGCGACGTGGTGACGGTCCCGATCTCCGCCAAGGAGAGAACGAACCTGGACCTGCTGCTGGAAATGATTCTCCTGGTGGCCGACATGAAGGATCTCAAGGCCAACCCCAAGCGTCTGGCATCCGGCGTCGTTCTCGAGGCGAAGCTCGACCGGGGACGCGGTCCCGTTGCGACCGTGCTCGTACAGAACGGAACCCTGAACCTCGGGGACCCGTTGATCGCCGGATCGGCGCACGGGAGAGTGCGCGCGCTCGTCAACGACCGCGGCCTCCACCTGCAGGCGGCCGGTCCCTCCGTTCCGGTCGAGATCCAGGGCCTGCAGGAACTGCCGCAGGCGGGCGACACGTTCCAGGTTTTCGAGGACGCCACCAAGGCGCGGCAGGTGTCCGAGTACCGGCAGTCGAAGGACCGAGAACAGTCCCTGCGCAAGACGGCCCGGTTCTCCCTGCAGGCGCTCTACGAGCAGCTGAAGGAGGGGACGGTCAAGGAGCTCCCCCTTATCATCAAGTGCGACGTCCAGGGGTCGGCCGAAGTGCTGACGGACATGCTCAACAAGCTGAGCACGGACAAGGTCAAGGTGAAGTTCCTGCACAGCGGCGCCGGCGCCATCACCGAAACGGATGTGCTGCTGGCCTCGGCGTCGAACGCCATCATCATCGGGTTCAACGTGCGGCCCGAGCGCAAGGCCCAGGACCTGGCCGATACAGAAGGCGTGGAAATCCGCCTCTACACGATCATCTACAACCTGGCCAACGACATCAAGGCCGCCATGATCGGCATGCTCGAGCACAAGCTCCAGGAGAAATACGTCGGCCGGGCGGAGGTGCGCGACACCTTCAAGGTGCCCAAATTCGGGGCGATCGCGGGATCGTACGTCGTCGAGGGCGTCATCCGGCGCAACTCCGAGGCGCGGCTTCTCCGGGACAATGCCGTCGTGCACGAGGGGAAGATCACCTCGCTGCGCCGTTTCAAGGACGACGTCTCGGAAGTGAAGTCGGGATACGAGTGCGGCATAGGGTTCGAACATTTCTCCGACATGAAGGTGGGCGACATCATCGAGGCTTTCATTATAGAAAAGATCCAACCCACGTCTCTCTAGCGACGGAGGGGACGGCCGCGGGGCCGCCCTTCGCCGCGCGCTGACAGAAAATGCCCGTTGTGTACTGCACACTCGAACTGCACCTGCCCTACTGCAGGTCCCTGAAGGAAAAGCGCATGGTCCTGCGCAAGGCCCAGGACCGGTTGCGGGCCCGCTCGAACTTTTCCATCGCCGAAGTGGGTCACCAGGACCTGTGGCAGCGCGCCAGGCTCGCTGCCGTGACCGTCGGCGCCGACAACGCGCGCCTCCAGAGCGCCACGCAGCTGTTCGTCAACGAGGCCGAAAACATCCTGGGCGATCTGCTGATCGACTGCCAGGTCACCTACATGGATCCTTAATCGATCATGCAACCATCCAGAAGACCCCAGAGACTCGCGCTGCAGATCCAGCACGAGGTTAGCCTGCTCCTCTCCCGCGACATGAAAGACCGCCGCGTGGGGTTCGTCACGGTTACAGGCGTCCGGCTGAGCCCCGACCTGCGGCACGCCAGAATCTACATTTCGGAGATGGGCGGCTCCGCCGCCGGCCGGCGGGATACCCTGGAGATCCTCAACCGGGCGGCCGGCTGGTTCCGCAGGGAGCTGGGGCAGAGGATCCGGGTGAAATTCATGCCGGAGCTGGTGTTTCATGAGGACCTGTCTCAGGATTACGGCGAAAAGATCGACCGGCTGATCGACGGGATCCACGCACAGGAGGATCAGGAGAATTGAACGGCGTCCTTGTCATCGATAAGGATCCCGGATGGACGTCCCACGACGTGGTCGCGAAGATCCGGAACATCCTCAGGATAAAGAAAGTCGGGCACACCGGCACCCTCGACCCGTTCGCGACCGGCGTGCTCCCGCTCACGCTCGGGCGGGCGACCCGCCTGACCAACTACTTCATGTCTTCGGACAAGGTCTACCGGGGCGTGATGCGCTTCGGTTTCGCCACGACGACCTACGACGTCGACGGGGACCCGGTCGGGGACCGGACCCGGCCGGAGCTGGACGCGTCGCGGCTCGAGGAGATCTTCTCCCGCTACCGGGGGACGATCGAGCAGACGCTCCCCCCCTATTCGGCCAAGAAGGTCCAGGGGCGGCCTCTGTACTCCTACGCCCGCAAGGGGATCGAGATCGCACCCATCAAGAAGACGATCCGGATCCATCGGCTGACGCTGCACGGCGTCGAGGGGTGCGAGGCGGAATTTGAGCTGGAATGCTCCGCCGGCACCTACGCGCGCAGCCTCGCGCACGATATCGGCGGGGAGTACGGGTGCGGGGCGCACCTGGTGCGCCTGCGCCGGCTGCAGAGCGGGGAGTTTTCCATCGGCCAGGCCGTCCCCCTGGGGGAGGAGGGCCGGATCCACCCCGCCGATCTCTTCCTGGGCCGCGTCATCGCGGTCAGGGACCTTTTGCCCCATATCCCGCCGATCGTCGTCCCGGAGGGGGACAAGAGGAAGGTCCTCGTCGGGATGGACCTGAACCTGCTCACGTCCGAGACGGGGGCCGAGGAGTTCCGGATACTGGACGAAAGCGGAGACCTGATCGCGATCGCGCGCCGCATCCAGACCTTCATGCCCCCGGTGGAGCAGCCGGCCCGCTGGATCCGGGTGCATCCGCACATCATTTTCAATTAGGGGAATACCGCCCCGTTCGCTGGAAACGCCGCCGGGCATATGCCATAATGGAACTTCAGGCCCGCGCCTGAAGACTGAGGGGACGTCGATGCGATCGAAAAACCTGCGCCGTCTGCTGTGCCTCTGCTTCATCCTGGCGTGTCCGGCCGTCCGGGCCCAGGATCCCGCCCCCCTCCATCCGGCGCCCATCAACCTGGACGAAGCCCTGCGCGAACCGGTCCCCACCGACCGCGCCGCCAGCTACTACCACTTCGCTCTCTCGAAAATGTACGCCCAGGACGGCGACATGGAACGGGCGCTCGAGCAGATGAAACGGGCCCTGGAATACAACCGGGAAAGCCCCGCCGTGCACCTGGACATGGCGGTGCTTCTCGAGAACATGGGCCGATCGCGCGAGGCGATCGCCTCCGCGCAGGAGGCCTCGCGCCTGGACCCGGAGGACCCCGACCCCCATTGGGTGCTGGCCGGGATATACTTCAACACGCAGCCGAACCTGGACGGGGAATTCCACAGGGCCGTCCGGGAGCTCGAGACGATCCGCGGGCTCGATCCCGGCAACGGGGACGTCTACCGCCATCTCGGCAGGGCGTACTTCGAGATGGAGGAGCCGGAGAAGGCCATCGAGGCCTACGAGAAGTTCCAGAGCATCGTCCCGGATGCCGACACCGGCTACAGGGAGATCGCCAACTACTACTACCGGAACAAGGACATCGGCAAAACCATCGCCTACGTGGAGAAGGCGCTTGCGGCGAACCCGGATTCGGCCGACACCCTCAATCTCCTCGGGAACCTCTACACGGAGCAGCGCCGCGTCCGGGATGCCGTCCCCGTCTACCGGAAGCTTCTGGACATAACCGGGGACGACGGCGTGAAGCACCATCTGGCCGCGCTGCTGTTTGAGTCGGGCCAGTACGCCGAGTCCCGCACGCTCCTCGGGGAGATCCTCGAGGCCGACCCGGGCAACGCCGACGCCCGCATACGGCTCGGCCGCACGCTCGCGGAGCTGGAGGAGTTCGAGGGCGCCATCGAAGCCCTGCAGTCGGTCGACGATGCCGACCCGAAAACCAGGGCCCGGGCGCAGTTTCACCTGGGGCTTGCCTACAAGGGCAGCCGGCGGTACGCCGAGGCCGTCGAAACCTTCACCCGCCTCCTGGAGAGCACGCCGGCCGACACCGAGGAGAATCAAAACGACCGGCTCTTCTACCAGTACCACCTGACGACCGTCTACCTGGCCGCGGGGGAACCCGAACGGGCCGTCGGCGTCGCCGAGCGGGAGTTCGAGGCCAATCCCGGCAGCGCCCGGAGCGGGATCTTCTACGCCGACACGCTGGCCGACGCCGGCAGGACCGCCGACGCCCTGGCCGTCCTCGGCCGGCTGCTCGACGAGCACCCCTCGGAAACGGATCTGTACCTTCACCTGAGCCAGATGCACCTGAAGGAGAAACGCTACGCCGAAGCGCTGTCGGCGCTGGAGCGGGCCCGAAACGCCGGACCCGGGGATGCGGAAACGCTGGAACGGCTGAAGATCCAGCGCGTGGCCGTCTACGAGAGGCAGAAGGACTACGACCGCGCCGAATCCCTGCTGCGGGAACTCCTGGAGGCGAACCCGAACCACGCCGGGGCGCTCAATTACTTCGGGTACATGCTCGCCGACCGCGGGATCCGGCTCGACGAGGCGCTCGGGTACGTCAGCAGGGCGCTCGAGATCGACCCGGACAACGGGGCCTACCTGGACTCGCTCGGCTGGGCCTATTTCAAGCTGAACGACCTCGAGAACGCCGAGACCTACCTGGTGGCGGCCGGGAAGAAGGAGAAGGACGATCCCGTGATCCTCGACCACCTTGGGGACCTCTACTACAAGACCGGCGATTTCGGGAAGGCCCGGGATCTCTGGACCGAGTCCATCCGCATATCCACCGATCCGGAGGAGATCGGGAAGATCCGCCGGAAACTCGACAGGGTCCGGGAGAAGATCCCGCCGCGGTGACCCCCCCCCGGGCAGGCGCCCGGCGTCCACGGCCGCCGGCAGAAAGATGCGGGAAGATGCAGGTCGCGATCCGTTCCTTCGCCAAAATCAACCTGGCGCTCGCCGTCCTCGGGAAGCGCCCCGACGGCTACCATGCCATCCAGACGGTGCTGCAGGCCGTCAGCCTCCACGACCTCCTGGTATGCCGCCCGGCGGATCGCCTGGAGCTTTCCTGCAGGGGCCTGCCCGGCGTCCCGGACAGGGAGAACCTGGTCTGGAAGGCCGCGGTCCTGCTCGCCGGCGCGGCCGGCGGCCGGCGCGGGGCTCGGATAACGCTCGAGAAGAGGATCCCGGCGGGGGCGGGCCTGGGCGGGGGGAGCAGCAACGCGGCGGCGACGCTCCGGGCCCTTTGCAGGCTGTGGGGCCTCGGGATGGGCACGGCTGATCTGCTCCCCATCGCGGCCGAACTCGGCTCGGACGTCCCCTTCTTTCTCCTGGGAGGCGCGGCCCTCGGTTCGGGGAGGGGCGAGAAGCTCGAGCCGCTGGAGGATCCCCCGGCCGAAAACCTCCTGATCCTCTTCCCCGGGGTGTCCGTCTCGACGGCGGAGGCGTACCGTTCCCTGAATTTGGGATTGACTTTGGAGACCGAAGACACTAGAATTCATCGTTTCTGTGGCCAGATGAAACAGGGCCGTACCTATCTGGCCGGGATCTTTAATGATTTTGAGGCATCGATCCTCCCCGCCTTTCCCCCTATCAGGGAAGCCGGGGACTTTCTCCGGCGGCATGGGGCAACAGCCGTCCAGCTGTGCGGGAGCGGATCTGCCGTCTTCGGATTCTTCCCAGGCGAAGAGTCAGCACTCGCAGCGTCGCGGTCGGCGACCGACAGGAACTGGCGGGTATTTCCGGCGAAGACCCTTTCTCGAACTGAGTATTTCCAAAACATGTTTGGGTAGGCGCCGGTGCAGGCCTCGGGGGCTTCCAACGGTCCCGGGCCGCAGGCTGCCGTGCACATTGCATTGCTGGGGCGTCGTCAAGCGGTAAGACACAGGTCTTTGGAACCTGCATCGGAGGTTCGAATCCTCCCGCCCCAGCCAAAAACACACCGCACCAGGAGTGATAGACCGATGAGCGCCCGATGCACGAAGATTGATTCGAACCTGAAGATATTCTCCGGGAACGCCAACCGGGCCCTGGCCCAGCAGATCTGCGACTTCCTGAGTATCCCCGTCGGGAAAATGAACCTGAGCGCTTTCAGCGACGGGGAGCTCTACTGCCAGATCCTGGAGAATGTCCGGGGCAAGGACGTGTTCATCATCCAGCCGACCTGCTGCCCCGTCAACGGCAACCTGATGGAGCTGCTGATCATGATCGACGCCTTCAAGCGCTCTTCGGCGTCGCGGATCACCGCCGTGATCCCCTACTACGGGTACGGCAGGCAGGACCGGAAGGACAAGCCCCGGGTGCCGATCTCGTCCAAACTGGTGGCGGACCTGCTCACCGCCGCCGGCGCCAACAGGATCCTGACGACCGATCTGCACGCGGGGCAGATCCAGGGCTTCTTCAACATACCGGTCGACCATCTGTACGCCGCGCCGGTCCTGATCGAGTACCTGAAGAAGCAGAACATCCCCGACCTGACCGTGGTCTCCCCCGACGCCGGAGGCGTGGAGCGCGCCCGGGCGCTGGCCAAGAGGCTCGACACGGACCTGGCGATCGTCGACAAGCGCCGCACCAAGCCGAACGAGGCGGAAATCCTCCACATCATCGGCAAGGTCAGCGGGAGGAACATCATCATCTGCGACGACATGATCGACACGGCGGGGACGCTGGTGAACACCGCGGCGGCCCTCCGCAAGAAAAAGGCCCGGAGAATCATCGCCTGCGCGACCCACGGGGTGCTGAGCGGCCCGGCCCTGGAGCGCCTGAAGAAATCGCCGGTGGAGAAGATCATCCTCACCAACACGGTCCCGATCGAAGGTCCCAAGCTGCTGCCGACCATGGTCGTGCTCAGCGTCGCCCAGCTGCTGGGCAAGGCCATACAGAGCATCCACGAGGAAACGAGCGTCAGCAATCTTTTTGTATAGAGAGTCATCGGGCCGCGGGAGCCCCGGGGGCCGCACCTGTCGGCCCCGGGGCCTTTGCGGCTCCCCCAGGAAGGAGTTGGATTTCATGCCAACAACGGTAATTGAAGCTCAGAAGCGCACCCCGGGCGGGAAGAATGCCAACAGGAGGATCCGCTGTTCGGGGAGGATCCCCGCCGTCATGTACGGCCCGGGGAAGGAACCGGTCGCCATCAGCGTGGACCCCCAGGCCATCCGGGCCGTCCTCCATTCCGAGGCCGGACGCAACTCGATCTTCGGGCTCAGCATCGAGGGGTCCCGTGAAGACAACGCCATGGTGAAGGACTATCAGCTCGACCCGGTCGAGGGGTCCCTGCTCCACGCCGACTTCATCGAGATCGCCATGGACAAGCCTCTGACGCTCGAGGTCAACATCGAAATCGTCGGCGAAGCGGAAGGGGTGAAGCTCGGCGGCGGCATCATGGACACCGTGACCCGGTCCATCGAGGTCGAATGCCTTCCGCGAGACATTCCCGAATCCATCAAGGTGAACGTCGGCGGCCTCAAGATCAACGACTATGTCCGCGTGAAAAACCTCGAGGTGGATCCGAAGGTCCGGATTCTCTCCGACCCGGAAGTCGTCATCGTTACGATCATACCTCCGGTCAAGGAGGAGGCGGCCGCGGTGGAGGCGGCCGCGGAGGCCGAGGAACCCGAAGTGCTCAAGAAGGGGAAGACGGCCGCAGAAGGCGAAGAGACCGACGGGAAGGCCTGATACGTCTCTGTCCGGGGTTTTTCGCCCGGCGCGTCCGGGGCGGATACCCCGGGGGGGTGCGGGAGTCACGGACACGGACAGCATCGAAGCGGTCATCGTCGGCCTGGGGAACCCGGGGGAGCGCTACGGCCGGAACCGGCACAACGCCGGCTTCCTGGCCCTGGACGCGCTGGCGGCAGAGGCTGCCGGCCGGTGGTCGCACCGGCAGCTGGCCGATGTCTGCGGGATCGAGATCGCCCGGCGCCCGGTGCTGATGGCCAAGCCGCGGACCTACATGAACCGCAGCGGGGAGGCGGTCGGGGATCTGCTGGCGGGGCTCGGGCGGACGCCGGGGGACCTGCTGCTGGTCTACGACGACCTGGACCTGCCGCTCGGCCGGATCCGCATACGCCCCGCGGGCTCCGCCGGCGGGCACCGCGGGGTCGCGTCGGTCCTGCGGGTACTGGGCACCGAGGAAATCCTGCGGGTGCGCATGGGCATAGGCCGGCAGCCGATGCCGGGGGACCGGAAGGATTTCGTGCTGTCGGACTTCCTCCCGGAAGAGGAGGCGGAACTCAACGGGATGATCAAAAAAGCCGGGGACGCCGTGACATCGATACTCATCGACGGCGTCTCCAAATCTATGACGATGTTCAATGCATGACGCAGCAAGGAGAGAACCGTGAGAACTTACGAAGTGGTTTTTGTCGCCGCTCCCACTGTATCGAGCGAGGAGCTGGAGGGCTTCATCAACCACATCCATACCGTGGTTGAGGGTAAAAACGGCACAGTGGTCAAAGTGGACAACTGGGGGAAGAAATCCCTGGCCTATAAAATCAAGCGATTCCGCGAGGGCTACTACGTCGTTCTCACCATCGAGGGGGACGGCGGCGCCATCGCGGAACTGGAGCGGCGTTTCCGGGTCACCGACTACATCCTCCGCTTTATTTCGGTCCGCGTCGACGAGGCGCTGAAGCGGTCGGACAAGATCAAGGCCGCGAGACAGAGAAAATCGAAGAACCAGGCGCCGGCGGCTCCCAAGGCCGAAGCCGGGCCGGAACAGGATACGTCATCTTTGTAGGGGCACCAGGGGCCGGCCGCAGCGGGACCGGTTCCTCTAAGGCAGAAAGGTTGATACTATGGCAGGTCCAAGAAGGTTCAGTGTTCGGCGCAAGAGGGTGTGCAAGTTCTGCACCGAAAAAATAACCTATATCGATTTCAAAGACGGGAAGCTGCTCGGCCATTTCATTCCCGAACGGGGCAAGATACTGCCCAGACGGATCAGCGGGGTCTGCTCGACGCACCAGCGACTGCTCTCGGAAGCCATCAAACGGGCCCGGCACATCGCTCTCCTTCCGTTTGTTTCCGATTAAGAATTTTTTCGAGAGGGTGCACCATGAAGGTCATACTGAAGCAGGATGTTGAGACACTGGGCAATGCGGGCGACATCGTGAATGTGGCCTCCGGGTACGGCCGGAACTTCCTCGTGCCCCGGGGCCTGGCGACCGAGGCGACGCCGGGGAACATCCGCATCGCGGAGCAGGATAAAAAGGCGCAGGTGCGGCGGGACTTCCGCGAAAAGGAGGCTGCCGCCATCCTGGCCCGGGACATCGTCAAACTGACCCCCGTATTCCGCCGGAAAACCGGCGAGGAGGGGGCGCTTTACGGATCCGTGACGGCCATCGACATCGCCGACTTCCTAATCGGGCACAAGGTGGAGATCGACAAGCGCAAGATCCAGCTCGACGAGCCCATCAAGGCCGTCGGGGAGTACCAGGTGCCCATCCGCCTCCACCGCGAGGTCACGGTGCCCATCAAGGTCATCGTCGAGAGCGAGCCCGAAGAAGCCTCCTAGACGGACCGGAGCCGCAGATCGCCGGTTGCGGGTGCCGCATCCGGGGGAAGTGCCCCCCGGCGCCGCCCGTTGCCCGGTCCACATTCTACCTGGGATCCGTCAGTGGCCATGGCCGACATCAGCCTGGAAAAAGTTCTTCCGAACAACCTCGAAGCGGAGCGCTCCGTGCTGGGCGCCATTCTGCTCGACGACAGCGCGTCCATGGCGGTCTTCGAAAACCTCAAGGCGCAGGATTTCTACCTCGAAAGCCACCGCCGCATTTTCGAGAAGATGCTCCTGCTGCTCAACAGCTCACGGCCCATCGACCTGGTCACGCTCAAGGAAGAACTCCACCGCTCCGGCGAGCTCGAAAGCGTCGGGGGCGCCGCCTACATCGCGGGCCTCACCGACGGGCTCCCCAGGGCCCTGAACATCGAGTTCTACGCCGCGATCGTGCGCGAGAAATCCACCCTCAGGCGCCTGATCCAGATCTCGAACGAAACCATGGCGCGCAGCTACCGGGACGAGGATCCGGCCGGGGAGATCCTGCAGCAGATGGAGCGGGCGGTTTTCGACATCGCCAACCAGCAATTCCGCACCGGCTTCTCCCCGGTCTTCCCCATCGTCAGCAGCGTCTTCAAGGAGATCGAGGAGCTCTCGAACAGGAAAATGCCCGTGACCGGCCTGGGCACCGGATTTGCGGACCTGGACCGGATGACGGCGGGGCTGCACGGCTCGGATCTCGTGATCATCGCGGCGCGCCCCGGGCTCGGCAAGACGAGCCTCTGTTTGAACATCGCCGAGAACGTCGCGATCGAGCAGCGCAAATCCGTCGGCATCTTCAGCCTGGAAATGAGCAAGGAGCAGCTGGTCAAGAGGCTCCTGTGCAGCCAGGCCCGCATCGACGCCCACAGGGTCAACACCGGGTTTCTGAACAAGGAGGACTGGAACAACCTCAACCGCGCCTCCGGGGACCTTTCCGAAACCAGGATCTTCATCGACGACACCGCCAGCGCGACCGTCACCGAGCTGCGCTCGAAATCGCGCCGGCTCAGCATGGAACACGGCCTGGACCTCCTCATCGTGGACTACCTGCAGCTGATGTCCGGGTCGGGCCCGCGCTACGAAAACCGCACGCAGGAGATCTCGCAGATATCCCGGGGGCTGAAGGGGCTGGCCAAGGAGCTCGGCATACCCGTCATCGCGGTGTCCCAGCTCAGCCGCGCCATCGAATCCAGGACCGGCGAACACAGGAAGCCGCAGCTGTCGGACCTGCGGGAGTCCGGCTCGATCGAACAGGACGCCGACGTCGTTCTGTTCATCTACCGCGAGGAAGTGGTCCACCCAACCGAGGACAACAGCGGGCTCGCCGAGCTCATCATCGGGAAGCAGCGCAACGGCCCGACCGGGTCCATCCCGCTCGCGTTCAGCAAACAATTCACCCGGTTCGACAGCCTCTACCAGGAGGCCTGACCGGCGGCTGCAGGATTGGTGGCCTACCATGGCGGATCGCACGGAAGAACACAGCACGGCCGGGCCCGGGGCCGGAGGCGCCGGCCGCCGGTACCCCATGCCCGAACGGCGCCAGACGTGGGCCGAAATCGACCTCGGGGCCCTCAAAGCCAACTACGCCGCCCTGCGCGCCCTCGCCCCCGCACCCCCGGAGGTCGTGCCCGTCGTCAAGGCCGAGGCCTACGGCCACGGCGCGGTCCCCGTCGCCCGGGCGCTGGCCGAAGCCGGCGCGGCGGTCTTCGCCGTCGGCGCGGTGGAGGAGGGCGTTGCCCTCCGCCGGGCGGGCGTCGCCCAGGACATCCTCGTCCTGTCGACGACCTGGTCCGGCCAGGAGCCCCTGGCCCTGGAGCACCGCCTGATCCTGGCGATCGATGCGCCGCAGTCGGTCGCAGCGCTCGACGCGGCCGCCCGGGAGAAGGGCCTCCAGGCCCCCGTGCACGTCAAGATAGACACCGGTATGGGGCGGCTGGGGGTCCGGGGGGACCTGCTCGGGCCGCTCCTGGACGCCCTGCGGCGGGCCGGGCGCGTCGTCCCCGACGGGGTTTTCACCCACCTGGCCCGCGCCGACGAAGCGGATCCCGCCTTCACCGAGGTGCAAACGCGCCGGTTCGAGGCCGCCCTGGCCGCCCTCGGGGAACGCGGCCTGCGCCCCCGGCGTGTCCACTGCGCCAACAGCGCCGGTCTGCTCTACCACCCGGCCCTGCGCAAGTGGGGCGCCCGGGCCGGGATCGCGCTGTACGGATACGCCCCGGGCCCCCTTCCGCCCCCCGTCGAGCTCCGCCCGGTCCTGTCGCTCAAGACCAGGGTGGGCCCCGTCCGCCGGATTCCCGCGGGCGAGCCGGTCGGGTACGGGGGGCGCTTCGTCGCGTCCAGGCCGACCTGCTACGCCACGCTCCCGATCGGGTACGCCGACGGGCTCCCCCGCGGGCTTTCGGGCAACTGCCGCGCCATCGTCTCGGGCCGCCTGGTTGCGGTCATCGGGACGATTTCCATGGACATGGTCGCAGTGGACCTGACCGACCTGCCCGAGGCGCGCGAGGGGGACGTGGCGACGCTGCTGGGCGCCGGGGGGGGCGCCAGCCTGACGGCCCAGGCGTGGGCCGGGCCGCTCGGAACGATCCCCTACGAAATCCTGTGCGGGATTTCCTGGCGCGTTCCGAGACTCTACACCTAGCGGGAGTTTACTGGGAGCGGAAACGCGAGCAGGACAGTCAGCTCAAATAA
>CAZYXB010000058.1:0-14275 GCA_964651155.1 uncultured Acidobacteriota bacterium | reverse complement strand
TGCCGATCCTTTCACGCCTGAGCCCGGCCCGGGGGCTGTCCCGGAAGAGCAAGGACCGCACCCTCCCGCAGAAGGGGCGTATCCAGCGGCGGATCAACGACCCTTTCCAGAAGTGTCGGCCGAAGGCTCCCGGCGAACCGAAGTCACGAAACATGCCCGGGCGCCAGATCGGGCTTTTGATGGACGCAACAGATGCCAGCCGACGTTGCGTGCGCGTCCAGATTCTCGGGTTGTATTCGGATTGTCTCACAGGGTCAGGAGAGAGCGGGTCCTTTTGCCGAACGCCATCCGCCATCCGGATTCTGTTAGTTCTTTGCTGAATCCAAACGGTAGAAGGCCCGCAGGTGACCGTCATGCGTGGTCACAAAAAATTCGGTCGCTGCATACCCCTTCCTGAAATAATGCCGGAACATATGGCGCATTTTCGACTGCCACTCCATCGCCATTCCCAGATCCCGGTGTTTGATCTCCGTCAGATTGTAGGGGACTTCGAACAGGAAGGCATCTTCCGAACAGTTGAGTTTCGTCGAGGACGGCTTCTGCAGTCCGGGTGAAGTCTCCTCCAACCGATTGATTATGGTATGGCGCTTCATCTCCTTTTTCAAATCATGGCGCGGCGGACCGGATTCCATCCGGCGATCCACCTCTTTGGCCCTCAGGTCCCACTCGACCAGCAGGCGGTCCGTGGACATGTCCCGGTCGGCCTGCTTCGTTGTTTCCCCGCAATAGTTCTCCTCGTACCGGTTGGACCAGGCGCCAAGCTTCCCGAGAGCAAAATAGGCATTCAAAGGCTGCATGGGATCGATGGCGGCCGTAATCAGCGGAATCTTTTGCTTCAGCGATTCTTTCCGCTGCGTCGCCGCCAGTTTGAAGCCGACATCGAAATTTCTGTAGGCCGTTCGCACAGCCACCATGATGGAGTGCTGGACCGGCGCCTTGGGGGCAGCGCCCAGAATGCTGCAGGCAAACCCGATCATTTCACCGAGGCTGTTATAGGCTCCGAGAAGGATTCCGCCTGTGCGATGGATCTCCAGAAGCATGGATACGGGAACAATGTCGATGTCCTTCGATTGCCAGACTTCGCGCTGGATATCCTCGCAGGTTTTGTAATCCTCGAGGTTACGGAAGGAAGCGATCGTAACCTTGATTTCATCTTTCCTCTTCTTGCGTCTAACGACCGGAGTCATGTCCCCTCACTTCCTTGTGTTTGCGATCTCATTGAATCGGTCCATAGATCAAGGCATGACGGCGACGAGATAAAAATTCCCGCATCTCATCCCCGCCGTCCAGAACAATATCCACCGGAGCCGCCCCCGCCTCCAGCATCCCCATCGATTTCGAGTTGCCCAACAAAGTCATGACCTTGCGCATCTCGAAGTCGTCCGGATAGAGGTTTCGCAATACGGAGATCAGGGTAAATCCGAGCAGCACGGAATGAACCTTTTCCGTACTGGAGATCAGAATATGCACGCCGCCACAGGATTTCCCCTTGTGGGTACCGGTCTCCGGCGTAAAAAGTACCGGAACGAACTCGATCCCCGGAGGCCGCGCATCCCGCAGCGCGGCCGCAAACCTGCGCGGATCGATCCACGGCGCGCCGACCATTTCAAACGGTCTGTCGGTCCCCTTCCCCACCGATACGTTTGTCTGTTCAAGCAGGCATACGCCGGGATAGAGAATCGCCTCCAGCATGTTCCGCATGTTCGGTGACGTGTTGACCCATACCTGTCCCGTATCCCAGTAATAGAACGTGCGGACCCATCCCTGCATTTCAATGACGTGCAGTTCCGCGCCGATTCCGTTCTCCCGGTTAAAATACCGGGCAAGCTCGCCGACGGTCATTCCGTGGCGGACAGGCAGGGGCATGTACCCGGTGAACGATGTCTTGTCGCCATCGAGCAGAGGACCTTCCACAAGCATTCCCCCGATGGGATTGGGCCGATCCAGCACATAGAAGGGTATGCGCGCTTCAGCTGCCGCCTCCATGCAGTAAGCCATCGTGGTTATGTAAGTGTAAAACCGTGCGCCGATATCCTGGATATCGAAAACCAGCGCCTCGATCCCATGAAGCATTCCCGGCTTCGGCCGCCGGCTTTCCCCATACAGGCTAACGACCGGAAGCCCTGTCACCGTATCGACCGACGAGGCCACCTTGCCGTCTTCCACGCCCCGGATTCCATGTTCCGGGCTTAAGATGGCGACCAGTTCGCAGGCTTCCGTTTGGTGAAAAAGATCGACGGTCGAAGTCCCGTCCGCGGCCAGTCCCGTATGGTTTGTGATCAACCCAACCCGCCTGCCAGCGAGGGGTTTGAAGTCCTCTGCTCGCAGGACATCGATGCCGTTCAGTACCAACGATTTGCCGTCCGCATCCGATGGCGCAGGGCTGCACCACAGGCATGATAGGACGCAGGCAGTAAGTGCTGCGTGCAATTTCACACGATCGACACGGGGCGATTTCAGCCGCATTAACAAATCTCATTTATTGAATAGGTGCAGATTATACATCAAAACCCAATACTCCTCCGAAGATTGAGGCATAAATTGTCGCACGATCGGGGAAACCCTTCCCCGGGTCACTCCAGCACGGTTTTCCAGCCCCTCCTGCCGAGGTCCCGATAGATGACCCATCCTGCGATCACTGCCAGGAAAAGGAAGACGAGACCTACCGTCCACTCCCTGAAAAGGATCTTCCCCACTCCGAAAAGCGTCATGTAGACCAGCACGCATCCGCAAATCCAATCGAGGAGATTCCAAGCCGTATCATCGCGTTTCGGCACATCGGGCGCCTTTTTCGCGATGGGCCCCCAGAGCGACCACCCCGGGCGCACTCTCCGGTAGAAGGCGACCAGGGTATCTTCCTTCTCGGGCGCTGTAAGGAACGTGACGCCTATCCAGACGACCGTAGAACACAGGACCGTTACGAGAACGATCCACGCAAATTCCAGGGGATCGTCGCTGTCGAGCTTGAAGCCAAATTGCAGTAGAATCGACACGACGAAGGACGCCACCATGGCCGAGACCTCGCTCCACGCATTGATGCGCCACCAGAACCACCGAAGCAGGAAAACACTCCCTGTCCCCGCACTGATTGCAATCAGAAACTTCCAGGCCCCCTCTATGGTGGTGAAGTAGTAGGCAACGACGCAGGAAGCCACCATGACCAGAAAGGTCGCCGCCTGGGACGCCAGGACATAGTGGCGTTCGCTCCGGTCCCGGACCAGAAACCTCTTGTAAAAATCGTTGATCATATAGGAGGCGCCCCAGTTCAGTTGCGTGGTTATCGTCGACATGTACGCGGCGGCGAAAGCCGCAAGGATCAATCCGCGCAGCGCTGCGGGGAAAATCCGTGGGTCGATGACAACGCGGATGAATCCCGACTCCTTGTCGGCCAGATCCGGGTAGAGAATCAGCGAGCACAAGGCCACCAGTATCCACGGCCACGGGCGAATCGCGTAATGCGCGATATTGAACCAGAGGGTGGCCAGAAGGGAATGCTTTTCGTCTTTTGCGGACAGGATCCTCTGGGCGATGTACCCGCCGCCGCCCGGTTCGGCGCCCGGATACCAGGTCGCCCACCAGTTTACAGCCAGATAGACAAAAAAGGTCAGCATCGGCATCCAGGCCGATCCAATGTCCGGGATGAAGGAAAGAACCGATCCCCCATTGCCGGCGGCCGCTCTGGCGGCGTCAAATTCCCGGAGTTTCAGAATCAGCGCATCCATGCCGCCCACCGCATTGACCGCAAAGAAGGCGAGTGCGATCATCACCCCCATCATCAGAATGAACTGGAAAAAATCCATGACCAGAACGCCCCATAGCCCGGAAAGCACGGAGACGGCGGCGGTCAGAACCATGATCCCGAATACGATAAGCAGCGCCTGGATCTCGGTGATGCCGAAAATCATCTTCAGGATCTTCACCATGGCCAGGTTCACCCAACCCATCACGATGCAGTTGATCGGAAGCCCGAGGTACAGAGCGCGGAATCCCCTGAGGAACGCGGCGGGCCGGCCGCCATAGCGTATCTCCGCAAACTCGACATCGGTCACAACCCCGGCCCGGCGCCACAACCGAGCGTAGAAGAAGACCGTCAGCATCCCGCTCATCAGCATGTTCCACCATAGCCAGTTGCCCGCAATGCCGTTTCTGGCCACCATCCCCGTAACGGCAAGCGGCGTGTCCGCGGCGAAGGTCGTCGCCACCATCGACGTGCCCGCCAACCACCAGGTTACCTTCCGCCCGCCGACAAAATAATCCTCCGTTGAAGCCGTCGCGCGTCTCCTCAAATACAGCCCGACGCAGATATTGACAGCAAAGTACGCAGTGATCACCAGCCAGTCGACGGTTGAAAGTCGCATCCTGTGCCTCCTCGAGAATGCATCCAGCCTACAGGTACAATGTTGGGTCCATATTTATCCGATGATGGGCGATCGTCAACAGTAGAATTTGGTAAATCTCATTCCGTAGCATGCTATGATTTTGTCAGGAAAGTGACCCCCTGGAATCCGTGGATTTGAAAAGCCGATGCATCGGCGCCACCGTTGGATTCGCCGTAGGAGACTCCCTGGGAATGCCGGTGGAATCTCTCAGCCGTTACCAGATCCGGAGTTGCTACGGAAGCCATATATCCAATTACGTACAAGCCCCTCCGGGCCACGTCGGCGATTTCTTCCCGCGCGGCCCCTGCTCCGACAACTCCCAGACGCTCCTCGTCACCGCGGAATGCGTATTGAATGCAAAAGGATGAACCGCGCCCAACAAGCGGACGCACTCTGGGCATGGTACCTGAACAGCATCCTGCATCGGACGCCGTCGAGCGCCAATGTGCAGGCATGCAAACGCCTCTCGGCTGGTAAGCCCTGAAATACAAGAAAGACCTACCTCGTCTCGAGGCTGTTACAATCCCGCAAGCGCTGCCGGCCCGCAGACTACGTCCTGGAAACAGCCGATTGTATCCGTTGCCTGAATGAAGATCTTGCCGGCCTGCTGCGCTGGCGACAGGAATTGTCGACCTGCCTCCCGAAGAAGCTCTGTTCGAGGTTGGAACGTGTTGTGATGTCCTGGAAACCCTGCACGCTGCGGCCTACTGCTTCCTGAAGCACCCGAGAAACCATTCCGGCGCGGTTGCACCGGCGGTGAATGCCGGCGACGCATCGAGCGTCATCGGCGCTTTGGCCGGCTGGTTTGTCGGATCCCTCGCCGACGCACCCGTCATCGACAGGTCTTGGAGGAACGGGATAGAAAATGCCGATGTTGTAGTCGGTATCGGCGAAAGCCTTGCGAGACCGGTAGATCAGCGGCGTATCGAGGTGTCTTGATCCTGGGCCGGTCCCCAACCGGGGGACGGACGGAGCCGAGGGAAAAGCCCTTTAGCCGGGGCGGTCCTTTTTCACAGAAACTGTGGAAAACCGTAGGAAAAGTCAGTTTTTAACAGGACTAATGTACTGAGGGCATGGCAGTTCTGTTCTGTTTGCTTAAAAGATGTGCACCGATTTTTCAGAGTCCGGGGCTCCCCCTTTGATGACCTTGAGAACAAACTTCAAGTTCCCTCTTAGAACCTGTCGTGCAATACGTTCTCATCTCTCCCGCGATACGAGCACCGCTGCGGCACCCCCTTTCAGGATTGCCATCCCCCCCGCCAATACCACTGTCGGCTGAAGCTATCCGGGGAATCCCCGGCTTAGGGCCGGCTTAAGGCTTGGTGCATGCGGTGATCTTGAATCCTTCCTGGTCGGCGTCCCACTTCCGGCTCTCTATGTACTCTTTGATCGTAGCGCCATCCACCTCCCGCAGCGCCTCGCAGAAGTACTCTTGCCCAACGCAGGGGATTGCACCTGCGGCAGCCGCGACGACCTCCCTTTGATGTATTGCACCACTTTCGCCGGTGCCAGATCCGGCGGCACGGATAACAACCTGTGGTCGGGATCGGGCGAGATCGCTCCGCGCGCAATCACCACTTCTGGTGCCTCACAGATCTGGCGTATCAACTCGCGCGCACGTTCTGCCACCCGCCCCCGTATCCCTGTGTATCGATACTTCGTTACCCGTACAACGCGGTACTTATTGCCGTAGACCGCACGCGGGCTTTTCCTGTATCCCTTTCACGGCCTCATTGTAGTACAAATCGCGCTGAAAGCTATTGGCCTAAAAGACGAAGGGCTTAGACCCGGATTCAGGAGAAAAACCCTGCTGGAGGGCCACACTGTGGCCGCCATCCCATGTCGCCTCATCCTGTGGCGGCGCACCGATCTACATCGTGCACCCATACATCGAGAAACACTAGACACCTCACTACAAACCCGGACGGCTGCGCCGTCCGCCCTATCCTTCCCCGCCCGCCACGGCGGGGCTTGTCGCGCACCGGGTCATCAATGCACCAGGGCCGGTTCTGATCCCACGCAGGGATCAGAGGCTGCCCCTGTGGATAATTCACTGTACATTCGGGGCCTGAACATTCTGTCACGCCCCATATTTCTCTTGGCGGTGACGGCGCGAGCAAGCAGCTCCTTCAAATCGCGGCTTTCCAGAGTTCTTCCATTGATTGTTACCGTATAAACTCTTCCCATGATTACCTCTTAGGTGCAAAAACCAAGAATTGCCTTATTCTCCACTCAACATTCGCTCTGGCGTCTGTTAATGGTATTTTCGCATCACACTCACCACCACACCCTGTATCTTCACTCTATTCGTGTCGAGCAGGATCGGCTCCAGAGAGGTGTTCGCGGGCTGAAGCCGGACTTGATTTCCTTCGGGGTAGAATTTCTTCAATGTCACGTTTTCACCATCAATCAATGCAACAACCATCTCCCCGGGCTCCGCAGTCTCCCGGGATTCGACGACAACATAATCGCCGTCCTGGATATGTTCGTCGATCATCGATTCGCCCTGGACCTGCAGCACGTAACACCTGCCCCCTTGTGGTGCAAATGAATCCGGGACCTGGAAAGTCTCCGGAGACGAAACAGCCTCAATCGGCTGCCCGGCGGCAATGTATCCGTACAAGGGCAATACCTGCATCCCGACAGGCTTTTCCCGAGACAGCTGGATCGACCGTGCACGATTGGAATCGCGGTGCAGGTACCCGCGGCTTTCCAGCGCTCCCAGATGCTTAAACACCGCATTCAGGGATGCGAACTGGAAGTGTTCCGCGATTTCCTCCATACTGGGGGAATATCCGTTATCCTCGATAAACCCGGTAATGAATTCGAGTATTTCTTTCTGGCGCTTAGTCAGCTTCATAGTTTCACCTTTTTAACACCAAATTACAGTGTATAAATGGTGAATGTCAAGCAGATTTTTGTGGGAATCGCTAAAACACTTTTCAGGATGAACGTGCAGTATTCAGATCCGGATGGAAGAAAGAATCGGATCTGAACCGAAAAGGGAAGCCACGCATGCCCGCACACGAAAGGCCGCCCGGGTTCACGGATTCCATGGCGATCCACGCGTGGCTTGAATTCTACAATCTGAATCCCCTGCCACCTTCGGCGGCCAGATCAACGGTTATCGAAATCTCCTTTGTATCCCGGATTACCTTGAGGGCAATGGATCCCCCATCGGCCCGGCGGACAAGATCGGCCAGATCCTCACGTGTCGCGACATCCTTCCCATCGGCCCGGATGATGACATCCCCTGCTTTCAGTTTCCCAAAACTCGGGGATCCTTTGTCGACGGATGCGACCAGCAGGCCCTTGCCTTGGGGTACGCCGAGGTATTCGGCCAGCTGTTCAGAAAGCGGCTGGATCGTGACCCCCAGACTGGGGCTGCCGCGTCGAGGGACGGGATTCCCGCCAGGTGAGTCCGGAGTATCGAAATTGAAGCCGCGGTTGCCGGGGCCGAAAAGGGGAGCCAGCAAATCCAGCTGGTTTTCCGCCCGTCTTCCTATCGTGGCCTCCTCGAGCCGTACGGGCATGGTCCTCCGCTCCCCCGCCCGTCTGATGACTACCGTGACTTCACGTCCGGCCGGGGTCTCCTGCACCAGTCTTGAGAGCTGGGCCGAGGACCGGACCCGGATCCCGTCAAACTCCCACAGCACATCGTCTTCCCGGATGCCCGCCTTCTCGGCGGGACTCCCGTCGACCACCGACCGTACGATGACGCCCTGCACACTGTCGAGCTTGTACTCGGGCAGATCTTCCTCGGCGACATCCCTCATGCTTATCCCGAGAAAAGCCGAGGAGCCCTGGAACTGTAAAGAGCGCAAAATACCGCTCTGGGCGTACAAGGACGGGACACACGCGGCAGCCGCCAGGCAAATCGCCAGTGATGCCCAAACATATTTCTTGCGGGTACTCATAGCCATCTCCCTTCCCAAAAACATCCTTTCACTCCGGTACACGTACCGGACAGACGGTCGTTCCATAATTTATTGAGGGATGATTCGAGGTACGCCCGCGGGAAAAAGGGATGCACCACGGGCCCGGGCCCGTCCGGAGGCGGGTTCAAACTCCACCCAGATGCCGCCGCAGGAATTCCTCCAATCCCGGAGGCATCGTTTGCGGATCCTGAACCGGGAAAACCGGTGTGCCCTCAGGCACCCCGCCTGGAAGATCCCGCCACCGGGGCACCGCCGTGCCCCTGTGCACGGCTACAACAGCATCCGCGCGAGCGAGGTGTGTACGTGCACTCACCTTCGAATCGTCCGCACCGCACCTGAGAACCATCAGGAACAGATCCGGCCGGATGTATTGGACAATGCTGGTGCTTTCGATGATGGCGTTGGGGCTGGAGTGGAGGACGGGCGTCAGACGCGGAATCGCCTCCTGCAGACGGCCTTCCTCGATGCGGACCCAGAAAGACCGCGCGGCTCCTGCCGCAAGGTACCGCCCCGTATCCTTGCCGCTGCCCCGGTCAAACTCCTCCTCGATGCTGCAGAAATCCGGCGGATGCGGTTCGGGCGCACAGGCATTTCCCGCGTGCCGGTGTGGAGACACCTTCAGGGCCGTCCACTGCAGATGGGCCCATGAGGAGAGTATGGCGGCCACAACCGAGGTTTTGCCAACATTCCTGGAATGTCCTCCAACCACAATTGTCGTCATGGCACCCTTCCGCTTCAAATCGGCCCAATATCTTTGAAAACCGGGCCAGGGGTCCCCCGCCGCAAGCGGCGGGGGACCGGAAGCTATCCCCGTTTCTTAGCGCCCGAGGGGCGGGGAATTGAACCATGGTGATCGAAGGCATACCGGTAGACATCCTCGTAGGAAGATGCATGCCAGACGGTCAGGCCTTTTTTGAGGTAATCCGGCAGCTCCTCCAAATCCTTCCGGTTCGATTCTGGGAAAATCAGGAACTTGCAGCCTACCCGTCTCGCGGCGATGACTTTTTCCTTGACGCCCCCGATCGGCAATACCTGCCCAGTCAGGGTCAGTTCGCCCGTCATCGCCAGTTTCTTGCGGACCGGTTTCTTCACAATCATTGAGATCAGAGCTGTGGCCATGGTGATGCCCGCAGAAGGGCCATCCTTGGGCGTAGCCCCTGCAGGCACATGAATATGCACGAAACGCTTGTCGAAAAAATCCGGCTTCGCCCCGAAGTGCTCCAGGTGGGCCATAACATAGGAATAGGCTATATCCGCGCTCTCGACCATCACGGCCCCGAGCTGACCGGTCTGCCTAAAGCCTTTATTGCGGCTGGGTACGGCCGTGGCTTCCACCTGCAGCGTCGCCCCCCCGAGACTGGTCCACGCAAGCCCGGTCGCAACACCCGGGATGTTTTTGAACATTTCGTCCGGAGTGAACACGGGTTTCCCAAGGTAGGATTCGATTTCCTGTTTCTTTACCGTAATGCTCTTGGATTCCTCACGGACAATCTTCATCGCCGCCTTGCGCGCGATCTTCTTGATCAGGTTCTCAAGGTTCCGGACTCCTGCTTCGCGCGCGTAGTCTTCGATGATTAATTTCAAGGCGTCCCGATGGATTGTGATCTGCTTTCCTTTCAGCCCGGTGCTTTCCATCGCCTTCGGAATCAGATACCGCCTGGCAATTTCCAGCTTTTCCTGCGCAATATAGCCGGATAGGCGGATGATCTCCATCCTGTCGAGCAAGGGCCGGGGGATGGTATCGATCTGGTTGCCGGTGGCGACAAAAAGCACGTTGGACAGGTCGAAAGGCACGTCAAGATAGTGATCCCGGAAGGCATGATTCTGTTCCGGGTCGAGCACTTCCAGAAGGGCCGAGGCCGGGTCCCCCTGGAATGAGATGCCGATCTTGTCGATCTCGTCGAGCATGATCAGCGGGTTGGAGGTTCCCACCGTCTTCATGGCCTGGAGGAACTTCCCGGGCAACGCGCCTATATAAGTGCGCCGGTGGCCCTTGATTTCCGCCTCGTCCCTCATTCCTCCCAGGGAAAAACGGAAGAAATTCCGGCCCAGAGCATCGGCGATGCTCCTGCCGACAGACGTCTTCCCCACTCCCGGCGGTCCCAGGAGACACAGGATTGAGCCCGAGATATCCCCCTTGAGCTTCCCGACGGCGATGAACTCCAGGATCCGGTTCTTGACGTCTTCCAGCCCGTAATGATCCCGGTCCAGCACCTTTTTTGCCTTCTCCACGTCGTAGGAATCCCGGCTGAATTTGCCCCAGGGAAGGGACGTAAGCCAGTCCAGATAATTGCGCGACACGGCGTATTCGGGCGAATGCGGCTCCAGAAGCTGGAATTTATCCATTTCATCGTCCACAACCTTCTGGGCCTCTTCATTGAGCTTGATCCCCATCAATCGGTCCTGGAATTTTTCTATCTCGGTCGTTTTCCCTTCCTTCTCCAGCCCCAGCTCCTTCTTGATGGCCTTGAGCTGCTCCTTGAGGAAAAACTCCCGCTGCTGACCTGAGATTTTCTCCTGAATCTGCCTGTGAATTTCGCTGTGCAGCTTAGATATCTCCACTTCCCTCTTGAGCAGCACCAGAACACGTTCGATGCGAGCAGGAACATCAAACATTTCAAGGACTTCCTGCAGTTCCGGGCCGCTTGCGGTCGTGAGGTTCGCCGCGAAATCAGCCAGCTGGCCGGGGTCGTCGAAAGTGGATCGGCCGAGAAACATCTTAATGGCTTCCGACTGGAGGGGATTGAGCTTGACCAGCTCCTTCAGCGTGGTTACCACCGCCATGGCATAGGCCTTGAGCTCTTCGGTAACCACCGGCTTTTCAGGCAACGGATATTTGACATCGGCCATCATACCGAATTCGGCCGTTCTGATATCCTCGATTGTGAAACGCTCAATGCAATTGATCAGAATGCCGGGTATATCCCCCTCTCCGTGAAAGGCCTTGAGTATTTTTGCAGCGACACCAACCTGGAACATGTTCTCCGGCGTCTCGCTGCCATTCGGATCGCGCACCAGAACGATCCCAATCGTTTTGGAAGTGTATTCCAGGGCATGCTGGACGGCGGCGACCTGCTCCGAACCGACCTCCAGTGGGACGGGCAGTCCCGGAAACAGCGGTCGCGGTCGAATCGGCAAAACCGGCAGGCGGGTTGGCAGCAAGTCTGCGGCGAGTATGAGATTCGTTTCCGTATGTTCTTCGTCGGTCTTTTCGAAGCTACCGTTTTCTTTGGTCGTCTCGGTCATAGCATCAACTCTTCCCTCTGACACGTCGTGAGCGTTTCAATTTCCGTACAATCCCAATGTAATTGAGGCAGGGACCAATTGCAAGATTTCGAACCCGCAACGGGCTGAAAGACTCGGTGCATCGTGGGCATTGCACAGGGGACTCGCCGGTCTTCTGCGCCATGGCCGGAGAAGCGCACCCGTCACGGGATCCCCGGCGCCGTCCGATCGTCGCCCCAGGCAACAGAGGCCGGGCAAGGGTTCCCCGCAGGTTCAGTGCAAGACTCCCGGACGCAATCCGGCGCATAGATTCCGCATACGGATGCCGTCGCATCCTCGGGGAATGATCGCCCCGGCCGACAGGAATCAATGCAATCTATCGAGCCGGAACAGCATCATCCTGGCGATAAAGGAACGCGATGCGGTTTGTATTCAGGATTGCGTAGGGCATGTTCCGAACGGTGTCGTATTCGGGACCAGGATTTTCGGCGAACCCACGAAGAACGGGCTCCATCATGACGATGAAACCATGGGGCTGGCGGGCCATGGAATCCAAAACCCGGCAATACACTTTCCCCGTAATCTGCAAAGGCATGATGCCGCTGAACTGTGCAGTGACACAGACCTTGTTCCCCGCACTTTCCGCGAGACTCCTCAGCACATCATCCCCGGTATTCTCTGTTTCGTAGGCAAAAAGGATTTCGCGCATGTGCATCTTCATCTCGGGCACGTGCATCCTCTCTCCCCCGCAGTGTCGGATAAGGGTCGCCGCCTCCACATCCAGAAACTGCCGGGGCATCTTGTTCAGAAAAGTCGAAAGGCGATGCTCCCCTGTGGTGACATGCCCGCGAACCAGGTAAGTATCCGTACACAGGTGGTCCTTCATAAATATCATGGAGCCCTTATTCTATGATGCATCGGCGGTACAATGCCGAAGGCAACGGCAATGGCCGCCGTCGGTAGCCTCCGGCAGCCGTCTGAACGGAACCATGCCGGTTCCTCCCTGGCCTTCACGAACGGTAGCCCGATTCTACTATAGACACAATCCCGGGACGAAGTGATTATGGATACCCCGACACCTCCGGCCTTGGGCCATCCGGCGAAGGAGCGCCTTCCCACACGGCGCGCAAGCCCGTCCGGGCGGGTCTTGGGCTACCTGCAGACCCGTGTTGAAAAGGAGCTTCCAGTCATGGGATACTCGACATGGGACGCATCACGGCTTATAGATGCTGTCGGGTGATGCCGATGTCCGGTAAAAAGAAAATCGCCTTCAGAGGACCGATTCATCAAATCGTATACCTGATGCAGAAATCTGGGATGGGCTTCAAGACCGGAGAACAACGCGCCGTTTTGCCGCCCGCTGATGCAGCCCCGCCCGCTCCGGAATATGCACCGGCAGAAGCGTCCGATACGGCCGTCTTCATCGAAGCGATGACCGGCGTCGCCCCGGGCCGTTGGAAATCCAAATCCCACGCATATTCAAGGCGCATCCATGTCCCTGAGGCGGATCCGTCCCTTCTGGACCTGCAGAGGATGCGGGAGGCGTTGAAAAGAAACAATCCCATCCCCATTCCGGACCATCCCGAATATATCGAAGGCTGGATCGGGATAGGAGGGGAAAGATTTCTGCTCGATCTGCGCAACGGGCTGTATTCCATCCAAGGGCAGATCGACCTTCACGGATTGAACCAGGAAGAAGCTCGGGCCGCCGTTGAGCAATACGTCATCCTAATGTCGCGTTTCCGCTGCTGTTGCATTAAGATCATTCATGGCCGCGGGATCAACTCGCCTCCCGGCCATCGAACGTTAAAGGACGGCCTCCCGCGATTGCTCTCCACCCGCAGGATATCTCGCTATGTTGTAGCGTATGCGTCCGCTCCGTCCCACGACGGCGGTGTCGGATCCACGTATGTCCTTCTCAGGCCGCATCCCCGATAAAGGATCCGGCAGTAGGGGCTTCACGGCCTGCCTCCATCACAGGACCGGAAGCCGGATTCCGTCTTCGGCTATGAGCCCGGAATCATTCCGGTACCAAATCGTCCGATTTCTTCTTTTTCATCGATGGGCACGCATTCGAAGCCCATCGTCTTACCCCGATTCCTTCAACGGAACCGGCTTTCAGAAGCATCAGGCAAAAAAAGGCCCCGACATATCATCGGGGCCTTCATTTTTATAATCCGGCGGCGACCTACTCTCCCACATCGTTGCCAATGCAGTACCATCGGCGCTGGAGGTCTTAACTTCCGTGTTCGGGATGGGAACGGGTGTGGCACCTCCGCTAAAGCCACCGGAAATTTTGGCGGTTGGCGAATCTTTGGGAAATTTGGTGCGGATTCCCTTGATTCCATATGCTATCCAACGGCCTTAAAACCGCTTTTCAATCAGACGACTGACAAATTTCAAGCAGGGCAAATTTTATGGTCAAGCCTCTCGACCGATTAGTACTGGTAAGCTTCATGTGTTGCCACACTTCCACACCCAGCCTATCAACCTGGTGGTCTTCCAGGGGTCTTCCGCCCCCGAAGGGGAGGGATATCTAATCTTGGGGTTGGTTTCACGCTTATATGCTTTCAGCGTTTATCACATCCGAATGTAGCTATCCAGCTATGCCGTTGGCACGACAACTGGTGCACTAGAGATTCGTCCATCCCGGTCCTCTCGTACTAAGGATAGATCCCCTCAAATATCCTGCGCCCACCACAGATAGGGACCGAACTGTCTCGCGACGTTCTA
>CAZYXB010000057.1:0-14994 GCA_964651155.1 uncultured Acidobacteriota bacterium | reverse complement strand
GTGCCCAACCTCGACAAGCTGAAGGCGTATGACGCATACGTCGGATGGCTCCGTGCGGCCGGGGACCCTTCCGGGGGAGGCCGGTAATCCCGCTCTGTGATCGGGATCCCTGTTCCGGCCGATGATGGCGCCGGAACAGAGATCCCGGGATCGATCCAAGAGCAACATCGGCTGTGAAAGGATGTTTTCATCAATGATCCGCAACCTCAGGGGAAAGGAATCAACCATGAATACATCGAGAAGAAATTTCCTGAAAACCGCTTCGACGGGCGTGGCGTCAGCCACGCTGGCGGGTATCGGGACGGCGGGATGCTCACAAGCGGGATTCGATGCAGTACAGAACTGGGATCAGGAAGCTGAAATTGTGGTCCTCGGGCTCGGCGCCGCCGGCCTCATGACCGCCATTACGGCAGGGGACCGGGGTGCCGATGTCCTCATACTGGAAAAGGCTCCGGAGGAACATGCCGGCGGGAATACGCGGGTGAGCGGCCAGGGCTACTGGTGCCCGGAAACTACGGGAAACGCCGTCGAGTACCAGAAAGCGATGAGCGACGGCTACCCGATTCCGGACGACATGACACAAGCATTCCATGAGCACTCTATTCATGTAACGGAGTGGCTGTCGGAAATGGGCGCCGATATGCGGACGATACCGACGCAGGGGGAATACCCGGATTTTCCGGGTAAGGCTGAAAACGTTTGCTGGGACACCAAAGGCAATGGATTTCAGCGTCTCTGGATTCTTCTCATGGAAAACGCAGCCCGGAGGAATGTCCGCATACAGTACAAAATGCCCGCCACGGGATTGATCCGGGACGTCAAAACGGGCCAGGTGCGGGGCGTCACTGCCGAATCCAATGGCGAAAAGGTCCATGTAAAAGCGAAGAAAGCCGTTGTCCTGTGTACGGGAGGTTTCGAAAACAACCAGGAAATGATTCGCGATTATCTCGGTATGCCCTGCGGGTATCCGAAAGGGAGCCCCTACAACACCGGGGACGGGATCAAGATGGCCATGGCCGTCGGTGCGGACCTTTGGCACATGGACAACCAGGCGGGCCCGGATTTTAATTTCAGGATCCCCGGCAAGGACTGGGCTTTCGGCTACAATTTCTCCCCCCCGGCAAACAACTGGATTTGGGTCGCCAAGGATGCCACCCGGTTCACCAACGAAGCCTATTTCACGAAACACGGGAAAATACCCTTCCACGGCGTATACATCCATGTCCCCGCACCGGTACCCGTGCATTGTGTCTTCGACGAAACCATGCGAAAGAGCGGGCCCCTCTACCCGCGCGACTACTTCTTCTGCTGGTGGTCCGAGATTGAAAAATACAAGTGGAGCGCCGACAACAGCGCGGAAATTGAAAAGGGCTGGATCGTTCAAGCGGACACCCTGGAGGAATTGGCCGGAAAAATAGGCAAGGATCCCGTCACGCTCCAAAAAACCGTGCGCAGGTGGAATGCATCGTGCGCGGCGGGCGAGGATCTGGAATTCGGCCGGATCGCGGCGAAGATGGCGCCGATTGAAACGCCCCCCTACTATGCGGCCGAATTCGTTCCCGCCTTCACCAACACCCAGGGGGGGCCGCGCCGCAACGCCAAAGCCCAGGTACTGGACACGAACCGCAGGCCGATTCCAAGACTGTATTCCGCGGGGGAATTGGGCGCACTCTACAGCTGGCACTATCAGGGCGGTGGCAATATCCTGGAGTGTATTGTGTTCGGCCGCATCGCGGGTCAGAATGCTGTTACGGAGAAGGTCTGGGCATAGGCGCATCCGGGGAGGTCGCCTGCGGCGTATCCCGCCCGCCCGCGCGGCCGCAAACCCGGCGCCCGCTGTTTCATGGTTTGCCTCCTGGGCGGACGCGGGGGGACGCGGACGCAGCGGCGCCTTCCGCTGGAGGCATGGGCCGACGGCCCCGGCATGAACAAAACAGGAGATATCAAGGTGAAACCCATACGGCTTTGTATCGCTTTCGTTTGGTTGGCGGGATCGGCGGCATTCGGGCAGCAGACCGGGACCGTGCCGTATCTCGACCCGGATCTGCCGCCGGAGCGTCGGGCGGCGGATCTGATCATGTGCATGACGCTGGAGGAAAAGGTGCTCCAGATGCAGAGCACGGCCCCCGCGATCCAGCGGCTCGATGTGCCCTACTACAACTGGTGGAACGAGGCGCTGCACGGCGTGGCCCAGGGCCGTGCCACCGTCTTCCCGCAGGCCATCGGGCTTGCCGCCACCTGGGACACCGGCCTGATATACCGGGTTGCCGACATCATATCAACCGAAGCGCGGGCGAAATACAACGACGCCCTGACGCGCCCCGCCCCTACGGGGCCCGACGCGCTCGCGACCCTGCCCGGCCGCACTGCCGGCCTGACCTACTGGTCGCCGAACATCAACATATTCCGGGACCCCCGTTGGGGCCGCGGCCAGGAAACCTACGGAGAAGATCCCTACCTGACCGGCCGTATGGGCGTCGCGTTTGTCACCGGGATGCAGGGGAACGACCCCCATTACCTGAAGGTTGTTGCGACGCCGAAACACTACGCCGTGCACAGTGGCCCGGAGCCGCAGCGCCACAGTTTCGATGCCAGGGTGAGTGAATACGACCTGGTGCATACCTATCTGGCTGCCTTCCGGGAGACCGTCGTCGAAGGCAAGGCCGATTCGATCATGTGTGTGTATAACTCCGTGGCCGGCGTGCCCGGATGCGCCAGCACGGACCTGCTGCAAAAGCGCCTGCGGGAACAATGGGGCTTCCAGGGATACGTCGTGAGCGACTGCGGCGCCGTGAACGACATCTACCGGAATCACCAATACACGCCCACACTGGGCGGTGCGGCCGTCGCGGCCGTCCAGGCGGGCACGGATCTCACCTGCGGCACCGAATACCGAACCCTGGTGGACGAGGTGAATGCCGGCCGCATCACCGAAGCCGAGATCGACCGCTCCCTCCGGCGGCTCTTCGTCGCGCGGTTCCGCCTGGGCATGTTCGATCCCCCGGAGCGGGTCCCGTATTCGAAGATCTCGATCTCCGAGAACGATTCGCCGGAACACAGGCACGTGGCGCGGGAAGCGGAGCGGGAGGCGATCGTCCTGCTCAAGAACGAGGGCGGCATCCTGCCCCTGGATCCATCGGTGCGCACAATCGCCGTCATCGGCCCTTCGGCCGACGATCCCATTGGGCTCCTGGGCAATTACAACGGCATATCGTCCCGCCAGGTGACGCCGCTGGAGGGCATCGAGCGGCAGTTCCAGTCCTCGCAGGTGCGGTATGCGCTCGGCGCAACCTATACGGCCAGCACCCATGCGCCGGTCCCCTCGACATTCCTGACGCCCCCGGATGGCAACGGGCACGGATTGCTGGTTGAGTACTTCGACAATCCCGATCTCCAGGGACCGCCCAGGCTCGCCCGGCCCGAAACGCGCCCGTATTTTGACATGGGGATGGAAGACCCCGACGTTGTCGCGGCAATCGGCTCGGTCGCATACTCGGTCCGTTGGACGGGCACGCTGACGCCGCCGGCTGCCGGGGAGTATGACCTGACCGTCCGTGTGGGCAGGTGGAACCGCACGGCCACGGCCCGGCTGTTTCTCGATGACAAGGAGATCCACTTCGGCTCAGGGCCTTTCACTCAAATGACCTCGACGCAATCGGCACCGGGGCGCCGGCCGGGTTCGGCTGGCCGGATACGGCTCGAGGGCGGCAGGAAGTACGCCCTGCGCGTGGAATACCGGCAGCCCGGATCCGGCGGCACAATGCAGCTGGGATGGATTCCGCCTGCCGAAGCCGCACTTGCCGAAGCGGAAACGCTGATACGGGATTCCGACGTTGCCGTTGTTTTCGTCGGTCTGAGCCCCGAACTGGAGGGGGAAGAAATGCCCGGGTTGAATATCCCCGGCTTTCTTGGCGGCGACCGCACGAGCCTGGACCTGCCCGAGCCGCAGGAGAATCTGGTGAAGGCGGCAACCGCCACCGGCAAGCCGGTGGTGGTTGTGTTGACCAGCGGCAGCGCCGTCGCGGTCAATCATGCGGCGGACCGGGCCCATGCGCTGCTGGCGGCATGGTACGGCGGCGAAGAGGCCGGTACCGCCATCGCGGAAACTCTGGCCGGCTCCAACAACCCGGCGGGCCGTCTCCCGGTGACGTTTTACAGAAGCGTGGATCAACTGCCGCCCTTCACCGATTACGACATGAAAGGCCGCACGTACCGGTATTTCACCGGCGATCCCCTGTACCCGTTCGGGTTCGGGTTGAGCTATTCGACTTTTGCGTATTCGGGCCTGAATGCGAAGCGGACGCCGGGCGGTGCGGAAATCCGGGCAACGGTCAGGAATATTTCGTCCCGGGACGGCGACGAGGTGGTGCAACTCTACATCGGCGGCGGCCCCGAGGAGGGAGCGCCGATACGGAGCCTGCGCGGATTCCAGCGGGTGCACCTCAGTGCCGGACAGAGTCGCGAGGTGGCGTTCACGCTCGGGCCCGACCTCCTGCCGGAGTCCGCGGTGGACGTCAGCGTCGGGGGCGGACAGCCTCTGGCGCCCGTGCCGCACGTGCGGGGCACCCTCTAGAGAAAGCGCCCCTTGCGGGCGAGGGCGGCACGGCAACGCGGATGCCGTGTTTTCCGCCTGTCGGGTCAACGGGCATGGACAGGGCCATCACACGTCGTACATTCATCCAATCGGCGGGCGCCGCCCTGCCGATTGCCGCCGGCCTGAAAGCCGCCGGCGCGAGACCGGGCCGGCACCCTGACGCCCATCAGCGGCGCCTTCTGCTCTGGTATGAGAAGCCGGCGAGTCAGTGGGTTGAAGCGTTGCCGGTCGGCAACGGGCGATTGGGCGCCATGGTCTTTGGGGGGACGGCGGCGGAGCGGCTCCAGCTCAACGAAGATACCCTGTATGCCGGCGGCCCCTATGATCCGAACAACCGGGAGGCGCTCGGGGCTCTGCCCGAAGCGCGAAGGTTGATCTTTGAAGGCAGGTATCGGGAAGCGAACGATTGGATCGGGGCCAGGATGATGGCCCATCCGATCAAGCAGATGCCCTACGAACCGGTCGGCGACCTGAACCTGGAGTTTCCCGGCCACGGCGAAGTCCGGGGCTATCGGCGGGAACTCGATCTGGAAACCGCCGTGGTTCGGGTATCCTACGACCGTGACGGCGTCGCGTTCACTCGCGAGGTGTTTGCCAGTCCGGTAGACCAGGTGATCGTGGTGCATCTGACGGCCGACTGCCCGAATCAGATCCACTTCGTCGCGCACCTGTCGACGCCGCAGAAAGCCGACATCAGAAGCGAAGGGCTCGACACGATCGTCATGCGCGGCCGCAACGGGGACGATGCCGGAATCAAAGGAGCATTGAGGTTTGAGGCCCGCGTCACGGTCCTGGCCCATGGGGGGACCACCGCGAATGGGACGGATAGGATATCCGTTTCCCATGCCGATTCCGCCACGCTACTGATTGCCGCTGCCACAAGCTACACAAGCTACAAGGACACAAGCGGCGACCCCGAAGCGCGCGTGCGCGCCTGTCTGCGAGAAGCTCCTAAAAAACCTTTTGAGAAACTGCGCGCGGATCACATTCGAGAGCACCAGCGGCTCTTCCATCGCGTCACGATCGATCTCGGAATCACGGAAGCGGCCGATTTGCCGACCGATCAGCGACCGGCGAAATTTCGTGAAGGGGCCGATCCGCAGCTCGCGGCGCTGTATTACCAATACGGCCGGTATCTGTTGATTTCGTCCTCCCGCGCTGGAACGCAGCCTGCGAATCTTCAGGGTATCTGGAATGACTCCATGACGCCGCCCTGGGACTCCAAGTACACGGTCAATATCAACGCCGAGATGAATTACTGGCCGGCGGAGACGGCCAATCTGTCCGAGTGTCACGAACCCCTGCTGCGCATGGTGGCGGAACTGGCCGAAAATGGCGGCCAAACCGCACAGGTCCACTATGGAGCGCACGGTTGGGTCTGTCACCACAACACGGATGTATGGCGGCAGACGGCGCCGATCGACGGCCCGCTCTGGGGATTCTGGCCAACCGGCGGGGCATGGCTCTGCACGCATCTCTGGAGTCATTACGAGTTCACCGGCGACCGGGAGTTTCTCGCCCGCGCATATCCGGTGATGAAGGGGGCCGCTCAGTTCTTCGTCGACACTCTGGTCGAAGATCCGGAACACAAGTGGCTGGTCACCTGCCCCTCGATCTCCCCGGAGAACCGGCATCCGGGCGGCGTTGCGGTTTGTGCGGGCCCGACGATGGATATGCAGATCCTCCGGGATCTGTTTTTTCAATGCATCCAGTCGGCGCAGGTGTTGGGGATTGACCCGGAGTTCCGCGCCAAGATTGCAGAGATCCGCTCCCGCCTGGCGCCGATGCAAATCGGCCGGGCAGGCCAGCTGCAGGAGTGGCTCGACGATTGGGACCTCGAGGCGCCCGAGCGTCAGCACCGGCACGTCTCGCATCTCTACGGATTGTTTCCGGGCAATCAAATCACCATCAACGACACGCCCGATCTCTTTGCCGCAGCAAAGAAATCCCTCGAACTCCGCGCCGACGCCGGCACCGGTTGGAGTCTGGCGTGGAAGATCAATCTGTGGGCCAGGTTGCTCGACGGCGACCATGCGTACGAGCTTCTGCGGAAAGCGCTGACGCCGGTTTATGCCGACGATGCCGGATACCGCGGCAGCGGCGGCGTCTATCCCAACCTTCTCGATGCGCATCCGCCCTTTCAGATCGACGGCAACTTCGGCGCCACTTCAGGCATCACGGAAATGCTCCTGCAATCGCACGCCGGTGAGATTCACCTGCTCCCGGCCCTGCCGAAAGCCTGGCCTGACGGCAGCGTCAAAGGATTGCGCGCGCGAGGCGGTTTTGAAGCGGACATCGAATGGAAGGAAGGGAAGGTCGTTGCAGCGTCTATTCACAGCACAACCGGGACCGCTTGCAGGGTGCGCCACGGCGAGACGTCGATCGCACTGGATTTCAAACCGGGCGAAACGGTGAAACTCGATGCAAAGATCAGGGTCAGGGCCAGGTCCTGAGCCCCGCCGGCGATGCAGCGGGGGGCGCGGGCATCCTGCGGCTCGAGGCCCCGGGACAGCGCGCGGTGCGGCATGGATTCCCGTCCCGATTGCGTCGAAGGCATGGGCCCTTTCAAAACCCGGGTTGATCCGGCTGCTGCCGGGGGCCGGAGGATTTTCTGGAAGCGCGAAAAGGGCATAGGCGGGTATGGCCTCCCGGCGCCCGTCTGCAAGGGGAAACCGGTCTGGGGTGCCCCCAAGGGGGCGCTTGGGACCCCGATCCAGGCCCCGTGTGCGGGCCATGGGCCGACTTATTCAGGGGGATGGGAGCTCCGGGCGGCGCCGCAGGATTGCCGCACGATCAGGGTCGGCTGCGCGAGGATGTCGCGCGGAGGGGATTTCGGATTCTCTATGCGTTCGAGCATTACCTGCATGGCGATGGTGCCGATTTCCGCGCATGGTTGGTGGATTGTAGTTAGAGACGGGCGCAGCAGTTCCGCATACCGTACGTCGTCGAACCCGGCCACGCGGATTGTTTGCGGAATCAAGTATCCCATCGCATCAAGCGTTCTCATCAAATTGGCCGCAGTCAGGTCGTTGGCGCAAATGATGGCGGTTGCTCCGCCGGCGACAATTCCCTGGACGAATGTTTCGTCCGCAGGCTCGCCGCTGTGAATCCATTGCGGATCCTGCGGGATCCCCCTGTAGAGCAGAGCCTCCCGATATCCGGCGATCCGCAGCATCACCGTCGGAGCGGAATCGGGCCGCGCCAGGAAATCGATCCGCCTGCATCCGAGCTGTATCATGTGGTCCGTGATCAGAAAACCGGCCCGGCGGTTATCGATGCCGACGAGATCGAAACGGCTTCGCCGGGGGAAGGCCACGATATCCCGGTCCAGTAGCACAATGGGGATCCTTGCGGATTCCAGGGCGGAAATGACGGATTGATTGATGCGATCCTTGTCTTCGGTCAGCTCCAACGGTGCGAAAAACACTCCGGCGACACTCTGGCGAATGTAGCTGTTGCAGGCCTGTTCCATCAATGCCGGGTCCGCCGCTCCCTGCTTGTCCCCGAAATCGCCCCATAACAGGGTATGGTGCTGTCTCTGCGCCAGGCGAGCCAGCTGGCCGCAAATGGGTTCAAAGATTTCGGTGCTGCCGAGCCCGGGTATCAGCAGCCCGAAACGCCACGATTCGTTCGGTTTCCGCGCTTTGCGCACATAGGTGCCCGAGCCGACTTTCCGCTCTACCAGCCCCAGGTTCTGGAGATCCCGCAGGGCGTGGGCCACAGTGGGGCGCGATGAAGTGAATTGGGCAACCAGTGCGGCTTCGGAAGGAAGACGCTCGCCCTCTTTGAGCTTTCCCGATTCGATCTCCGCCAGAAGGTGCTCAAAAATTTCGCGATGCTTGGTGCGTCGGATCGCGGGTTTTTCATGTTCCACCGATGATGGAATCCGGCGCTCGTTCATGGATTCTCCCAGGCATGAATGTTGATAGTACAAATCCAGCCGGGAAAATGTCAATACAACTTCGGGGCGCTCCGACCATGCGATACCCGGGGAGGGGGGGGATATTCCCCGTAAAATCCTTTTTTTAAATGATATATGTTGCTGCTGCATTTCAGAAGTCCGGATACAATCCCCGGCCCGGCCGAATGTACACGGGGATGCCCGGTCCTGATTGTTGACATTAATCCGGCATGTACATCCAATATGATCTGACAATATACTGGCAGATATGTATTGGCAAACGGAAGCCGTTGGACGTGAGGGAAGAGCTGCATGGCAGCGGATCCAACGATCGGCACGATCCACACCCGGCGCTGACAGGCGCCCGTGACGGCGGTTGTCCCATAGCGCCGAACGGCTGAAGAAAGTGCCCGGACTCCCGGCTTGTGCGCCCCGAATTGCTTTTGAAGAACTGCAACCATGAAAACGGCAATCATGAATCCTTTAATGTTCGTAGGGATCGGAGACGTCCTGTTCGACGTCTTCGAAGACGGAACCGAGACACTGGGGGGGGCCCCTCTGAATGTCGCCGTACACGCGCATCAATTGGCGGGGCATCTGGATATCGGCCGTGGAATCATCGTAAGCCGCGTCGGCGCGGATCCGAGGGGGCACAGGATCCTTGACACCCTCCGGCGGCTGCGGATGTCGACCCGGTATGTCGGAACGGACCCCTGTCACCCGACAGGTCTCGTATCGGTCTTCACCAGGGACGGGGAGCCCGGGTACCAGATCGAGGCCGGAGCCGCATGGGACTTCATGCCCGGCATGTCTGCGCTCGAGGGATTGGCCGGCAGGTGCTCGGCCGTATGTTTCGGCAGTCTGGCCCAGCGGTCCGTTGTATCGCGCGGGACAATTCGAGGCTTCCTCGGGAAAGCGCCGCAGGCAGTACGCCTCTACGATGTCAACCTGAGGCGAAACGCGCTGACCGGGGAAGCCGGATTTTCCGCGGAAATCGTGGACTACGGCTGTCGGGCGGCCACGATCATCAAGGCGAACCGGTCCGAACTCTTCGCGATTCTCGATCTGCTGGGGATCGCCTGCCCTGCCGATACGGGCCCCGATGGGATCCGGCGCGGGATGGAAGACCTCCTTGCACGATTCCCCGCCCGGGCCGTTGTTGTGACCCGGGGAGCCGAAGGGATCCTTGCCCTGGACCGCGATGGGGTATTGGAAGAGGGCGTGCCCGCCGTAACCGAGCGATTGCCTCATCCCGTCGGCGCCGGGGACGCTTGTTCGGCGGGAATCCTGTTTGGGGCCGCCCTGGGCTGGGGCCTTCATGCGACGATGGAACTGGCAAACCGAATGGGTGCGGATGTCTCCGCCCACCCATCGGCAACGCCAACCCTGTCCGGCGGCACATTGAAGCATGCGGGCGCCTGCCTCGACGGTATCGGGGCGGAACGAAACAAGGGCACCCGTCCGCCCGACGCCGCGGGCTGAACCGGGTGGTCGGCTAGCGCGCCCGCCCGGCCTCCTCCATCAGATCCAAAAGTCCGTTGACGATGGCGCTTTCCGCATGGCCGGGCTTGCATCGCGACGACAGAACCTCAAAGGTCTGATAGCCAAACGCTGCGTCGTTCGGGATATATCCGGAATTGCTCATCCCGTTGGCCATCGACACGAAGATGGATCTGCCGATGGGAGATTCCTTTTTGAACCTCTGGGCGATCATGGTGAATATTTCCGCGTTGCAGCCCCCGAGTGCGATGTCGCCGATCACGAGAAGGCTCAAACGGAGTTGGACGTCGGGTCCGTCCGTGTAGGTGGCCTCGACTCCTGCGCGCCCCTGCCCTTCCCTGGTGCGGCCGGGGACGCGGACCGTTTTTTGGGCTCCGAATATTCTGCCGTCGGCGGACAAACGATTGGTCTCGCGCATCACGCGCTTGACTTCCTCCCCCAGAAACTGGCCCATGGAGAGGATCATCCGCTTCTGCTGGTCGAGCAGCTTCCGGACCGCGGGGTCCTGTTTGTTCAGGCCCTGCCCGCCCGGAGGCATGGCATTGCTGATATCCTGCCCCCTGCTGGCGTAATCCTTGACGCGTATATCCCGCAAGTCAAATGTCTGCTGGAAGTAGATCGGATTCTGGTCGCCCTGCGCCCCGGTGGAAAAAACCGCCACGATCCCGCCGTCGAAGGAGTCCTCGATATACCGGGATGTCGCGCCGGGGAAATCGCCGCTGAGCATGTCGGTGTTGCCGGTGACCACAGCGTGGCAGGCATAGTTGTAATAGACTGCGATCGGCTCGCCGTCGGTCGTTTCGAACTCGATCACGGCCACGGTCTTGTCCGACGGGCCGTCGTAGTTGGGGCCCTCCCACCACTTGTTGGTCTTGCGGTCGATGATGTTGCGGTTGACGTTGATGTAGGAAACGCCCGTTCCGTAACCGATGCGCGCGGGCTGGAGCTTTTCCCTGGCCGCCTTGACGGCGTCAAATACCTGATCGGCCGATCCCCCGAAGGCGCTGTGCGTGTGTGTGGGGTTCATGATCAGATTTTGGGAGGGGATGCCCAGCTCCTTCTCGATTCTCTGCGACACCGCCCCCCAAACCTGCTCTCCGAGCATCCCCGTATCGACAGAAACCAGGGCCGCGCTGGTGACGCCGTTGTCGATCACGATCGCCCTGGCGTAGATGCGGTCGAGGATCCCTTCGATGTTTTTGGGCAGCGGAACGGGAGTGATATCGACTGCGGCCGCACCCGCCCGGAAGGAAGCGGCGGGGGCTTGCGCAAAAGCTCCGCAGGGGAGCACGGTCAGCAGAATGGCCAGAAAAACCGTATGGGATGTCCTCATTGTCCGCTCCACAAATTGAGACGAAGCTACGATTCCGCTTCCCCGTATTCGCTGGAATCGAGCTTTGCCAGATGGTCCCGGGCCGGGTTGTACAGCCAGTTCAGCAGCAGTCCCGAGAAAAGAAGCGCCGCGAACAGGGCAGCAAGGACAAACCCGTATTTGGGATGCCCGAACAGGTCGCTGACGGCCGCCATCGCGAGCGGCCCCAGAGCGGCTGCGGCGCAGGTGAAAAACAGGATCACGCCGGCGACCGCGCCATGCTCCGTTTTTGGAAAACAGCTGATGCCCTTGGAATTCAGCGTCGGGTAGATCATGGACATGAAAAGCCCCGAAAGAGGCAGCAGCCAGACGGCGTACGATAGGCCGCCTGCGATCGCCCCAACGAAACAGACGAGAATCGCCAGGCTGAAAAGGGCCAGTACGGATGTCCAGTTGAAGCGCGCGAGTATCCACGTGCCCAGGAAACGGCCGACGGCGCGGAGGATGAAGAACACCGAAAGGGCATAGGCGGCCAGAAAGGCATACGGGCCCGAATAGCCCGTGAGCAGCGTCGGCATCCAGACGTAAACGGCGCACTCGGCCGCAACGTAAAGAAAGATCCCGAGAGAAAACCCCAGGGCGTACGGATTCCGCATCATGCCCATCGTGCGCCTGAAGTCGATCGGCTCGTCGACGGTCTTCACGGTTTTGGGATATTGGACCAGCGAGGCCGTCACGATCAGCAGGACGCAGATTGTCCCCGCGACCACGTACAGCCATTTCCAGGATAACCCGGATGCAAGGAGCCGGGTCACGATTGCGGGGCCGATGATGGCCCCCACGGCAAAGAAGCCCTCCACCGTATTCATCGTTGCGGTATGTTCCGACGTGGATTTCGAGATGTCCCCGACAAGCGCCAGGGCTCCCGTCTTGAAGATCCCGATCGCGGCCCCGGAGATGACAAGCAGCGTAACGAAAAACAGAAAGGTGTTTCCCGCCGCAAAGAGATACGAGTTCAGGGCGAAAAGGACGAGCCCGAGAATGATCGTCTTTTTCCGCCCGAGCTTGTCGGCCAGATACCCCAGGAAGATGGCGGCCAGCGCAATCGCTATCATCGGCGCATAATGGAAGGCCCCGGCAGCCGTGTTGCTCAAATGGAATTCCTTGATGACCTCCGGGATGATTGTGCCGACAGAATCCGTGGTCATGGCGAACATCATGAACATCAGAAATGTGAGCCATTTGATCGCCGCCAAATTGTGTTTCGATGTATTCGGAAGGCTCATGGAAGCACCTCAGGGGAATCAATCGTTGGGGCCGGAGGCATCCGGGATGACGACATATCGGGTTTCTCCGGCCGGCCCCGTTCCCGTAATGGAAGCTTTCCGGCCGGCCAGATCCGCATCCAGCTTTATCCAGTGTTCCCGCTGTCGCCACAGGATCTCAATCCTGCTTTCCGTCGGAGCCTCCACGCGGAATTCCCCCTCGAATGCAGGATGCGTGTTCCGGAGGCGGATCAATTCGATCTGTTTTCCCGCCAGCGGCCTCCCGAGGGCGGCTTGAATTTCGGCGGCTCCGTAGCGGTGCCGGTTGATGTCGCGCCCCACTCCGGTGCGGGCAAGGAGATCCATGTCGTTACCGCCTCCCAGAAGGCCGACGTAATACACCTGAGGGATTCCGGGCGCAAAGAACTGAAGGGCCCGGGCGATCAGGTACTCGGCTTCCCTGCCGCCCAGGGCGTCCAGGAACGTGCAGTTGACCTGGTACAGGTCCAGGTTGCTGGCGGCGGCTCCGGTTGCCCGTCTGCTCTGACCCCGGCTTCGCCGGTGGATCGTCTCTACGAGGTTGTCGATTTCCGCAGGGGAGAGAAGGCCCGGAGCGCCGCCTGCATCGGCGCCCGCATCGATAACCCCGATGCCGTCGTGCGTGTCCAGGACGGTGACGGCATTGCGCGGGCTGATGGAAAGCCATCGCGCCAGCGGTCGGGAGTCGCCGGTGAAAAGCGCGTGCAGCACCAGCGGCGGCAGTGCAAAATCGTAAACCCAGTCGACCTGACGGGCGATCTCGATCTGCTTCAGGTAATGGCTGTGGATTTCGACCAGGACTTCGATGCCCAGCGTGCGGGCTTTCCCCGTCAGTTCGGCAATAAAGTCAAAGGTTTCCGGGATCATGAAGCAGCTGGTCCCCGGTCTTTTGATCGCATACCCGACGGCGTCGAGCCGCACCATCTTTATCCCCGCATCCTTGAATTTCCCAAGGATCGAATCCAGGTATGCCTGCGCCTGAGGGTGGCGGACGTCGATATCCACCTGCTCCGGATTGAATGTGGTCCACAATAACGCCCTTTCGCCCGAAGCCAGTGTCGCGGGGGTGAAAGGGAGCGAGGGGCGCGGCCGATAGATGCCCAAAAGATCCGATTCGCGCGCGCCCTGCGGGAAAACCCGGTCGAAAGTGAGAAACATCCCCGCGTATTGCGAATCCGGGCCCTTTTCCGAGAAATCAAGAAATTGCGGGGATGAGGAGGAAACGTGGTTCACGATAAGATCGGCGACCAGCTCGACCGTGCCTGCGAGTGCCCGCACGTCCTCCCAGGTTCCCAGGCGCGCGTCCACCTGGGTGTGGTCGATCGGGTCGAATCCGGCATCGGCCCCGTCGATGGGAGTGAAAAAGGGCAAAAGGTGCGCGCCGCCGAAAACTCCGGCTAGCGGGCCTTTCAGAAGGCGGTTCAACTCGTCGAAACCTCCGCCGGACATGCGGTCAACGTACGTAATAAGCTGAACCTGATTTTTCATCATCGGCCTTTATTCGCTTCCCGAGGATTGGATCTATCCGGATTGCGTCCCAAATTGGAGCAAATGAGTAGTACAATTCTACAAGCCAATCACTATCAGAATGTCGGAACTTGTGTCAACGCATTTTTCCATAACGGCCATGGCGCGCCCCGAGACACAAGCTATACAAAACGAAATTTGGCTATAAGTTCAAAGCATGCCCCCGGCCCGAAATACCAGGTGAAAGAAGGAATCCAAAGGACAATATTGTAATGACATCTTATGCGGATTTGTAATAGTGCAATCCCGACACGTATTCATTTCCGGAAATAGCATGGAAATCCGGTTCCGTTCCTCTTCGATGCTCCAGCGGATCCATCCGGATTCAATGAACCTGCTGTGCGGTTTTTGCAAGGGCTCCGTGTCCGGCCAACCTGCCCGCGAACGGATAGAAGGAGTGCAGGCACGACCGATTCCGTTGCCGCGGCTGCTTCCCCCGGGTCCAAGCAACCTCAACGACCCTCTCCATACCGCCGGAGTCGGCGGTTCGCGCCGAACCGGCAAGAATGGAGGGCGGTCCTCTCCCGGTACAACCGGTGCCGAGCGCAGGGGATTGGTCAAGAATATCGCCGCCGGCAGCCTGGCCCTTGCGGGCTCGCCGAGCGAAGCCTTGATGCCCGATCGAACCGGATTGATGGCGGGTCCCGACATGGCCGGATCCTCTCCATTGCGGGCGTGCCTTCGGCGCTTTGATGCGCCGGCGTTTTCCCGGACATCCTTGCGGATTCTGTTGATGGACGTGCCGTAGCGATGCCGGGAGGCCAACCGGGCGGGAAGAGGCGCCCGTTTTCATGACGGAAGGAATTGGTGCGGCCCCGTCTCCGGTAGGAAGCAGAGCCCCGTCGGTCCGGGCCTA
>CAZYXB010000056.1:0-15448 GCA_964651155.1 uncultured Acidobacteriota bacterium | reverse complement strand
CCCCACCGACTTCGCCCCGGACGGCATCGGCGTGCTCCGCCGGGATTATTCCCGGGTCGTCGAGTTCGACCCGGTGACGAAGGACATCGTCTGGGAGTACGCCCCCGACGCTTCGGGGGAGCCGGACCCGGTCTTCGGCCACAGGCTCTACAGCGTCAACGTCTCCTCGGCCCAGCGCCTGCCCAACGGCAACACCCTGATCACCGAAGGCGCCCGGGGCCGCGTCATCGAAGTGACCCGCGACCGCGAGATCGTCTGGGAGTACATGAGCCCCTACCTGTGGGATTCGGACATCCCGGCCATCCGCACCATGATCTACCGGGCCTACCGGGTTCCCTACGACTGGGTGCCCCAGCTGCCCAGGCCGCGGGAGTCGGCCGTCGACGCCGGCCCCAACTACCTGTTTACCGTCCCGGCGCAGGACGGCCGGCGGCCCGATTTCGGAATCGGTAAGACCGCGGTCTGGAGCCAGGGGGGGGGCCAGGGGAGAGACCAATAGGAGGAACGGACGATGCCCGAATCGAAGTACGGCAAGTACATAGTGACCGATCTCGTGGTGCCCGAGGAGAAGAAGGCCATCGAGGCCGACTACTCGAAGTACGCCCGGCGCGTCCTCTGGATGGACGCGAACGTGGTCGAGGGCGCCTTCCACATGAACACGGCCTGGTACCTGCGGGCGGCCGAGACGCTCGAGGACCGGCCGCACGTGCACGATGCGGACGAGATCATCGGGTTTTTCGGCAGCGACCCGGAGCACCCCCACGACCTGGGCGGCGAGGTCGAAATCTGGCTCGAGGACGAGCGGCACGTCCTCACCCGGAGCGCCCTGCTTTTCGTCCCGGCCCGGATGCGGCACTGCCCGCTGGTGCTGCGGCGGGTCGACCGCCCGATATTCCACTTCACCACCGTGCCCGGCGGCCGCTACGTCAAGGACGAGCGTACGGGCTAGCCCCGCGGGCCCCGCCGGAGCTAGCCCCGGCCGAACGCCGTCTCCCGCTCACCGCCCTATGATGCACAGCCCGTCCTCGCACTGCGGATGCGCGGGCATGCGCAGGGGGTTGGCGTCGAGCCGGACCCCCCCCTCGGGCACCCACGCGTCCACCGATGCGGTCTTGTAGTGGACGTAGTCGGTGGTGTGGAAGATGGGGTTGGTCTCGCCGCCCACCACCACGAAATGAATCCCCTCGGGCCGGAGGAAAGGGGACCCCGACTGCGCCGCCAGGTGCCCGGCCAGCCTGCCCGGGTCGTCCCAGCCCTCGTCCTTGAGCGCCTTGGCCGCCAGCGGGTCGAGCACGAAGGTGAAGGCGCCCATGGCGTTGACCGACCGCATGCTCGCCAGCAGGCCCTCGGAAGTGCCGAGGCCCAGCGTCAGGACGCTCCAGCCGCGGAAGATGCTGACCGTGCTTTCGGACTCCCGGAATCCCTGGCGCACGTGAAACGGCTCCCAGGGGCTTTTCTCCTCGTTTTCGGCGCAGCACTGGTTGGTGAAGCTGAGGCCGTTCCCGATGGTGGCCATGAAGGTGTCGCCCGCCCGCGCGTCGCCGAAGTTGATGCTCATGAGCGTCCAGGCCCTGCCGATGACGGCGTTGGCGTAGTTGAAGGGCCCGAGCGCGCCGACGCCGCTGTTCATCCCGATGGCCCGGGCCACGGGGCCGTTGACCACCACCATGCTCCCGTAGGACCCGGTGGAGCTGGGCATGGCGGGATGCTCGGTCGAGGCGATGGCCAGGATGACGGGCAGGTGCTCGGGGCGGGCCCCGGCCATGACGGCGTTGACGGCCACCTTCTCCACGGTGTAGGTGTTCATCTCCTCGTGGGTGGTGACCGACATCATGCCGACCACCTCCTGGGGGTCGCGGCCGGTCCCGGTGAGCATCTCCGCGACCCGCTCCTCGGTCGGCAGCACGATGGGGAGCCCGTCGGTCCAGCCGTTGGAAAGGAACCTGCGCTGCAGGTCCGCCTCGTTGCCCGGCTCGAGCAGCCGGGGCCGCTGGGGCCTTTGGGGGATCTCCGGGTTTTGCTCGGCCTCGGTCAGGGGGACGGAGAGCGCGTCGATAACCTCCCGCATCAGCGGGAGGCCGGTCACGGGGTCGTTCCCGCGGATGTAGGTCCTGAGGGTTTCGCGGGGGACCCAGGCGACCGGGTAGGGGGGGAAGGCCCAGCGCAGGTTCATCCCGTGGGAGCGGCCGTCGCGCAGGACGTACTCGGCGAAGCGCGCGGTGACCATGGGGGCCGTCGGCACCCCGTACTCCCCCTCCATGGTGCGGGCGAACTCGGCGAGACTCGCCGAGCAGCCGTCTCACCCCCCGACGCCGAAGACGACGCCGTCGGCCTTCTGCTTGAGCTCCGCCCACAGCTCGGGGCTGTCCGAGAAGGCGTTGCCGCTTTTGACCCGCAGCACGGTGCGGACCCCGGGGTGGTTCTCGCGGAACCAGGCCTGCATTTCCTCCAGAAACTCCCTGCCGCCGGCGAACCCGGTGTCGACCAGGTAGATGGTCCGGCCGTCGAGGCCGTCGAGCCTCGGCGCCATGCGCAGGGGGACCAGCTCGTCGCGGGACATGGTGGGCTGGGTTTCGGGGTCGAAGATCGCCATCATGTGCGCGCCCGGGTCCCCGCGCCGCCCGAAGACGCCCGACGGCTGCCCCCGGGGATCCAGGACCGTTAGAAGCGGACCGCCGGAGGCGCCGGACCTGCCGCGGCATCCGGCGGCAGGCGCCAGCGCGATCGCGCCGAGCAGCAACCAGAGCGCTCGCCGACTGAAACTGCAGGAATGTCTGTCCATGTTCCCTCCCTTAGGATGGTGGCCGCTCTATGATTGTCCCCATCCCGGACGCGATTGCAACGGGAATATCGCGCGGCGCGCCGGGCGGGCGGCATTCGGAGCCCCTACGGAAAAGTCGGGCCGGGCGCGGTATCTACAAAACTGTAATTCTGCAAAGCGCCGGCGCCTGCGCCCCCGTCCCGGTCCTGCCGGGGCTGCCCGCCGACCCCCCGCCGGGGGGCCACCGGCGGGACCCCGGCAGGCCGGGGCCATGTCCCCATGAATACACAAATGTTCCATATAGTGGGCATCCATACAATAATGTACCGCGAACGAACAGGCAGGCGCCCGCCCTCGGGCGGCTTTAAACTTTGAATATACGGTAGATACACGATGACTCCTCCGCGCCCCGGTTCCTGGCATGACGATTGCAAAGGCCATAGCTGGAACAAGCAGAAGAACGACGTTCATGGTGACAGACCGGCGGATCCGCCGCCGGCACATCCAAAGGAGAATCGCAATGAGATTGCACTACGCCGCCTGGAAACCGCTCGTTTTGGCAGGGACTCTTCTTGCGGGGAGTGCCCTGGCCGGGGAGCCGCAGCCGCTCGACGCCCTGGTCTCGGCCGGGTATTACGGCCGCTATGTCTGGCGCGGACAGAACGTCAACGACGCGGGCGTGTTGCAGACGAGCGTCTCGGGCGGCGCCTACGGGTTCACCGGGTCGGTCTGGGCCAACATCGACCTGACGGGCGATTCCCAGTTCGCGCCGGGCAACGCGGGGGATTTCAGCGAAATCGACTACGCCCTGGACTACTCCCGCCCGGTCCCCGGCGTGCCCGGAGTCGGCTTTTCGGCCGGCGTCATCCACTACCTTTTCCCCAACACGCCGGCCCCGTCGACGACGGAGATCTACGGGGGACTGAGCCTGGACATTCCCGCGTCCCCGACCGTCACCTGGTACCGGGACGTGAACGCCGTCGACGGGAGCTACCTGCAGATCGCGGCCGGGCATACGTTCGAGACAATCGCCGGACCGGACTCCGGCTGCCGCGTCGGGTTGAGCCTCGGCGGCAGCCTGGCCGTGGCGGGGCCCGGCTACAACAGGGGCTATTTCGGGGTCGACAGGACGGGGCTCAACGACCTCACGATCGGCATCGGGGTCCCGCTTTCCCTGCGGCAGTGGAGCATCACGCCCAGCCTGAACCTGGCGACCATGCTCTCCGGGGAGATCGGCGACGCCGGCTTCGAAGGGAAGCGGACCAACGTCTGGTTCGGCCTCGAATTCTCCAAGAGTTTCTGAGCCCGCCGGCGGACCCTCCGCGCGGACCCCCCGCGCGGAACCCCCGGCCCCATCCGATCGGAGACCGAATCATGCAAGCACATATCCTGCAGCACGTCCCTTTCGAGGGACCCGGAATCATCGCCCCCTGGCTCGAGCGCCGGGGGGCGGACGTAACCTATACGCGCCTGTACCAGAGGCACCGGCTGCCGCGGCCGGATGCGGTCGATATGCTCGTCATCCTGGGCGGCCCGATGAGCGTCAACGACGAAGGCGCACTGCCCTGGCTCGCGGCGGAAAAGCGGTTCATCCGCGACGCCGCCGGCCGGGGGATCCCCGTTCTCGGGATCTGCCTGGGGGCCCAGCTGATCGCGGCGGCCATGGGCGCCCGCGTCGGTCCGAACCGGGTCCGGGAGATCGGGTGGTTCCCCGTCCGGTCCGTCCCCGCCCGGGTCCGGCATCCTCTTCCGCCCGGGGAATGTACGGCGCTGCACTGGCACGGCGAGACCTTCGACCTGCCCCCCGGCGCCGTGCGCATCGCCGAAAGCGACGGCTGCGACAACCAGGCGTTCGCGCTCGGCCGGAATGTCCTTGGCCTCCAGTTCCACCTCGAGACTACCGTCGAAGGCGCATCCGCCCTCCTGGAGAACTGCCGCGGCGAGCTTGTCCCGGGCCCGTACGTCCAGACCGCGGACGCGCTGCGCGCCGCGCCCCCGTCTTCGTACCGGAGGATTCACGCGGTCATGGAGGGCATCCTGGCCTTTCTTGCCGCCGCGGAGGCCTAGGCCTGGCGGGCGAGGCCCGGCCCGGCGGCCCGTGCGGCAAAGCCGGGGGCGGCCGCGTAACTGTTTTCTCCCGGCCGCCTCCGGTGCTATAGTGGGAGCACTGTCCCCGGTGTTTTTCCGGGGGCCGCTGCAGACCTTGGCCCGGCGTGCCATCCACGATGCGGGGAAGGGGGGGCAAATGATCCGAAACCGAGCGACCCGCAGGGCAGCGTTATGGATTTCCGCCATCGGCCTGCTTGCCTGCGCCCCGGCCCCGGGAGCCGCGTCTGAGGCAGCCGCATCCGCGGGGGCCGCCCTCTACGCGTCCGCCTGCTCGAGCTGCCACGGAGCCCGGGGCACGGGCATGCCGCAGCACCAGGTCGGATTTGACCTCCCCCTGCCGGATTTCACCGACTGCAGCTTCGCCTCGAGGGAGCCGGATTCGGACTGGATCGCGGTCACCCACGACGGGGGGCCGGCCCGGGGGTTTTCGACCCTCATGCCCGCCTTCGGGGGGGCGCTCGGCCTCGGGGAGCTCGAGGCCGTCATGGGGTACGTCCGGGGGTTCTGCGGCAACCCCGACTGGCCCGCCGGGGAGCTGAACCTGCCCAAGTCGCTGGTGACCGAAAAAGCCTACCCCGAGGACGAAGCCGTCTACACCGCCGCGGTGGATCTGGAGGGGGAGCGCGCGGTATCGAACAAGATCGTCTACGAAAAGAGGTTCGGGGCGCGCAACCAGGTCGAAATCGCCATCCCCTTCGGCTGGAGGGAGTCCGGGGAGTCCGGCGGCGCCGCGGCGTCCTCCGGCGGCTGGCTGGGCGGGATCGGGGACGTCGCGGTCGGGGTCAAGCGCGCCGTCTACCACAACGCCGGGACCGGGACCATTTTCAGCCTGACCGGGGAAATCGTCCTCCCCACGGGCGACCGGGAGAAAGGCCTCGGCAAGGGGACGGCCGTGTTCGAGCCCTTCGCGACCTTCGGCCAGGCGCTCCCCTCGGAATTCTTCCTCCAGTCCCAGGCGGGGTTCGAGCTCCCGGCCGACCCGGACCGGGCGGGCCGCGAGGGGTTCTGGCGCGTCTCCCTCGGGCGCACCTTCACCAGCGGGATGTTCGGCCGCTCCTGGTCCCCGATCGTCGAACTCCTGGGGGCGAAGGAGCTGGGGGAGGACGGCCCCGTCGAGTGGGACGCGGTGCCGCAGATGCAGGTGTCGCTCAACCGGCGCCAGCACATCCTGCTCAGCGCGGGCGTGCGGCTGCCCGTCACCGACGCCGGCACACGGGATGCCCAGCTGCTGTTCTACCTGCTGTGGGACTGGTTCGACGGCGGCTTTTTCAGCGGATGGTGACGCCATGATCGATCTGCAGCGACGGTTCGCGGCAATCCTCGCCCTGGCCCTGGGCGTTTCCCTGCAGGCCCCCGGGCCGGCGACGGGCGCGCAGGGGCCGCAACTTTTCGCCACCTCGGACCTGTGCATGGCGTGCCACAACGGCCTGACGGCCCCGTCCGGGGCGGACGTCTCCATCGGATCCGACTGGCGGGCGTCGATGATGGCCAACGCGGCGAGGGACCCCTACTGGCAGGCCGCCGTCCGGCGCGAGACCCTGGGCCACCCGGCTTCGGGCGCCGACATCGAGAACGAATGCTCGATCTGCCACATGCCGTTGGCGCGCTACGAGGCCGGCGCCGCGGGAGGCCGGTTCGGCATCTTCGCGTCCCTGGAGACCGCCGCGGCGGCGGCTGTCGACGGTGTCTCCTGCACGGCGTGCCACCAGATCGAGAACCGCAACCTGGGCGACAGGGCCAGCTTCACCGGGAGGTTCGTCGTCGCCCCCGCCGCGGCAGCCGGACGCAAGGCCTACGGCCCCTACGAGGTAGACGCAGGGCGGCGCCGGGTCATGCAGTCCGCCTCCGGATTCGTGCCGGAGCAGTCGGCCCATATCGCGGAATCCGAGCTCTGCGCCACCTGCCACACCCTGTACACCCACACCAGGAATGCCCGGGGGGAGGTTATCGGGGAACTGCCCGAGCAGGTGCCGTACCTGGAATGGAAGCACAGCGACTACTACGGGAAACAGGGCTGCCCGTCGTGCCACCTGCCTGCCGTCGAAGGGGAGATGGCCATCGCAAGCGTGCTCGGGCAGCCCCGGCAGCGCCTGGCCCGGCATGTCTTCCGCGGCGGGAATTTCTTCATCCCCCGCGTCCTGAACCGGTACAGGGACCAGACGGGCGCCGCCGCCCTGCCGAAGGAGCTCGACGCGGTGTCGCGCCTGACCGTGGAGCGGTTGGAAACCGATGCCGCCCGCATCGCGATCCGGGACGTGCGGATTTCCCGGGGCATTTTGCAGGCCACCGTCACGGTCGACAACCTTGCCGGCCACAAGCTGCCGACCGCCTACCCCTCCAGGCGGGCCTGGATCCGCTTCGCCGTGTCCGATGCGCACGGGAAAACGGTCTTCGAATCCGGGGCCCTGTCCCCGGACGGTTCGGTCCGGGGCAACGACAACGACCTTGACCCGGCAAGATACGAGCCGCACTACGAGGAGATCGGCGAAGCCGGCGAGGTCCAGATCTACGAGGCGATCCTCGAAGACGGCGAGGGGAACGTCACCACCGGCCTCCTGGCGGGGCTGCGCTACGCCAAGGACAACCGCCTCCTCCCCCGGGGATTCGACAAGGCCGGGGCGGACCGAGACATCGCCGTGCGGGGGAAGGCCGAAGGCGACGCCGATTTCGCAGCGCCCGGGGACCGGGTCCGCTACCGGGTGGATCTCGGGGGCGCCGAAGGGCCTTATGTCGTCCGGGCCGAACTGTGGTACCAGCCGATCGGCTACCGCTGGGCGCAAAACCTGGCGCAGGCGGGCGCCGTGGAAACCGGGACATTCACCGCCTTCTACGACTCCATGGCAGGCAGCTCCGCGGTCGTCCTAGCGCGCGGTCTGGCCGACGCACCGTGACAGATCCGCCCCCGGGGAACGCGCGGGGCTCCCCGGGCCCGACGTGTTCCGCCGGGACGGGGCCGCGAATACCGGGCGCCGCCCCGGGATCTGTGGTAGGATCCCTCCCCATGAACGGGGAAACCATCCTTGTGCTGGGCCTGCCGCCGGAGCGTCTGCTCGCCCGGTTGCGGTCCTCCCTGGCCGGCGCCACCCTGGTGGCCGGCACCGACGCCGGGGATTTCCGGGCCGCCGCTCCCGCGGCCGCGATCGCGCTGGCCTGGGCGTGTTCGCGGGACCTTCTGGCGCGCGTGCTCTCGATGGCGCCCCGGCTCGGGTGGCTCCACATCGCCAGCGCCGGATTCGACCACCTCGTGTCGCCCGAGCTCGCGGCGACCCCGGCCGCGGTCACCAACGCCAGGGGCGTTTTCAGCCCGTCGCTGGGCGAGTGGGCGCTCGCGGCCATCCTTTACTTCGCCAAGGATTTCCGACGGCTCATCCGCAGCCAGGCCGCGGGCCGCTGGGACCCCTTCGAAGTGGCCGAGGTCGCCGGGCGGACCGTGGGCATCGTGGGGTACGGGGACATCGGCTGCCAGGTGGCCGTGCGCTGCCGGGCCATGGGGATGCGGGTGCTCGGCCTCACCAGGCGCGGGCCAATGCCGGGCGCCCCCGCCGATGCCTACGCCTCGGAGATCTTCGGGCCCCGGGACGTCGCGCGGATGATGGCGCAGTGCGACTACGTGGTGGTGGCCGCGCCGCTGACGGCACAGACGCTGGGTTTGGTCGGGGAGGCCGGGATCGCCGCCATGAAGCCCGATGCCGTCCTCGTCAATGTCGGGCGCGGCCCCGTCGTCGCCGAAGAGCCCCTTGTCCGCGCGCTTCGGGAGAGGCGGATCCGGGGCGCCGCCCTCGATGTCTTCCACCGCGAGCCGCTGCCCGGCGGCGACCCGCTCTACTCCCTTGAAAACGTCCTGCTCTCCCCCCACAGCGCCGACCACACGGCGGTGTGGCTCGACGGGGCCATGGATCTGTTCCTGGAGAACCTCCGGCGGCATCGCGCGGGCGAGACGCTGGTCAACCCGGTGGACGCAGTCCGGGGGTACTGACAACCGAAGCCCGAAAGCGACGCATGAAAGACAACATCACGCTGATCGGAATGCCCGGCGCCGGCAAAAGCACGGCCGGCGTCCTGCTGGCGAAACGCTGCGGGCTCGGTTTCATCGACACCGACCTCCGGATCCAGGCCCGTCACCGGAAGACGCTGCAGCCGATCATCGACGAGGGCGGCTTCATGGCGCTCCGGCTTCTGGAGGAGCGGGAGATCCTCGGGCTCGATGTCTCCCGCCACGTCATCGCCACCGGAGGAAGCGCCGTCTACAGCGACCGTGCGATGCGGCACCTGGAGCGCATGTCCACGGTCGTCCACATCGAAGTGTCCGTCGGGCGGATCCGCTCGCGGCTGCGGCATGCCGGCGGCCGGGGCATCGCCATGGCCGCCGGCCAGTCGCTCGAGGACCTGTACCGGGAGCGGCAGCCCCTGTACCGGCGCTACGCCGAGGTCACCGTCGACGGCAACCTCGCCCCGGCTGAGGCGCTGGCCGAGGAGATCGCGGCCAAACTCGGCCGGGAGCGTCCGGGCCCGTCATTCCCCTGAAGCCCGGTTCCGCGCCCAGACGGCGATTGCCCCGGATGCGGGATAGTGCTAGGATGCCTTGTCCGCGCCGCGGCGCCGCGCGCGTTCCCCGGGAGCATGAGCCTATGAAGCTGTCCGTCGTCGTCTCGGTCTACAACGAGAGGGAGAACGTCCGGCGCCTGCTCGAGCTCTTCGACGAGCACCTTTGCGGGATAGACCACGAGGTGGTCCTCGTCGACGACGGGAGCACGGACGGGACGCTGCAGGTTTTGCAGGGCGCCGGCCGGGCGAACCTCCGGGTGATCGAGTTCATGCGGAATTTCGGGCAGAGCTCGGCGCTGGCCGCGGGCATCGATCACGCGCGGGGGGAGTACATCTGCATCATGGACGGGGACCTGCAGAACGACCCTTCGGACATCCCAGGGATGCTCGCGCTGGCCGAGGAAGGGGGCTGGGACGTCGTGGCCGGGATGCGGGCGAACCGGCAGGACGCCCTGCTGTCGCGCAAGCTTCCCAGCCGCATCGCCAACGCCCTCATCCGCCGGACCACGAACGTCCGGATCCAGGATTACGGGTGCACGCTCAAGGTCTTCAAGAGCGGCATCGCCAAGAACCTCGGCCTCTACGGCGAGCTCCACCGGTTCATCCCCGTGCTGGCCTCCCTGCAGGGGGCCCGGATCACCCAGGTGGAGGTCCGGCACCACCGCCGCGAGCACGGCGCGTCCAAGTACGGCATCGGCAGGACGGTCCGGGTGCTGAGCGACCTGATGACCATGGTCTTCTTCAAGAGGTACCTGCAGCGGCCGATGCACCTGTTCGGGGGCGCGGGGCTGGCCGTGTTCGCCCTGGGCCTGCTCATCGACGGGTACCTGCTGGCGCTGAAGGTGCTCGGGCACGACATCGGGGGGAAGCCGCTGCTGCTGCTGGGCATTCTGCTCACCATCGCGGGGCTCCAGGTGATCACCGTCGGCATCCTGCTCGAGGTGATCATGCGCACCTACTACGAGTCCCAGAACAAGAAACCGTATTACATCCGTAAGATCCACACATTTGAAAAGCCGAATTCCTGAATCCGCCTGGCTGTTCCTGAAGATCGCGGCGACCGCGGCGGCCCTGTATTTCGTCTTTGCGCGCATCGACGGGAACAAGCTGCTGGAGGCCTGGGGCGGGCTCTCCCTCCCCCCGCTTCTCGCGGCCCTGGCCCTGTTCGTCCTCTCGAAGATGATCTCGGCCGTGCGGCTGAACCTCTTCCTGAAGGCCTCGGGGATGCCGCTGGGCGAAGCCGAGAACATGAAGCTGTACCACCTCGGGATGTTCTACAACACCTTCCTGCCGGGCGGCATCGGGGGGGACGGGTACAAGGTCTACATTTTGAAGAAGAGGTTCCGGCTGCCCGCGGGCAGGATCGTCGCCGCGGTGGCGGCCGACCGGGTCCTCGGCGTGCACGCCCTGTTCGTCCTGGCCGTCCTTTTCTTCTACGGCACCGGCCTCGAGCCCCGGATCCGGCCCTGGGCCTGGATCTCGCTGCCGGCCTCCTACGGGCTGCTCGCCATGGTTGTCCATAAGCTGTGGGGGCATTTCCGCGCCGCGGCCGCGGCGGCTTCCTTGCTGTCGCTCGTCGTGCAGGCGTGCCAGCTCGGCACCGCCTGGCTGATCATGCTTGCGCTCGGCATGCACGCAAGGGAGGCCGAGTACCTGGTACTCTTCCTCGTGTCCTCCCTGGTGGCCGTCCTCCCGGTGACCGTGGGGGGGGCGGGGTCCCGCGAAGTCGCGTTCCTTCTGGGGGCCCGGCATCTGGGCCTGGACGCCGACCTGGCCATCAGCCTGAGCCTTACGTTCTACGGGATCACCCTGCTGGTTTCCCTCCTGGGCGCCGTGTTCGTTTTCAGGCCCCCGCTCGGGGAGCCCCCGCTCGGGGAGCCGCCGGACGCCCGTCGGCCCGAGCGGGAGGTCCGCGCGGAATGAGTCTCCCGAGGTCCGGGAGTTGTGCTATAGTGGGCCGCCTCCCGCCGGCCGCGGATGCAGGGGACCCCGACATCATGGACACACGCAGGACGCTCGGAATCGCCGCACTCATCATCCTCTTCGGCCTGCTGCTGAGGACCCCGTACCTGCTGCACCGGATGCAGGACATCGACGAGGGGTCTCACGCGGCCGTTGCCGCCATCCTGATGGACGGGGGCCTCCCCTACCGGGACGCCGTCAACAACAAGCCGCCCGGGGTATGGTACGTCTACCTGGCGACCTTTCTTCTGTTCGGCAAATACAACATGTTCGCCGTGCACGCGGTCGCCTTCTTCTGGACCCTGGGGACCGCCCTGGTCCTGGCCCTGCTCGCGAAGAAGCTTTCGGGACGGGCGGCGGCGCTGTTCGCCCTGCTGTTCTATCTCACCTTCACCGCGGCGCTGTATCCCAAGATGATCGCGGCGAATACCGAAATCTTCATGGCGCTGCCCTACTCGGCCGCGGTGCTGCTGCTGTGGTACGCCGTCGAACGCCAGCGGTGGCACCTCCTGATGCTTTCGGGATGCTGTTCGGGTTTGGCGTTTCTGTTCAAGCAGGTCGGCGGCGTGGAGGCGGCGGCGGTTCTGGTCTTTATCCTCTGCATCCCCGCGCTGTCGGAGGGGCGGGGGCGGATCGCGGCCGCGCTCAGGGCATCGGCCCTGTACGGCACGGGCTTCCTCCTGCCGGCCGGGGCCGTCGCCGCCGTGTTCTGCAGGCTCGACATTCTCGACGACTGGGTCTTCTGGAACGTCGCCTACCCGGGCCGGTACATCCGCACGGGGTTTTCCAGCCTCAGCTTCTCCTCCCAGATCCTTGCCGAGTTCGTCCCCTTCGTCCTGTCGACCGTGATCCTGTGGGTGCTCGCCGGCGTCTGGACCCGGCGGGTGTTCTCCGGTCTCCGCAGCCGTGGCCGCGCCTTCGCGCCCCATTTTTCGCTTTTCCTGGTCCTGTGGCTGGCGGCGAGCGCGCTCGTCACCTTCGCCGGGAACAGGATGTACGGGCATTACTTCATACAGATCCTGCCCCCGCTCAGCCTGGTGGCGGCGCTTCTGGCCGGGGACTGGGTCCGGGAGAAGCAGGGGGCTCGAAGGCGCGCCTGGATCGCGGCGATCCTGTTTTTGACCCTGGTCCCCGGGGCCGTGTTCACCGGAATGGCCCTGCCCTACGAGGCGGTGACGGAGACCTGGGGCGAATTGAAGCCGGATTTCCGCCCCGCGACCGACTACATAAGGGCCCACACCGATCCCGGGGACAGGATATTCGTCTGGGGCTGGTTCACCCCCTTCTACGTCTATTCGGAGCGGACCCCGGCCACCAGGTTCGTCTTCACCACGATGCTGACCGGCTACAGGCCGGGCGACGGCCCGGGGGAAAAGGACCGGGCCGACATCACCTGGCAGCTGGTCCCGGAGTCGTGGGCGATGCTCGAGGAGGATCTGCGGCGGCACCGGCCCGAACTGATCGTCGACACCTCTCCCGGGGACTACCACTACTTCGGGAGGTACCCCGTGGGGGATTTCCCCGTCCTGTCGGCCTACATCGGGGCCAACTGCAGGCTGGAAACGCGCATCGCGGGGGCGGCCATCTACCGCTGCGGCGGCCAACCGGCCCCGGGGACGAATTGACCGGCGTGCGGCACGAGGCGGGGAGCCGGCCGGCCCCGGCGCCGCCGGGCCATGACATTGGGGTTGACAATTCCCGGTGCCTGTTCAATAACTGGAATCAGCGCAGGAGGAAATGCAATCCGGTGCGGGATACTCTGTCCCGCGCGGCGAGGGCGCGCCCCAGCGGCGCATCGTGCCTCGGAGGCGGCCCCGGGCGTGTTTCTCCCTCCCGCCCCGGCGCCCGGATCCGGCGCCGGGGCAGGCCATGTACCTTCATTGAAAATAGGGGAGTCGTCTATGATGGACACTACTGAAAGAAACCGCAATCATGCCATGGCTCAGCGGTATGCCGGCATCCGGGCCGGACTGTGCTGGATCGCCCTGGCCGCGCTGCCGTCCCTTCCGGCCCTGGGCCAGAACCTGAAGACCGCGACGCTCGAATGCAAGAGCGAAAATTTTCAACGCACGTTCTGTTCCGTCGGGGCGCCCGTCCAGAAGATCGTCCTGGTCGAGAAGAAGTCCAACGCATCCTGCGTCGAGGGAACGAGCTTCGGAATTTCCGGCAACCACATCTGGGCCGACAAAGGCTGCCAGGCGCGGTTCGAGGTCACCTTCCGCGACGCGGCGGCCGACGAGGCGCAGACCCGGTCGCGGAGGGTCCGCCGGGTGGCCCCGGAGACCACCTCGCTGCGATGCTCGAGCGTGGAGTTCAGACGATCGACGTGCGACGTCGACGGGAGGATCCAGTCGGTAAAGCTCACGCGCCAGCGCTCCCAGGCCCGCTGCGTCGAGGGGACGACTTTCGGATTCTCCGGGAGCCAGGTCTGGGTCGACCAGGGCTGCGACGGGGATTTCCAGGTGCAGTTCATCCCGCGGTCCGAAGCGAGGACCGTGCAGACGAAAAACGTCACCTTCGCCTGCAAGAGCGTCGACAACCAGCCAGGGGTCTGCTACGTTTCCGGGTCGATCGTCGACGTGCGCCTGCAGAGGAAACGATCCAGGGCCTCCTGCGACCTGAACAAGTCCTACGGCTTCAGGGACGATGTCCTGTGGGTCCGGGACGGCTGTGAAGGGGATTTCGAGGTGACCTACCGGCCCGGCCAGGGCACCGACTGGGGGTTCTCCAACAGCCCCTCCATGATCAAGACCCTGACCTGCAAGAGCGATCAGTTCCGGGAGGGGGTCTGCAAGGCGGGGGGGGAGATTTCCGGACTCCGCGTCCTGAAAACCCGGTCCCGCGCCAAGTGCACCGAAAACAAAACCTACGGGTTCAGGAAGGACGAGATCTGGGTGACCGAAGGCTGCGAAGCCGATTTCGAGGTCCTCTACTTCCCGCGTCCCTGACCCGCACGCAACGCGGTCGGCCGGCCCGGGAACGAGGGTACACGGTCCGCGTCGGCGTCGACGAGGTCCAGGTCGAAGCCGTCGTCCTCAGCTGGATGGGGAACCAGGTGCCGGGCCTCCCCGCCGCCGATTTCCGGATCTACCCCGACGGACAGCTTCAGGAAATAACCTCCTGCCGGTACGTGGACGAAACCGTCGGGGAGCCCACCGGCCGGCCGTCCCCGGCCGGCCCGCCCTCGAGGAACGAGATCCGCCGCACAATTCTGTTCGTGCTGAACGGTCTGTCTCCGGATCATCTCAAAACGTTTGCCGAAAACGAGATGCGTCCCGGCTACCCGGTGGCCGTCGTCAACGCACACGCATCAGGATGGATCCCCAGTTTGTATCCAGCCGGCGGCAGCTTGCGTCGATCATCGAGACGGGGCTGCTGGCACCCCTGTCCCGCACGCGGATGATCGACGCCGACCGGTGGGAATTGCCCCTGACAGGCCAGGACCGGAGCGCGATGGGCCCGGGAACGTACCGGCTCCGGATAACCGTGACTGACACGCGGGCGAGGAAGCACCGCACCGCCTCCCGGGAATTCGATTTCGAGATCCTCCGGGGACCATGAGCGGGCGCGCGGCGGGTTTCCGGCGGCCGCCGCCAAATCCGTGCAAACATGGCGGCCGGAAACCGGCAATCCGTAGTACAATGGCGTCAACGACCTTCGTCCATCCTTTCCAGCGCGAGGCGGCAACCATGGCAGACATCGAGGGCACCAACGGACAGAGAACGGATTTCAGGGCCGTCGGACGGGCCAACGTCCCCGGCAGGCTTTCCTTTGTCATCGCCACCGGCAGGGCCAGGTACGGCAACGACTGCGTCGCACCCGGCATGCTCCATGCCAAATTCCTCCGGAGCCCTTTCGCGCGGGCCAGGGTGCGGAGCATGGACATCCGCAGAGCCAGGGCGCTCGACGGCGTGGTCGACGTCGTCACCTGGGACGATCCGGAGGTCCTGGCCGCAAACGGGGGTCTCGTCCACCCCCCGGTCGACACCATGGCCGGCATCCACGGGCCCCTGATTCCGGGCGAGGCCGAGACCGAGGACGAGGAGATCGGCGCGGTCGTCGTCGCCGTCA
>CAZYXB010000055.1:0-15922 GCA_964651155.1 uncultured Acidobacteriota bacterium | reverse complement strand
GGTAACTGGCGACCACAAGATGTTGGGGCTACCCACTCAAAACCCTGAAGCGCCCTCTAAATGATGACGCCCGCCCGGATTCTGGCTATTTCAAGGCTTTCCCGATCCAATTCCATCTCCAACAGCAAAATGCGTGAATTCCGATGCAGTGTCTTGGGCACTTTGTTCTGAGCCCCAGGCGATACCAGAATTCGATCGTATTGAGAATCGTTCAGCAGGTTTCTGAAATCGGTCGGTTCGTCGACTCCCATCCAGGAGATGTGCACATCTTTGCGTTGAATCCATATGCGCAACTGCTCTACGATGAATTGAGCGCTGGATATGGCATGAACCGGGAGGAGAACGAGTATGGAGGAGGCTCGTATCTTTTTCAGAGCCCGGATCGTTTCCTCCGTGTAGGAAATCTCAATGGGAATAATCTCCATTCTCTTTCCACGGGACACACGCCGGACGCTGTCGACAGCAAGATGATTTACAAGAACTTTCCGAAGTCTGCCGCCATGGACAGGGGAAGCCCTGAATTCGTCCAATGATAGGCCGACGATGGGAGCTTGCCATAATCGGGACACCTGTTCCGCCCTCCGAAGAGCCCTTTCTTTATCCGAATCGACATACGCAATAAACGGAAACCTGCGCTCCTCTTCCCGTACTTGCCGGCTGAGATACCGTACAAAAGCGATCGGGGACACTTCGATCTTCCGGATCTGTTGCAGGATCTCCCGGGTCAGTTCCTGGCATTTTTTGTTGACGGAATCCGAAGCGGCCGCGGATACGGCAACGGCTATTCTCTTGCCGGGAGTCGGAGAAAGCAGGCCGGACTTATGCAAGGACAGATATGCCCGATGCACTTGTCCTCGATTGATGCCCGTCTGTCGTTCGACTTCGCGAATCGTCGGAAGAATGTCGCCTCTTTTAAGAACGCCCATTGCGATTGAGAGCTTGATCTGCTCCTGAATCTGATTGATGACGGAAACGGGACTGTTTTTATCAAGATAAAATTCCATACTACCCTTCCACAGATACCCGCTGCCCGGGGCGGATTAATCAAGCATTCGTTTTCCAGACTTTTATGGCCTTCAGATCTCCGGTGGGACACACGGCCTCACAGGCTCCGCATCCGTTGCATTTTTCTGGGTCCACCCCCGGAAAGGATTCATAGGCTTCTTCATTCCATCGGACCTCAATTGCATCGTAGGGACAGGCGTGTATGCAGGTATTGCAATCAGTAAAACCCCACAAGCAGAGGGCGGTGTCCACGCTGGCCTTCCCTATAACGTACTTGTTTTTCTGCTCCAGGTTCAACCTCTGCAAGGCTCCGCTGGGGCATACGGTCGTGCAGGCATTGCATTCTTCATTGCAGTATTCCGTTTCAAACCGGACAACGGGAGACAGGAATCCCAGAACTCCGGATTGTCCCGTATCAGGATGAATAATCCCGGAGGGGCAGGTGCGTATGCAATTGCCGCATCGCAGGCAAAGGCCCGTAAACTCGTCCTCTTGAATCGCGCCGGGCGGACGCAACGGGGCTTTGTCCGATCTTGCCCGGCCGATTTTTTGCGCTACCAGGCTGAATCCCAGTCCTGCTGCCACTGCAATAAACGTCCTCCTTGATGCAGCAACAGCGTTTCCGGGTGCGGTTTCTGCCTTGGAATCTGCATTCCCCGGTTTCCTGAATTTTTTGAAATAGGATCCTGCGCTTCCGAGAAGATCCTGGGTCGCGCCTAGAGGGCATATGCGGGCGCACCAGAAATCGCCCGAGGTGAATGCCGACAAAAGAAGTATGAGAATCCCGGACAGGGTAATGATGCCTGCAAGAACGTCCGTCGCTTTATAAACCGAAAATGCATTATTCAGAAAAGCCAACGGGTCCATCCACAGGAAAAGCGGATAGCCGAGGAGGGCGCCGGCCGCCGTTATAAACACAATGTATTTTCCGAGGGGAGGGCAGCCTTTCCACCAGTTCCAGAAGGACAATTTCCTGCCTGAAACCGTATCCAGGATCAGGCCGACCGGGCATATATAGCGGCAGAACCACCTTTTCTTTACAAGCGCTATTACAGCAAAAACCAAGCCCAGAACGGATCCCGCCCAGATGGCTCCACCCGCCAGGATTGTACATATTGTGACAAAGGAGCTTGCCTGAACAAATACCCGGGAGCTGTCGATCCAGAAAGGGAATGGCAATAACAGAAGAATTGCCAGCAGCAGGCAGCTCAGTCTCACATACAAACGGTTTGTATTTGTCATTCGGTAAAAACCTCTCAACTCCACCCCGGGCCAAAGGCTAAGGGCGGAGTGGTGCATTCTAATACAGTTGCTCCCTAATAACGTTCCCAGGGGGTTGGGGCGAACGCCAATCAACCCGGATTATTCATGAAGGTTCGGCCGCTTCGCTTACACGAGGCGGCTTAAACGGGCGCGGAGGCACCGTTTCGTAAACCCGGCGTTGGCCGAGGGCGACGCAGGCGTACTTGAACAGTACTGTCGAGGGCTGATGCGCGCATCAGGCTTTCTCGATGCGCTGCATCAGGCGCCCTACGGAGCGGTCCCAATGTATGTTCCGGACACATTGGGACCGCCGCAGACATGCATGGCTAAGCGGCCACAGTAGGAGCTTCATGAATAATCCGGGTCAAGCGGGCAGGATGACGCCCTGCTTTTTAAGGCTGGCCTGCAAAGCCTTTATGTCGATGTTTCTCAGATCCACGCCGCCGCTTACAGACTGGGCCGCCGCAGTGCCGGCTGCCTGCCCCAGGCAGACGCAATGGTGTATCAAATTGAAAGCGTCATTGATGACGGCATCGGATGAAAATGCCCTGCAGGCGACAAGCATATTGTCCACATTGCGCGGTATCAGACAGCGATAGGGCATGTACATTAATGGATTTGTTTCATCTATGCCGGGGAATATGGCAATGGTGTCCTTAAAAGGAGCCTTTGCCTGCATGTCTTTTTCAGTGACAACATAATCTCCAACAACCCGTCTGCCGCCGCGGGTGCCGAGCTGCGAGTTGGACACAACTATGAAGCTCTTTTCAAAGCCGGGAATATTCCGCTTGTAAAAGTCGTGTGTGATCGTCATCTCTTTACGGCCCAAAAACTCTACCCGTGTAAGCTCCTCGACATCATACTGACACCTATTCGCGTAGCGGGGGAAGCACCAGACGACATTCTCCTGGTTGTTCAGGTTGCTGGTAAGAAATCCCGGAGTCCCGCCGAGTTTTCTGACGTCTCGTATCTTCTGGGCCAGTTCAGTAGGATTGGCTTTCTCGTAATCCTGGTACTTCTTCAGATTTACGTTATCGATCCAGTATGAGAAGGAAAGGTTTGCAATCCTCATGGTTTTTTCGATATGGGTCTCAAAATCTGCCCCCGCATAGGGCAAGAAGTCCCCATCGCCGGTGGAATCGATGACAACGTTTGCCAGCACCGCCTGCCTGCCTGATTTGCTCTCAAAGAGGACGCCCCTGGCCTTGTTGCCTTCCATGATGGGCTCGGTTCCCCATGAATGAAGATATGTCTTAACGCCGGCTTCTTCCATCATGTCCTGGAACAAACACTTGGATACCTCCGCATCGATGTGTGCCGAATATCCGACCCTGTTGCCTGTCGCATAAAAGGGGGACCGTTTACCGTAATAATCCACGAGTTTTTTATCGCTTGAACCCCAGTGCTCCTTCTTCGGATAATCAGCCGCCCCCCTCTTATCCAGCCTTTCTACCCACTCCTGAGTAATGCCGGCGATCACTTGTTTGCCGCGGATATCTGTCATGGAGGGGATGATGGTGACCAGTCCGCCGGTACCCATACCGCCAAGGTGCTCATATCTTTCAATAAGGACCGTATCCGCGCCGCTCCTTGCCGCGGCCAAAGCCGCGCCGATACCGCCAGGGCCGCCGCCCACGACCACAACATCAGCGGTGCGGCACACCTTTGTCTCCCGGGCAGCTTCCCTGACTGTCTTACCGGATACCTGTTTCGACTTGGCGGATTGGGCGGACACCGGAATCGCCATACCGCCCGCACCAATGGCAAGGGCTGCGGTTCCCTTTATTGCTGTATTCTTAACGAATTCTCGCCGGGTTATCCTGTTTTTCTCTTCTCCGGATAATTGCATGGCAAACTCTCCTTATCCTCGAATACAGCATCGACGGCAGGCTACAAAGATTGTTGTCGCCATGTCAAGAATTTTGTCACAGATATGTGACAGGTATTGTGGTACAGTCTTGGCTTCCGGGGTGCATGGAATTGATGCGCCCCATGTGCAAACCACTTGTCTCAAGGCAGCTATGAAAACAATTGCATTAGGTTTCATCGTTTCGTTCTTTTTGACCGCAACTGCAGCGCTTCATGCCCAGGACTCAAGGCATACTACGCAGCTGAAGTCTACGGCGGAAATAATGACGCAGCCGATGAACGTGTTTCGCCGTTTTTCCGGCGACGCGAAACCGATCTATGATTTTTACGGGAAGGTCCTGGGGCTCAAACAACTGACGACCTACAACCTTGGCGGAAATTCGAATGTCGCGAGATTCGAAATCGGGGCTACACAGATCAAGTTCACTGCGGTTGTTCCAAATCGAAACTATCATCAAGGAGCACTTCAGGACGCTACCGGGCTGCGCCTTCTCACATTCTTCTTTCCCAGCCAGGCGCCATTGACGGATAGCTTTGAGGCCGGCGGACTTACGGTCCCGGAATTCCACCCGATTCCCGGTTCAGCAAGGAGCAGCGCACTTGTTCAGGACCCGTCCGGGCAATGGGTGGAGCTTGTAATCGCTCCGGGCGAGCCGAGCCCCTTCTATAACCAGATTGAAATCGGTCTGGTTGTTTCCGATATCGAAGCGAGCCGGAAGTTCTATCGCGAATTCATAGGGCTCGAAGAACTCCCTGCGGTTCAAGACTCCGTGCTCAACACAACGAAATATCCCTATCAACGCGGATCCGTGGTCGTAAGCCTTCGCTGTTTCGGTAAACCCGCGGCAGCGGACACCGGGAGCGGCGGAATTCAGTATGTAGCATCCGATGTCAAAGCGGTTCAGGATCTCGCTGAAGCGCGGCATGTAAAGATCGATCAGCCGGTCAATACCCTCAGCGGTTTCGGGCTTCGACTTGTTTGGCTGGACGATCCGGATGGAATCACCAATTACTTTGCGGAAATTCCGGCAACTCCTTTGAAAACACAGTAGGGGATTCTTTCAGGAACCCGTAACCGCACCATCGATAGGCAATACCCAACCTGGGACAATCATGCCGTGGCCGTCAATCATTGCAGCGAAACCGTGATCCCGGTGGAGAGCGACAGCGGCATGAAGTATGAGGTGAAATTGCCCGACGGCGACGCCGGCGCGGACGTGCGTACCCGCGTTGCCTTCGAGGACACCATACACGCCATCGCAGGCGAGGCGGCCTCCTGGGCGCCGCCTTCCGATTCGCAGGCCTGGTGCAGCCAGGAGTGGTACGCCGGAGAAGCAGTCTGACAGTGAAGGGAGATACGATTCATGAAACAATCTCTTCTGATTCCGATATTCGTGCTCCTTACAGGCGGGTTCTGCATCGCGCAGGCGCCCCCGCCTGTCAAGGTCGAGGGTGGATTGGTGCAAGGGGCTATGGAGGACGGGCTGGCGGTGTACAGAGGCGTCCCGTTCGCGGCGCCGCCGGTCGGCGACCTCCGTTGGCGCGCCCCGCAGCCGGTGGAGAAATGGGATGGCGTGAAGGAAACCGTCCAATTCGCTCCCGCGTGCATACAGGGCATCATGATGGGTCCCGGAGGCAGCGGTCCGGCGCCGAGCGAAGACTGCCTGTATTTGAACATCTGGAGCCCGGCGAAATCGCCGCATGATCGCGTTCCCGTTTTTGTGTGGATCTACGGTGGAGGATTCGCGGGCGGCGCAACGTCCATTCCCACCTTCAGCGGAGAGAAACTCGCCAGGAAGGGAGTGGTCCTGGTTAGCATTGCCTACCGCGTGGGGCAGATGGGATTCTTCGTGCACCCGGAACTGAGCTCCGAGACCGAAAACCGTGTATCGGGGAACTACGGCCTGCTGGATATGATCTCCGGTCTCCAGTGGATCCAGAGAAACATTGCCGCCTTCGGCGGCGATCCCCAACGCGTGACCATCTTCGGCGAATCGGCCGGAGGAATCGCCGTCAGCATGTTGTGCGCGTCGCCGCTTGCCAAAGGTTTGTTCCATGGCGCAATCTCGCAAAGCGGCGGATCGTTCGGCCCCCCGAGGCCCGACCCCTTGCCGGGAGAGAACATGAGACGTCTGGCCGACGCGGAACGCGCAGGCGAAGAAACCCTCAAAGCGGCCGGCGTGGCATCCATCGCGGAAGCTCGGAAGCTGCCTCCCGACAAGCTTTCCGGCGGCAGCGGCCGCGGTCGGGGCGGTCCGGCGGCTCGTGGGGGCGGAGGCCCTCCCGGCCTGAGCTATTGGCCCATCGTCGATGGATGGGTAATTCCGGACGATCAATACAAGCTCTACGAAGCGAAGCGATACAATGACGTTCCGATTCTGGTCGGGTACAATTCCGACGAGGGCCAGAGCTTCTCCCCCCCGGCGACCCCGGAGGATCATATTTCCAATGTGAAGTCCCGCTTCGGCCCATTCGCCGATGCACTCATCGCTGCCTATCCCCCGGGCACAGGGACAGTGGCCAAAACAGCCCGCGATCTGATGCGCGACGCAGCGTTCGGATGGCAAACCTGGATTTGGGCGCGATTGCAGTCGAAGACGGGCAAGTCCAATGTGTTTTTCTACTACTTTGATCAGCACCCGGATTATCCGGCCGATTCACCTCAGGCCGGACAGGGATCGCCGCACGGGCAGGAAGTGGCCTACGTGTTCCAGCACCTGAATCCGAATCAGCAGTCCGCGAAGTCGGACGAGGTAATTTCGGAGGCCATGGCCGCCTACTGGACGAACTTCGCCAGATTCGGCGACCCCAATGACCCGAGCCTCCCCATGTGGCCAGCGTTCAGCGACACCAATCCCGTGCTGATGTACTTCGCCCGGACGCCTCACACAGGCCCGGTCCCCAGCGCCGAGGCGCTCGAGGTCATGGATCAATATTTCGCCTGGAGACGGACTCCGGAAGGCGAAGTTTTCGTTAAATAGGTCGGGGCCGTCAGACCCCTCGCGCTCCGGGCCTCCAGATTCCGGCGCATGCAATCCGAAACTCACTGCAAGCAGCAAGATTAGAGGAAAGGGATCAATGAGTTCCGATAAAGGTACAAAAGAAACAAACCGCAGGGCTTTTTTCAGTGAGGTAACAGCCTCAACCGCACTGGCTGCAATAGCCATGGCCCAATTAGGCGCGCCTTCAGCCGCCATGGCTCAGGGGGAAAAGTCCCTGAACGGGCTGGGGATGCCGCCCAACCCTCCCCCATGGCCCGAAGGGACTGAGGGCAACAAATACGACCATCTGTTCTGCCACAAGCTGAAAGAGCGGCCGCTGACGGATACTATACTCAGCCCTACGATCAGTTTTCGCGGTGCAAGCGACCTTCCCGGCGCCGGCATCAACATGGGATTCCGCTATTATGTCAAACCATACAAGATGGAGCTGCAATCGCATCACCACGATGTCGACGAATATCTCTTCTTCCTGGGCGCACAGCTTCCGGATCTGACAGCCAATTTCGATGCGGAGATTGAAATATTTTTAGGGCCGGAATACGAAAGGCACATCATCACCAGGCCCTGTATCCTCTATATCCCCAGAGGATTCGAACACAATCCCATGGACATCAAGAGGGTGGGCAAACCGCTTCTGTTCATGCCCCTGCATCTGGCGCCTTATTTCAACGGGTACTACCAGACGGGCTACATGCAATTTATCGGGAATGATAAAATCGATTAGAGGCTCCATAGTTCCTTATATGCAAGGTATGCCGGCACATCCCGGGAGGAGGCAAAGTGTCCCAGTCGAATCAGGGAAACAGCACAAAATTCAATCGCCGCCAGGCGTTGCTGCTGTCGGCCACGGCCGGAGCATCTGCGCTTGTAGGAACTGCGTGCGGCTCGGGCGGCAACAGCAACGCTGCCGCGCCCAAGGCTTCGGCAAGCTGCAGTACGCCGCCGACAGCAGTTGCGAAAACGCAATACGGGAAAGTGCGCGGTTATGTCGAAGACGGCGTCTTTACGTTCAAGGGCGTTCCGTATGGGGCGGACACAGGGGGCGAAAACCGCTGGCTTCCGGCCAAACCGCCCATGCCGTGGGACGGAGAATACCCGGCCTTGACCTACGGCTCCAACTGCCCGCAGAACCCGCATACCTGGTCCAGCGAACAGACGTTCCTTCAGCAGTGGACCGACGGCTGGCAGAGCGAGGACATGCTGAAGGTGAACATCTGGACTCCCGGCCTGGCCGGAAAACGCCCCGTAATGTTCTACATCCACGGCGGCGGGTTCAGCTTCGGCTCCGCTTACGAGCTCGCCTCTCAGGACGGGGCGCAGATGGCCCGGCATCACGACGTCGTATCCGTAACCGTAAATCACCGTCTCAACCTCCTCGGGTTCTTCGATGTGTCGGCTATCGGCGGACCGGCTTACGCCGATTCGGTGAACGTCGGCATGACGGATCTTGTAGCAGCGCTTCGCTGGGTTCGGGACAACATCTCCAATTTCGGCGGCGATCCGGACTGCGTTATGATTTACGGCCAGTCGGGCGGAGGGTCCAAGGTAACAACACTGATGGGGATGCCTGCGGCGGAAGGCCTGTTCCATCGCGCATCCGCGCAGTCTGGCGGCGGCGGCGACGCTCCCAGCGCCGAGCAGTCCAGAGAATACGCCCGGCAGGTTTGCGCCGAGCTCGGAGTCCGGGACATGACCGCGCTTCAGAAGATGGAATGGTCGCGGTTGAACGAAATCGGCAATGCCGTCGCAGCGAAAGTGAACCCGCCGATGGGCGTATACGGCCCCATCGCCCCCCCGGGAGTAGAAAAGCCGCGCGTGGGTTGGGGGCCGACCTGCGACGGCCGCATTATTAACGTAAAATCCTTTTTCGATGCAGCTCCCGAAATTTCGAAAAACATCCCGATGCTGCTCGGCTCGGTGAGCGAAGAGGGGAATTCCATGCTATCGCGGCCCTCCGAGGCGGAGTGGCGAGCCACACTGACGAAGAGCTACGGCGAAGCCAAGGCTGCGGCGCTGATCGCGGCGATGAAGAAAGCGCATCCGGAGAAGAGCATCCGCAAGCTGTCCTACATGTGCAACGGCAGCGGATTGAACACCTTCAACATATGCAACAACGCCATACGCATGGCCACAATGAGGTACGAGCAGAAAAGCGCGCCCGTATTCCTGTGGTATTTCTCCTGGCAGTCGCCCATGCTGGAAGACTCGGGCGCATGGCATACGGCGGAGCTTGCCTTCTGCTTCGATAACACAAAGCGCTGTGCACAGGGGACGGGCAACGGGCCGGAGGCACAGGCGCTGGCAAAGAAGATGGCTGCAGCATGGGCAAATTTTGCCCGTACGGGCAATCCCAGCCAGCCCGGATTGGCATGGGAGCCATTCGACCCGGCACGGTCTCCGACGATGGTGTTTGATGATGATTGTAGAATGGCCGACGATCCGGAAGGCGAAGTGCGCAGCATCCTGCTGACGTAACAGAGGGAAACAACCGCCGCGGATTCCACACGCCAGACTTGTGAAATACGCGGCGGTTTCTTAGTATTTCTCGTACATCGGTTTCATATTTTTATATTTCAGGACAAGCTTATCCCAGTTTTTCGGCAGTTCTATTTTTTGGGTGACAAGAGCATTCTCGAAAAATCCTGGGCCCACACTCCTCAGCAGTCCGATGAACGAACCCGGTCCTCCGGCAACCAGGATCATCAGGTTTTCAGTGTCCATATGCGCGACGGCGTCGTCCGAAAATCCGGGGACGCTCTCACGGGGGGCGCTGTGTGTCGCGATATATTGCTTAACCCCCTGCTTTGTGTATCCCTCTCTCGACAACACTTTGGCCCAGGAAGGAATAAGAATGACGCTCGACATGCTGGTGGTGCCCATACGCACAAGAGTATCCAGAATCCCTTTCGCGTCCGTTCCGCCCGGAACCGCCTGAATGAAGGTGTTGGGGAAAAATACGGTTACGGTACTGTCTTCCTTCCCGAAGCCGCGCTCGACGCTGAGAGGCTCCCAGGGACTGGCTTCTTCATCCTCTCCGATCACAAGGCTGTACTTGCCCGGGTTGCCGATAACGCCCATGTCCTCGATAGCCTTTCTGGCTCCGCCGATATTTCTAACGATCAATCCGACGGCCCGGCCGATTGCGGCATTGGCGATGTCCCCGGGGCTCAGAGCGCCTGAGCTGCAATTGACTTGAATGTCTCTTCGTATCGGACCGTTGATCGTAAGGGAAGGCGCCCACGAACCGGTGCTCACCTCAAATGTATCGAACCGTGCTTTCGGATCTTCAAATGCCTGGATGGTGGCGATCAGGACAGGCATGTGCGTAGGAAGCGCACCGGCCATCACCGCATTGATCGCAATCTTTTCGACAGTGGCTTTCCCCTTTCTCGGGATGATCTTCGACACGATAGAATCGGGAGGCAGATCCGTGCCGGTCAACATTTCCGCAACGGCTTCCTCGGTCGGCGGAATGATCGGCAGACCGTCGGTCCATCCCTTCCTGTAGTAGAACTGGTTTACTTCCTGAACATTTCCCTTGAACGCTACCCTGGGAGTCTTGCCCGTTTTCTGCTGCGGGGATTTCTCCTCGGCGCTCAGCGGACGGGTCAAACCTTCAATCGTATCCGTAATGGCTGCCGCCACACCCTCTTCAATTTCCTCTTGGACCGTGGATTCACAGGGCACGGTTTCTCCAACAACTCTGATTCCGGGCATTCCCTTGCCTGATGCGGCGGATTCGGCATCCGTAACAAAACCCTTGTTAGCCAGTATCACGACCGGCTTGCCAAAGTTCTCGATCTCTATTGCGTTATACACGAGGAACTTTGTGCAGGACCCTCAATCACCGACGACTCCGATGACGGCGTCAACGCCTTTTGCCCAGGCTATAAATTTCTCTTTGTTCTTCGTTTCAATCTCATTCACATTCGGCGTGGTGGAATGGAATAGGACGAACTGGATATCGGGATACAGGTCCTTCAATCTCTTTTGGATTGATTCCGCAATCGGCATAGCCGCCCGTTTGGGATTGACGAATAATCCAATTTTCTTTCCCGCGAGTGTATCGATCCGCGGGGAAACTCCCCGGAGCGGGATCGGATCCACCTCAGCCCATGGGCTGAGAACTTCCAACTGATTGGCTTGCGCCCCGGCATTGGAACCCGCAGTTCCTTGCGCCCGGGAAGTTCCCTGGGCTGCCACAACGGCGAAAGCTCCGATGAAAAGCGCCATTAATAATCTGCACATGGCAGGCTCCTTTTTCTTTCGAACCAGTTACGTTTTACAAACGCCGACTTCGCCTGAGGCTTTTCGTTCTCTATATGCGAATCACAGGCTTCCCGCCGCAGGACTTTAGTCACCAGGCCGGCATCGGTACAATCCATGCATGCGTGCCCAGCCGCGTCGAACTTCGGCCACTGCATCAGCTTCTCGCCATTGGAATCGCCGGTGGCGGCAAAGCTGGTCCAGTATTGCTGCATCTTTGATGAATTTCAATGATCTCCCATCCAACTGGTACTGAAATGAATCGGTCGGGATGCAGTGGTTCCGGCCCAGCTTAGAAAAAGCATTGATAGAACCTCAGCATGCACCCGTGTTCCCGTAGCGTACCTGGAAGTGGGGCAGGAACTGTTTTGGCGGGATTGGCGGCATTAAAATATCTGCAAGGTACGTGATTTCAACAACATGTCGAGAGACGGACCCCATCCTCTCCGCCAAATATCCCATGTACAATCCATCCCTTGAAAATTTTTTATTGGGTGGTTTCGCGCGCGATACTCTTCGCCACCAAGATAATTTGATTGCCAATTAGTTCACGCATCTTTTCGGAAAGAAGATCCTTGTCGGCGAGCGCGAGGGACTGGGAGCCCAAGCCCAGCGAAAGAACCGTTTTGTGGCGGAAAGACCCCGACGGCGGCGGTACGAATAGATTCTTTACGTATCCTCCCGCCTTCCTGCCGAAACTGCGCTGCCTGATGCCCTGCCTGGCGGAAACGCGGGAGCCGGATCGGATCCGGAAACTGGTTCGCCTTCTGCAGAAACCCCGGTCGGCCTGTCCCGCCGTCGAATGGAAACGACCCGTCGACAAAGAAGATTTCCTGTCGCGGCTCCGCAGCCTTCACGATCCGGCCAGCCTGGAGGAGTTGGGCGACGACGTGATTCCTGAAATCCAGAATATCCGGGATCCCGCCAGCCTGGATGTCGTGACCGAAACATGGGACGGATTTTCAGATGAAAGCAGGAAACAACTGCTGCCCTGGCTTGCGGCCACCGGCGATCTGCGTGTCGTTCCCGTTCTCATCCGGACGCTCGACTCCAGCGACAGCGCCCTGGCTGCAGAGGCCGCCGGGAGTCTCGCATCCCATTTTCCGGGCGCTCCCGGAGTGACCAAGGCCTTAAGGGAAAGATGGAGGACGGCGGGCACAAACGTCCGGGATATCGCACTTCGGTACCTCGCGCAGCGGGATCCGACTCCGGAGGTGGAACGGGCCTTCGAGGATGCAAAACAACGCCTGACAAGATCCGGGGATTTCGTTGGACGGGCCCGGAAGGCTTTCGCATCCGGCCCGCAGGAGGAGGCGAAACGTTGCTGCATCCGGGCGATCGAAGACGATACGCTGCCGGATTCTGATCGGTTGAGACTGGCCGACTGCATCGGGTCCGTTCTGGACCGGGAGGAAACGGACCGGTACGCACCTGTTGTGGCGCCCTTCATGGAGAGGCTTATGGGTGAAGAAGACAGGTCGCTGTACTCGGCAGGAGATGTCGCCCGGATTGCCGCATCCGTCCGGCATCCCGCGATGGCGCCGGTGCTGCTTGCCTATCTGGGCCGCCGGGACATACACGGGTATAGTTTCGACCCTAGCGCGTATGACGCCGTCGCGGCGCTTTGCGAAATGGGAAGCGAATCGCGGAAGATGGGCGCCGATGCTCTCCTGGAGCGCATTCAGGAATCCGACCTCGGGAGGATTGATAAGGTCTGGGCCGTCGTCCCGCTGGTCTGGATGGGGGACGGGGAGCATTTAGATGCGCTTCAGAAGAAAATTCTTGGGAATTCCGGCCGGGATGTTGTGAATCTTCCGACAAACCTGCGTCCCGCTTCGGAAATGGCCGATGAAGCGCACTACTGGATCGACCAGATCGGCGGGCCCCCGTGGGACAGGCTGGCCGGCCCTGAGTTGAACTGGGTTGTCATGCGGCGGGGGTGTCTGCAAGACGCCAGGGCCATGCCGGAATTCCTCGAACTGCTGCGTGATAAGCCTGAGGGCATGGCCTCCGATCCGGTTGCCCGGGCCCTCCTACAACTGGGCGAGCCTGCGATAGTGCCGGTGGAATCCGTCCTGCGCATGGCGGGCCTCGAGAACCCGTATTACACGGTTGCGTTACGGATTCTGGCCGATTCCGAGAAAGTGAATGCCCTTCCCTTTTTCCGGGAACTGGTCCGGGACCGGCCGCACGAACTGTCGAATTTTGTCTGGTTCTCTTCCCTCTATGGAACGGAAACGGATATCGCCCTGCTGTCTCCCCTGGACGACTACTGGAAATTCGGCAGGAATGATCCGCTCCGGAGGACTCTTGCCCAATTGCGATCCAGGTTCCATTACAACCTGGACGGGCCGATTCGGTAATGGAATGCCGGCATCAGACGTTGCGGCCGCGCCGGTCTTCCGCCCCATTACGGACGGGGGGTCCCGGCGGCTTGCCAGAAGTATGGCCGCGCCGGGTTCGGCCGATCCGCAGCCTGGCGGTATCCCGCCCTCTCCGCCAAAGCACGGCGAATAGGCGGCTTCTGCGCCTCATCCCCCCGTCTGCTGCGCCGCGTGAACCCTCCGCCGGCGATGCGGGAGGAGCGCTTTCGCCGCCAGAGCCTTTTCAAGGCCGGGATATTGACGTATATATATACGCGCAACCGTTTGTAGAGACAAACCGACAGGCCGGACCCGGGTCCACCGTCCGCCTCCTGTCCTCTGACGCTAGAAAGGCAATGGCATGAAATTCAGCATCAAAATCGACCAGGCTACGGGACAGCGCTACATGGCCGTTTCCGAAAAGGGACGTTCCCTGCTCTTCAACTACCAGACCAACAAAGGCACCGCCTTCTCCCAGCGGGAACGGGACGACCTGGACCTGACGGGGCTGCTCCCCCCGCAGGTATCGACGATGAAGCAGCAGCTCGACAGGACCTATGAAAATTTCTCCGGCCAGAAAACCAACATCGGGAAATTCATCTACCTGACCGAGCTCCAGGACCGGAACGAAACCCTCTACTACCGCCTCCTGCTCGAGCACATCGATGAAATGATGCCCATTGTCTACACCCCGGTGGTCGGGGAAGCCTGCCAGAAGTTCTCCCACATCTACCGCCGCGGCCGCGGGGTGTACGTCAGCTACAACGACCGCGGGAACATCGCCCACGTCCTCAGCCATATGGGCATCGGCAACCCCTCCATCATCGTCGTGACCGACGGGGAACGCATTCTCGGGCTCGGCGACCAGGGGGCGGGCGGCATGGGGATACCGATCGGCAAGCTCTGTTTGTACACGCTGTGCGCCGGCGTCAGCCCCTACAGCACCATTCCCATCACCCTCGACGTCGGGACCGACAACGAGGAAAGGCTCAACGATCCCCTCTACATCGGGCTCAAGCAGAAGCGCGTGCGGGGCCAGGCCTATCAGGAGTTCATCGACGAGTTCGTCGAAGCCGTCAAGGAGGTGTTCCCCAATGTCTGCCTGCAGTGGGAGGATTTCCTCAAGGGGAACGCCATCAAGCAACTCAACCGGTTCCGCGACTCCCTGTGCTCGTTCAACGACGACATCCAGGGGACGGCGGGCGTCGTCGTGGCGGGCATCTACAGCGCCCTGCGGATAACGCAGCAACCCCTGGCCAGCCAGAGGATCGTATTCGCCGGAGCCGGAGCCTCGGCCCAGGGAATCTCCGACCTAATCGTCGCGGCCATGGTCGAGGACGGGCTCAGCCAGGACGAGGCCGTCCAGCGCATCTGGACGGTCGACAGCCGTGGCCTCTGCACGAAAACCCGCGAGGGCCTGGACGATTTCAAAATGAAATTTGCGCGATCCGCCGAAGAAATCAAAGGGTACGCGTGCAAGAACCCCAAAGCCATCAGTCTGGAGGAGACGATCGACAACGTCCGGCCGACCATCCTGATCGGCACGTCGCAGACGGCCGGCATGTTCTCCGAAAGCATCGTGCGCAAGATGACGGCCTACAACGAGCGGCCCGTCATCTTCCCCCTCTCCAACCCCACGTCCAAGGCCGAAATCACACCCGGCGACGCGCTCCGGTGGTCCGACGGCAAAGCCATCGTGGCCACGGGAAGCCCCTTCGACCCGGTCGAAATCAACAGCAGGAAGTACCGGATCGGCCAGGGGAACAACGCCTTCATCTTCCCGGGCGTCGGGCTGGGGATCACGGTTTCCCGGGCGCAGCGGGTCACCGACGGGATGTTCCTCGACGCCGCCAAAGCCCTGGCGGAAATGGTCACCGAGGAAGACCTCGAGGAAACCGCCGTCTACCCCAGCCTCACCCGCATCCGCGAATGCTCCCACGCCGTAGCCTGCGCGACCATCCGGCGGGCGGTGGCGCAGGGCTACGCGGACGAGGCGCTTCTCGAGCACCTGGAGGACACCGTGCGCCAGGCCATGTGGGCGCCCGAGTACCTGCCCGTGCGCTTCGAGGGGTAGGGACGGACCCATCGACGGAGATCCCGAATCGGGTAGGAGGGGGCCTCACAGCCCCCGTCCTCCCACACCACCGGACGTAC
>CAZYXB010000054.1:0-18161 GCA_964651155.1 uncultured Acidobacteriota bacterium | reverse complement strand
TAGATGATAGCTGCATCCAATTGAATCTATTCAACTAACGTTGGGACAGTAGTGGTGCGGGGTAAAGGTTCCGTAGAGACCGGTGTTCCAGCCGCCGTAGTCGCGGCCGGTCAGCCGGTCCCTGGTCTGGCCGCGGCGGGCTTCAGCCCGGTAGGAGACAAGGCCCCCGGTGCGTCCCGCCGACAGGGTGACGCCGTACTCCCGGAAACGATAGGCGGGAGGGGAGGCCCCGTCCTCGCGGTCGTAGAGGTCATATTCCAGGGACGCATACCAGCGGCCGGCCATCCGGGCGTCCAGTCCGGCCTGGTAGCGGTCTTCCCTCGGCGCGGCGCCGCGGCCTGAATCCGCGGCCAGGTTGCGTTCGTAGCGGTCGTAGGCGCCGTGGAGCCGGAGGCCGGAGGCCAGGGGCAGGGAGAAGGAGCCCGAGTAGGAGGCCGAATCGGGGTAGCGGCCCGCGAAATCCGTCCCGGTCCTGCGCGCCGACAAACCGTAGCGCACGCCGGGGCCGGCCGGGCTTCCCAACTCCAGGCGCCAGGCCGTGTCGCGGCCGGCATCCGGCCCGTTGGTGGTGCTCCACCCCATTTCCGCTTCCAGACGATGGTCCAGCAGGCGTGTTTCGGCCTGGAGGCTGAAGACGCTGTCCCGCGCGGCGGGTAGGCCGGACCATGCTTCGTAATCGAGCGCCAGGTAGTTGGCCCGCAGCGTGGTTTCAGGATTCGGGGCGAAGGAAAGGTGGGCGCCGATGTCGCTCCGCCGCTGGAGCGCCCACCGGTCCTTCACGAAGTAGACACCCGCCCGGACGGGGCCGGCACCGGGGACGAGCCCCAGGCCCGCCCCCCGGCCGTAGCGGTGCCAGGATGTCAGCTCGGAAAGGGCGTAGGACAGGTCGCCGGCCTTGAAGCTGAAAGGGGATTCGTCGTAGCGGATCCAGAATTCATCGCGGCGCCCCAGGGTCCCCTTGTCGTGCCGGTCCGGGGCCTGGATGAAAAGCTCCAGTCGGCGCTTCCGCCCTTCGTCGAGGTAGCCGCTCCCCTTGAGGCCGAACTGAAAAGCGGCGTCTTCGTCGTCCCCGCCCAGGCGGGCGAAAAGCTCCACGGGGTACCGGAGGTACATGTCCTGCCCCGCCACGCGGGGGACCACCTGCACGGGCACGCTCAGACGGGCATCCACCGGGCGGCCGGCCGCGGTGGTGTCGGTCCGGGCGGTCAGATACACATGGGACCTGCGCAGCCGGTCTTCCCCGGGATCGGCCATGGCCGCAATATCCACCAGCCGGCTCGATCCGGCGGGCAGATGGAACGATTCGGGGGTAGGGGTTGCACGGCCTCCGGATCCCATGGTCGCCGCCAGCGTCACGTCCAGCCCGGCGTTGCCCTGGTTGATCAGCCGGACGTGCAGGGAGAAGGATTGGCCCGCCGCCACCTGCTCCGGAGGCCTGTTCTCGAGCAGGAGCTGGAGCCCGTAGACAGTCGTCACGCGGACCCGGGCTGCGGCCCGGTCCGCCATGGCGTACTCGGCCCGCCCCGACGCCTCGTACACAACCTCGTATTCCCCGGCCGGCGCGGCACGGCCAACGCGCAGCACCGCCATGCGGGTCACCGATTCGGCCGGCTCCAGTTCAAAATCGAGCGGCGGCATCACCAGCTGCCACCCCTCGGGCAGCAGGACCGATTCACGGAGCGGCACCCGGTCCCCCGACCGGTTGGTCACGCGGAAGGCGACCGAGAGAATCCTCCCAGGTTCGGCATCCACGGTTTCGGGCGCCACCTGACGCACCTCGACGGCCGGCTCCTGGGGGAAGCCGTCCAGGGACAGGGCCGCTGCCAGCAGAAGCGGCCCAAACAGCCGCCCCGCTATTCTTCTCCGAAAAATGTCCATCGGCGTCGCAGGAAGCCGGGAGGACCCGACGGGATCCCTATTCGGGGATTTCCAGGTCATACCGGGCTCCAAAGACAGCGTCGTCCCCGTTGTCGGCCACAACCAGAACCTGATAGGCTCCCGGAGGCATGCCGGAAAGCTTGATTGGGACCCGCGCGGAGTCGGCCGGGTAGAGCCCGCGGACCCCCCCTTCGAAGCGGCCCGCGGAAAGGCCCCGGCCGTCGAACAGTTCGGCCCAGAGAGCGAGCCGGAGGTAGCGCTCGCCCGTGTTCTCGATGTCGAGCTGCAGCACGGGGCTCCCCCCGGCATGCACGAGTTTCCGGTCGATGAATTTCAGGTCCCTGCTTCCGCTGTCCCCGATGTGGGTGGCCATGTGGATGCCGGTGCGCGTGACGGTGCGGATGCCGAGACGCGTCCGATCCGTCTCCGCCTTCGGCGGGTCCAGGGTCCCGGGATCCACCGGTTCGACCATGAGCATGCTCCAGTAGCTGCCGGCGAGTTCCGGGTTGCGGGGCACCCGGATCACGTAGTGAAACGACGCCGTGGCGCCGGGGGCGATCTCCTGCTCCCGGGGGGCCAGGTGTATCCAGGAGGCCGAGGACCGGTAGGCCGCAACCGGATCCCCGTAGAACGTCCTGCCCTCGGCGGTCGCACGGTATCCCGTAAGGTAGGCCCGGACGGTCTCGGGCCGGGTGCCGGGGTTGTGCACCAGCACCTCCCCCTGGCGTTCATCCCCCTGGGCCAGCTCCATGTGCCGGCGCAGGCTCCCGACGACGTGGACCTGGCCCCGGGCCGCCGCGGGGAGGCCTAAAACGGCCAGCAACAGAAGAAAACGGACGGTAGTGTTCATAGAAGATCCCCGGTCCGTGGCGGGCTGTCCCGGAAGCCCTGCCGGGCCGCCGGGATGCCCGCCGGCGGCCGTCAGGCGGCGTCGGTCAAAGTGTAGGTGACCGTCACCATGGTGTCGTCCTGGAAGATAAGGCAGGCCTCACCGGTGCAATCGATGGCATCGAGGCTGTAGTTGAGCCGCACGCCATCGGCGGCACCGGTTCCGGTGTAGCCGCTGCCGATCCCGGTAACGATATCGACCGGCGTCGTGCCCAGGGCGATATCGGCAGAGCTCCCGAGGGTTCCGCAGCCGTTTGCCGCATCGGTGGCGGCGACGTTGATTCCGAGCCCATCCGGCAGTGAGGCGTCAATCTCGGCCGTGATCCTGCGGAATGCGCCCGAGGGCACAATCGAGGTGTACTGGAGGTATTTGATGGTGCCGGAGGAAGCGGTCACCCCGAAGGCGGCGCCGGGCGCGGCCGGCGCGCCGAGGGTGAAGGCGACGGCGGTATCGTCATCGAGCCCGAGCAGGGCTACCTCGTTGACGGTGATGGTGATGTCATGGCTTGCCGTGGTTTGGGCCAGGGCCGTACCGGCGCCTGCTGCCAGCAAGGCGGCGGCCCAGAGCATGGTACACGTCTTTCTCATAGAGTCCCTCATAGTCTGTTATGGTGACCGGATACAGGGTTTTGCCTGTTCCGAATATTTTCAGAAAAAGCGGATTTGAAGCTACTGATCCGCCACAAGTGCCTGAGTACCGGCATGCCCGCCGTATTTTTTAGGTGGTTCACGGTGGCTGGTGGATTCCGCCCGGGAGCGCTTTCGGGGCCCGTCCGGCTCGCCGGTCCGGACCGCCGGGTCTCCCGCACGGATCCAGTCCCGCCACCATATCGGCCGGAACGCGGGGACCCTTGAAGATAAAATGAGGTTCGGGACCTTCCGGCCGGGGGCATCCCGGCTGCGACGGCAGGGCGCGGGCAGTGCCCGACCCTGCTTCTGCTAAGTAATTCCTTTTCAAAATCTTCGCGGATCTTCCGGGACGCCCGGTCGCGGGGGTATCCATCTCGGCTTTGATTTGACTACGGGTGCATTAAGAATAATAATACACAGGGTGCCGGCCGCCGGACGGGTCCGCCGCGCCCGGGTCTGATACCTGTATGCCAACGGAGGGTTCCATGCCCTGGTTTATAAAGTCACGGTCGAAACGTGACGCCTCGAAAAAACAGGCGGATGAAATCTGGATCAAGTGCCAGAAATGCAGTTCCCACATATTCAAACGGGACTTCATCGCCAATCACAGCGTATGCCCCAAATGCGGGTGGCACGGGAAAATAGACGCGTACGAAAGAATCGCACTGACCCTGGATGCGGGGACGTTCAAAGAGACCAACAAGAAAATACAACCGAGCGACCCCCTCAAATTCGTCGACGGCAAGGGGCCCTACAGCGAAAAAATCGAGAAAGCCCGGAAGCTGACGGGGCTCAACGAGGCCGTCGTCACCGGGACCGGGAAGATCAACGGCATCCCGGTGTCGATCGCGGTCATGGACTTCCGGTTCCTCGGGGGGAGCCTCGGGTCCGCGACGGGTGAAAAAATACTCCTCGGCGCCTCCTGCGCCTACGACCGCCGCCTGCCCTACATCATTTTTTCCGCCTCCGGCGGCGCCCGGATGCACGAGGGCATCCTGTCCCTGATGCAGATGGCGAAGACCTGCGCGGGGATCGCGCGGCTCAGAGAGCGCCGGATCCCGTACCTGTCCGTTCTCACCGATCCCACGACCGGCGGCGTCAGCGCGTCCTTTGCGATGGTGGGCGACGTCAACATCGCCGAACCGGGGGCGCTGATCGGGTTCGCCGGGCGGCGCGTGATCGAACAGACCATCAAACAGGAGCTTCCCGACACGTTCCAGACATCGGAGTTTCTGCTCGAGCACGGTTTCCTGGACATGATCGTCGAGCGGGGCCGGATGAAACACGCGCTTTCCTCCATACTTTCTTTCTACAATCGATAAGGACACGGTTCATGAAACCCGAGTTTGACTTTGAGCAGCCGATCGCCGACATTGAGAAGGCGGTGGAAAACCTGAAGAATCTGGCGGCCGAAGGCTCGACCGAGATCAGCGACCAGCTGAAGAAACTGCAGGCGAAGCTCGGCGAGAGGAAAAGAGAGATTTACGAGAATCTCACGCCGTGGCAAACGGTCCAGGTGGTCCGCCATCCGCAGCGGCCGGTCCTGCACGATTACGTCGACCTGGTCTTCACGGATTTCCTGGAGCTGCACGGGGACCGCTGTTTCGGGGACGACCGCGCCCTCATCGGTGGCTTCGCCATGCTCGACCGCGAAAAGGTCATGCTTCTGGGCCACGCGAAAGGCCACACGGCTGAAGACAACGCCGAAAGGAATTTCGGCATGGCGCGTCCCGAGGGGTACCGCAAGGCGCTGCGCCTGATGCACCTGGCTGAAACGTTCAGGGTCCCGGTCATCACGTTCATCGATACGATGGGCGCCTATCCCGGGCTCGACGCCGAGGAGCGCGGCCAGGCCGAGGCCATCGCGCGCAACATCACCGAAATGGCGCGCATCGAGGTGCCGATCCTCTCGGTTGTCACCGGGGAAGGGGGAAGCGGCGGGGCCCTCGGGATAGGGGTAGGCGACATCCTGCTGATGCTCTCCCACGCCATCTACTCGGTCATATCGCCCGAGGGGTGCGCCTCCATCCTCTGGAGGGACGCCTCCTTCAACGCGCAGGCGGCCGAGGCAATGAAAATCACGGCTCAATCCCTGCTCGAGCTCGGGGTTATCGACGAGATCATTCCGGAGCCCATGGGGGGGGCGCACACCGATTACGTCGCGACGGCCCAAGGAGTGAAACACGCCCTGCTCGAGCACCTCGGCAAGCTCACTCCGTGGTCCGCACCCAAGCTGATTTCGCGGAGATTCGAAAAATTCGCGGCCATGGGAGAATTCACCAAATAGGAGACGGGGAAAAGAATGAAGGTTACTACGGGCAACCGCTCTGAAGACACGCTGCATAAAATACCCCTGAGGATCACCGACACCACCCTCCGGGATGCGCACCAGTCGCTGTGGGCGACCCGGATGCGCACCGACGACATGCTGCGGATCATCGACGTCATCGACAATGTCGGCTACTACTCCCTGGAGTGCTGGGGCGGGGCCACCTTCGACGTCTGTCTTCGTTTCCTGCGGGAAAACCCCTGGGAGCGACTCCGGTCAATCAAGTCCAAGGCGAAAAACACCCCGCTACAGATGCTTCTGCGGGGGCAGAACCTGGTGGGCTACCGCAATTACGCCGATGACGTGGTCGACCGGTTCGTAGCGCTCGCCTGCGAGAACGGGATCGATATCTTCAGGGTATTCGACGCCCTGAACGACACGAGGAACCTGGAAGCCGCGATCCGGGCGGTGAAAAAACACGGGGCGCACGCGCAGGGCACTCTCTGCTACACGATATCCAAGGTCCACACGGTGGAAAAATACATCTCCTACGCCCGGGAGCAGGTGGGGCTCGGGATCGACTCCATCTGCATCAAGGACATGGCCGGCATCCTGTCCCCCATCAGCGCGGAGCGGCTGGTACGGGGATTGATGGCGGAATTCGATATCCCGATCCAGCTCCACTGCCACGCGTCGAGCGGCATGGCGATAGCCACCTACGTCGAAGGCGTCCGGTCGGGCGCGGGCGCGATCGATTGCGCGATTTCGTCCATGTCCGGTTCCTCCTCCCAGCCTCCGGTGGAGACCATGAGCGCGATCTTCTCGGAAACCGACTACTCGGCCGAACTCGACCTCGAGGCGCTCGAGCACGTGGCGCGCCACTTCAACGACCTGGCGCCGCGCCGCCAGGGCGCCGGATCGTCCCCCTTCATCGACCCGGGCATCCTCATACACCAGATACCGGGGGGCATGATCTCCAATTTCAAATCCCAGCTGGCAATGCAGAAAGCCCTCGACAAGCTTCCGGAGGTGCTCGACGAGGTCGCCCGCGTTCGGGAGGATCTCGGCTTTCCGCCCCTGGTCACGCCCACCAGCCAGATCGTCGGAACGCAGGCGGTGATGAACGTCCTCGCCGGAGAGCGGTACAAGATCGTTCCCAACGAAGTCAGAGACTATGTCCGCGGCAGATACGGAAGGTCCCCGGTTCCGATCAGCGACAAATTTTTAAAGAAAATACTCGGGGATGAAAAACCGATCGACCACCGTCCGGCGGATGAACTGAGCCCGATGCTCCCCGGCGGGGCGGACAACATCGAACCCAACTATATCGAGCGCGAGGAGGATATCCTTTCCTACATCCTTCTTCCGGAACCGGCCCTGCAGTTTTTCTCCTGGCGCGCCTTGCCGCCCGAGCAGCGGCCGCCGACGCCGGCGGATCTCGAGATCGACAAAATGCGGAACGAAGAGGCGAAGGAACCGCCGAAGCCGGCAGGCGACGGCCCGGCGGCCGCGGCGTGCCAGACGGCTGCGCAGGTTCAGTTGCCGAAGAACATCCCCGATGTGGCCAGGGAAGTGCTCGAGAAGATCGAAGGGTTGACCGTGGAGGAACTGGTGCTTCGGAAAGGCCAAGCGACGATAGTGATCCGGCCGTCGGGAAGCCGCCCCACAACGGCGGACATCCCGCAGAATCCCTGCCCGGCGGCCGCATCGCCCGAAGCCCCGGGGATGGAGACCCCGACCGCACCGGAGCCCGAACAATCCCAGGAGCCTCCCGGGAGAGCGCCCGAAGCCGCGTCCTACACCGCCACGATCGACGCCCCTTTCGTCGGCACCCTGTACCTGGCCTCCGGTCCCGGAAAGCCGAACTTCGTCAAGGAGGGCGACATCGTGGAGGCGGGCGGCAAGGTGTGCATCGTCGAAGCCATGAAGCTTTTCAATGAAATAACCGCCCCCTACAAATGCCGTATTGTCAAAACATTGGTTGCCGCTGGAGAGTCGGTGGAAAAAGGGCAGCCGCTCGTCGGCATCGAAAAGATCTGAAGCGCAGCCGCCGGGGCGCTCCCGAGGCGCCCCGGCGCGGCATTCCCAACCGTTTGGAGGCCCGATGAGCGACAAACAATCCTGCGAATTCCCGGAATCCAATCCCGTGGACGGCGCGATCCGAAAGATCCTGGAGACCAGCAAGACCATCGCCGTTGTCGGCCTTTCGGACAATCCTGAAAGAGACAGCTACAGGGTGGCCGCGTATCTGAAGGAGCACGGCTACACCATCATCCCGGTAAACCCCGCCAGGGCGGAGATCCTCGGAGAGACCTCCTACCCCGATCTGGCCTCCATCCCCTCGCCGGTGGACATCGTGGATATCTTCCGGAAAGTCGACGCCATTGAAGGCATCGTCGACGAAGCGATCCGGATCAAGGCAAAGGTTGTGTGGATGCAGCTCGGCCTGGCCCACAACGCGGCCGCCAGAAAAGCCTCCGAAGCCGGGCTCCAGGCCGTGCAGTCGAGGTGCCTCAAGGTCGAACACCAGAAAATGCTCGCGGGCGGGAAACGGTAAGCCGCCGCAGTCGGCAACCATCCCGCCCGGAACGGCACCCGGTTGCACCCGCCGCCGACCGCTCTCCGGACGGATCGGGACCCGATCCCTCCCCGGCCGTGTACGGTCAGTCCTCGATCACAAGGCGTCGAGTTCCGACTGCAGGGTCTCCCACTGTTTCATAAGCCGGACCAGTTGGTCCTGCAGCGCGTCGTGCTCCCCTATGGTGGTTCGGAAGAGCTGCTGGTCGCGATAGAGCTCTTCGGACGCGAGCATCCGGCTGAGAACGGCGATTCTGGTTTCATGCAGATGGATCTCGTCTTCGAGCGTCACCACCCTTTCCCGCATCTGCCGAATCCTGATGGGGTTGACCTTCCTCTTCCCGTTGCCCCGCGTCGCGGCGCCGTCCCCGGAGCCCGGTGCCGGCCCGGCGACGCCTTCCGCGCCGTGCTTGTCCCCGTCTTGCGGCGCCCGGGCGGCTTTCTTCTGCAGGTAGTCCTCGTAGTTACCCAGATAGGACACGGCCGTGCGGTTCCCGATTTCCAGAACTCCGGTTGCCAGGCCGTCGAGGAAGTACCGGTCGTGGCTGACGAAGACAATCGTCCCCTGGTACTGCCGCAGGGCATCCATCAGGATATCCTTCGACCGGATATCGAGGTGGTTCGTCGGCTCGTCCAGCAGCAGGCAGTTGGCGGGAGAGAGCAGAAGGCGGCACAGCACCAGACGGCTCCGCTCACCGCCGCTCAGCACCGATACGGGCTTCTCTATGGCGTCCCCCGAAAACAGGAAGCACCCGAGCAATGTGCGGAGCTGGGGGACGATGTGGTTCGGCGCAACCGAGTAGACTTCGTCCCAGACCGTGCAGGCGGAGGACAAAAGGTCGTCCTGGTCCTGGGAAAAATAGGAGACGACGACATTGTGCCCCACCGTGCGCTCCCCTGCGGTCAGGGGCAGCCTGCCCGCAAGGAGCTTCATCAATGTGGACTTCCCCGCCCCGTTCGGGCCGACCAGGGCGATGCGCTCTCCCTTTTCCAGTTTCCAATCGAGACGTTCAAACACGGGAGTCCCGCCGTACCCGGCAGAGACGCCGGACAATTCGAGGACGGTCCGCCCCGTCCGCGGCCCCTCGGGGAACCGGATGCGGATCGGTTTCGTCTCCGGCGGCAGTTCGATACGCTCCATGCGCTCCAGGTCCTTCAAGCGGCTCTGAACCTGGGAAGCCTTGGTGGCCTTGTAGCGGAATTTGTCGGCAAACGCCTTGATCCGCGCAATCTCCTTCTGCTGCGCCTCATAGGCGGCCTCGAGCTGGGCGAGCCGCTCCTGGCGCTGGCGCAGGAAATCTGAATAATTGCCCCTGTACAAATGGACCGAACGGTTCCGGATCTCCATGATCCGTTCCGTGCACGCATCCAGAAAGTAGCGGTCGTGGGATACGAGCACCAGGGCATGCGGGTAGGCACTGAGGTACTCTTCGAGCCAGTTGCGCGCTTCCAGGTCCAGGTGGTTGGTCGGTTCGTCCAGAAGAAGCAGGCTCGGTTTCTGCAGCAGCAGCTTGGCGAGAGCCAGGCGCATCTGCCATCCCCCGCTGAACTCCTCGCAGCGGCGCCCCAGATCGTCGCGGGTGAACCCCAGGCCCTGGAGAACGCCGCCCGCCCTCGCTTCGATCGCGTAGCCCTCCTGCAGATGGAATTGCTGGGTGATCGTGGAGTAGCGCCGCAGCTTCTTCTCGTATTCCGTTTCCGAATGCTCCCTGTCGGCCAGTTCGTGTTCGAGCCGGCCGATCTCCGTCTCCAGAGACTTCAGGGATTCAAAAACGGAAAGAGCCTCTTCCAGCAGCGTTCTCCCGCGCGCGAAGAGCCCGTCCTGGGGCAGGTACCCGGACGTCAGGCTGCGGGCGCCGATGGTCTCGCCTTCGTCCGGGGGGAGGAGGCCCGAGACGATTTTCATAAACGTGGACTTCCCGGTCCCGTTGTCCCCGACAAGACCGATTCTGTCCCGGTCGTTGATCTGGATATCGAGCGATCGGAAAAGCCATTCGCCGCGGAATGCTTTCCCCAGTCCCTTGATCTGCAGCATCGCTTCTCCCAAAATGCATTATTCTAACACCCGGGATCCGCCGCGCACAGACCCGGACGGACAATAATTCGGTTCCCGCAGCCCCCGGGATGGGGCGCGCCGGGAATCCCCGCGATCCTTTTTGCGCCGCGCACTTGACAGCGGCCGATAATGTCCGACAATAGTGGAGTCGGGAGAGAATTCCAGTGCCTTCCATACAAAGGGCAGTTGCGCTGGCCAGCGGCGGGGTGGATTCCACCACGGCAATGGCAATGGCGATCCAACAAGGTTTTGCGGTCCACGCCCTGAGCTTTGATTACGGGCAGCGCCACCGCTGCGAGCTCGAGGCCGCGCGAAAGGTCGTGCGGGCCCTGGGGATTACCGACCACATCATCGCGCCCATCGATCTCCGGATGTTCGGAGGCTCGGCCCTGACCGGCGACCTGGACGTTCCCAAGCACCGGGATCCCCTGGATCCGAACGGCGGCATACCCGTCACCTATGTGCCAGCGCGCAACACCATCTTCCTCAGCTTCGCCCTCGCCTGGTGCGAAGTCCTCCAAGCGGAGGATATCTTCATAGGGGTGACCGCCGTCGACTACTCCGGCTACCCCGACTGCAGACCGGAATTCCTGGAGGCCTTCGAACGGATGGCCGGCCTGGCGACAAAAGCGGGGGCCGAGGGAACGGCGCGGTACCGCATCCACGCGCCTCTTCTCCGCATGAGCAAGGCCGCAATCATCCGGGCGGGCATCGGTGCCGGAATCGATTTCGCCATGACCCACAGCTGCTACGACCCTGCAGCGGACGGGCTGGCCTGCGGAGCCTGCGATTCCTGCATTCTCCGCCGCCGGGGTTTCGAGGAAGCGGGCGTCCCCGATCCAACCCGGTACCGGGAACAGTGACCATGGGCGCCATCACCCGTCCCCTGCCCGTGAAACTGATCGTGGGGGTGCTCACCTCCATCCCCGAAATCGTTCCCGTTGCGGAAAAACGCCTTTCGGAACGCTTCGGGACCATCGATTCGCGGAGCGAACAGTTCCCGTTTGACGCAACCCGCTACTACAACAGGACCATGGGAAGCCCGATCACGCGCCGCTTCCTCGGCTTTGAAAGCCTCATCGAACCCTCATCGATCGCGGGCATCAAGATGGCGACCAACGAGATGGAGTCCATGCTGGCCCTGGAGTGGCGGCAGGTTCCCCGTCCCGCCAACCTGGACCCGGGCTACATCGAGGAATCGAAGCTGGTACTGGCATCGACGAAAAATTTCTACCACCGCATCTGCCTGTCCCGGGGCATCTACGCGGAGGTCACCCTCCACTTCGAGCGCGGGGCCTGGCGCACCCTTCCCTGGACCTTCCCGGATTACGCCGCAGGCGCCTACCACCCCTACCTGGTATCCCTCAGAGACCTGTACCGGGAGCAGATCCGGAACCTTGATTCCGGCGCAGGCGCTCCACTGCCGGGGCGGACGGCCTGATCCGCCGAACCGTCCCCCCCGGAGGGAACGATCGTCGCGGCCCGCTGCGGCCGGCACCATCCCGCTACTGGCTGTCCACCCCGCGTACCCGCATGCGCAGACCGAGGATTGTATCGCTGGCCGTGATGAAAAGCGTCCGCCGGTCCCGGCCTCCGAAGCAGACATTGGCCGTCCAGCCGGCCTGGACGGGGATGTGATGGATCCGCTTCCCTTCCGGGTTGAAAACGGTCACCCCGCTCCCGGTCAGATACACATTCCCTTCGTTGTCGATCGTCATCCCGTCCGACCCCATGTCGCAAAACAGCCTCTTGCCGTCCAGGGCTCCGTCGGAACGAATGTCGTAGCGGTAGGTTTTCCGGGCGCCCATATCGGCGACATACAGGGTTGTACCGTCGGGGGTCCCGATAATGCCGTTCGGCTGCAGCAAATCCTCCGCAACCCGGCGCACCTCCTTCCCCTCCGGATCCAGGTAGTAGACGCCTTGGACGTTCTGCGTGGCCTCGCGGTGATCCCAGTAATCGCGCGGGTAGAAGGGGTCCGTGAAGTAGATGCCCCCGTCGGGCCGGATCCAGATGTCGTTCGGACCGTTGAGCCGTTTGCCCCGGTACTCGGCCACCGCTACGGTCGTTTCCCCTCCCAAGGAAAGGCGCCGCAGCTCACCGTCGGCATCGGCGCAGGCCCACAGGTTCCCGGCCCTGTCGAAACTGAGCCCGTTGGCGCGCCCGCTCCCCTGCTTGAAAATCGACAGCCGCCGGTCGACACTCCACACGTGGATGCGGTCGTTCGGCTGGTCGGTGAAATAGACGTTGCCTCCAGGATCGCAGGCCGGCCCTTCGGTAAACCGGAAACCGTCCGCAAGCAACTCGACCGCCGCGCCGGGCTCCACGATCGGCGATTGGGCGTACGCAGCGGCGGCGGCCAGAGCAAGCACGCACGCCGGCACTATTGAGCGTTGCCTTCGACTTGGGGAAACATCCCTGTCCCCCGCCTTCACTCGTGGCATCATGGCATTCCCCGCTGCCGACATGGTCCTCCTCTGGGCTCAAAATCCCTCTTCCATGCTGGATAGGTCCCCGGCACGATTGTAACGCAATCCCCACGGCTCCGGGCCGGAATTCCGCCGGATGCCCCGGTTTCGGCCCCCGGAATCCTGGAGACATCCGGGCCCGCGGGGGTTAGAATACGGGGAGACTTTCCAAGGGGATCTGCCGATGAATTGCACCAGGATGGTACCGACTGAATCCGCACGCGGGATGATTGTTCTGCTTGCGGCCGCGGCGTATGCTCTTGCCCCTCTAGCCGTACCGGGGTATCCGTCAGAAAACGAACCGCAGGCGCACACCCGGTCCCTGATCGAAGCCGCCGGCCGGGGCGATGCCCAGGCGCAGTACGAGCTGGCATCCTCCTACGAGGTGGGAATACGAGTAGGGAAAGACTACACGGAAGCGTTGAAATGGTACCGGCAGGCGGCCGACCAGAACGAGGTTCATGCGCAGGTCGCCCTAGGGAGGATGCTCGAATACGGCCTGGGCATAAAACAGAGTTACGTGGAGGCGGCGGCATGGTACCGCAAAGCCGCCGAAAGCAACCATGCCGGAGCACAAACCAAGCTGGGCGAACTGTACGACCGTGGCCTCGGAGTTCCCCAGGACCCCGCGGAAGCCGCGAAATGGTACCGGTCGGCCGCGGATCAGGGTCATGTGCATGCGCAGTTCGCTCTAGGGAGGAGATACCTGCAGAGTGAAGGCACCCTCCAGAACTACTCGGAAGCGGCGGCATGGTTCCGGCGGGCAGCCGAGCAGGGGCATGCCAACGCCCAGTTCAACCTGGGAATCCTGTATTCGAACGGCCTGGGAGTGCCCCAGGACCCCGGAGAAGCCGCGAAATGGGCCGGCCGGGCCGCCGATCAGGGATTCTACGGCGGGCAGCCCGCCGCGGGGGAGCCCCCGCAGGGAGGGGGGGAGATACCGGGTCACGCGGAAGCGGCAATATGGTTCCGGCGGGCGGCCCGGCAGGGCCATGTCGGAGCCCAGATCGCCCTGGGATGGAAATATGCAGAGGGCGACGGGGTTCCCCAGGACTACGCGGAAGCCGCGAAATGGTACCGGATGGCGGCCGAGCAGGGCGATGCCGGTGCGCAGTACCGGCTGGGCCTTCTCCGCAGGGACGGCAAAGGGGTGGCCCGGGATGCGGTCCTTGCCCACATGTGGTTCAACCTGGCCGCCGCCGGCTCCTCGGGAGAGATGCGGGCCATGTGCGCCCATGCCCGGGACAATCTTGCCACGACGATGACGGCCCGGCAGATAGCCGAAGCGCAGTGCCTCGCACGGGAATGGATGCCTCAAGAGGCCAGGTAGGATGGGGCATTTTCGGGCATTCGGAATCGGCCGATCGCCCGGGAATCCCGAAGGAATCCCCATGGCCGTCTTTCCGTCCCGGTGCAGGGCATTCCCGGGAATTTCCGGCGGGGAGTTGGGAATTCGATAACGGCCGGAAATGCTTGCGGCCGGAACCTCTTCGCTTCAGGGTGCCGCCCCATCGCGCATCCCATCGCCCGGATGTATCATCTCCTCCGCCGCGGCTATCGCTCTCCGCAATTCGATCTCGCGGCAGATCTGTCATTTCGGCGCGCTCACGCACGGGCGGCAGAGGGGGACATCTATCTCGCAGATATTTCGAATTGCAGTGCCTGGGCCGCCAGGCTTTCCTTCTCCTTCGCTTGTTTGTCCTTTACCAGCAGCTGCAAAACATAGTCTCCAGGCTGCAGCGTATTGTCCAGTTTCAATTTCCTTCGAATCGGGATTCTATCGAAATCGCGGATTTCGCCGAGGTCAACTGCCTCGGCTTCGCTCCGGCGCAACTCTTGGCCATTTTGATAAAGCACAACCCGGGTTTCCAGAACCGGCGCTTTCTTTTTTTTCCTTTTCGCGTTGTAGATAACGGCTATGTACTCGAAGCTTTCCCCCGGCAGATAACTCCGGAGGGCCTGGCTTCTACGGACAACATCGGCGGAAGAACCGGAAGGATTCAGCGGCTCCGTCTTCTTTGCCGGCAGAATCCAGGAGGCATCCTCCTCGCTGTTGATGACAAAAATGCTGGACAGGGCCAGCTTTTTCTTTTTGAGATCGGGAATTTCCATAAACTGGTATCCCGATCCCATGGCGTCGGTAGACAGGTCCCTGGTTGCCACGCGGAGATAATACGCCCCGGGTTTTTTTGTTGGGATCGAGAGAACAAACCTGAAGCCGTGATCCCGGATCCAGCGGATTTCATCGCGGTTGACGGAAAATCCCAATTGCCTGGTGCCCAGGTCCTGCATAAAACCGTTGATATCGGTCGTGGCGGCGGAAGCTTCGAGGGAGACAGAAAGACCGCCATCCTTCCCTTCGATGATGCCCAAAGCCCGTCCATCCAGGTGCAACCAGGCTCGAATCATATATCCTTTTGGGGGATTGTCCACAAAGCCGGTGGCCAGGTGGACTTTCAAGTCCTTGTGCTGAAATGGAGAAAACATGGCTTTCATGAGCGGAGTTTGGTGTTTGGGCCCATAGTCTTCCAAGGGAGGTTGCTTCGTCCCCCAAAAGCCCGCCCGGGTGTGTACCTCGCTCAACGCCCTGTTCACTTTTATTTTGACGTCCTGAAAGGTGTATTCCCCCTGCTTCTGGAATGATTTCGCCGGAGGGATATACGTGAGCAGGTAATATCCTTTCATTTCTTCGTCTACGTCCTTTAATCCGTCAAAAGCAAAATTGCGGTTCATCAGAAGAAGCCCGCCCGTTCTTTTCGATAGAGGCAGAAGACTCTGATCGTCCGACGGCAGCGGGTAGGTGGTCAATCCCCTGATGTCCAAAGTGTGAATCACCACACCGGCATGCCATGCCGCATCTGCCACCTTGTGAGCCTGCAACATATACTTCCGTGTATCAACGGAACCGCTGGAGGTGGAGGGGAGGGTTATCCTGCTGGTCACCAGCAACAGAAACTTGCGACCGGGCAGATCCTGCATGGCGTTGATGCAGTATGCGACCGCGTTCATATGTATTTTAAAAGGGACTGTCACCGACGATTCAGGCGGCAAAAAGGGATTGATCCTAAAGAAACCGTTGCCGAAAGCGGTATTTTCAATTGTGGCCAGCAGTTGACGCTTGTCCGAACCGAGAGTCTGCAGGGCGGCATTCCCCGTGCTGGTCCGCATGATGGCCACGGCATCACCCGGATGCATTTGAGTCTCCACAAACGTCTTGAGAGCCATGCGCGCATTGCTGACATCAGCGAAATCCATGAAAAGGTCGTCTACGAGAAAGACAAGCGTTCGCCCGATAGACTCGCGCGTCAGCATCGGAGCGGGGATTGGGGGGAGTGTTTCCTCGTCCCCCGGGCGCACATCCCTTTTCTCAGCCTGTGGCTGGTAATAACGGATATATTGGCAGGAAACGATGGGTTGGCGCTTGCCATCCTGATAGATCTCAAAATCATCCGCGGTCAGGTCTGTGATTGCACGCCCTTTCGAATCCACAACCACAGCGTCGAGCCGCACCTCCTCGACTCCGATGCGGATCGTGAGGTCCTTGTCCGCTGGTGCGGCCTGCGGGCTGTGTTGGCCGTTCACATCCGCTACAGGGCCAAAACACAGGAATCCAATCCAGGATAAGGCTTGGAACCAAATGCCGATGGAGCAAGTGTGGATCAACCTCATCATTTGCTATCCTCCCGAGGTCAGGCAGACATGTCGAGGCTTGCGGTCTCGAGCCAGTTCTGTTTCGGAGTCATCCGGCAACATTCTGCCCGCGGGTGGCCGGCCAATTCTTCCATGGGAAATATGAATGATCGATTCGCTTCCAATAGTACAGCCGGCGCGAGCCGGATGAAAAGAGAATGTACGGCGATATTGATGCCTTTTTGTCCTGAGCTTCAAAAATATCTCGCCCGATAGATCGAATGATCTTTTTGCTACGGCGCTTTCGAGGCATGACCCGCCCGTACTCGGCTCAAGTGAGCCACGGAACCTTCCCTCCGGTTACCTGCAATAATTCCACCAGCCTGATGGTCACGATGAGTCACCATGCCCAGAAAGAAACCCTGTTGTCTATGTCGCCGATGGGTTTTGCCCGATGCGCGTGTGTTGATCCCCCAAATTAACGGACTTGGATTTCCTAATTATCTGGAACATTCCGGTAAAGTCTCACAATAGACAAACCATCCGATTTATGGTGAGGCGGCGTGAGCCGCCTCCCTGAACCCAAGTGTGTAGCTGCTGAAACATCGATCTCGACATATTGTATTTGGTATATATCTTAATAGCCATGTGGCGGATTGTGGAACATACTCGTATCGGCAAGCAAATAGGTTCCATTCCGATCGAGGTGCTTAAACGGCATGATACATGGAAGGATAGTGCCGGGATATCCGGGCCGGCGGGTTTGAGGCTGATCAAGGGCTTCCACGACGAAGCTTCGGCCGGGAAATGGAAAGGATCCCTCGCATCCCGGCTTGGGACTCAGTGGCGCGTGATCTATCATGCCGTTTTCGAAGCACTGCTGTTTCAAGTCGCATCGATAAACGCCCATGACCATAGGAGGTTTTCAATGAGCGAATATCGTCCCGCTAAAAAAGAACAGAGGTCTCAGTTGGCGAGTCTGTACGGATCATCCGGGAATTACAGGAATTGAGCCAGAATCAATTGTCGGCGCTGACAGGCATCCCTCAGGCGACCATTTCCGGAATTGAGAACGATCGAGTCAATCTGGGAGTCGGGCTCGCCAAGATACCTGCCACCGCACTAAAAATCCATCCAGGAGTTCTGGTTTTCCCGGGCTGGGAGCTTCCGGAAAATGCAGTAGCATGACAATCGTGTGCAGGGAAACGGCAGAAAACGCGTCGGCTCGGACCCGTAGCGCTGGTCCTGGGATATTATGGGAAACCGAATCACCACAGTCCCAAAGCTTTCGGTAAAAATCGTTACGGAGGACACCGGGCACCCCGGGGAGAATGGTTTCTCTACCATCTTCGCAGAAGTCACACCTGAGGATTCCAGTCTCCTGCGCCAGCTAGCGCAAGCGCAGGAGCATCCATTTGTCGTCGCCGCAGCGCTGCGCAATGCTGGACGTGACAGGACCAATCACGAATCCCAGGACCGGGGGAGGAACCGGAGTCTTCGTGCTCTCCGTTGATGACATAATCTAACAAAAACCAGGACAGGCACAACAACCGCGCCAGAGGTGTTTCTGAGCGGGACCCCATCACATGTTCCCGATGCTGTTGCCGCGGTATCAGGCAACCCTTCCTATTGCCAATATTCTGCAATGGGCGCAAGCCTGTTGAAAAAATAAGAGGCGTGGCGGAGAGGGGGGGATTCGATAATTGTTCAAATATTTTGTTATCAGATATATATCAATAAATCCTTGTAAAACAACAATATATCG
>CAZYXB010000053.1:0-18910 GCA_964651155.1 uncultured Acidobacteriota bacterium | reverse complement strand
GTGCCCCTGATACTTCCAGGGGTGACCCGGCCCGAGTAGGAGTTCCCCCCCAGGGAGAAGGCGATCCAGTCGCCCTGGAGTTTCGCGTCCCGGACGGGTTCGGGGGAGTCCCCGAACAGGGCCGTCCCCTTAATTTCCTGGAAATTCTGGGTCAGTTCGAGTGCCACCGGCACGGAGCCCTCCGTCCAGGTCCATGCCCCGCCGACTTTGGCGGGCACGATCCAGCAGTAGAGGTTCACCGCGTTGTTGACGGCGCTGCGGTCGGGCGTCCACTCCTCCATCGAGAAGGCGTGGGAGACGACCCTAGTCCCGGGCGCCAGGTCGAGCAGCTTCGGGCGCAGTTTCAGGTTGATGTCCGGCAGCAGGTACATCGTGATGACCGAGGCCCGGCCCAGATCGACCTCGAAAAGATCGGCTTGCTCGAAGGTGGCCCTGCCGGAGACGCCCGCCTTGTCCGCGTTGCGCCTGGACAGTTCCACCATGTCGGGGTTGAATTCGATGCCGAGGGCCGTCGCCCCCCTGCGGGCCGCGGCGATCACGATGCGGCCGTCGCCCGATCCGAGGTCGATGACGAAGTCGGCGGCGGTCACTTCGGCCATGTCGAGCATCGTCTCGACCTGGTTGTCCGGCGTCGGCACCCAGATGACGTCCTTGCCCCTCTGCCCGATGTGGGGCTGGTAGTCCTGCGCCCCGGCCGGGGCCGGGAACCAGGGATAGAGCAGAAGCAGGGCGCAGAGAATCAGGCAGGCACGACAGGTCTTGGTCATAGGCCGTCTCCGGGATCCGCGGCGCACGCGGCGCCGCCGGTACGACTATACGGCCTATCGGGGGAAAAGGGAACAGATTTGACGCACCGGCCCGGCCGATGGCGGGGGAGTCCGGGCCCGGGCCGCGGCCGAGGCGCCGCGGAGGGGCCTGGGCCCCCCCGCGGCTGTTTCTAGCACCTGGATGCGATCCAGCCGCTGCCGCAGAGCGTGAAGCATTCGCCGCAGGCCCGGCACTCGAGTTCGGCGCCGTCGACCAGGGCGGGCTGCCGCTCGACGCCGCGGCCCTTGAAGTAGACATTGTTGGCTTTCTTGACGTCGGCGCAGTAGCGGACGCAGAGGCCGCAGAGGCTGCAGTCGGTCATGCCCGTCTTGAACCGGGAGGAGGTGACCCCGTACTCCTCGGCATAGGGCTGCCAGGACGGCCAGAGCAGCTCGATGATCATCCGCCGGATCTTCTTCACCTTTTCGGTGGCGGTCTGGACCCGGAGCCCCTCCTCGACGGGGTAGACGCAGGAGGCCACGAGCCGTTTCCGCCCCCGTTTGGTTTCGATCTCCACCATGCACATGCGGCACCCGCCGTATTCTTCCAGCCTGTCGTCATGGCACAGGGTGGGGATGTGGATCCCCGCCGACCGCGCCGCTTCGAGGACGGTCGTCCCCTTTTCCGCCTGTACTGTTTTGCCGTCGATCTCTAGAGTTACTGTTCCCATGGAGCCACCTCCCTACGCGTTGGTTTCCTGCAGGGCGGACCCCGCGGGCTGTTGGTGCATCGTCGACGCCGGTACCTTGACGACCGCGCTGAATTTTTCCGGGCAGGCCGTGAAGCAGGCGCCGCACTTGATGCATTTTTCCTGGATGATGGTGAAGACCTTGTCCTTGGATTTGTCGATGGCGTCCACCGGACAGTTGCGGTAGCAGGCGCCGCAGGCCGTGCACTTCTCCTGGTCGATGGTGTAGGCGATCAGGGCGGTGCAGACGCCGGCGGGGCAGCGCTTGTTGCGGATATGCTCCTCGTACTCGGCGCGGAAGTACTTCAGGGTGCTCATCACGGGGTTCGGCGCCGACTGGCCGAGCGCGCACAGCGACGCGGCCTGCATGAACTCCGAGAGCTCCTCGAGCAGCCCGAGGTCCTCCTCCCGGCCCCGGCCCTCGGTGATGTTGTTGAGGATGCGCAGCATCTGGCGCAGCCCCTCGCGGCAGGGGACGCACTTCCCGCACGACTCGTGGGCGAGGAAATTCGTGTAGTAGCGGGCCGTGTCGACCATGCAGGTGTTCTCGTCCATGACGATCATGCCGCCGGACCCCATCATCGAGCCCACCTTGGTGAGTTCGTCGAAATCCACCGGGAGATCCAGGAGGGATTCGGGGATGACGCCGCCGGAAGGCCCCCCGGTCTGCACGGCCTTGAAGGCTTTCCCGTTCTGAATGCCGCCGCCGATCTTGAAAATGATGTCGCGGAGGCTGATGCCCATCGGGACTTCGACCAGCCCGTTGTTCCGCACCTTGCCGACCAGGGAGAAGATCTTGGTCCCCTTGCTCTTGTCGGTGCCCATGGCGGTGAACCACCCGGCCCCCTTGTTGACGATCTGGGGGACGTTGGCCCAGGTTTCCACGTTGTTGAGGCAGGAGGGCTTGCCCCAGACGCCTTTTTCCGAGGTGTGGATGTATTTGGGGCGGGGTTCGCCGACCGTCCCCTCGATGGCCGACATCAGGGCGCTGCTTTCCCCGGAGACGAAGGCCCCCGCGCCGCGGTGGATCTTCACGTCGAAGGAAAAGCCGGACCCGAGGATGTTCGTTCCCAGCAGCCCGTACTCCCGCGCCTGCTCCAGGGCGATGCGCACGTGGTTGTAGGCGAGCGGGTACTCCTGGCGGACGTAGACGAAGCCCTCGGCGGCGCCGATCGTGTAGCCGCCGATGATCAGCCCCTCGACGACGCTGTGGGGGTTCCCCTCCAGGATGCTGCCGTCCATGAACGCGCCCGGGTCGCCCTCGTCGGCATTGACGATCACGTACTTGGGCTCCCCTTCGGCGTTGCGGGTCGTCTCCCATTTCCAACCCGCCGGGAACCCGCCTCCCCCGCGGCCGCGCAGGTTCGCCGCGGTGATCTCCTTCAGGACGTCCTCGGGCGTCATTTCCGTCAGCGCCTTCACCAGGGCGGCGTATCCCCCCATGGCGATGTAGTCGAGGATGCTCTCCGAATCGATCTGGAGGTTGCTGTCGAGCAGGACGCGTTTTTGGTCCCTGTAGAACGGGATTTCCTTCATCCTGCGGACGGTCCCGGAGCCTTCCGGGTCCTTGTAGAGGAGCTTTTCGAGGTTCCCCCCGCCCGAGACGACGCTGTCGAGGACGTCGGGGATGTGTTTGGCCCCCACCCCCACGAGGCAGGTCTCCTCCGGGTCGATGAACACCATCGGGCCGTGCTGGCACAGGCCGTGGCACCCCGTTCTGCGGAGGCCGACGGAGCCGCCGATGCCGCGGCTGTCGATTTCCTTCTCGAAGGAGTCGGCCAGCGCCGCGGCCCCGTAGGCGCGGCAGCCCGTGCCGGTGCAGACCGACAGCCAGGCCGCCTTGGCTTTGCGCCCGGCGAGGGCCTCTTTCCTCAGTTTTTTCAGATCGGCGGGTTTCTCTAAGCGAGGCATGGTTCCTCCTCCTCCTTCTTCAGGGTCTTGATGATTTTATCGAGCTGGGTTTTCGACGGGTTCTGATGGTAGACGGCGTCGACCCGGACCACCGGCGCCAGGGCGCAGCATCCCAGGCAGTGGACCGTTTCCAGGGTGAACATCTGGTCCTTGTCGGTTTCCCCCTCCCTCAGGCCGAGGGTGCTCGAGATCCTGCTGAGCACTTCGGAGGCCCCGCGCACGTGGCAGGCGGTCCCGGTGCAGACCTGGACCATGTGGCGCCCCCGGGGCTGCAGGCTGAAGGCCTCGTAGAAATTGGCGATGACGAGTATTCTGCAGATCGGGATGTTCAGCCGGCCGGAAATCCAGTTCAGGACGTGCCGCGGCAGCCAGCGGAAGGTCTCCTGCACGTCGAGCAGCACCTGGATGAGCGCATTCTTCTGGAAACTGTATTTCCGGAGGATGGCGTCGACCTTCACCAGGTCGTCCCGGATGTCGAGGATCGCGCGCTCCTTGCGCTTGATCTGCCCCAGGTTCTCGGCGTGGTATTTCGCCTCGTTTTCGAGGTAGGTCAGCTCGTCGAGCAGCTGCTTCTTCTCGAGACCCATCGCGTAGGCCTCCCCCAGGACGTCGAGCCCCTGCAGCAGCAGGTCGTATTTCTTTGAGGCGTCCTTGCCGCCCTCGGCGCCGGCGGCCTCCTCGCGCAGGCTGCTGAGATGCAGGGCGCGGCGGACGGTTTCCAGCAGCTTTTCGGCATCGACCGGTTTGGTCAGGAAGTCGAAGGCGCCGTGCTTCATCGCTTCGACCGCGGCGTCGACCGACGCGTTGGCCGCGACGACGACGGCGACGGCCGTCGGGTCCTTCTTGGGCAGACTTTCGAGTACCTCAAGGCTTCCGTCCTCTGGTATGGTTACATCGAGGATCACCACGCGGGGGTGCTCCTTTTCGGCCAGGCCCAGGCCCAGGCGGGCGTTCGCCGCGCTCAGGGCCGAAAACCCGGCGGACTCGATGGCTCGGACGCAGTCCGCGGCAGCGCCCTTGTCGCTGTCGATGACGAGCACGTCGGGCGGGAGCGCGGCAGATCGCTTGTTCGCTTCCTTCTTGCTGGCAGGCATAAGCAACCTCATTGTTTGGTTGAAAAGCAACGGTTAATTTCATTGCAGGGATTCGTTGGGCGTGTCTACAATAACAGCCAAGGTTGTCCCAGGTTCCAACGGGCGCTTGTCTGCAAACCGCGAATGAAGACAAGCGGTACATATTGTACCACCGGGGACAAAATGTGTGAATGGTGAAAAACGTGCGGTTTTCGAGGGAGGGACTGCAATGGAACTGAGGACCACCTACCTGGGCTTGTCCCTGGACAACCCCATCATCGTGGGAAGCTGCGGCCTGACGCAGGATGCGGACAAGATACGGAAATGCGAGCAGGCCGGCGCCGGGGCCGTCGTGATGAAGTCGCTGTTCGAGGAGCAGATCCGGAGCATGGACCCCGGCCTGCTCGACGACACACTCCTGCACCCGGAGGTGATCGGGTACATCCAGGCGGAGCTCGGGATGCTCTACGGTCCTCGGGAATATCTCGAGACGATCGAGGCCGCCAAGAAGAGCGTCTCGATCCCCGTCATCGCCAGCATCAACTGCCATACCTCCAAATGGTGGCTCGACTACGCCAGGCAGATCGAGGCCGCCGGCGCCGATGCGCTCGAGCTCAACGCCTACGTCTTCCCCCTGGACCCGGCCCGGACCGGGGCGGACCTGGAAAAGGTCTACGTGGAGATCCTCGATTCCGTGAAGAGGGAGTTGCGGATCCCGGTGGCGATGAAGCTGCCCCCCTATGTCACCTCGTTCGGGAATCTGGCCGCGGAGCTCGCCAGCCGGCGCGCCGACGGCCTGGTGCTTTTCAACCGCTTCGTCAATCCGGAAATCGACATCCACACGCTCAAGGTTTCCGTCAAGGCCTCCTTCAGCGACATCCAGGGCTTCTACACCAGCCTGCGCTGGATCGCGCTGCTTTCCGGGGAACTGGACCTGGACATCGTACCGAGCGGGAACATCCACACGAGCGAGGACGTCATCAAGCAGATCCTGGCCGGCGCGCCCGCCGTCCAGGTCGTTTCGGTCCTCTACTCGAAAGGGCTCCGGGAGATCGAGGCGATAAAAACGGGGTTGGCGGAGTGGATGCGGGAGAAGAAACTCGGCTCGATCGACGAGTTTCGCGGCCGGCTCAACCAGACGAACAACCCGCAGTCGATGGCCTACATCCGGGCGCAGTACATCAAGCAGTTCGCGGGGATCGAATGACGGGAACCCCGGGAGCCTCCCATGAGTGATATCGGCGCGGTCGTCATGCACGCCTTCATGATCAGCGGCTTCGTCGCGGTCATGATGCTCGTCATCGAGTACATTAATGTCTTAAGCCAGGGCCAGTGGCAGCAGCGGCTGGGGAACCGCCGCTGGGGGCAGTACCTGCTCGCGGCCGGGCTCGGAGCGACCCCCGGGTGCCTGGGCGCCTTCGCCGTCGTGGCCATGTATTCCCACGGGAGGATCTCGCTCGGGGCGGTCGTGGCGGCGATGATCGCCACCAGCGGCGACGAGTCCTTCGTGCTGTTCGCCCTGGTGCCGAAAACCGCCCTCGAGCTGACCCTGGTGCTGTTCGCGATCGGACTGGCCGCCGGGGCCCTGACCGACCGCGTCCTGGGCCGGCGCATGACCGAGGCGATTACCTGCCGCCAGGGCTTCCACTTCCATCAGGAGGAGCACTGCCGGTATTTCGAGAAGGAGCAGTTCGTCCGGCAGTGGAGGAACTGCTCGGCCGCGCGCGGGATCCTCTCCTTCTCCCTGCTGGCCTTCATCATCGCCATCGCCACCGGGCAGATCGGGCCCCCGCGCTGGGACTGGATCCGCGCCACCCTGCTGGGGGTGTCCCTGGTGGCCGCCTTCATCGTCACCACCGTTCCCGAGCACTTCCTGGAGGACCATCTCTGGAAGCACGTCGTGCGCGAGCATGCGCTCCGCGTATTCCTCTGGACCCTGGGCTCCCTGCTCGTGCTGCACCTGGTCGTGGAACGGTGGGAGGTCGGGGGGGCGCTCGATCAGGGCAGGTGGATCATGCTTCTGGTCGCCGGCCTGGTAGGCCTGGTCCCCGAATCCGGCCCCCATCTCATCTTCGTCACCATGTACGCCGAGGGCCTGGTGCCTTTCGGCGTCCTTCTCACGAGCTCGATCGTGCAGGACGGCCACGGCATGCTGCCGCTTCTGGCCCATTCCCGGCCTGCGTTTGTCGCCATCAAGCTGATCAACCTCGCCGTCGGTCTTCTCGCCGGGTCGCTGTGGCTGGCCGCCGCGCCCTAGGCGTCCTGGAGGCCGTAGCGCTCCATCTTCTCCCTGAGCGTCTTGCGGTTGATGCCCAGGTGCCGGGCGGCCCGGGTCTTGTTCCCACGGAACTGCTCCAGGATGCGGAGAATCTCGTCCCGCTCCAGGCGGGCCAGGGATCCTTCGGCCGCCCCGGGGTCGTCGGGGGACGCCGGCGTCTCCGGGGCGATGTCGCCCGGGGCGATGGAGTCCCCGGAGCACGCGGCGACGGCGCGGTTGAGGAGGCCGACCAGCTCGCGCACGTTCCCGGGCCATTCGCGCCGTTGCAGGGAGCGCATGGCTTCGTCGGACACACCGGGCGCCGGGCGATGGTTTTCCGCGGAGAATTTCCGGATGTAGTAGTCGGCCAGCGGGGGGATGTCCTCGACCCTTTCCCTCAGGGGCGGGACGGCGATGCGGAGGGCGTTGATGCGCCAGAACAGGTCCTCGCGGAAGGCCCCCGCGTCCACCTGCCGGGAGAGGTCGCGGCAGGTGGCGGAGACGATGCGCACGTCCGCCTGCCGTCCCGAGGCGTCCCGCCCGGGCGGGACGCCCTGCCCGAGGATCACCTGCAGCAGACGCTGCTGCAGGGCGGCGCCCAAGTCGGAGATCTCGTCGAGGAAGAGCGTGCCCCCCTCGGCCTGCCTCAGCTTGCCCGCGGCGGCCCCGGCCGCGCCGGGAACCGCCTCCCGGGGAGTCCCGAACAGCTCGATCTCCAGAAGCCGGTCCTCGGATTTCCGGCAGTCGACCGAGACGAAGCGCCGGTTGGACCTGCGGCTCAGCCGGTGGATCGCCCGGGCGATGACCTCCTTGCCGGTTCCTGGCTCCCCCGAAACAAGAACGGGCGCGTCGACGCTGGCGGCTTTTTGCAGGAATTTCCCGATCCGGCGCATCGCCTCGGAGCGCCCGATCAATACCTGCGCGAGCATCATGCGTTCGAGTTCCTGCGCGATGCAGGCGTCTTCGAGCGCCCTGCGGGAGTGCCGCGCCGCTTCCCCGATAAGGGCTATGAGGGCGCCGGGCGCCCCGGGCGCCTCGATGCAGTCGAAGGCGCCGGCCCGCATCGCCTCCTCGGCCGAAGGGGAGCCCGTTGTACGGGAGCCCGCCTGCGCCGCCAGAGCGAGAACGGCCGTGCTGGGGGATTCCTGCTTCAGTTGCGCCAGGACCTGCAGGCCCGGGAGGTCGGGGATTTCCAGATCGAGCACCGCGACGTCGAACGACTCCCGCCGTGCCTTTTCGAGGCCCAGCCTCCCGGTTTCGGCCGTCGTGACGCTGTACCCGGAAGCTAGAAGATCCTCGCGGCACCCGGATGGAACCGCTGTTCGGCCGCCGATGAGGAGAACTCGTCCCTGGGGTGGCATCGGCCATTCTCCTTAGGGTGGAAGGTCCCGGCAGGGGCCCGCCGCAGTCGGCGGGGGCCCGCCGTTTTCTGCCGCCATGATACGCCTACGGGATGCCCGGATCAAACCCGGACGCATCTTCCTTTGCCGGCCCCGATCCGGGGCCCCGGCGAAACCTTCCTGCTCCGCCTTCCGGGCAAAGGCCGCATGTCAGACGGCCGGCTGAATGCATCCCAACAGGCGGCCCGGGTCCATCCCTGGAGCGGCGGGGTGGCCGCTCGCCCCGTCGATGATGCAGTCGGCGGCGATTCTGCCGACGACGGGGGCGCAGGTGATGCCGTGGCCGCCCAGCCCCGCAACCCAGTACAGGCCCCGCACCCTGGGGTCGCTCCCTATGGTGAACATGTCGTCGGGGGCGAAGGTGCGCATTCCCGACCAGGCCCGGGCGACCCGGGCGTCGGCCAGCGAGGGGAGCCAGAAGGAGGCCTTGGCCGCAATCCGCTCGATCTGGGCCTGCTCGACGATCTCCCCCTGTTCCGGGGTGACCGCCACGGCGTCGCACCCGCTCATCAGAAGGCCGCCGCTTTCGGGCCTGAAATAGAACTCCTCCCCGACGATCCAGATCACCGGCCAGCGGGGGTGGACGGCGTCGAGGGGCTCGGTGACGAGCAGGTGGCGCCGGTAGGGGGTGAAGGGGAGGGAGTACCCGCGGAAATTCGCGGAAACGGACGCCCAGGCGCCGTTGGCCACGACGACCTTGGACGCCTCCATGAACCCGTCGGAGGTGTCGACGCCCCGGATCGCGCCGCCCTCGCATTCGAGGCCCCTGTACTCGCAGTTCAGCCGCAGCTCTGCCCCCTCGCGGCAGGCTCCCTGGAGGAATCCCTGGAAGATTGCATGCACATCGAGAACGCCGTCCTCGGCATTGTATGCCGCCGTCACCAGGCCGGGGGCGAGGACGGGGACTTGTTTGTAGATCCTCCCCGCGCGGACTCTTTCCAGCTTCGCTTCCGGGTTGGCCTCGCACCAGCGGTCCAGCGTCGGGACGTGTTCGGCACGGGCCGCCAGGTACACGCCGACGGAATCCACCAGCGGGACTTCGGAAAATGCATCCGGGGGGTTGAGGTAGAATCCGGCGGACTCGCGGGCCAGCCGGTTGATCTCCGGTTCCGGGATCAGGGTGCGCAGGATGGCGGCGTTGCGCCCCGTCGACTGTGCGCCCGCAATCCTGTCCTTTTCCAGCAGGACGATGTTCCGTTCCCCCCTGCGGGTCAGGAAGTAGGCGGTGGAGGCCCCCGCTATGCCGCTGCCGACAATTATGATTCGGTCCTTGCCCATGTTCTTCTCTCCCGCGGTCGCACGCGCGCCGCATCGGGGCGCCGGCAGTCGCCTCCGGTGGTGGTCCCGATCTGTCCGTTCGAGCCGCCCCCTGCCGTACGCGCCCGCCTTTCCGGGACGGAGGGGTTCGGGACCGGAAATAATACCACCGGTGCGGGGAGAGTCCAATCCCGATTGCGCGCGGCCACGGCCGCACGGCACCGGCCCGCGCCGGGCGGATGGGTTTGCTTTGAGCGCCGAAGTCCTGTATACATCTGTGTCGGAGGCCCGACCGCGCGGGCGCGCATCGCCCGCCGGGGACAATCGAGCCGGGTCATGGGTAGGGGGTATGCTCCACGGTAAATGCTTGGCTGCGTCGCTGGTGGTTCTCGTGGGCGCGGCGCTCGCGGGCGCTTTCGTCCTGTACCGGGCCCTGCCGCATCGCGGCGTCCCGATGCCCGGCGTTGCCGACGGTGAGGAAACAGCGGCCGCCCGGCCCGAAGGCGGTGCGCCGGAAGCCGGCGGTGCGCCGAAGTCCGGCGGTGCGCCGAAGTCCGGCGGTGCGCCGAAGTCCGGCGGTGCGCCGGATGCCGCCGGCGGACGGGACAGGTTTGCGCTCGTCAGCCGTTTGCTGGAGGCCCGGGGGAGCAGACCCCGGTTCGGTGCCTACAGGGTGACGAGCATCATCGCGTTCGACGGGGCGCCCGAAAAAAGCCGCGCCACCCTGGAAGAGCTGGCCACGGGGATCAGCCGCACCTGGCGCGTCCGCGACATTCTGCCCGATCACTCCGAGCTCGCGCTCATCAAGCACGACTACGTCGTCCTCGAAAACAACGGCGTGAGGAAACGGCTGCATTTCAACGCGGACGCCGGGCGGAATCTTCCAATGGACCCGGGATACCGGCGGATCGGCGACAACGAGTTCGATCTGAACCCGTACGGGGTGTTCCGTGGGGAGGCCGACCGGGTGCTCGACTTTTCCATGAACGTCCACGCACGGGACGGCGGCATGGCCGGGATCCGGATATCCGGCGTCCGGAGCGGCACCCTGGCCGAGACTCTCGGGCTGAGGGAGGGGGACGTGCTCCTGGAGGTCAACGGCCGGCCCGTCGACAGCATCCTCAACAGCGTCCGGGCCTGCATGAACGCCTACGGCTCCGACGACCTGCAGCTGTCGGTTCTCCGCGACGGCCGCCGGGTCCCTTTGACCTACCATCTCTTCTGGGAAGGGGAGGGGGCCTGGACCCCGAAGGACGTGCTGAATTCCAGGGCGGTCTCCTCGCTTTTCGACGATGTTTCCCTGTCGAACCTGTTTTGATCCCCGCACCCTTCCGGCGGGATCAGTACCTGATGGCGGCCTCCCCCGTGCGGCAGGCTTCGGCCACGGCCGCCCGCCTGTGGATTCAGTCGAAAATACAGGCCCCCGGAGGGATTCAGAAACAGGGCGTCCTTGTACGGGCCCGGCGCCTGCGACCCGCAGGGCGCGGGGCAGAGCGCCGGGATCTCCGCCCCGCCCCGGTGTCTTGGGGCAGCTGGCGCTGCCGGGCCTGTGGGCAACGGCGGGCCGGCGCGGGCCGCAGCCCTATTTCACGCGTTTCGCCTTGAAGGATTCGCCCCCCTGGCCGCCCACGTCGCGGGTCAGCTGCATCTCGTCGCCCGATAGCGTGCCGGTGTATTCGATGCGCAGCGGCATGCCGGAATAGTCCAGGTTCTCGACGAAGGACACCTTGTCGCCGTCGATCTTCCCCTCGACGATCTCCGACTCCGAATCGGCTCCGCCGATATTCTGCGACGCCTTTCCGGTGAAGCCGGCGCCGTCGGCCTTGAACTCGAAAGTGTATTTCTGCAGACCCACCTGGGAGTCGAACTCCGCCGTCCACTTCCCGGAAATGTCCGCAGCAAAAACACCGACCAGGCCGCACAGGACCACTGCGGCCAGAACCACGCTTGTGCGAAGTGCCATGATGCACCCTCCATGTAAGATAGTTAGTGCCAGACAGTATATACCAGATGCCGGGAGCGTTCACCAAAATGCGGCGCCCCGCCTAGCGGGTTCTCTCGTAATCGGCGACCTTGGCCAGGATCTCGTCGATCGAGTGCGTGTTGGCGTAGCCGATCAGGTTCTTGACCTTCGTGATGTCCGGGACCCGGCGCTCCATGTCCTCGAACCCCTCCTGGTAGGCGTCCTTGTAGGGGATGTGGCAAAGCGTGGACCGGCTGCCCGTTATGGAGACGGTCCGCCGCGCCAGGTCGTTGATGGAAATCTCCTCCTCGCCGCCGATGTTGAAGATCTCCCCGACGGCGCGCGGTTCCCCGACCAGGTCCAGGATCCCGCGCACCACGTCCTCGACGTAGGTGAACGTGCGCGTCTGCGTGCCGTCGCCGAAGACGGTGATGGGTTCGTTCTTCAACGCCTGCCCGACGAAGCGGGGGACGACCATCCCGTAGCGGCCCGTCTGCCTCGGGCCGACCGTGTTGAAGAACCGCGTGATGATGACCGGGAGCCGCTTGGTCCGGTAGTAGGCGAGCGCGAGGAATTCGTCCATGGCCTTGGTGGCGGCGTAGCTCCAGCGCAGGACGTGGGTCGGGCCGTAGATGCGCAGGTCGGATTCCGAGAGCGGGACCCGGGAGTTCTTCCCGTAGACTTCCGAGGTGGAGGCCAGCAGCACCATTTTCCGGAACTTGTCGGCCAGCTCCAGGACGGTCTCGGTCCCCGCGATGTTGGTGTGGATCGACTTGAGGGGCTCGTCGATGATGAGCTTGACCCCGACGGCCGCCGCCAGGTGGACGACCGTGTCGCATATGCCGACGAGCTCGAGCATGGTGTCGCGGTGGAGGATCGTGTCGTTGACGAAATGGAACCGGGGGTCGGCCAGCAGCGGCTCGATGTTCGACAGGCTGCCCGTGGAGAGGTCGTCGACGGCGTAGACCTCCTCGCCCCGGGCCAGGCAGGCCTCGCACAGGTAGGAGCCGATGAATCCCGCGCCGCCCGTTATCAGAATTTTCAATGTGCCGCCTCCTTGCGCCGCTTGAATCTAGTATGATCGGCCGCCTGGGTCAACCCTATAAAGAACGCGACCGCCGGCGAGGGCCCCTCGGGCCGGCGGCCAGTATTTTGCCCCCTGTGCCCCGTCGCTGGTTTATAATGGCCCGGATCCGATTATGCACAGACCGCCCAAGCATTCCACCCCGCCCGAGAGGCGGGAGAGCCGGAGACGGCGCACCATCCTGGCCAGCATCCTGCTGCTGATCCTCGGCCTGGCCGCCACCCAGGTGTTCCTCCACCAGACCTCGGTCGGCAGCCCCCGTTTCGTCCGGATGACGTTCGTGCTCTACACGGGCACCGCCCTGGTCGTTCTGGCCATCCTGGGGCTTGCGACGATCCTGGGGCGGAACCTGGTCAAGCTCTATTTCGAGAGGAAGAGCGGCCAGGTGGGCAGCGGATTCAAGACCAGGATCGTCCGCATGTTCATCATCCTCTCGCTTCTGCCCGCGGTCCTGCTGTTCCTTCTGGCCTACGGGCTGATCAGCTCCCAGATCGACCAGTGGTTCCAGGCCCCGCTGGCGGAAATGATGGAGCACAGCCGCCACCTGGCCGAGCGGTACTACGACGAGGCGGAGCAGCGCGGGAAGTATTTCGCCGCCGGCATCGCGGGGTATGTCGGGGCCGTCGACGGCCTCGGGCCGGAGGGGCGCGCCAGGCTGCGGGCGAAGCTCGTCGAGTTCCGCCACCAGTACGACATCGACAACGTGGAGGTCTACGACGCCCGGTGCCAGAGGATCCTCGGGACGGGCGCCTCCCCTTCGGGGGAGCCGCACCGGGAGTCGGTGCTGAGGCTGGTCCGGAGCACGATCGACGGCGGGAGGGGGGGGTTCCGCGTGGCCCGCCTCGACCCCATGGACCCCCACCGGGAGATTTCATGGGCGACGGCCCCGGTGCGGGACGCCCGCGGCGCCGTCGTCGGCGCCGTCGTTGCCGAAACGCTCAACTATCACAGCGCCGGCTACCGGTCGGGAGAGGTGCTGCTGGCCTACCAGAAGTACGGGGAGCTGCAGAGCGAGAAGAACACGCTGCGCGCCAGCACGCTTTTGATCCTCGGGCTCTCGACCCTCCTGATCGTTTTCGCCTTCTCCTGGTTCGCCCTCTACCTGGCCAAAAGGATCACGGTCCCGATCCAGGCCCTGGAACAGGGCGCCGCAGCCGTCGCCGCGGGGAACCTCCAGCACCGCGTCCGCAGCGAGGCGCTCGACGAGCTCGCCGGCCTGATCGCGTCGTTCAACCAGATGACGATGAACCTCCAGGATAACGAAAAGCGCATCGCCTCGGCGCAGCAGAGCCTGCAGAGGACCAACGTGGAGCTCGACGACCGCCGGCGCTACATCGAGACCATCCTGCAGACGATCGCGACGGGCGTGGTATCCCTGGACCGGCACTACCGCATCCGGACGATGAACCGGGCCGCTGTGGAGATGCTCCGGCTCGAGGCCGTCCCCGAGGGGGCCCGGGTCGAGGACATCGTCCCTGCGCCGGCCGGGGAGGCCCTCAACGGGCTGCTGCGCAGGTCCTCCCTCCTGGGCGGGGCCGTCAAGGACATCCACCTGCCCTTACCGGGGAAAAGCCTGCACCTGGCCTCGGTGGCCACCCCCATCACAGACGCCGCCGGCCGGCCGGCCGGGTGGGTGCTGGTGCTCGACGACGTGACGGAGCTGCTCCGGATGGAAAAACTCGTGGCCTGGCAGGAAGTGGCGCGCCGTATGGCCCACGAGATCAAAAACCCGCTGACGCCGATCCAGCTTTCGGCCGAGCGCCTGCTCGACCGGTACCGGCGGCTGGGCCCTCCCCCGGAGGCCGGGCTTCCGGGGGAGGCCGGGCTTCCGGGGGAGGCCGGGGACTGGCGCGGGGCGTACGCGAAGTTCGACGCCGTCGTCGAGGAATGCACCCGGACCATCATCCAGGAAGCCGGGTCGCTCAAGAACCTGGTGGACGAGTTTTCCAGGTTCGCCCGGCTCCCCCAGGTGCGCCCGGAGGAGGCGGACCTGCATGCGATCCTCGACAACACGCTCGCGCTCTACAACGGGCGCATCCAGGATGTCTCGGTCCTGCGGGACTACGATCCCGCCGTCGCCGGCCTCCGCCTGGACCCGGAGCAGATCAAGCGCGTGTTCATCAACCTGTTCGACAACGCGCTCGAGGCGATGTCGGACAACACCGGCGCCAAGGTCCTGGAGCTCCGCACGCGCCGCCTACTGGAGGGGGATTCGGTCCGTATCGAAATCTGCGACAGCGGGAGGGGGTTCTCCGGGGAGTACCAGGACAGCCTGTTCCTCCCCTATTTCTCCGGGCGCAAGGGGGGGACAGGCCTCGGGCTGGCCATCGTGCGCCAGATCGTGTCGGACCACAACGGGAGCGTCCGCGCGGAACCAAATCTGCCCGTAGGGACGAAGATCATTATCGATTTGCCCTTGGCCGCCGCATGAATCCGGGCCACAATAAGCCGTTATGACGCCGCATCTGGTTCTCATCGTGGACGACGAAAAAGGTGTGCAGACCTCCCTGGGAGGGATCCTGGATGACGCCGGGTACGCGTCCCGGTCCGCCTCGAGCGGCGAGGAGGCGATGGAGATGCTGGCCCGGGAGACGTTCCCGGTGATCCTTCTCGACGTCTGGCTGCCCGGGATGGACGGCATCGAGGCGCTGGCCAACATCCGGCAGGCCAGCCCCGAGTCCTTCGTGATCATGATTTCGGGGCACGGGTCGATCGAGACCGCGGTCCGGGCCACCAAGCTGGGCGCCTTCGACTTCGTCGAGAAGCCGCTGTCGCTCCAGAAGACGCTTCTGGTCGTCGAGAACGCCTTCCACCAGTACCGGCTCGAGGAGGAGAACCGGCGCCTCCGGCGGCAGATCGTGGCGGAGCACGTCATGATCGGCGACTCGGTCCCCATGCAGGCGCTCAGGCAGCAGATCGCCTTCGCCGCCCCGACCAACGGGCGGGTGCTGATCTGCGGCGAAAACGGCACCGGGAAGGAACTCGTCGCGCACCTGATCCACCTCAACAGCGCGAGGCGGGACGGCGCCTTCGTGGAGATGAACTGCGCCGCCATCCCCGAGGAGCTGATCGAGAGCGAGCTCTTCGGCCATGTCAAGGGGTCGTTCACGGGGGCCACCGAGGACAAGGAGGGGAAGTTCTCCCAGGCCGACGGGGGGACCCTGTTCCTCGACGAGGTCGGGGACATGAGCCCGAGGACGCAGGCGAAGGTTCTCCGGGTCCTGGAGGAGCAGCGGTTCACGCCCGTGGGGGGGAAGGCGTCGGTCCGGGTCGACGTCCGGGTGATCGCCTCGACCAACAAGAACCTGGAAAGGGAGATCGAGCTCGGGAATTTCCGCGAGGACCTCTACTACCGGCTCAACGTGCTCCCTTTCCAGATGCCGCCGCTGCGGGACCGCAGGGAGGACATCCCGGTCCTGGCGGAGTATTTTCTGCGGGACTACGCCCGCCGCTACGGGCGCAAGGGGCCGTCGCTGACGCCTAAGGCGATGGAGATGCTGGAGAACTACCCGTGGCCCGGAAACGTCAGGGAGCTCCGCAACACCGCCGAACGCCTGGTCATCATGACGCCCAGGCAGCGCATCGACATCTACGACCTGCCCGAAACGATTCTCCGCCGCTCCCTCCCGCAGAGGAACGAGGACGGGGACGCGGCGTCGCTGCAGGACGCCAGGGAGCGGTTCGAGCGGGAGTTCATCACGCAGAAGCTTGTGGAGCACAAGGGGAGCATCAGCCGCGCGGCCCAGGCGCTGCACATCGAGCGGACCAACCTGTACCGCAAAATGAAACAGCTCGGCATCCCCTACTCCGGCAAGGAGAACGGCAGCTCCGAGTAGCCCCCCCCCGGGGCGGCGGCCTAGATCGAAAATGTCGCCACGTTGCGCATGGAATCGTACTCGAGCGCCAGGTCCCTGAAGTTGACGTTGTCGATGATGCGCGACGTCGCCTGGTGGATGTCCTTCCAGATGCTGCGGAAAACGCAGGTGTACATCTCATCGCAGCCCGTGTAGTCCTGCCGGATGCACGAGATCGGCTCGGTCGGGCCTTCGATGAGCCGGATGATGTCGCCGACGGTGATTTTTTCCGGCGGGCGGGCCAGCAGGTACCCGCCGTTGCTCCCGCGGCGGCTTTCGATGATGCCGTGGATTTTCAGCCCGGAAAAAATCTGCTCCAGGAATTTCACGGGGGCGTCGATGCGCCTGGCCGTGTCGTGAATGCTGACCGGCTCCCGCCCCTCGTAGCACAGGGCCAGGTCCAGCACCGCCTTGAGCGCGTAGTCGCTTTTATAGGATATCTTCATGATCCGCCGCCCCGGCCTCCATCCCGGTCCAGTATAGCATCGGGCCGGGATGCGCGCCGAAACAAATACGGGCGAAGGGAGCCGGGGCGCCTCCGGGGCCGGCGCGGGCCCCGCGCGCACCCGCTAGGCCTTGCCCGGGGACCGGGTTCGGAGCAGTATGGGATCGGCCGGGGCGATGCCGACCATCGTCGGCCTCCTGGAATCGAGCATGTCGGCGTGCAGGCCAACGCCGGCCTTGGGGTCGAAGGCGGACTCCTCCTTGCGCTGGGTCCCTTCGCTGAACATCATGCCCTGGTGCAGCAGGCCCTCGAGCATGGGGGCGCCCGGATCGTCGATCATGCCGCCTCCTCCGGCGGCCCCGGGACATCCGGGTCCCGCGCCCCGCCGGCAGGCCCGTCCTGGGATTCAGACCGTGGACAGCAGCGCGCGCTTGACCAGGGTCTTGGCGATCTGCTTCTTGAACTGGGCCGCCTCGGGGAAGGAGCTGGCGTCGGCGACGGCCGCCGCGGCAGCGGCTTCGGCCGTGGCCTCGTTGATCGGCTTGCCGGCGACGGCCGCCTCGGCCGCCTGCGCCCGGCGGGGCCTGGGCGCGACCGCGTTGAGGCAGATGCGGGGGCTCGGCCCGCCGACGAGCACGGCGCAGTTGACGATCGGGAAGTCGATCGATTTCCGGATCGCGAACTTCAGGAACGCGCTCTTGGAGCCGGCCGGGGGCTCGGGGACCTGGATCTCCCGGATGAACTCGCCGGCCTCGAGCACCGTGTTCCCCGGTTTCCCGACCTGGAAGAACTTCTCGACGTCGACGGTGCGCCGGTTGGTGACGACGCGGGCTCCGAGCGCGATCAAGGCCGGGGCCGTGTCGCTCGGGTGCACGGCGAGGCAGCCGCCTTCGGCGCCGAAGATGGAGTGGTAGCGGTTGTCCCCCGTCATGGCGAAGCACGTGCTCCCACCCTTGCGCGCGCAGTCGAAGCGGTTCTCCGGCTTGCGGAAGTACCAGCAGCGGTGCAGCTGGGCGATGTTGCCGGCCAGGGTGCCCATCTCCCGCACGTGCGGCGACGCCACCCGGGACGCCGCCAGGGCCAGGGCCGTGTAGGTCTTGCGGACCGCCGGGTCGGCGGCGATGTCGGCCAGCCGCGCGGTGGCGCCGATCCGGAGCATGCCGCCCTCGGCCCGGATGTAGTCCAGGCCGGGGACGGTCTTGATGTTGACGAGGGTCCCCGGGTAGGTCCGGAGGATGTTGTCCTTGAGCGTGCCGAGGAGATCGGTGCCCCCGGCGATCAGGATCGCGCTGCCGTCGGCGGCCGAACCGTGTCCGGCAAGGGCGGTTTCTACCTCCGCCAGGGATTTCGCGTTCACATGCTTGAATGGTTTCATGATCTCTCTCCTATGCCTTGCCTAAAGCCTTGAGAACCTTGTCGGGGGTGGCCGGCGGATCGACCCACTTGCCGATCGCGTTGTGGATGGCCATGATGATCAGGTGGGTGTTGGCCAGCGAGTGGCTGATGCCGTTGGATCCGTAGCAGGCGTTGCCGGCCTGCGTCTCCAGAAGATCCAGGTCCACCCGCGCCAGGTCGAGCATGCCGACCTTCTTGTACTCGAACATGTTCGTGCTCAGGCGCACGCCCGTCTTCGGGTCGAAGATGAACTCCTCGAGCAGCTGGCACCCGGTGCTGAAATCCATCACCTGGTCGATCTGGCTCTCGAGCGACGTGCGGCGCATGACCTTGCCCGGGTCGGCCGCCACGCCGAAGCGGAGGATCTCCACCTGGCCGGTTTCGGTGTCGACGGCGACCTCGCAGGTGGCCACGTTCATGGTGTCGAGCTCCCTGCCCTGGGTGGCCCACAGGGCCTGCGGCGGCCTTCCGGAGTAAGTCGCGAACAGGTTGGCCCGCGTGGCCTGGCCGAGCGGAAGCCCCTGGCTCGGGTCGTCTTTCAGGACGACCTTCCCGTCCTGCATGTCGAGGTCTTCCGGCTTTTTCCCCTTGAACGGGTTGGCCTGGGTCTTCTGCTTTCCGAAGCCGCCGAAGCCGCCTCCGAACCCCCCCATCATGCCGCCCGAGGCCGGCGGGGCGTCCGCCTCCGCGACCACGGCTTCGAGGATCTTCCGCTTCAGGATGTTGGCGCACTCCTTCACGGCCCAGGAGGACGCGGTGGTGCCGTCGCTGCCGCC
>CAZYXB010000052.1:0-19529 GCA_964651155.1 uncultured Acidobacteriota bacterium | reverse complement strand
TTCAGGCCTTTTATCAAGGTTTCATTCAATTTTCATGCTGGTTTAAGGCCTAGGGTAACCCGCGGCCGGTTGTATCTACGAGTGTTGTCCGGATCCGGTGCTGCAATGAGGGGAAGGATACACCCTAAAGCCTCAATCTGCGATCGGATTCTGCAGCGAAACCGGCACGCATCGGGTCCCCGTGCGTCGAGGCGGCCGATTGCATCGCACAACGGGCCGGGAGCGCCGGTTCATCGCGCCGACAGGGCCTTCAGGATCTCTTCCCGATGCGCCTCCACGTAGTCGCAGCCGGGCTCGTGCCCGCAGGCGCGGCACTTCAGGTCGTAGGCCGAGTTGAGCGTGCCGCATGAGGGGCAGGCGTACCGCCGCCGGATTTCGGCCAGCCAGGAGTCGGCGCCGATCTCGCCGATGCGTTGCAGGTTCTCCCGGATCTCGGCCCGATGGGGACGCTCGCGATGGAACGCCTCGAGGTCCGCGCACGGATACTCCCCGCACTCGCTGCAGAAGGCGTATCCGCGGCGCTCTGCACACCTGTAGAGCCCGCACGCCCGGCAGTAGGGCGTGCGCTTGGCCGAACGGCAGCCGTCGCAGTGCGCCTCTTCAGGGTTCCAACCCATGCGCGCGGCCAAAGCGGCGAGACGGGCAGGGTCCTCGTGGCTTCCGATGAAGATGCTGCAGGCGTCGCAGGGAAGGCCGCAGACGGCCGCTGCGGCCGGGACGTGCTTCGAACCGGCTGTGCCCGTGTTCTCCGCCATGCTTGGAGACTTACTCCCTGCCGGGGGAGCATCCGGCGGTTTCCCGGAATACCCGTGGGGGTCCGGCCCACCCGTGAACGCCCGCTTTGTCGCCCTGATGCAGTAGAAGCCCGGTTCGTCGATGAACCGGTCGATGTGCAGGGCGTTGCGCCGGAACAGGCCGCGCATTTCGGGTTCTCCCGCCAGGTGGTCGTGCATGACCGCCTGGCACGACGCATGATGCTTGTTGATCCCTTCGGAGGACTCGAAGTGGGAGACGACCAACGTCCCGCCCCGCACCAGAATGCGGGACAACGTCTGCATGGTGCGGTCCTTGTCGTGAAAATGCGGAAAGCACGAAAAACAGAAAACAACGTCGATGGATTCGTCCTCCAGGGGCGCATCGGCGGCGTCGGCGACGAGGAAACGGATGTTTCCCTCCCCGTGAAGCTCCCTGTTGGTTTCGATCATCTTCTCGGCAAAGTCCAGCTCGTACAGGGTCCCGGTGCGCGTGATCCTCTGCAGTATCATGGGGACGAGAATGCCGGACCCGCATCCGGCATCGAGCACCCGGTCGCCCGGTTTGAGGGGCACGATGGCGAACAGGCGCTCGAAATCCTTCCGGTGCCGGTCGAGGAGCCCGGTTCCCGGGTCCCTGTACCATGTGTCGAGCCAGGACCCGGCGTGGTCGTTAAAGAACTGTTTTCTCGCCCGGTAGGTTTCTTCGGGTGTCTTTTTCATAGGGCAGGTTCCTCGGAGTGCGGCCTCCTTCGAAGGCGCTTCGGAGACAATGCGTAGGCCAGGGCGAAGATCCCCGTGGCCACAAGGACGACGGATGCGCCCGATGGGAGGTCGAAGACGTAGGAGATCAGCAGACCGGCCACGCAGGCGGCGATTCCCGCGGCGGCGGAGACCAGGAAAAATATCTTGAGGTCGTAGGCCAGCTGCAGCGCGGTCGCGCCGGGCTGGATGAGCAGCGCGAAAATCAGCAATCCGCCCACGGTCGAAAGGTTCGACGACACTACCGCCCCGGTCAGCAAAAGCAGCGTGTAATACACGGCGCGCTCCGGCACCCCGCTCGAGGCAGCCAGTTTCCGGTGGAAGAGAACCGCGCGGATTTCCTTGAAGAAAAGGAGGATGAAAACCAGCAGGACGGCCGTGATGACCGATAACAGCACGAGATCCCGGCGGGAAAGCGACAGCAGGTTCCCCCACATCAAACTCAGGGCGCCGGCTTTCGTCCTGGTGAGAATGCCCATGCCGAGGAATGCGACCCCCATCAGGAAGGAGAAGAAGATGCCCAGCATGTTTTCAGGCGCCATCCGCGATCGATCGGAAACGGGCCCGAGAATCCCCGCCACGGCCAGGCAGAGAACGAATCCGCAGGCAACCGGGTTGAACCCGACCAGCGTGCCGATGACGGCGCCCGCCAGAGCGGCATGCGACATCGACACGCCGATAAGAGGCAGCCGCATGAGGACGATGAACACCGACAGGAGCGAACAGCTCAGCCCGCACAGGATGCAGGCGGCCAGGGCCCGCTGGACGGGGAGATAGGTCAGACCTTCAAAAAAATGCTCAACCAAAGGAAACGAACCTCCTGCCGTTCCGCTCGAAAGTCTCGAGCGGGCAATCGAAGAGCCCGCCCAGCATGGGGCCCGTCAGCGCCCGGTCGATTCCCCCGTCGAAGACGATGCGCCCGCGGTTGACGAAAACGGCCCGCCGCATGCATTTGGGGAGCAGATTGAAGTCGTGCGTGATGTACAGGACCGCCATCGATTCCCGTTCGTACAGGTCCGCGATCAGGTTCAGGACCTCCATCTGGACGGCGATATCCAGATTGGACGTGGGCTCGTCGAGCAGCAGTATTTCCGGCCGCTGAATGATGGCGCGCGCCAGCGACACCTTCTGCCGCTCACCGCCCGAAAGATGCCCGAGCGGTCTGGATGCAAGGTGCGCGATGCGCATCATCTCCATCAATTCCACCGCCCGTCTGCGCTCGGGTTCGCCCGGAGACCGGAAAAGGCCGGTGCGGCCGTACACCCCTGTCAAGACCGCTTCTATCGCGAGAATCGGGAAGGACGGGTCGATTTCGAAGGACTGGGGGACATAGCCGACGCGCATGCGGGTTGCGCGCGTGCGTTTCCAGGATTCGGCGCGCCCGAAAAGGCGGAGACGCCCGTCGAATTTCTCGAACCCGGCGACGACGTTCAGCAGCGTGGTCTTCCCCGCGCCGTTCGGGCCGATGATGCCCACGAACTCGTTGCGGGACACCCGGAGGCCGATCCCGTCGAGCAGGGCACAGTTGGACTTGCGGACCGACACTCCGTCGAGTTCGATAACCGGCGCGTGTGTCACTTGGCTCCCAGGGCGGCCAGGGCGGCGCGGACGTTGTCGCCGAGCGTGGCGGCGTACCCCTTTTCGGAGGGGAAGTTGGAAAAAATCACGTGAGGCACTCCCAGGGCTTCCGCGATCCCCTTGCCGGCCTCGGGCCCGGACTGGAGATTGTCGACGACCATGACCGCCCTCTCCTCGCTGCCGATCCGTATGAGCGACGCGATCTGTTTCGCCGAAATGGATTCAGGCCTGCCGTATTCGCCCACGACGCGCAGCCCCATCCACTCCAGAGGCTCCCGGAGCATCGAGGAGGCGATCACCGGCTTCCGGCCGATCCCCGCGCGCGCCAGCGTATCGCTGAGATCCCTGTCGGTTACGGCCACTTCCCCGACCGCGCGCTCGAGCCCGGCGCGGATCTGGGGTGCATACTCCGGGAAGCGCTCCGCCAGCCTGTCCGCCAGCATGTTCAGGCCGGCCGCGTAGGAATGGGGCGCCATCCAGTTGCGGTCCTGCGCGTCGACCAGAAGCTGCCGGTTCGCATCGGTCTCCGCCTGCCGCATGAAGGGCATGCCGACGAACGACACGACCAGGACCGCCTCCTTGGCCTTGACCAGGTCCGAAAGCTTCATGTCGTAGTGGCCGGGGCACTGCCCGGGGGGCATGATGGAATCGACCGTGAAGGAACCGGCGGGCAGCAGCGACGCGCACATGCCCGACAGGATGGTGTCGGATGTCACGATGCTCCGGGCCTTTTCATCCGGCGCTCTGTGGCCGCAACCCACAGAGAGGGACGCGAGCGCTGCAAGGACGGCAAGCGCCGGCGGCTTGATTCTTGGGGCCATATTCCATCCCTCCTGAACAAATGCACCGCGATACGGCGCGCGGCCCGCCGCCCGCCGGATGGTTTTTTATCGGAATCGGACCTTCAGCCCGCCGACGAAATGGATGCCGGGCATATCGTACCCGGTGGCATATTGATAGTCGTCGTCGAACAGGTTGTTCACGGAAATATAGATCTCCGAATCCTTCATGCCCCACGCCGGCCAGTCAAAGCCGCGGCTCAACCTGAGGTGGACCAGCGCGCTGTCGTCGAGCCGGAGGCTTTCGCCGAGATCGGCGAAATCGAAGCCCTGGATGCGGAAACTGGTGCTCGAATACACTCCGTGCAGGTGCTGCAGGTCCGCGTGCAGCCGGTACTTCCCCAGAAATCTCCAGTCGGCGCCGGCCTGCAGCTGGAAGCTCGGGGTATAGGGAAGCCTCGAGGTGGTCAGCCCGTTGTTTCCCGTGGCTTCGGAATCGAGCCAGGTGGCGCCGGCGAACAGATCGAGATCCTGCGTCGGGGCCAACGTGGCCGTGACCTCCAGCCCGTCGGTCCGGTAGGCGCCGACCGGGTCGTTCCACTGCGCGGGGATGGGCCCGAACATGTACGCCCGGAAGCGGTCCCGCCCATCGTCGCGGAACAGCGTCACGCCCAAAGACGCCCTCTCCCGCACGTAGTGCGTCAGGGCTATTTCGAAATGGTCCACCACTTCCGGCTTGATCGCGGACCAGTACTGGCCGGGATTTTCCACGGGCGAGGTTTCAAGAACCAGGGCCTGCAGGACGGCGGGGCTCGGGTAGTTGGCGCCCCTGGCGTAACTGAAGGCGAAGTCCGTGTCCTTCCATCCCAGCACAAGGCCCGCCTGCGGGGAAACGGCGTCTTCGAACTCGTTGTGGGCGTAGTAACGAAACCCCGCCGACGGGATCACGTGCAGGCCCTGGGAGCTGCCGATCATCTGGCTCAGGGCCGCATAGGGCGAAACGAGCGTTATGCCCGGGAAATTCCACACCCTTTCCGCGCGGCCTCCGTTGACCCCGGGAACCGCCTCGCCGCTGTTGGTCCTCTGGGTGTTGGTCAGCTCCGCGCGGTCCAGGTCCACCCCGGCGACGATTTCGCCGCCTTCCCAGGGGAGCATCTTTTCCTTCGCCCGGACCCCGTAGAGCGCGATCTCCTGCAGAGAGGAAACACCGCCTCCGGGGTAGCGGAGGCCGTCGTTGAGTTCCTGCAGCATGTCGAAATCCGTGTCGTTCCAGTAGGCTTTGACGAATCCCCCGGACCGGCTGGTGCGGTGGTTCAGCGTCAACGTCGTGAGCATGGTTTCGGTGTCGAACCGCTCCGCCATCGGCCAGACGACCCCGGGCACGTCTTCAGGCAGCGGAGCCAGGGTCTGGGCGTTCACGTAGCTGGCCACGAACCGGAGGTCCCACTCCCTGTTGAGCCGGAAGCCCGCGTTGGCGTAGTAGCCCTGCTGCTGGGCGCGGGAATGGCTGACATGCCCGTCGGTCGACGTCCAGCTCTGCGACAGGTAGACGTCGAACGGCCCGTCGCGGTACCCGCCGGAGAGCGACTGGTCGAAAGTGCCGAAATTGCCTCCTCCGAGATCCAGGTCCATCGTCCACCCTTCCTGCGTCATGTGCCTGGGCTGGATGTTGATCGATGCATAGCCGCTGCCGAACTGCGACGGCTGGGGGCTTTTGAAAACCTCGATCCCCCCGATGGTGGAAACGGCCGTGCCGTCGCCCAGGACCTGGCCGTAGAGCGCACCGAAGCGGGGCACGCCGTCGAACGAGACGGCGAAGTCCGAGCCGGGGTGGCTCGCGCCCCGGCCCCGGATGTAGACGCTGTGGCCCGACTGGCTTCCCACGAGGTTTTTGCTCTGGAACATGACGCCCGGCACGCTCCGCAGGACCGACTGGAAATCGAGAGGATTCTGCTGCCCGATCTGCTCTTCGGTCACGAGGTTGCGCTGGGTCCCGTAGCGGGTGGTGACCGGAGTCACCGGCTTGACTTCGGGATGGACGTACGGGGGTTCCGTTACCGTGATCTCCTCCATCTCGTAGGCCGGGTCGTCCGCTTCCGTCCGGGAGGCGGTCCCGGGCTGTGCCGGCGACAGGACCGGGCACAGGATACACGCGGCCGCGACCAACGCAACGATTCGATTTCTTGGCAAATGCATTTTCTGTCTTCCTTCCTGGGAGCATGGGCCATGGGCCCGGACAACGCTTGTAATACGATTATAAAATACGTAACACTACCAGAAGGGGGCGGCATACTCAAGCGGAAACGAAGCGTTGCGGCATCCCCTCGGCCTGCCGCCAGCGGCCGCATTCTCCATCGGGGATGCCCCGCCCAGGGCGGGACCAGTCTCGGATGCTATGGGGGACCCGGGAATCTGTGCGGATGATCTGTTTTCGGCAGCGCCGGGTTGCCGCCCGACGGTCCGTTTCCGGGAGACGACTGGCCCGGAAGGGCGGCAAAGGCCCTCCCGCTACATGGTATCCCTCAACTGGAACCGGACGGCCAGACGGGCCCGGCAGGCAACCGGGATGCCGTCTTCCACGGCGGGTTTAAATATCGAGAGCCGTACGGCTTCCATAGCGGCTTCATCGAAACCGTGCCCGGCCTCCTCGATCACCCGCGCCTCGACCAGGCGCCCTGATTCGTCGATCAGGACGGAAAGCACCACCCGTCCTTCCCGGCCCATCCGGCGGGCGTATCTCGGGTATACGGGCGGCGTCATCTTGACAAGCAGGGGGCCCTCGTCGGTGCCGATGACGCGCTCCCGGATCTCGTTGCCGCCGTCGGCACCGGGCGGTCCTTTGCCGCCCCCCGTCGCCGTTTGCCCGGTTCCCCGGTCCGGAGCGGTCCCGGTGCCGGCGCCAACGTGACCGCTCCATCCAGAAGCGGATCCGCGCGGGGGCGGGCCGGATGGGGGGAAAACGCCTGCTTCTTCGAGCCCGGATCCTTCAGGAGTGTGCGCCGCCGCGGCATGCTCGACCGGAACCGGCATCGCCATCGGCTCCGGCAGCGGCTGCTCCCTGCTTTCTTCGGCGGGAACCGGAGCGGGGGGAGGCCCCGGAGCGGGGGGAGGCCCCGGAGCGGGAGGAGGCCCCGGAGCGGGGGGAGGCCCCGGAGCGGGGGGAGGTCCCGGAGCGGGGGGAGGCCCCTGCGCCGGCGGTTGCTCCCGTTCGGGGATGGCCACGCTACGGGTCGGTTGTGCCGGGCCGGGTGCCCCAGTGTCGCCATTTTCCCCTCCCGCCGTCGGCCCGTCATCCAGGACCATCGGGTAGGCAAGAAAGACGACATCCTTTGTGGGGGCGTCGAATCCTTCCACGCTGTACGATCCAAGAAAAAACAGCGCGCACAGGACCAGGACGTGAAACAGGGCAGAAACTGAAAGCGCTGCCGCCCTCTGACGTCTCGTCAATGCCTGGCTGTCCTGTCCGCTCATCATGGGAGGCCGCCGCCCGATCCTATGGATACAGTAGAGCTTCAATCGTAACATGTATTTCAGAAATGTAACATCAGGTTTCTGCCGGCAGGGCGTTTTTGCCGGATGTGCGGAAATCAACGGCTTCTCCCGGCAAACAATCCGGCCCCGGCCCAGGATCACGGGCATCCGGGCCGGGTGCAGTTTCCCCCGTCCGGACTTCCGGGTGGACAGCCGGGGGGAGGCCGGGCAATAATGGGGCCCAACCGAAGCGCCATGCCTTTGCTCGTGAATGTTGCCGGGGATTTCAAGACGGATGGCCCGAAAGCGCCTGACCCAACGGGGAGGAGACTATGAGAAAGCACGTTTTGTGGCTTTGGGCCATTTTCACGTTGGCCCCTGTCGGCGCCTCGGCCGAGGACCTTCCAAAGCCCCTGCGGATTCCGGCCGAAGTCACCTATGAACAGGCGGCCATTATGAAAGAAGCCATCGAGCTGCATGACCGGGGCGATTACGACAGGGCTATCGAAAAGTATGAAAGCATCCTGTCGGCCAGCCCCGATACTGTCGCGGCGATCTACGAGATGGGGTACTCGTATTTCGCCAAGCAGGACTACAAGAAGGCACTGGAGCTCTGTGAAAAGGGGGCTGCATACGACTCGGACCTCCTGCCCACGTTTTACATGCAGATAGCCAGCTGTTCGGATCATTTAGGCGATTGGGAAAAGGCCATCGAGATTTACGCCAGGGTGATCCGGGAGTACCCCCGAACGCCTTTGGTCCGCTTTAATTTGGCCCTCACCTGCTCCCAGCACGAAAAACCCGACCTTGCGATTTCGAACCTGAAAGAGGAACTCTACCTGACCCCCGATCATCCCACGAGCCATCTGCTTTTGGGGGCCCTGTTCAATGGCGGCGACTACCGGATCCCGGCGATATTCGCCCTGTCCAGGTTCCTCATCCTGGAACCGCAGTCCGGGCGGTCGGCCGGTGCGCTCGAAATCCTGCAGGAACTGATCCATCGGGGCGTCGAGGCCAGGGAAGGAAAGAACATCCGCATTACGTTGATTCCCGGCGCCAGGAAGGACGAAGGGGATTTCAACGCGCTGGAGACGGCGCTATCGCTTGCTTCTGCCGCCCGGTTCCTCGAGAAGAATGAGGACAGGAGCGCGATGGAGAAGGAAGTGGAACACTTCGGGAGTTTCTTCCGGAGCCTGCTGGAAATGGCCGGCAGGGAACAGGGCGGCCTGGCATTTACCGGCGACTATTACGTGCCGTACTTTGTGGCTTTGCACGGCCAGGGGCATGTCGAGGCGTTTGTCTATCTGATTCATGCAACCCGCAATGAAAAGGATGTCCGCGATTGGCTCGACGCGAACATGGAAAAGGTCCGCGCTTTTCTCGAGTGGGACAAAAAATACACGTGGCCGCGGGAGATGGGATACCCGGCCGGTCCGTAACCCTCCCCCCCAAACTCCGGGCAGGGCATCCTCCCTGTATCCCCCGGGGCGCGCGCCTCGGGGAACGCCCCGCCTCGGGGAACGCATCCGGCCCTCTTTACGGGAATTTGCGGTCTCTGTATGCCCGCACCGCCGGGGCGGAAAAGGTCGCCCAGGGTGCGGCCCCCTTGCGGGGTGCCGTGCCGGCCGGGGACAAATATCGGTGGAAAAAACAGCCGGAATCTGATAGCACTACGGAACCGGTTGCGGGCTCGGTACTACAGGCGGTGTGGATTCCATGAGGGCATTTCCTGAATGCGGAAGCGTGGAATCCGGCGCCTGCGATTGGACCAATGTTTTGTCTTGGGAGGCAGAGTCTATGGCTGAAGGTGAAAATTCCGAGAGCAGAAAGAACACGGTGCGGAGACGGGACTTTCTGCGCGGGGGCGGCATCGCCCTTGCAGCCGGAACCCTGGGGGTGGGGGTTTCGGGGGTTCCGGCGCCGGCGTCGCCGCAGGGGGAGAGGGCACAATCCTATCCCGAGTCCACGGGCTACATCGTGTACGACAGCAAGCTGTGCTGGGGCTGCCAGAGCTGCATGTTTGTCTGTTCGGCCGCTCACTACGGGGTGGCCAACCCGGCCCTTTCCCGCATTCAGATAGTCCGGGACGCCCCGTCCTTCACCAAGTATCCCCTCGATATCGTCATGTCCGTGTGCCGGCAGTGCGTGACGCCGCTGTGCGTGGAGAACTGCCCCACCGGGGCCGCCCATGTGGATGCCGAAAACGGCAACGTCCGGGTCATCGACCCGAAACAATGCATCGGTTGCAGGCGGTGCATCCAGTCCTGTCCGCAGCGGCCGCACCGGCCCGTGTGGAATCCGGATACCCGAAAATCCACCAAGTGCGATCTGTGCATCGACGCCCCCTACTGGAGCAGAAAAGGAGGGCCCGGCGGCGAGCCTGCGTGTGTCACGAGCTGTCCTTCGAAAGCGCTCAAGCTGGTCTCGAAGGCTCCTTCGCAGGAAGACATCGCAGGCTATGATGTCGATCTGACGCCTGCCGAGCCGGCGTCGAAACCATAGGGGGAGGGGGAGAGAGATGACGTACGGATATACGGGGAAGATTGCACGAATCCATCTTACAACGAAGGAAATCAGCACGATCGATACCGCCCGGTACGAGGAATTCGGCGGCGGTTACGGCATCGGCGCCGCCATTTTCTGGGATCTCGCCGTCGCACCGGGAGAATGGGACCTGAAGGATCCCTACGATCCGCGGCACGTCCTCCCCATCATGACGGGCCCCCTGGCCGCCACCGGCGTGCCCGGTGCCGGCCGGACCAGCGTCTGCGGCATATCTCCGGAAACATTCCCCACCTGCGAATTCTGGCGGGCCAATTTCGGGGGGCGATTCGCCACCATGATGAAGCTTGCCGGGTGGGACGGAGTGGTCATCGAGGGCAGGGCCGACAAGCCGGTGTGGATCAACATCATCAACGATCAGATCAAGATCGAGGACGCCAAGGAGCTTTGGGGCCTGGACACCTGGGCGACTCAGGACCGGATCCTTTCCATGGTGGGGGGCCGGACACGCTACGGCGAAGAATGGCAGAGGATCGGGGACGCCTACAGCACGGGCTTGCCGCAGATCGTTTGTATCGGGCCGGTGGGGGAGGCCAAATCGAGGCTGGCGGCCCTGATCCAGGGCAGCGGGGTCAGCGCGCGCATCGGGGGCTACGGCGCCGTTTTCGGCGCGAAAAACCTCAAAGCTATCAGCGTGACCGGCACCGGGAGCGTCCAGTTGGCCGATCCCAAAAGCATGATGGACGCCAGGCTCTGGCAGATGGAACACGGCGGGCTCGTGACCGGCAGTTTCGCGCCCGCGAGCGCCGGATCCGCTTCCTGCAACCCCTGCCTCCGGGCCGACCGCCGCAGGAACAGCTACTACGGCGGGGAGACCATGTGCGTCGACCAGTTCTGGCTCGACAATCCGGAAAAGCAGGAACTGGGCGCGACGCTGTCGGCTCGGGCCAGCGCCGAGCGCGACCTGGCGTCGAAGGCTCTGATGCGGTACGGGGCCAGCGGATGGGCCGCGCACTTCTTGGGCCTGTTCGTATCGGACATCCCCGGCGCCCCGGAATTTTTCAACAAGAAAGTGCCGGTGGAGACCGGGATCGGATGGTACATACGGTACCTGTACCGGATCGGGGAGCTGGGGCCGGGCAAAAGAATCGACTCCTCTCCCCTGCCGATGGATCAGTGGGATTCTCTCGGCTTCCGCCTGGCTTTCCTCGATGCCGTTTCCAACCGTGTGGGAATCGGCGCGGATCTCGCCGAAGGCTGCCTGCGCGCCGCCGAGAAATGGGGCAGGCTCGAGAAGGATCTGGAAAGCGGGGCCCTGCGCTTCCCGGCATGGGGGGCCACGGGACACTGGACGCTCCCGAGCGTGGAATGGGCCTACAACTACCTGCTCGGCGCGGGCGATCCCAGCTGGCACGGGCTGGTGACGGCCGTGGGCGCCCCGGCCGAAGGAGAGTCCCTCGAGAACAAGCTGCGGGAGTTGTCGAGAAAGACCATACCCTATACCGACGATATTTTTATGTTCAACTATGCCTGGAAGGGCGATGAGGCGTGGAAGACCGGCATCTATTCCCCGCACAAGGCCAAGGAAGTGGCATGGAGCCGGCACTATGCATCCTTCTGGAACGAATCGATGGCTTTCTGTGAAATGTTCCTGCCCACGCTGGAAACCCTTACCCCGGAAATCGAAATGAAATACTACGCGGCGGTGACCGGGAAGAAGGATTCCTTCGCCGATACCCTGCGCGTGGGCCAGAAGATCTGGACCCTGGAACGCTCGATCCGCGTCATGCACGGGAGAAGCCGGAAGAAGGAGGTCTTCGCCCCCTTCATGTATAAGCCGGGCGCTTCGGGAATGACCTTCTGGGGCGGCGTGCCGATTTATGAAAACGGCACATGGCGGTCCGACGAGGCTCCGGACATGTACCTGGACAGAAAAGGCGTCGAGGACTTCAAAACTCACTACTACGCGCTCGAAGGCTGGGACCGGGAAAACGGCTGGCCCACCCGGAAAACCCTGGAAAACTTCGGCTTGAAGAAGGTGGCCGACGTCATGGAGAAGAAGGGCAGGCTGGGAGCCTGATCCTCCCGCGCCGATACCGCGTGCAGCCGTCGCCGTCCAAACCGCGGCACCGGGCCCGGACGGAGTGGGTGAAGCGCGGACGCGTCTTTTCGTGTATCCCTTCGGCGGGGCCGAGGATTCCATCCGGCCAGTATGCGGGCGCCCCCGGGCGACAGACGCGGCACCGAAGAAGGCGCAGACTCCAGGGCCCCCTCCAAGCGGGAGGTTGCGCCATCAGAGGGCGGCAGTTTTCCCGGTGCAGCCCGCGGGGGACGGTTGCCGCCAACTCCGCGATTGGCGTCCCGAGGAACCGCACCCGCGCCTGCCTTGCATCGCCCTGCGTCAGAACCGATTCGGCCGACGGGGGTTTCTCCGTAATCGCCAAGGCCCGCCCCCGGCTTCCCCTTTCGGCAGTTCCCGCCGAAAGTCTGCGCGCCCGAGGCTGTTGTTCCTGGAAATGCCCGCGTCGAGAGCCCCCCGGGCGTGCTCCGGGAAGCGGCGTTCCACAAGGGGCACTCCGCAACTTGAAACCGGAACGGTTTTTGATTATCGTTACTCGCGCCGGGGACGCTCCGGGAAGCGGGGGCGTCTGTTCTGCGGCGGAATTCTCGAGGAGGCGACTGTGCCGTTGATACAGCTGGACACGTCCTGCGGACTGCCGGACCGGAGCAAGCGGCAGCTCCTGGCGGCTGCGTTGTCACGATTGGCCGCCGAGGTCAGCGGCAAACCGGAGCAGTACGTCATGGCCTGCGTCCATGACAATGTGGCCATGACGCTAGGCGGGGTTTCCGGCCCCTGCGCGCTCGTGACGGTCAAGGCGATAGGCGGATTGAGCCCAGCGGTCAATCAGGCTTTCGCCGCCCGGGTCAGCCGGTTGCTCGAAATGGAATTGGCCTTGCCGCAAGACCGCATCTACCTGACCTTCGAGGAACTGCAGGCCACCCATTGGGCCTGGAACGGCCGAACCTTCGGGTAGCCTCGATCGGGGGCCCGGTGACGGTCCGGGCCGAACGGGCGGAATCAGCACGCGGGATTTCAGCGCAGGGCGCCCCGATCTGCGGAAATGGGCCGATAGAACCTCTTCGGGGACAGGAATTCCATAATTGCATATGGCAACCCATGACGCCGTTTCGTCCCATTCCGCCCGTCGGCGCAGCCCGCTTCCGCTCTACGCCGCGGAAGCCTTCAACTCCATTGCAGGAACGCTTCTCACCGTAGGCCTGCCGTTCTACATGAACCACCGGTTTGGTTGGGGGGCCAGGGAAAATTTCGCCGTGGCTGCCTGCCAGGGCGCACTCTATATATGCGGCGCGCTGTCGGCAAAGCGGGTATCGCGGCAATGGGGGCGCGAGGCTTCGCTCCCGGTTCTGTGCACGGGCATGGTCGTTGTCGCGCTCGGTGTGGGGTCCTGCGCCTCCATGGGCTGGGCGCTTGCGGCGGCGCTGCTGGCCGCCGTCGAAACAGGCATGATGGGCGCTTCATGGCCGATGCTGGAGAGCCTCCTGTCCGGCGCCGGCGATCCCTCGCGCCTGTCGCAGCGTCTGGGCTACTACAATATCGTTTGGGCGACCACGGGCGCCGTGGCGCTGGGGGCGAGCGGCGCCGTCATCCAGTACGCTCCCGCCTGGGCTTTTTTCGGGATCGTGGCGGCGGCGCACCTATGGGCCGGCGTCCTGGTCTGCTTCGGCGTATTCCCGAAACCATTGCGTACGCAAGAGCGCGCATCGGCCGCATCGTCCTCCCCGCCGGCATCGGATTGCGCGGAAACGGTCCGGCCGGCGCAGGATCAAGCGGTTGCTCTCCGGCACCGGCTGGCGCTCCGACTTTCCCGCATCGCGCTTCCGTCCACCTACGTCGTCATCTACAGCATCGCACCGGTTCTGCCCACCCTGCATGCGATCAAACAGCTTTCTCCGGCGACAGCCACGCTGGCGGCCGGCATCTGGCTGGCGGCGCGGGCGGCGGCATTCTTCATTACGGGCAATACGGTCTTCTGGCACAAACGACCCGGTCTCCTGTTGGTGGCAAGCATCTCGATGCTGGCAGGCTTTCTCGGAACCATTCTTTCGGGGACGCTCGTCTCCATGAGTCTGCCGCAGTCTCTTCTGGCCATGGCAGCGGCGCAGATTGTGCTCGGAATGTCCATCGGAACGATCTATTCCGCAAGCCTCTATTTTGGCATGGCGTTAAGTGACGGAAGTACGGAGCACGGCGGCTACCACGAAGCGCTCATCGGCCTCGGCCAGGTTCTCGGCCCCGTCGTGGGCCTCTCCATGCAATGGATGCATCCCGGCGGCCTCTGGCCATCGGTCCTGGGCATCTCCACTCTTGTATCGGCAACGGTGGCGATTCAGGCTGTCGCCGTGATTCGTATCCTCGGGGGGGTCGCCGCTCGGGCAAAAGTCCAGCGATCTTCCGCACCCGAAGCTGTCCGGCGATGAGCAGGCGCTGCCCGCGAGAGAGGGCCGTGAGCCCTATCCCGCCTCATCGGCAGGCTCCGAACTGTCCCGCCTTCCTTGCATTCCCGAACAGGGATTGGGCGGGATAGGACAGAGGCTATCGGACCCGGGCGGGTGGGAGGCCCCGCTGCTGTTCCCGAACCAGACACCCTGGTTTGACTCCGCCGGGGCCTTTGGGGCCTGATCCTGCCGGGCCCGCGGAGTGATTCCGGAATCGAAGAGGGGCCCCTTTGCGGGACGGATCCTCAGAAGATCTTGGCCTGTGCCACGGGGGCTACGGCGCCGCACGTTGAGGCGGAGCCAACCCGGAACGGCGGGATCCCGCGACCGACACGCATACGGGGAAACGGAAATTGTTATCAACGACTGCCGGCCGGGTTTTATCGATACATCGGCCGGCTGCCATAGAGTGCGATCCAGCCGCGGGCGATCCGGTAGACAAACCAGACGCTCACCAGCCCGAGCGGCAGCCACACGATCAGGAGGCCGATACCGAGCGTTAGGACCACGATCAGGAGGCAAATCAAGACCCACAACAGGCCGAACCAGAACGTGCGGATTTGCCACCGGAAATGCGATTCCAGCCACGAGCCGCGCACATCGCGCCGCTTCACGTAGTTCAAAATGACCGCGATGACAGAAGGCCACCCGATGAGGAATGCGCCGACGACGGTGGCTGCGCCGAGAATCCCGGTCAGCAGGCTCAGAGCGTGCAGCGCGTATATGGCGTGGGTCCAGATCACCAGGGGGCTCGGTGCCTGAAGGGTCGTTTTAGAAGGCGTCGTTTCGTTCACTTTGGGTCACCTCTCGGAGCATTATAGACCGGATCCCGGTGTATTCGGTATTCTTTTAACACTCTAACACGCAACGGCGGCATCTCCGCGCGGAAGTCGCCGCCGGGCAATCGCGCCAGGTCCGCCCGGGTCTACGCTACGGGAGAAGCCCGATTCCTGCAGGGTACGTATTTTCAACAGGATCCGCCAAGGATGCCGCCGCTGGAAGCCCCGTCCGGCAGGCCTCCCCATCTTCCGGGAAAGTCCCGGTATGGCCCGGCCGGGATCCCGATCCGGTCCGGTTGCGCGGAACCGGAGTTCGGGAAACCTCTTCGGGAAGATCCGGATCTTCCCGAAGGATGACGGTGGGCGGTCGTGCAGGATCCCGATCGCGTGGAGGCTCCTGGCGCCGGGGATCTCTTCCAGGAATGCTATCGCAGATGCGCGGGACCCGTCGCCTTCATCGATCGGCGCCCGTGCGGTGTCCCGGGTCCGCGGCCTCCAGTATTTCCCGCCATGGCATCGCCGATGGACCTCCGTGAGGCGATCGGCAATGCCGCATGCGCCAGGGGAACCGGGGGATGCCTGATTGCATCAGATCCGGCTTCGCCGGGGCCGTTGTGCTTCTTCGCTGGCCGGATTCCGAAAAGGGGTCGTCATCGATCCCATCGGACCGCTACAGCAACCCTATTCTTTTCCGCGCGGCGATCCCCGCAGCCTTCATGAGCGGATACCCGGCCGGCGATGCGGTCAAAAGCGGATGCGTGCCGATCTGGGAGGTCAGGATCGCATTGATGCTCATGCGATTCTGTATTATGAAGCCGATGGTGTTCGTAATCTCTCCGGCCGAGAGCCCGCCGATCACTTCTCCTCCCAGGATAATCCCGGATTCGCGGGCAAAAATCAGTTTTATGAGCTGCTTCTGCGTTCCGGGCAGCGTGCCGGGGTGTTTGTCCATCCCTTCAAAGGTTCCGGTCACAATTTCGAAGCCTTCCTCTCGTGCCCTGAGTTCGGTCAGCCCGGCCACGCCGAAAGCCGTGTCCCCTATGGCGGTGGCGAAAATGGAAATGGTGCCGCTGAATGTCTTGACGGCGGAAAGTTTGAAGAGGTTGATCCCGGCCGTCCTTGCTTCTGCGCAAGCCGTGGAGGCCAGCATGACAGGGTTCGGCTTCCGCGTGAAAAAATCGTGCTTCTCCGCGCAATCGCCGACGGCGAAAATATCCGGGTCTTCCGTCCGCATATATTCATCCACCGGGATAAACCCTCCGGCGCTGACGCTCAGGCCCGCCTCGGAAGCAAGCCTGGATTCCGGCCTGTAGCCGATCGAAAGCACAACGGCATCCGCCTGCAGAGTCTCTCCATTGTCCAGCAAAACCCCGTTGACTTTGGTGTCTCCGACTATTTCTTGTGCACCGATACCGGTTTTCAGAACGACGCCGCGACCGGTCAGCAGTGCCTCAATCCGAACTGCGATATCCTCATCAAACGCCAACGCCAGAATGTGAGGCAGCTTCTCCACAAGCGTGACTTCCTTGCCCGATTTTTTGAGCTCGTCGGAAAGCTCGACTCCGATAAATCCGCCGCCGATAACGATCACCCTTTTTTGGCCCTTCAATTTCTCCTGCATCGCATCGAGATAGACCTTGTCCTTGGGAACCGTAAAGACGTTTTCCAGCCGCGTCCCTTTGAGCCACGAAGGCACGGTGGGGTTGGAACCCGTAGCGAGCACCAGTTTCGTATAGCCGATTCTTTCGCCGTTCTTCAGCGAACAGCTCTTCTCTTTCCGGTCGATGGAGACGACTTCGCTGATAACCAGATCGATGCCGGCCTGCTCAAACATCTTTCCCGAAGGCATCAAATTATTTTCAGTTGTTTGAATGGAATCGAAGATATACGGGATGCCGCAGGGCACCAGGGTCTTTTCTTCTTTGCGCAGAACGGTGATGCTTTTGTCCGGGTTGGCATTTCTTGCGGTCGTTGCGGCAACCAGGCCTGCAGCGCTGCTACCGATGACGAGGACATCCACGCTTTTCATGGCAAAACTCCTTCGTAAGCAATACACGGATTACCGGGAACACAACAATCCCGGGTTGATGCAATAGTGCACCCCCCAAGGGAATGTATATGATATAGGAGAGGTTAAGGAAGGAGAAGACGAAACAGGAAAAGAGGCGCCTGTGCCGGCTGATTTTGCAACTCCTGCCGAAAGAATCCATCGAAGCCCAAAGGGGTACTGCCAGCCCAAGGGACTTCAGATGGTTTCCGGGGCTTTCCCGCGCGATTGCCTGACGGTCATTTCCAGATTGCCGTTTCCGTCCGAACAAGCTGCCGTAGCCGCCTTGGGGGTTTGTACTCTCTGCGCCCCCTTTCCTGTACAGGGCGAATAGTCGCCGATCGACGGCATCCGGGTAATTCTGCCTGGGCCCGGTCGATCTTCCGGTGCCTTGAGGCCCCGACACGAAGCAGATCTCCCCGTGAGCGGTGAAAAGTCGTCTCACAAGTTCCATAAATCCGGCTTTTTCGCCTTGCGCCCTTTTCCGTTGAATGTACCGGTTGGAGCTGAAATGTATCTGCGCGGTTGCTGCATCAAGGAGGATGCTGTGACCGATGAGGGAAAACAGGCCCCAATCTTCAAGGGGCTCCCCGCGGGGGCGGTGTGGCTTTCTTTCTGAACATTCGATCTGGCTCAACGTGTCAAGGTTGTCCGGTTGAACCCGGATAGATCGTCCAATAGCAGGACTTTTCTGCCCGATGTCGCATGAGAATGTGTTCAGGAGACAACTCAGCCGACACACGCCAGTTCAGCCCTTTTGAGGTAACGAGCAATTCTACTCTCGGGCACGAGCCGTATTGAACTGACGCCCAAGCCCCCCAATGTTATACAAAATACAGATTCCATGTACCAACAGGAACTAATTGGAGACGCACGCGGGCTTAACAACCGTGGGCCAAGATACCAATCCGGAGTGCCTCACTTGTCCCGCCAAGATAGATCATTTCTTCGGTACATACGGAGGGAAGATGCATAGGAAACGAGCAATTGGATTTACCTTTATAACACTAATTGTTTTCAGCTTAATTCAAATCCTCAGCCCGGGACTGCAGGCCCAGAGCCGAATTTGGAATCGAGGCAACCAACCTCGCGACGGGGCGTGTTTGTACTCGGACGAAAACTACAAGGGCAAGGAATTCTGTGTCACCGCGAATGAGAGTCAACGGAAAATGGAGGAGCGCTATAACAAAAGGATCTCATCTGTCCGGACCTTTGGTTAAGCCGAGATGACAGTCTACGAAAATGAGAACTTCAATGGCTCACGCCAGACTTTCAGCCAGAATGTGCCGAAACTGCGCGAATGGAACGACCGAATCACCTCGTTCCAGGTCACAGGAGACCCCCAGTATGGCGGACGAGAGGGAGGCCAATCCAGAGAACAGTACGGAAGCAGGAGCCGAGGCAACGAGACCCGGGATAGGGCCTGTTTGTACAACGACAGGGGCTACAAGGGCAAAGAGCTCTGTGTCGAGGCAAATGAGAGTCAACGGAAAATCGGAGAGCGCCATAACGACAGGGTTTCATCCATCCGGATTTTTGGCAGAGCCCAGGGGATGGCTTACGAGAATGATAACTTTGGTGGTACCCGCAGGATTTATACCAGCGATATGCCTAACCTGGGGGATATCAACGACAAAAGTACCTCCATTGAAGTCACCGGAGGAAACGGCTGTGCGGGCAACCCTGGCAGTTGCACTGCGGTGTCTTCTGCGCTATATTCGGATCGGTGGGCCACGTCGGTTTCCTTTCATTTCAATTGATAGTTCGTTCAAGGGGAAACAGATTGAGCCCGCCCGCACAAGGCTGTCGGATAGTGATTGGGCGCCTCCGATTCGGCCGGGTTCCCTCGCTTCCACTCCGGTCCCCAATCCTAACCCACAAAGGGAGGTCCCCCGGCTCTGCCGGGGAGGCAGCAAAAGTTTGACAGATACTGGAGTCCATCGGAAACTCCCCATCGTGAGCCGCCAAGCACACGAAAGGGAATTCCACGATGGACGATGCAGAAAGCCTAAGTCATGCAAGATGGGAGTGCAAGTATCATGTAGTGTTCATACCCAAATACCGAAGGAAGGCGCTGTATGTTGAGTTGCGGCGACATTTGGGCGAGGTGTTCCGTAGTTTGGCCGAGCGGAAGGAGAGTCGAATCGAGGAAGGGCATCTTCTGCCAGACCATGTCCATATGTTGATATCGATTCCGCCCAAATACGCTGTTTCGCAGGGGATTGGTTGTATCAAGGGAAAGAGCGCGATTCATCTGGCGCGGGTATACGGGGAACGGAAAAGAAAAGTTGTGTGTGTCAAGTTCTGCAATTTCGGATCAGGATATTTCCCATTGTGTTTT
>CAZYXB010000051.1:0-19556 GCA_964651155.1 uncultured Acidobacteriota bacterium | reverse complement strand
CGGCGTCGCTATTCCTTACGGAATCTATGACCTTCTCGCCAACCGTGGTTCAATTTTTGTTGGAACCTCCCACGATACCTCCCGCTTTGCAGTCCGTTCCATTGCAACTTGGTGGTCTCGAGAAGGCTTGCATCGCTATCCCAAGACAAGCCGCCTCTTGATATTGGCTGATCCCGGTGGGAGCAATTCGTGCCGGACGTATGCCTGGAAAACCGAAATCCAAAGGCAGCTCTGCAATCGTTTTGGCCTCAAGGTAACCATTGCGCACTATCCCACTGGAACTTCGAAGTGGAATCCCATTGAACATCGGCTGTTTTCGGAAATATCAAAGAACTGGGCTGGGGAGCCTTTGACCAGTTATGAGAAAATACTTAAGTTCATCCGTACCACGAACACGCAAACCGGCTTGCGTGTAACTGCTTATTTTGATCATACTGCCTATGACACTGGCATCTCACCCACAAAGGAAGAGCGTCGCCAGCTTCGCCTGCTTCCACATGACATTTTGCCAAAATGGAACTACACTATTGCTCCTAATGACTATGCGAAGGCATCTCGCTCATAGCTGATTGTGTACATTTATTTTTGCGCGGGCCCTAAGATTCATTTTTCTTGATTGATGTTGCCCAGTTAGGTCAAGATTTTAACAGCTAGCGTCGCTTCGCTCCGAGGGTGGACAACATCCCCCGGAATGAGTGGACACCTTCGAGCGGAATAGGTGGACAACTTCAGCGGATTACGCATGCTCAGGAAACGCGGGAACTCAAAACCAAGGGATTGGAGCCAGTGCCGACGAATTCTCGATGGTGCTTACTGAAACGTCCGGAGAATCTTACGGATAAACAGGATGTCAAGTTGTCCGACCTATTGCGATACAATCTCAAAGTCGTCCGGAGTTATCTATTAAAGGAAGACTTCCAGTTCTTCTGGGAATACAAATCTCCGTACTGGGCGGGTCAGTTCATGGACCGTTGGTGTAAACGGACTATGCGATCCCGTATCGAACCGATGAAGAAGGTCGCTCGAATGCTTCGTTCTCATCGAGAGCTGTTACTCAACTGGTTTCGGGCTAAAAAGTCCATTTCCAGCGGCGTTATTGAAGGCTTGAATAATAAACTCAAACTGAATACCAGAAAATCCTATGGATTCCGTACATTCAGGGTCACGGAAGTTATGCTCTATCATACACTTGGCGAACTACCTGAGCCGGAATATACCCACAGAATTTCATGAGGAAGCAAAAGATATGACTGGCAAATATTTCCTCCGTTCAGGAATAACCGGTGGCCAAACAGCCAAAAAAGAAATGCAAGGAAAACCGAATCTTTTGCGTATGGGTTTCTTCCTGAGTTTGTTTCTTCTAGCAAATGTTGCGGTGAATGCGCAACAAACCAGCGGTCTTGTTCCGAATTTTATTTCGAACACTGCCGAAAAAGAAACCGATTTTCCGGTAGTTTCCAACGACAAATCTGCTGCTAACATTCGCTACGACGAATCCGATTGGAAAGGTGTTATCCGTGCTATTGGCAATCTTCAAACCGACATTAGCAGTGTTACCGGAGTAAAGCCCAAAATGCTCGCATCCGGTGATTTATCTGATTACGAAATTGTTGTTGGAACACTGGGTAAAAGCAAGTTGATTGACCAACTGGTAGCCTCAAAAAAGCTCGATGTTGCCGATGTAAAAGGTAAATGGGAAACCTTTGTGATTACCACCATTGATAATCCTCAGCCCGGCACAAAGAAATGTTTGGCCATTGTGGGTAGTGACAAACGCGGTACAATTTTCGGAATTTACGAATTGTCTCAACAATTGGGCGTTTCGCCCTGGTATTGGTGGGCCGATGTGCCTGCAAAGCAACGCCCTTCTGCTTATGTTTTAGCTGGCCGCTACTCTTCGGGCCAACCCGCTGTAAAGTACCGTGGGATTTTCATCAACGACGAAGCGCCATGTTTGACAAGTTGGGTGAAAAACACCTATGGAACTGACTATGGCAACCATAAGTTTTATTCACGGGTTTTCGAATTGATCCTTCGCTTAAAAGGTAACTATTTATGGCCAGCCATGTGGGGTTGGGCTTTCTATGCCGATGACCCAATGAACAGCAAAGTGGCCGACGAAATGGGCATTGTGATAGGTACTTCTCACCACGAGCCTATGGCGCGTAACCATCAGGAATGGGTTAGAAAAGGTAAGGAAAGTGGAGCATGGAACTATGCCACCAACCAAAAGGCGATCGACCAGTTTTTCCGCGAAGGAATTGAACGCATGCAAGGTACCGAAGATATTGTAACCATTGCCATGCGTGGCGATGGCGATGCGGCCATGTCGAAAGAAACCGATGTGCAATTGCTTAAGCGCGTGGTAGAAAATCAACGCAAAATAATAGAGCAAGTAACCAAACGTCCGGCCAAAGAAACACCGCAAGTGTGGGCACTGTACAAAGAAGTACTCGACTATTACGATGCCGGGATGCGTGTGCCCGACGATGTGATCATCCTTTTGTGCGACGATAACTGGGGAAATGTGCGCCGTTTACCCAACGAAAAAGAACGCCAACATCCGGGTGGCTGGGGTATGTATTACCATGTCGATTATGTGGGTGCACCACGTAACTCAAAGTGGCTCAACGTAACGCCCATTCAGAATATGTGGGAACAATTGCAGCTCACCTACGATTATGGTGTGGACAAGCTTTGGGTGCTCAACGTGGGCGACATCAAACCGATGGAATACCCAATTACGCTATTCTTAGATATGGCATGGAACCCAACGCGCTACAATGCAGATAACCTTTTAGATCACCCTCGTGCGTTTTGTGCACAACAGTTTGGCGACGATCAGGCCGAAGAAGCCATGCGTATCCTGAATCTTTACAGCAAATACAATGGCCGAGTGACCGCCGAAATGCTCGACCGCAACACCTATAACCTCGAAACTGGCGAGTGGAAAAAGGTTTCCGACGAATACCTGAAGCTAGAAGCCGAAGCTTTGCGCCAATACCTTAGCCTGAAACCCGAATACAGAGATGCTTACAAACAGTTGATTTTGTTCCCTGTACAAGCCATGGCCAATGTTTACGAAATGTACTATTCGCAGGCCATGAACCACAAGCTGTTTGCCGAGAACAACCCAAAAGCCAACTTCTGGGCCGACAATGTGGAACGTACCTTCAAACGCGATGCCGAACTGAGCAACGATTACAACAAGGTGATGGCCAACGGAAAATGGAATGGCATGATGACCCAAAAGAAAATTGGCTACACATCGTGGAACGATAATTTCAGCGCCGATAAATTGCCCGAAATCAAAAGGATTGAATCGACAGAAACTGCAGTGGGCAACTATGTGTTTGAACCAAGTAATGGCTATGTTTCGATAGAAGCTGAGCATTATAACACGCTGAAAGACGCAGCCAACGCCAAATGGACTGTGATTCCATACATGGGGCGCACCCAAAGCGGGATGGCCGTAATGCCTTATTCTAAGCCGGTTGATGGGGCTTCAATTTCATACAAAATGAAAATCCCTGCCGATGTAAAAACGGTTACCATTCATGTAGTGGTAAAATCCACATTAGCTTTTATCAATTTGGAAGGGCACAAATACAAAGTAGGTTTCACCCGGGGCGATGAACAGGTTGTCAATTTCAATTCCGACCTGAACGAAAAGCCGCAGAACATCTACTCCGTTTTCTTTCCAACCGTTGCCCGCAGGGTAGTTGAGAAAAAAGTGAAATTAAACGTACCCGCTTCGGCCGACGGCATGCAGGTATTGATGCTCACTCCGTTGGATCCAGGAACTGTATTCCAAAAGATCGTGGTCGATTTTGGAGGGTACAAAAATTCGTATTTGTTTGGTGACGAGTCGCCCAAAAAAAGAGAAGTAACAAAATGATGTAACCTTCATTCCGCAGTTTCGGATGAGTACAATTTAGAATTTCGGGATAAATTGCATAGCCAAATTCAAGCATAGGCAGGCTGGATCTATCTCCAATAATTTAAGTAATCTTGCCTGCAACGGCGTTACTTTCACAGGGAACGTCACCGTTTCTTCATTTCGTTCAAACTCATACCATGCAACTCCACTGAACATTCCCAGAAGGCGGGCTGTTGTAGGAGTTTACGACTGTCTTCCTTCCGGCAATACAGGCAGGGATTCCACGGCTTCTGCAGCCATCGATTTGCGAAGCTCCCGCTCGATCAACGCATCAACCATAATCGCCAGAAACGCGGCATGTAAAAGACCGGCTGCGCGACGGGGGCTTTTTTAGATAGAAGGGGGCCACTTCCAATTCGCTTTTCAGCAGAGAATGCCGTTTTTCGACATAGGGCCGATCTGCCGGTCTGAGGAGCGGATGCGCCTGGTGGTCCCGGGTGTGTTGCCATACAGCTCCAACACATTATTCACATATTCTTTCAAGTCTGCCTGAGCGTTATCCATTTTGAGTATTCAGGACAGCATTTAGCCCGTGGGGCACCCAATTTCACAATACCCGTATTGTAAAATAAGGGCTTACGGCTTTTCCTTTAGCCTACTAGAAAGTCAGGAAACACCGCTGCATCTCCGATAGCGGGGGCCCAAAACCTGATATCAATAGTAATGAAGAGTCGGCTTATCCGGGTTTGTCGATGATTATGGAAACGGCTTCCAGAATACCGTAACTGAATCCGGGCTGCTTGCCGTTTGTTCTCCGTTCGCAGGTCACTGCCGAATCAGAATAGATCTCCAGAAACAAGCCGGTCGCATAATTCCCTTGCGGGAAGAATCAGGATTCCGTCCTCAGTTCGGCGAACCTTGTCTTCGAGGCATACGACTGTGCGGAGTTTGATTCGAGGATGATCTTCGATCAGGGTCCGAAGGCCCTTGAGATGGTCCGAGGTCACCCGGGGCGTAGCTTTTGCTTCTAGCGCCAACTGCATGTCGTTGATGATAAAGTCGACCTCTATTCCGCTTGCCAGCCGCCAATAGCTGATTTGGGCGAAGCCTTCCCTGTAAGAATTGGATGCACACAGCTCGTGAAAAACCCAATTTTCGAAAGCTTTGCCGTAAAGTTCAGAGCCCTGCTGTATCGTTCCTCTTCGCGCTAGAAAATTAACAACCCCTACATCCGCAAAGAAAAACTTAGGTGCGGCGATGATCCTGCGTTTGGGACGCTTTGTGTAGGCTGGGAGCCATCGGCCGAGAAGTGTGTCCACGAGGATCTGAAAATATTGCCGTATGGTAGGACTTGATACTCCGCAATCTCGGGAAATTGTCGAGAAATTTACTAGCTCGGTATCGGACAGTGCGGCCGCATTCAGAAAGCCGGAAAATACCGGCAGGTTGCGCACGAGCCCTTCCGCGGCCACTTCTTCTTTGAGATAGTCTGCGACGTAAGAGTTTAAAAAACGAATTGGACTGTCCGTCTGATACATTCTTGGAAGATATCCGTGATTCAGTGCACGAGTGAGGTCGAAACCTTTTCCGATCTCCTGCGCCGTCAATCCATGAAGCTCATAGCGTATAGCCCGTCCGCCTAGGAGATTGGCATGGCCGCGCTTGACCTTACGTGCGCTGGAGCCGCAAAGAGCAAAATGCACTCCGCGATTTTCGTGCAGCCAATGTGCTTCGTCCAGGAGGCCGGGCACTTTTTGCACCTCATCGATGACTACCTGGCGGATGGATTTTCGTTCTGTAAGTTCGCCGCGCAACAATTCGGGGTTCTGCAGATATCGGCGGTATTCCTCAGCCTTGAGGAGATCAATCCAAAGGGCATCCGGGTAGGCCGCACGCAGGAGTGTTGTTTTTCCCGTCTGTCTGGGGCCCCACAGGAAAAAGGTCTCGGATCCGGGGCGGGGAAGCTGTAATTGACGCTTAAACATGTATCTTAAAATATCATGATAAATTAAAGTGTCAATTTAATAAAAGCGAGCTTGTTTTGTCGTTTAAAAAAATCCCATCCCTCCGGATTGAGGCACCGGCGATGGGCGAAAGCCACCGGCAAACTGCTACTCCCCAAGGCTTACGACTACTGCGCCAGTCGTCGACTCTACCTGAGGAAGCCGATCCCTATCTCAATCAATAACTGGAAGTCTAGAGACCTGTACGACTGAAAGCATAGAGCGCAATGCCAATGGGCGCAAATACCCAATAATCCTTTGGGGCGATCCACCACCATGCGGGTGCGTGCCACCATATGTGTTCTTTGCGGAACCGGCGAATTCCATAGTCCGGATTGAAAACAAACCAGAGAAAATCTTCCATGATCCACAGAAAGATTACAAAAGCCGCGATCCTTGCTTCCAATCTCCAGGACCACTCCGCAAGTGCTACTCCAATGGGTGCGTGGCTAATTACGGCAACAAAGGCAAAGAGACATACGTGATATCCAGTGAGCGGTTTCCCGGACATAAACATGCGCGTCAGCCGGGTATCGATTCGCCATGTCGGGAGTTTGGCCGCCCAGCCATCCCGGCCCTCGATTTGTATCTCAAGCAATGCCAGCAGGCTTGCACAAACAACAGTGAACAGGCCAAAGACTATGGTTGGCATCTCCGCCTCAAAATAAGCTCATAAGCAACTGTCGAATCGGATTCTTCTCCGGTAACAGCCGGATGAGCAGCGGAAGGAAAGGCGAGACCGAGGATATCATCAAATTACTCAGCGACTTAAAGTCAAAAGGAAGCATCCGCAACGCTGCCGCCGTATTGTAGATAGTGTTCAGGTCCACGATTCCCCCGGCGTCATCGTTGATCTGCTCGATGGGGTGTGAACCATCAGAAAGCCATTTGTCTTCAAACGCATGGAGCGCCCGCATCTCCAAAGAGGCAAAGCGATGGAGGTCGACACGTTTGAGAGCTATCAGTTGAGCGGAGAAAAAGAGTAACGGGCTGAGAAACGCCAGCGGAGCCAGCAGAGCAAAAGCGACAACGGGCAGCCATACAAAGGTTGCCGTCACTGGCGCTTCCTCGATGATGATTTTGTCCCCAATCGTTGCGGCAACAACGCATCCGATGGCGAATATCAGAATGCCGAACTTGGCCTGCATCCCGCCGATAAAACCCAGCCCGCCCGCCTGGTCAGGATGCGCCGCGGACAACCTGAGCGGGAGCTTCGAAGTGCGGCGCAGGAAGAGAATCCAAACACAGAGCTTCCATGCCCACCTGAATATCACAAATAACATCGTCGGCACGGCGACAAAGCCGTTCCATGTACCGGAAAGCGTCATTCGCTCATGACCGTTGACAACAAATGCATGCCACGAGGAAACTCCGTCAGAAGCCTGAGTCAGTATGTACAGAACAGAAAAGGCTACAGCCGCGATAATTACCACTGCCAGGGCAATGGGGCTTTGCGCCGACACACTCGCTGATGAGACAATCGATGACAGCTTCTCCCGGTCGGTTTTCATCAGCATCCCGCTGCGGACGAAACCGGAAGCCGCCAACCGAATCCCCGGATCGAGCAGGTATTCCGCCAAAAGCAGAAGAGGAACCGTGATTAAAAACTGCGAATAAACGGCATAGTCGAGCATGAATGACTCTTTTGGCTCGACTCTGAAAAGAAAGCCTCCCATCCAGGCGAGCAAAACCTGGGGAAGCCATAATTAAGAGCGCAGCACCAAGCATTCGCAGGACGACACCGCGGAAAGTGTCGTAGCGAAGATGATATCGGGCGAGCATACGGTTAAATAGGTCGTTGCGGAATAACTCAACGGTGTCGTTCATCGCTTGGAACCCGCTGCCTGTCTGGATACAAACCGGATAAGGGTTTTACGCGAACCGCCGTTTCGGCCGATTGCACTTGCTCGGCCAAAATTATATGACTGTTGGTGCTGGGTATCTTAATCGGCCTTGTCAGAGTCATGCAAATTCATCCGACCAAGGATTTTATTATAGGATAAACCGGCCCAATACACTGGGGTTTTTGCGTATTTTGTAGGTGTAAAGACTGGTCGTTGCTTTGCGCCATGGCATGCAAGAATCACGGCCTGGGGATTACTAAAATGCTTCCCGTACCAGATCTGCAAGTTTCGTCTATCCCGCATTATTTAGTGCGTCGCTGTTCGCAAGATTATCTGACGGAGGCGCTTTCACGTCTGCCGTCGATGAAGATCGGTGAGATCCCTTCTTTATTGCCGGGAAACTGAAAATCCGGAAACTCAGTCAGTAGTTGACCGTGTTGTGCGATCGTTCGTGATTGGCTATCGATGGGGTATGTGCCTCACTTGCCGCATACGCTGAAGGTATTCCGCCAGCGATTGAGCCGGGTGCCCCGTCAGTCTGGGGACCGCATCGCTGACACGGGCCAGGTCCCCCGCCGCAATTTGCAGAAAGTGAGTGACAAAAACTTCCACCTCGTATTCATCCAGGCCGCGGCCGGTCAGGAATTTGCGTTCTGCTTCAAATGTATCCAATCGGCTTGTCAGGCGCGTAGCCCTGGCCTCCTGAGGAGTCTGAGCCTGATACGTGATCCTTCGTCCGACGGCCGCTGAAAGCCGTTCAGCGGTTTCAGCAAGCGTAAGAGCTTCCGGACCTGTCACATCGTAGCTGCGCCCCTCATGACCGGCAGACGTGACAACTGCCGCCGCCACGTCGGCGATGTCATCTCGCGTAACCCAGGCCGCGCGTCCACGGCCGGCTGGTGCCCGAACGACGTCATCGGCAGAGACATACAGCGGCACATTGTCTGTGTATAGACTTGCTCTCAGGAATGTAAATTGCACGCCCGAGGCCCGAATGTACTCCTCGGTATGAAAATGATCGTGAGCGAGTATGAATGTGGCATCCGGCGCGGCGTTAACAATAGAAAGGTAGACAATGTGTTGCACGCCGGCGTCTCTTGCTGCATCCACGGCGGCCCGATGTTGCTGCAGCCTGTCGTAGCTAGGCGGAGGTACGCCGTTTTTGGCACTGATATGCGCGACCCCGAACCGATCTCGAGCGGAAACGAGGAAGAGGGTTCGGATGCCGAAAAGGGCCTGGCGCATCGCCGGCGCATCGTCATACGAAGAAGCTACCGCGATTTCAGCCCCCGGCAAGTGCGGGGCCCGGGCAGGATCGCGCACGACGAGTCGCTGCGCAAATCCAAGCCCTGCGATCCGGGCCGCAATTCTGCCCCCGACTTGTCCCGTAGCTCCTGTAACCGCTAGCATTGGATTAGCCTCGCGTCTGATTGTACAGCAGAATCCAGACGCGGATAAAGATTTCGGGGATACCCTTGCCTCAACCAGGATTCAAGGAGATGGTATGTCTGTAATTCGCGCAAGCGGCGGTAATCTCCAGAAGGAAATATCTGGAGTAGACAAACCACAGGCCGGATGGACCGGATGAGGCAGAAATGACCTCGTACGGGGGATGAGTCAGGCCTGTGAGCCGGAGCGCCCCCGTAAGGCCGAACCGGGCCTTGAATCAGGAGAATGGTGATCGCCGAAAAGCGAACGTTGGTAATCCCCCCAATAAACGGACTTGGATTTCCTGAATATCTGGAACATTCCGGTACATTCTCACAATATGCAAACCATTCGATTTTTGGTGAGGCGGCGTGAGCCGCCCCTCCCAATCAAACTGCTTTCAGTAAGAATGAATCGTATTTTCCCGAGATCGGATAATTTGCCTCCGCCGGCTACGGATCCGCTGGTCCGTGCGGTTTCGTCGAATATCCCATAGCAGGGAATGCGTGTGAATTCGCCGAGCACGCCGTCGAAATACAGAAGATTTTCCTTGTGGCCGAATCCGTGGCGGTTTTCCCTCATTTCATTCATAAAGCGTTTCCCGGTTTTGTCCACCAGGATATAGGAATTTCTGGGGAAACTTACCGGTATCAGAACGGGATCGTATTCGGGCACAATTATGCAGCCGACTCCGGCCAAAGAGTTGCTCCTATGCCAGAGCGCGGCGCCGGCCTTCTGCGCCATTTTGAAGCCATCTCCCGTGTTGCCCGGAGTTCCCCTGCCGTTGGGGGTCGTGCTTTTCGAGAAAATCCCAGTAAAAAGCCTGTTTGCGGATGATTTGTACAACTTTTCAAAGAGCAGTTCCGATAACCAGTTGAATTCATTCAACATTTAACGGGACAGTCGGGATTTCATTACATTGAATTTGAAGGCTGAACAAAACCATCCTGGAGGGCAACAAGTGAAACATTCGGGTCTTCAGCGGAATCTGTGGGTGAAACGACCCATAAAATGGCCGTCCTGATGGAAATGCCGCATCTGTGGAAATCCGTAACAAGCGCGGATTCCCACAAGCTGCGTGGGAAAGTCTTGCCAAAAAGCGTCGGGACTTTCCCACATTCCCACAGGCTCTACCATGATTCCATCTCTTGAATTCTGAACCTTGGAAATATTGGGTCCTCAAGCGACGCTAAGACATGATGCATCAGTTGTTTGCAGAGGAATTATGGCCCCATTTGCCCACAGATTCTGCTGAGGAGGCAAACATTCAAAGGTTTGTGTTAGGCTGAGATTGTTGACAGGAGGCGAAAATGAATGTATCCAAAAAAATAGTTACTGACGAGTCCATGCGTCCGATTGCAGTTCAGATTGCCTATCCGGACTGGTTGGAGATCGAAAGACGCCTGAACTTGACCTCCTCCGAAGCGATGTGCACCGACCTCTCCAATCATGAAGGAGTTCTCTCGCTGACAGAGGACCCAATGGCATTTCAGAATATAATTCGCGGAGAGTGGGAGTGAAGTACGTTCTTGATACCAATGTCGTCCTGTAGCTTTTGGGAGGTCGATTGGCGGAGCATCTTCCCGAGGGCGAATACTGTGTGTCTGTCATTACTGAAATGGAATTGCTCTCCTATCCGATTCTTAAGGCAGGTGAAGAAGCCGCGGTTCGCAGTTGCCTCAGCGATCTTGCCATTGTCGGGTTGACAGGCGACATCAAAGAAAAGGCGATTGCCTGCGTCGAGCGCATTCGATAAAGCTCCCGGACGCGGTGATTGCCGCAACAGCGTTGACCTTGTCCGCCGAGCTCTACACTCGTGATGAGAGGCTTTTAAAACTGCCTGAAATTATTTCTTGCAAGCCGTCTTTGCGATGAACGGAATCGGACCCGAGCCCTAATAGATCGGAATCGTTGTGCGAGGCTCGGCGCGACGGCGAACGCCAGTTCGTACAATACATTCGGATTGGCCGTGGTCGTGTCCCCGATCACAAAGTCGCAAAGGAGATGACGGGCAACCTTCGCCCAATGAATCACTCCGCCCGTCCGCTTCTGATCTCCCCGAATTCATTCGATTCCAGCTTCCGCCTCCGCCGGCTCAAGGCCGCGCTTATAAATGTCATCGAAATGAATGACCGCGCCGCGGTGCCGATAGGACAAACCAACGCCCTTTTTCAGGAGTTCTCCGGCAACTAGGCAATCTGGTTTCCGATAGGGTATCGGTACACTATTCTGTATTTGCCTGCGGCTGTGGGGATTTTACTGAAGTTATGTGAAGGATTTAGCGGAATGTATTGATTGTGCGCACAATCCCGTTTACCGGCGGATTGCCGGGCACGATGAGAGACGTGGAATTTTGGGGAGGCTCCTCTGCGGCGCTTTCCTCTGGAATTGCCGCAATCAGCCTGTGTTCTCTCGATTCCCACGCCCTCCGGATCGGGGCGGACTGCTGGGGTCCGCCCTCAACATCCGGAATGCGGGAAGGCTATCTTGATTGTTTCATTATATTCGCTGCGGCGATACGGCCGGTGCACAGAGCCTCTGCATTATTGCCGCCGCCATTGTACATCCAGCCCCAGAACGAGCCCAACTCTCCGGCGCTGTACAGCCCCGGGATAGGCTGGTCGAACGGGTCCACAACCTGGCATTTGGCGTTCCTTTTCGGGCCGCCCTGGGTGTTGTACGTTGCCGGGTATACCTTAACGCAATAGTAAGGCGGCTTTTCGATCGGGGTCATGCTTCTGCTCGGCCTTCCGAAATCCTGATCATTGCCGTTCGCGCAATTCTCGTTCCATCTTGCTATCGAAGCCTCCAGTTCAGCCGGTTCGATTTCAAGCTTGTTCGCCAGATCGGCCAGGGTTTCTCCCTTAACGATCCACCCTTTTTCGATCTCCTTGCTGTTGTCCCTGCTTCCCTGGTAATTGCCGAACCATCCGAACCATCCGAATTTCATCGGCATTCCGCCGGCTACGGATCCGCCGGCCCGTGCGGTTTCGTCGAATATCCCATAGCAGGGAATGCGTGTGAATTCGCCGAGCACGCCGTCGAAATACAGAAGATTTTCCTTGTGGCCGAATCCGTGGCGGTTTTCCCTCATTTCATTCATAAAGCGTTTCCCGGTTTTGTCCACCAGGATATAGGAATTTCTGGGGAAACTTACCGGTATCAGAACGGGATCGTATTCGGGCACAATTATGCAGCCGACTCCGGCCAAAGAGTTGTTCATATGCCAGAGCGCGGCGCCGGCCTTCTGCGCCATTTTGATGCCATCTCCCGTGTTGCCCGGAGTTCCCCTGCCATAGGTGGGCCAGCCCGGCAGAAACTGTTTCTGCATCTCGAAATTGAACTCGAAGCCGCCGCAGGCCAGGACGACGCCTTTGGCGGCTTTTATGGATATCTGCTTCCCGTTGCTGGTCGCCCTGACTCCAAGGACTTCGCGCTTTGCAGACAGGACCAGGTCATTGGCCGGTGTTTCATAAAGCACTTCAATGCCTCTTTTTTCGACCTCTTCCCGGACCGGTATCCAGAGCCTGCCGCCGCCTGCGCCTCCTCCATTGCTCCATGTGCGCACACTGCCGGAGCCGGGGAGTTCGGGATGTTCGGGCTGGAATATGCCGAGAGGACTTGGCGAAACGCCCAGAGTTTCAAGCCAGCCGTTCAACTTCAACATTTCCTCTGCCAGGGCCTGAAGACATTCCTTGTCTGTGAGGCCTGCGCAGAGCGCTTCCATGTATTCGAGGCCCTCCGGCAGGTTTGTGGGCGTCCACCACATATTCCCGGACACCCTGCTGTTCCCGCCTTCGTGCTCCTGGGTCATCTTTTCCAGGATCAGTACTTTTGCGCCGGCGTCTTTTGCCGTTATGGCGGCGGACAGGCCCGCGAAGCCCGTTCCGATAATGACGACGTCCGCTTCCTTATCCCAGCCGGGCTCCTGGGCGGAACCTGTTTGGGCGGCGAATACGTTAACCGCAGCTATGGCGGGTGTCGCAACAGCCGCATTTTTCAGGAATTTTCTTCTGCTTACTTGATTCTCATCGCCTTGCATATTCTGCCTCCGGCATTGAAACAAAACACTGCGGATTCTCCCGGCTCACTGTCGTATGCTTTGAAAGCGGGAATATCTGCGCCATTTTGAATGCATGATTGTTCGATGGATTGTATCGTCTGTAGACATATCCTGCACGTTCTGCCCCAACTTCCTGTTTCTGCTTCCTTATTCATTGAGGGCCCAGATGCTCATTCGCTCACTGCATGGAGGATATGCGCCGCTCAATTTCTTTTCTGTTTCGATCCCGCCTTTGTATGTTCGTTGAAAAACCTGAAAACATCCGGCATGCTGCCCCCGATGATTTCACCGTGATCCAGTCCCGGCAGGGACTTGTACTCCACATGGAAATTCAGGTCCTGGAGCTGCTCGGCCAGCTGCTGCGAACCTGTAACCAGCGTATCGTCTTCTCCCACGATGATCAAAAGAGGTACGCTCTTGAGCTTCTGGTCCTTGCTCCACTGGAAACCGAAGGCAGCCGGGGCAACTCCGGCAACACCGGCCCAGATGGAGGCGTACTTGTCTCCCATATGCAGTGCGCCGCCCCCGCCCAGGGAATGCCCCATCAGGTAGATGCGATTCTCATCGATGTTGAATTCCTCTCGCGCCATTTTAAGAACGTTCATCGCGTCCTTCTCGCTGAGCTCGACTACCTTGGCCTGGTCGGTTTCTTTTGTTCCGCCTGGCCCTCCCCTCGTTCCCGGGAACATGCCGCGTCCGGGTTGGCTTTTTCGAGCCGCATCCGGCGCCGGCTTTGCCGGCGGCTTCGGTCCATCGGGCGCTTTCGGCGCGCCGAATCCGCGCATCGGCATCCCGAACGAACCGCTGGGACTGTAGCCCATCGCGCCTACCAGGATGTAGCCGTTGTTCTCCGCTGCGTCCACACACTGAGTGCGCATGAAGGTGCCGTGGTTGCCGCTGAATCCATGCAGCGCAAGCACCAGCGGCGCTTTCCTGTCTTCGGTTACCTTCGAGGATACAAAGACGGCATAGGGAAGCAGCTCGCCTGTGTCGCGGAACAGATACTCGCGCAGTTCCACGCGGTCGTCAACCGGATCGTTCCCGGTGCGCCTGCTTTGCCCGGCCGTCGTGCCTACCGGCGGACTTGTAACTTTGGAATTCCACGCATTACCGGTTCCGGCAGCGGAGTCGTCCTGTGCGAATGCAGAAATCGCAAAAAAAACGGAAAGAATTACAAAACAGGATGATCTTTTCCCCGCCTTTCGCATTTTCAGGCCCCCATTCCGGTAACGTAAATATTTTTGCATTATGGACAGTCTTACGGAGGTGCGGATTCCATGATACAACAAAATGCATACAACTCGCCGATATGCCCAGGAGTCTAGTATCCAACCGGTTCAAAATCCGGATGGAACCGCCTTGGGGAAAGATCAAGTTCTATAGCTTCTTCAGTCAATTCCATGGGTGCTCCCGTTTCGTCGACATCGGTCCGTATCGTACCCTGAAGCAGATATTCGGCACCGCTTTCTTGAACCAGGCGGCCCAAAACATCCCGATAGAATGTCTGAGTGATCGCTTCTCGTTTTTCTCCAGGATCGTATATCCCCCCCAATGCAGGGAAACAACCCTGACGGACATCTATCCATTCGACTCGAACCCCCAGATCCCGGAAGAAACCGGCACCTCGTTCCGGCACGCCTTCACGCATGAGGCTATTCTCAAGGACGCCAGCCTTCGGGTATTCAGGACCTCACCCCTCGAGATGCCGCGCAAGAACGGCAAGAACTCGATGTCGAGCGGAACCGGGATGTACTGCTGGGGCGCGGATGGGGCGTGCCGCCGCCTCATGATGGCTGTCGCGAAACACATACTGCGCTATATTATGACAAGTCTTGCCTCATCACCACTGTTCTCAAACGAATCTTCAGAATATCTGAATTTACTATCGTTCTGTCGCAGGCGACACAGAATGGAATATGCTTGACACGCATCTACGGTGATCCATAAAGTAAGCGTGCACTAACGTATGTATCCAAAAAACCGATGAAAACTCAAAAAATAGGTCCCGGCAGGAATGTCCCGGCAGTCCAAAAGCGCCTGAAAGCGGACGAGCGGCGCAGGCAGTTGCTTGGGATTGCAGAAGAAATGTTCTCTGAACACGGATTTGAAAACACGAGCACCCGGTCTATCTGACAATATTCTCAATAACTGGGCGGGCAGGGTGGGTCCGGTGCGCGCCGGGCACGCCTGGCCGTGGCACGACATCCTTGCCGCCGGCGCTGTTGTATGTTTCGGCAGCGACCGGCCGGTCGTTTCACTGAGTCCATGGCCGGCCTTGCAGGTTCTTCGTACACGACAGACTCCTGAAAAAACCCCAGCCGGGGGATGGATTCCCGATCAACGGCTCACCCTGAAGCAGGTCATCCGGGGATGCACAATGGGAGGCGCCGTCGCCGCAGGAAGGGAAACAACGGAAGGCCCGATCGAAGCGGGAAAGCAGGCGGAGCGGATTATCCTTTCGCGGGACCTGCCCAGGGCCGATCCCGATCAAATCGGGAATACGAAAGTCTGAATGACGATGGTCGGAGGGAAAATTGTTTACCGGGATCCATCGTGGGACATATATAGTCCGGATTCAAAAGGAGGAGTATCCATGCAGATTCGAATTGCCTCAAGTATCGTCATTCTGATATTGCTTCCATACCTTGCCCAGGCTCAGAGCGCAGGCAGTTCCTGCGACCGGGCCTGCCTGGAGAATTACGTCGACCGGTACATGGATGCAATGCTTGAGAACGATCCCGATCTCGGGCTTTTCTCCAGGGACTGCAAATTTACAGAAAACGGCGTACGGCTGCCGCTGGGAAACGAAGGCCTGTGGTTCGGCATGTCCGGGAAGGGGAACTACAAGTTTTATGTCCCCGATGTTGAGACGCAACAGGTCGCGTATATCGGCACGGCCCGGGAGGGCGCTGCCAGCAAGCAGGGCGAAGCCGCACTTGTAGCAGTCGCCATCCGATTGAAAATAGCAAACGGATTGATTACGGAAGCGGAGCAGATCGTTATCAGGCCGGACGGCGACACCATGGGAATGACCGGGAGCATCTCAACGGGCGCCAGCGTCGAGAAACTGGGGGCGCCTCATGAAATTTTCAGGGAAGCTATCCCGGTTCAACAACGGGCCTCCAGGGAAGAACTGATCGAGACCGCGAACTACTACTTTTCCGGATTGCAGAGGAACGATCACGGTACGGGCTATTACCCCTTTACCGATGACTGCCACCGGGTTGAAAACGGAATGCCCGCCACAAACGTTCCTGTCCCCGAGGGACAAGCGCGGCCCGATCCGAAAACCGCCGCCACGTATTCATCGCACTGGGGATGCAAAGAGCAGTTTGAATCGGGAACCATGGGTTTTATAACGCGGGTGCGGGACCGTCGCTTCGTGGCGGTGGACCGGGAGCGCGGGATCGCATTTGCTTTTGGCTTTTTCGATCATGATGCCCTTAACTGGACCTGGCAGCTGGCAGAGCTGTTCAAGGTGGAACAAGGCAACATCCGCAGGATCGAGGCTATTTTTCACCGATGCCCCTACGGGATGAACTCCGGGTGGAGCACATACGAACAGGGGATATCCGACAGCATCCAGAGCATTCGATGATCGTTCTTTCAGGAGGAGTGTGAAATGAAAATACAAAGAATGGGTATGGTCCTGATCGTTATTCTTCTAGTACCGTTGACTTCCCTGGCCTATACATCAGGGACCTGCGATCGAGAATGCCTGCTACGTCTTATGAAGGACTACCTGGCCGCCCTGGTCGCGCATGACCCCTCCGCGGTTCCTTTTGGCCAATATGTAAAGTTCACGGAAAACACGGCTGAAATCCCGGTAGGATATGGATTATGGGAAACGGCTTCCGGAGGACCTTCCGAATTTCAGATTTACGCCGCGGATCCCGTGAATCAGCAGGCGGCCGCCCTTGTTATGATGAAGGAAAACAATGACCAGGATATTCTTCTCGGGGTTCGACTGGCTCTGAAGCGCGGGAAAATCGCGGAAGCCGAACATCATGTCGTTTCCAAAGACGAAATACATTTAGAGAACCTGATACAACCCCGACCGGGGCTGGTAGAAGACCTGTCACCCGAAGACAGGACGCCAAGAGACCAGATGCTCGATATAGGGCTTTCCTACTATGATGCCCTGACAGGTGAAGACGGAACGCTTGCACCGTTTGCCCTGGAATGTCAACGCCGCGAAAATGGCGGCATTTCGGTCGGTGGGAAGAGGGAGGCCCCTGAAGCTCCGAAAGTCGAGAGGGACTTCGCTCCACCCGAGTCCGTAAACCCGGAAATGATGAAGCTGGCCAGAGCTCTTTCGGCAGTGCCGAATACGTGCGAAGGACAGATCACCGCCGGTGTGTGGGCATACATTTCGGAAATCAGGAATCGCCGTCTGCTGGTAATCGATGAACAGAAGGGGCTGGCAGTGGGCTTTTCCAACCTCTATCATGACAGCAAGCTGAAAACCACAAAGCTCAAAGTACAGTCAGAAGAGATAAGCATGCCGGCCTGGCAGGGAAACTTTAATATGCCTGCCATTCACATTTTTAAAATCAAAAAGGGTAAGATTTACGACATCGAGGCGACCGGACTTGTCCTTCCGTACGGGACTCAAACCGGCTGGGAATAGAAAATTGTCGTGATCCAATATGACCGGAGGCAACCAATCCTGGTTTTACACAAGGAGAATCCGAATGCGACACAATATGGGAATTCTTTTGGGTGTTGTTGCGGTCCTATCGCTGGCGCTGGCCATATCCTGCGCGCCATCGAGCACGGGCACAAGCAGCTATGCGGAAGACCGCGCCCAGATTGAAGATCTTCAGGCCCGGTACCTGTTTGCCCTCGATTTCTTCGATATGGACACCTATGTTTCGACTTTCACCGAAGACGGCATTCTGGATATCGTGGCTTATCAGGCCCAGGGCCGCGAAGAAATCCGTACAAAGCTCGAAGAGGCAAGGCCCGTATTCGATCAATCGGCCGGCGACGCCCCGCAGGGCCCATACCCCGCAACGGGACGGCACAATATTACCAACATAGTATTGAAAATCGACGGAGACAAGGCGGTCGGACGGTCCTACTGGTTCCACTACGGAAACAATAATCCCGAAAGAAGAGCCGCCGTTGACTCATACGGCCATTACGAAGACGAAATGGTCAAGGTCGACGGGCAGTGGCTGTTCAGCAAGCGGGTTATTTACAACGAGGGGGTTGCCGATTGGATCGCTTCGTCGGAAAACCCGGCCTGGTAGGCAGGTTCCCGGCAAGGAGACATGTCCATCAATATTCTGATGCATGGATTCAAGTGTACGTGACTCCTTACGCAACAGATCTCCGCGAAGCCTGCCCGGATGGTGTCCGGGCAGGAATGGGCATCCGGATTCCCGGCCATTGTGGCCGGGGGATCGATGACAATTGTGACCGATGACGGTCCTGTGTCGAGGTACCGGTTTCAGGACCGGAACAAGCTGATCTTCCCTGGAAACGGCGGCTCGACCAGGGCCCTAAACGGCAATGGATCCGGTTGTCTCCATTCGATCCCATCCCGGTCTCGTTTGGCTCCTACTTCGGAACGCGGGTCAGCCGTTTTGCCGGTCCGCTCTCCGATTCACCTGTTGCAAACAAGGTTTCCCTGCTGACCTTGTGCGGTCCCGGATTGATGTCTCCTTTCCTTGGATCCTGAAAGTCGGAAGGAAGCAATGAATGAAGTCACAGTATATACGAATTGGAACGTACTCAGCGGTAAGGGGTATCTCGCCTTCATGATGGGCTGCATTTCCAGGTATTCCAAGTTGAAATCCGGGTATCCCGGTCTGGCTGAGGATGCCCTGGCTTGAAAAAGGAAGGGACGGCGTTGCCACGAACCGCGCCGCCCCTTGATACCTTATTGTACGCGACTCAGTTTCCTGCCGGAGCCACTCCGCGTCCGCCGCCCATGCCGCCGCCTGCAAGATCACGCTTCAGCTTGAGTTCGTCGCCGGAAAGCGTCCCCGTCCAGGACATGGTGAAATCCTGGCCGCTTACATTGCGCACATAACCAAAGGAAATGTTGTTTCCTTCAATTTTGCCGTCCTGAATATCGATTGCTCCGGGCATTTGGGTATTTTCGATCGTCCCGGTCAGTTTGGAGCCTTCGACTTTAAGGTCCAGTTTTATTTCGTTGTCGCCGTCTTTCGCAACCCACTTCCCTGCAACTCCTTTAGCCGACGCATCGCCGCCCACCCTCTTGGCGGTATATTCGGCATTGACGCCGCCGCCGGCACCCATCATACCTGGGCCACCCATACCTGGGCCGCCCATGCCGCGGCCGGCGCCGGGGCCGCCCTGTCCGGGCA
>CAZYXB010000050.1:0-20141 GCA_964651155.1 uncultured Acidobacteriota bacterium | reverse complement strand
TGAAAGGAAATATCATGACCCGCTCTGTTTTTGCAGAACTTTTAAAACATAACCACCGGCCGTGCCGATACGAAACGGCATCGGGGCCCGGAAGCCGTTTCCATGGGATATTCCCTGCCTGGCGCAGCGGCAGGATATCGGTGGAGAACGGGAAAACAAAAGTGTCCAAGGCCGGCCGAGGTTTCTTTTGCATCCATTTCCTGCTGATGGGTGCCGCGTTTCAAGTCTGCCGGGCCCCACCGGGAGTTGAGAGGGACGGCTTTCTGGTTCCGGAACCCGGATCCCGCTCCCGATCATGCCGAAACCTGCGTCGGGGGACCGGGAACTCCCGATTTGGGAGATTCTGCGCTTTGCGCCGCTCTATTCTGGAGTTATATTAATAGATTGCGCAGTCATTGATAGCACGCCCGGCCGGCGGATCCGGTCACATACCTTCGGAGCACAGAGATGAGTTGGGAATACAGCGAGAAGACAAAACAGCTGTTCATGGATGCCGTTCATGGAAAACCGGGGACCCACCTGGGCGAAATTGAAAATGCCGACGGGGTTGGGGAACACGGATCCATAGCCTGCGGGGATGCCATGCGTTTCTCCTTCCGGGTGAAGCGCCACCCGGTCGATCCCACCAAGGATATTATTACCGAGGCGAAATACCTGACTTTCGGATGCACCTCGGCCATTGCCGCCTCCGAGGCTCTTTGCAGCATCATCGAGATGGGGGAATACACGCCCATCACGGCGTTGAAGATCCAGAACAGCGATATTGTGGACTATCTCCAGGGATTGCCGGAGCAGAAGATCCACTGTTCGGTCATGGGTGCGGAAGCTCTGGAGTCGGCGGTGTTCAACTGGGCTCAGCGGCGGGGCGTGGACCTCACAGCCCACGGCATCAATCTGCACGACCAGGAGACGGAAGAAGGCAGAATCGTCTGCAAGTGCTTTTCCATCACCGAACCCTATCTCAAGCGAAAGATCCGGGAATTGAACCTGCGCTCCATTCCTCAGATCACCAATGCCATCAAGGCGGGCGGCGGCTGCACGTCCTGCCACCATGTGCCGGGAGGGCTTCAGGATCTGCTCGACCAGGTATGGGCCGGGGACAAGGCGGCCGGGTCGAATTCGGATCTGGTGCAGATTGCACCGTACGAGACCAAGGAAAGTCCCGATTTTTCTCCGTATCAGTTCGCCAAGAAGGTGGAAAAAGTCATCGATGAGTATGTGCGCCCTTCCTTGAAGGCCGACGGCGGGGACATTGAACTTGTCGATATCAAGGGGACGATCATTTACTGCCAGCTCAAGGGGGCCTGCTCGAACTGCGCCGGCGCAAGCCAGACGCTTAAAATGACGGTGGAACGAATCCTGAAGGACCAGGTGGACGAACGCATCCGGGTGATCGAGGTCTAGCCATTCCATGAAAATCATCTACCTTGACAACAACGCCACGACGCAGATTGCCCCTGAAGTCTACGAAGCCATGGTTCCGTACTTCACGGAAGATTATTTCAACCCGAGTTCCATGTACGATCCGGCCCAGCACACGAGCGCGGCCATCGCCGCCGCCCGACGCAATATTGCCGATGTGCTGGGGCATGTCGATCCCAGGGAGATTTTGTTCACCGGATGTGCCACGGAAAGCAACAATACCGCCATCATCGGAGCCGCGAAAGCGAATCCCGACCGGCGGCACATCATCACGACAACGGTCGAGCATCCGGCTGTTCTGGAGGTCTGCAAGGAGCTTGAACGCAACGGGTATTCCATTACCTATCTCGGCGTCGACAGGTCGGGGAACCTCGATGTCCGGGAGTTCATCAAGGCATTGACGAACAACACCCTCATGGTTTCGATCATGCACGCCAACAATGAAACCGGCGTCCTTTTCCCCATCGAGCAGCTATCACGGATTGCAAAACAGACGGATCCGGCCATCCTTTTCCATACCGACGCGACGCAGACAGTCGGGAAGCTCCCGATCGACCTGACAACCGGGCTCCCCTACGTCGACCTTCTCTCGTTTTCAGGTCATAAGCTGCACGCGCCCAAAGGGATCGGCGCCCTGTTCATTCGACGCGGAACCCGGTGCCGGCCTTTCATGGTCGGGGGGCACCAGGAGGACGGCCGCAGGGGAGGAACCGAGAACGTCCCCTATATAATGGGCCTCAGCCGCGCGCTGACGCTGGCAATGCAGCGGCGCGAGCAGGATGAAGCCCGTATTCAAAAGCTGAGGGACCGGCTCGAGCTTGAGCTGGCGGCCCGAATCCCCTCGGTCCAAGTCAACGGCAGGGAGGCGAACAGGCTCCCCAACACCCTGAACATCTCTTTCCATTACATCGAAGGGGAAGGGATGTTGTTCCAGTTGAGTTCGTTCGGTATCTGCGCTTCGAGCGGTTCGGCGTGCACTTCCGGATCCCTCGAACCTTCCCATGTCCTGCGGGCGATGAAAGTGCCCTTCACGGCGGTTCACGGATCCGTCCGCTTCAGTCTGAGCCGCTACAACACCGATGAGGAGATCGACAAGGTTCTCGAGGTGTTCCCCCAAATTGTTACGAATCTGCGGAAACTGTCGCCTTACTGGGACAATGAGCGGAACCTGCCGCGCCCCGAAGCCCTGAGCCTCGTGAAGTAGGATCCGCCCAAGACCGGAAACCCCCTTGCCCTCCTGCCGTTGGCGTCTTATCGAACTCAAAAAGTGCATCGAAAAGAAAAACGGCCGATACGTGTATACAGCGGCGATAGGCGTTGGCTGTCGGCGCAAGGTTATGGGGAACCTCTATCATGCGGATACGCCGTACCGTGTATTATCTGACGGCTCTCGCCGTGGTCGCCGGCCTCCTGCAGGGGCGGGAGGCTGGGATACTCCCGTTCCACTACCGGCACATTCAGCTTGAGAACGGGCTGCGGGCCTATCTGATACAGACGGATTCCCCCGGGCAGATCGCCTTTGTCACCATCGTGCGGAGCGGGTCCCGGGACGAGTACGAGCCCGGGAAAAGCGGATACGCGCACTTTTTCGAGCACATGATGTTCAGGGGGACGGAACGGTATCCCAGCTACGGTGACCAGGTCGGCAGGATCGGAGCACTGAGCAACGCCGCAACGACGGACGATTACACCCAGTTCTATCTCGAGGCATCCAGCGAGGTGCTCGAACGGATCATCGACCTCGAGTCCGATCGGTTCATGAACCTGGACTATACCGAGCGGCAGTTTCGAACCGAAGCCGGCGCCGTTTTAGGCGAGTTCAGCCTGACGTGGGGCAACCCGTACAATCATCTGATCGAGGCCATCCAGGACACTGCCTTCGAACGGCATCCGTACAAACACCTCACCATAGGCTTCGAACAGGATGTCCGTGCCCTGCCGGATGGATACGCGCACAGCCTGAATTTTTACCGGAGGTATTATCGTCCGGAAAACTGCGTGCTGCTCTTGGCGGGAGATTTCGATCCGGATCATGCCGCGGCGCTCATTCGCCGGCACTACGCGCCATGGGAACGGGGCTATTGCGCACCCGAAATCGAATCGGAGCCGGAGCAGACCGCCCCCCGCAGGACGACCGTGCACTTCCCGGGACGCGCACTTCCGATGCTGAGCGTGGATTACCGGGGACCCGCCTGGAACGCTGCGGACAGGATGTCGGTAGCCGCCGAGGTGCTGGGCAGGGCCGCCTTCGGTCCCCGTTCCGAACTGTACAAAGAACTGGTCGTAAAGGATCAGACGGTTCGGTCGCTCACGGTGGACTTCGGGCTGCGGCGCGACCCGAGCCTCCTGGAAGTCATGGCCGTCGTCCCCGATTCCTCCCGCCTTTCCGCAGTGGAAACCCTGATCGGCCGCACGGCAGCTCGGTTCAGAAGCGATCTATGCGATGCTGGAATGATCGACGATGTTACAAGCGCGATGAAATACGAGTTCCTCATGAGCATGGACACCGCCCTGGGCGTATGCTTTGCCTTGAGGCCAAGCATCGTGTCCACCGGAGGGATCGAGGCGTTCGAGGATTACGCCCGGACGCTTGAAGGCGTTACGCCCGAGGATGTGCGCGCGGCGGCGAGGGCGTACCTCGTCGAAAGCGGCAAAACTACGGTGACCCTTCTGCCGGCGGAAGGGGATGCGCGATGATTGCAAGGATCCTGTCGGCCGCGTTGATACCATGCCTCCTTCTGCCGGCCTGCTCCAGCCATAAGCCGCACGGATCCGGGGCCGGGACCATCCTCCTGGAGGAGGATGGCTCTCCATTTGTGGCCTTCAATGTCTGGATCCGCTGCGGGTCCAGCGATGATCCTCCCGGCAAGGAGGGCCTGGCATCCCTGACAGCCGCATTTTTGGGCGGCAGTGCAACCCGATCCCGTTCCTACGAGGAGATCCTCGACCGTCTGTACCCCATGGCGGCCGATTATGCGGTCTCCGTGGACAAGGAGATGACCAATTTCACCGGGTTTATCCACGAGGATAACCTGGATAGGTACTATGATCTCTTCAGGGAGACGATTCTGGCGCCGGCGTTCGACCAGGGCGATTTCGAACGCGTACGGTCCCGGACGCTGGACCGGTTGCGGTACGCGCGCCGGTACGCCGACGACGAAGAACTGTGCAGGGAACTCCTGTACCGGGAAATCTACCGCGGGACGCCCTACGAGCATCCCGTCGACGGGTACGTTTCCAGCGTGGAATCCATCACGCTGGAGGACGTGCAGTCTTTCTACGCCCGGAACTACACCCGGGACAACATCACCGTGGCCGTCGGCGGGGCTTTTCCGGCGGGGTTTCCCGAGAAAATGCGCAAGGATTACGACGCTCTGCCCGCGGGGAGGCCCGCGGATGGGCCGAAGCCCCTACCGGTCCCGGTGCAGGGAATTCACGTGCTTCTCGTGGAGAAGGACACCGACAGCAGCCCTGTCTCTTTCGGCTTTCCCATCGACCTGCTCCGGTCCGATGCGGACTTTTACGCCATGATGGTTTTCAATGCCTCGACGGGAGAACACCGGAACCCCCACGGGCGGTTGTTTCAGGTTATCCGCAATGCCCGGGGCCTCAACTACGGGGACTACACCTACATCGAAGCGTTCCCCCGGGCGTCTTCCGCGCAGGTGCCTCCCGTTAACGTCGGCCGCCGTTCGCAGGTTTTCGAGGTTTGGCTGCGGCCGGTTGCCGGGGAGAATCCCGACCTGCAGCACGCCCGCACGCTGTTTGCGCTGCGCGCGGCGATGCGCGAATTGGGCCTGGTCCTCGACGGCGGCCTATCCCCTGAAAGGTTCGAGTCGACACGGGAATTCCTGAGGCACTATAGCCGTAACTATGGCCGGACCTTGAACCGGAGGCTCGCCTACCGGGTCGATGACGCGTTCTACGGAATGGAGGACCCGGGATTTCTGGCATCCATGGCCCCGGGACTGGACGTGCTGACGCCCGAGGATGTCCGGGATGCCGTCAGGCGCCGTATCCAGATCCGGAACCTGTGGATCGTGACTATCACCCGGGATGCCGCCGGTTTCAGGGAAAAGCTCGTATCCGGGATCGCCACGCCGATCGAGTACTCCGGTCCCCAGGCTGTCCAGGTGCTCGAGGAGGACAAACAGATCGCCGTCGTCCCGATTCCCGTCAGGGAAGAGGACATCAAGATTATCGGCATTGACGACGTGTTCGAAAAATGACGCGGCCCGAAGGCCTTGACGGGCGTCGATCGCCTTCCGGTTGTCTTTCGCAAAACATGCTTCCCATGCTTCGGCGCCCGTGGTTCGGCCTGCCGCGGATAGGTTCGGCACGGGCATCCCGGCGGCACACGCCCGTAGGGGCTCCGCCCGATCGCACTGGCGCCTGATTCCGGCAATTGTGCTTTCCGGAAGACCGGCGCCTCGACTTTGTGCCCATCGGGATGAGGACGCCCATCCGGGGTCCATCCGTCGGGCCTCGTCCGGCCTCCATAGCCCCACGAAGCTGGAACCAAGGCGTCGGATGAGGGGAGGGGGCCCCCGGCGGTTTTAGGCGTATTTCCCGTAGTCGCGCGTGAAATCGATCATCGCTTTAAGGTTTTCCGGACGGACTTCGTCAACGACCGACCGGGGACCCACGATCAGCCCTCCATCCCGGCCGACGGTGTCGATGAGCCACTTGCAGTATCCCCGGACGTCCTCGACACTGCCGGTCTGCAGCAGCGAGGCCGGCACGTTGCCCGAAATGCACATATGGCCGCCCAGAACCTCCTTTGCCCTAGTCATGTCGGTTCTGTCCATCCGGGCTATGACTCTGCCCTTCGGCAGTTCCCTGAGGTATTCCAGCCGCTGGGTGTAGTCTCCCTCGAAGAATATTTCCGGCGTATACCCGGCATCGACGAGTGCGTATACCAGCTTTTTCAGGTATGGCCAGTAGAATGTTTCGAATTGTTCCAGGGACATGAATCCGTCGGCCCCACGGTGCAGTGCGATAAAGGACGTGGTGAAACCTTCCGCCTTCGGCACGGCGGCGATCGACGCGAGGGTTTGAGCGGAGATTTTCTCGATGGCGGCCAGCAGTTTGTCCGGACGTCGATACATGTCGAGCATGGCGCCGCGCATCCCCCTCATGAAATCCGATATCATGTCGTAGGGGACCCCGCCGCCGGCCATAGCCACACGGCCGGGGAAGCCGTGTGCCCGCAACGCATCGAACAATTCCTCCACCTGGCGGTTCCATTCGATTGTTTCGCGCCCTATGGATGCCAGCGTCTGAAGCATTGCGCTGAATTCCGGCGTGCCGAACAGGTCCAGGGGCAGAAACATGTACATGGAGCCGAGCGGGGGGAGCTGTGCCAGAGAGGCGAAAAGTCCGTACATTCTAGGGATCAGAATCCGGAAATTGAAATCGGCCTGGTCATCGAGGAAATGGTCGTATTCCTCCGCCTTCATATACTCGCCCTCGACGAACTGATGGGAGGTATTGACTCCGATCCCGTGCCCAGGCCATACGGTGTTCTTCTGGTCCAGCGCTTCCATGACCTTCCCGCTCTGATTGGGGAAAAACTCACACCTGTCCGGCTGAAAATAGAGCGCAGTCCGTATGTAGGCTTCCTTCCATTTGGGGAAATCGTAGTAGGCGTCGCGATAGGTTATGCCCTTGAATCGGGCCGGGAGGTAGCTCAAATGCACCGATGTCGGCACCCTGTCCGGTGTTCGGAGCGCGACAGCGTCACTGTACCTTTTTTCTCTTTCACGACAGAGTTGTTCCGTGTTTATTTCCATTCCATTGTTCTCCTTGCTCGAGAAACGGCCCCATGAAAGATCTGAAGGGACGCGTCATTGGAAATCCTTTCGAACAGGAACACGATTGCCGGGACGTCGGTTCTTTATAAAATATTCCGGGGCCGTCCACAAAGGGAATTGCAGCCGTGAGGGCGCACGGGCACGGCGGCTGGGTTGCCCGGCTACGCCGGAATACAAAAACCCGGTGGGGCACAAAGCCTTCCCGGGGGTTCGAGATTGGATAGGGTGCGACGTCTGCTGGCCGAGTCGTCCATTGGCCTCGAGCTGGCCGGCCCCCTTGGCCATGCCCGTTCTTTCAAGGATTTCCCGGGCCGGAAGCCCGTGCCGGGGATTCTATCCCATCAGGTGTGAATAATGCCGGTAACGGCATCGCAGAACATCGGCTTCGCTGGCAGAATCCGCACACACCTCCCCTCCTGAACGATGGACGCTCTCAACGGGACATTCCGCTGCAGGAATTCTTTGCCGGTTCATTCCGGTGAGCGCTGATTGATACCCACGAGCATTTGGTTGACTTCCTCCAGCTTTTCGGGATCGCCTCCCTTGTCCCTGTACCGGGTGAGCAGTTCCCGAGTGCGCAGGTCGAGTTGCGCGCCTTCGGTGTAGTACATCCGGCCGAGCTCGAAACAGGCATCGAGGTTGCCTGGATTGATGCGAATCGTCCGTTCCAGGGCCAATTCGGAGAGCTCGGGAATTGTCTCGGAGTATTTTTCAGCCGCCATCATCATGATTTTTTCTGCTTCTGCGGATTTCGTTTTTTGAGGATCGGCCAGGAGCGTGAGGGCCTCTTCATATTTCTGTTCATACAGATAGAGCTCGAAAAGAGGCCGGATGTATTCCGCCCGCTTTTCAGCCGTCGCCAGCCGGATCGATTTTTTGAACGCCTCCTCGGCGGCGCCCGGTTGGTTGAGTTTCGATTGTATCAGGCCGATCCGGTTCCAGACCGGACCCTGGGCTTCCTCCGGCAGCAGAGAAAGGGCTTCCTCGAATTTGCCGAGAGCCCCGTCGAATTCCCTCGCCTGCAGGAGCGCGTCCCCCTCCTTGAGAACCCCCTGCGCTTTTTCCAGATCCGCACGCTTTTGGGAGGCCACGATCTGTCGTTTCAGGCCTTCGAGTTCCTTGTTCCCGGGCGCCAGCTCGATCGCCCTGTCCATCGCCGACAGCGATTCCTTGTAGTTGTTCAGGTTGGCGAGCGCCGCCGCCAGTTTTGCGTGAAGCCCGGCATCATTCGGATTGTTTTCGATTGCAGCCCGGAATTCGGCGGAAGCTGCCTCGTAGTTCTTCTCCCTGTAGGCGTTTTCCGCCTTAAAAACCGGAATTTTGTTCAGAAGGGTTTGCGCCTCGTCTTTTTTGGCCGTGTATTCGGCGGTAGAAACCCAGGGGTTGGGCACCCGTTCGAGCAGGGACGCGAGATAGTGAAGCCGCTTCAGGAGCGTTTCTCCTTCGTCGAACTCGCCCTGATGAAAATAGACGGTCGCCAAGCCGGGATAGCTGTTGAGGTCGGACGGATTCAGGGAGATCGCCTCCTTCAGCATTCTCTCGGCATCGGCAATCCTTCCTGCGTCAAAGGCCACCATGCCGTCATCCTGCAGCCGTTTGATTCTTTCCACCAGGGTAAAGTCCTCGAAATACAGCTTGCGGTCTCTCCCCTCGAGAAATTCAAGCGTGACCGTTTGCTGGGCGTCCGCCAGTTCCACATACTCGTACAGTGCCGGGGCAAACCCGCTTTTCCGTCCGTGGACGCGGTAGATGCCGGTGTCCAGCTTGTCAAATAGAGCGATTCCTTTGCCGTTGGACTTTTCGTCCTTGGATTCCGGATTGTCCCCCGGGGAGACGGGGCAGGTGAGGCAGGTGACTGTGATCTTGGCCCCCTTGAGAAGATCATTCGACGGGTCCAGGCAACGGACCTGTATGGATCCCGCGAGGGCGACAGAGGAGAATGCGAGAAGAAAAGGGGCGACACGAGACAATGCACGGGCAATGGTTTTCATAGCGCTAGACTCCACTCTGATGGCGTATCGGCATAGCCGTTTGATTCTTGCCGTCAAGCTTAACCGGATTTGTATGGCAATGTAAACCAAGAATAAGAGATAGCGCCCAAATAATAAGGCCAAAGGGCCGTGGCTTGCCTTCATCGCGGAAACTATGCCGCAACGGGTGGTTGCGTCTCGCGTGGTGCCCTGGGGAATCGGCCTGAAGCGGAGTCTCCATGAGAAACGGACCGGAGATGCATGCGCGGAGACAGCCCCCCTGGCGCAATGGTTCCAACGGAAACCAGGTGATGGACGGGCGCCTGTGGTGCATCGTTTCCCGTTTCAAGGCGCGGCAGGGACCGGATCCTTGGAAGGTTTTCTTCCGGCGGTATCCGTGACGGGATCGGGGATTCAAGCGGTATGCAGTTTGCTTATCAGCAGAAGCAGATCCAGAGGTGCACCGGCGAAGTGGACGACGAACCGGCCCATCTTCCCGTGATCGGTCGTCACCTGGGATCCGCGCAGCACCGTGCCCTTCAGGGATAATTCCTTGTCCAGGTATCGTGACTTGATGCAGATCGAAATGGCAGCGCCATTCGGCGGGAGAAAACGGGAGGAGATCAACGCTCCCCTCTGGGATACATCAACAAGGACAGCATCATAGGCGGCACCCATTATTTCGAAACGGCAGTTCAAACGTGCGATGATTCTCGAGTCGCTCCGACGGTCTTTCAACGCCCTGCTTCGTACCGTTGCCATGGGCACAATCCTTGGTGTGTCGTTTGGACAATCCCGCGCCGATTCCGGTTCCCGCGCGGCTTGTTTCACAAGGTACTATCGGCAGAATTGTGTGAATGTATAGGAGATTGTTCCATCCTGGCTGCCGCCGCTGCCGTGCATTTCTCGATGTGCGCTCTGGCCCGCTCTAGCCCAATGGTGAAATGGTTCCTTGAAAATCGGCTGCCGAGGGCAATGTAGAGAATACGCTCGGCCAGGGGTATGTCGGCTGAAAGAATCTCCAGGGGATCCATCGAGGCACTACCGTTGCGGTCAGGGGGCTCTGCCTTTCGTTCCAGCTCCCGCAGAGGCCAGCCGTCAAAGAGGGCATTGGTGAACGCAACAAGGTCTTCGAGCGTCCACGCCGACAGAACATCCCTTGCGGCAAGATTCTGCAGCACGTGGTCGTAGCTCCGCAGGTAGTAGACGAGCACGGAGGTCGCGTGCCGGCTGTATTCATACCAGGACATGCCGCGGACAGTTCTTCCGAAAACCTCGAAGGCGGCCGGACTCAGGTGCCGGAATTCGACGCTCGCCTGGCATTGAACGTTTGCACAGCATCCGGTGTGATGGAAGAAACCCACCCGGTCGCGCCCGTCGTAGCCATGGGATGTTTCTGCCAAAGGGTGGGCCAGGCATCCAGCCGTTCCTTCCCCGTCGACAAACCCCAGCAGGTGGCACTCGGGAAGACCGCCTTTCTCTTGGTTCCCCGTTCCAACCGATCCCCCGAGGAAAAGCGAAGCCGGGCCCGTGCGGACTGCCGGGGTATACGTGTACCCTTCGTTTTGTTGCGCCTCTTTCATGTAGCGGGGCAGGGACTGCCGGGGTCTTACCGGATCAAATATCTCCAGAAACAGTCTTCTTCTTTCCGTAAAGCGCCGCTCCATCTCCTCCCTGCCGACGTCCTGGAAAGAGTCCTCGTACTGCGACGCCTCGATGCCGGGATCTTTCAGTGGATTCACGTTACGGAACTTCATCACGAGGGCATTCGGACCGAGATATCTTGATGTCTGCCCGATGCGGAGCGCCGGGCCGGTTGCTCCGCACGACGCGAGCCGGCGTTTCTCGGAATCTTCCAGGTGGCTGTCCCCTCCGATGTGGGGAAGGCAGCATCGGACGCAGGAGATGTTCTCAAACCGGCACAGGGTAACGTTGGAAGCTGAGCCTGAACGCATGATTTCCAGCCCTAGGTGGATTCTCGCATCCCGTTCCGCACTTCCCCACATGTCGCAGATCCCCTCGAAGGTATCGGGCACGCATACACGGTGTATATTTGCACATCCATGCGGCGTTTGCCACGCATGCCTGAACCTTCGAACCGCCACGGGTTCTCTCCCGCCCCTTGGCGTCAAGGATTCGGACGCAGTTTCGGCGACTCTGCAGCCTGCGGCGGGCTCCTTGCTTCAATCGGGGACAATGGCGGAAGCGTCAAGGCGGGAGAGGGCCGCGGGTGCAACCGGCAGCAGGGCGCCGTCGGCTTCCAGGCCGTTCCAGGCCGGGAATTCGTGTGGCGGTCTTTCGGGCCGGGCCGGCAACGGCTTCCTCTCCGCCTCCCGTTTAATCGTCCTGGTCAGACCGCGGGATCCGGACCGGAACCGGGAGGGCATTCCTCGGGCTGACGCAAGCGATGCGGCCGCAAACGTACTTCCTTGCAGCGTGCCCGAATCCGTTTTCCTTTGGTTGAGGGTACTTGGGAAGCGGCGCCCGATGTCGGCGCCAAATGCCGGCAAAGCGCAGCGAACCTCCGCCGGACGGCACCCGTCAAGACACCGCAAGAGAACTCCTTGCTGTATCCCGGGACCCCGGCGTCTCCTACGCGCCGATCCCCTGGGGAAATAGAGCGGTGGAGGGCACGCCATCCAGCGGGGAACTCTGCGCCTCCGTGCGGCGATTCCTTGGGCCCATTGGAAGGTGACGGCCGACGGCGGTCATTTTTATGTCGGAAATGGGTCCTGGTACGGAATATAATAAAGAAAACCCCGTGGAGATGGTGCCGTGAAATACAGCCGGGCCCTAGGTGCATGGTTTCTTGTCAGCGTAGCCGCGTGCGTCCCCAACGGCGAACTGCAACGACACGCGCCTCAGAAATCATTGAATGAAACATTGAGCATGGAAGCCGACAACGGCGATACCGAAGCGATGTATCTTCTGGCGCTCACCCGCAAATACGGGATCGGCGTAGAGCAGGATGACGCGCAAGTCGCGTTCTATCTCAGAAAAGCGGCGGAACGGGGCCATGCCATTGCCCAGTTCGAACTGGGGCTTATGCATCACATGGGGAAAGGCGTCCCCCGGGATTATGCGGAAGCGTTACGATGGTACCGAATGGCCGCGGAACAGGGCGACGCCGACGCACAATTCAGCCTGGGAGTCATGTACGAGCTGGGGGAAGGCGTTCCCAAGGATTACGTCCGCGCGTATATGTGGCTCGAACTGGCCTCCCTTGGATCCGAGGGAGAACGGCAGAAAAGAGCCGCCAGATATCGGGATTTGATCGCCAAAGAGATGACGCGGCAGCAAGTATCAGATGCCCGCAGACTGGCGCAGGATTGGGAACCTCGGCATGGGGAGTAGAACCTGCAAAATTGATCGGCGGCGACCCTTGAAGGGGCCAGGGCGCGGAACCGGTTCCCATCGTTCCCGTGGCAGGTAGGATGCTGACCGGAGGATCCGGATTTCGACGCCAGTTCCCCCACGTCTGGAAACCCGTCCCCCGCAAGCGTCGGTAACTACGGGGACCTGTGCCCCGTTCGTATTGCTCCAGGTGCCGGGTCGCGGCCCCATGCAATGAAAAATCCGGGCTTGCAGCTTCCCGGGCGCAACCTGCGGCATTTCGAGTGACGGGACACTGGAGAACCGGAACCTCAACATCGCCCTGGTCTTCATTGTGGTTCAAAGCGGATTCGGCACGCGACGCGAGGATTCCCTGTCCGAGGCTCCAGCGGCAGGCGGATTGGCTGCTTGGGGCGTGATCCTTACGCCCCTGGCGATGTCTGTGCACCCTCGGGGGAGTGCTGTGCCGGCTATTTGAGAATGCCATGCTTCCGGCGATCAGCCTGCAGAACGGTCTGAGGGCAGGAATGGATCGAGACCAGGGCACGTGGTACTTCCCGGGAGGTCTGGAAGGCGAATGCAATCCTAGGCTTGCATTTTGGACAAGGCATCTGATAGCATCAACTTCTTATTGTACTAACCCGCTTTTTTCACAGGGTTTTACGCCGAGGAGGCGTGACAGGTCCTGACCGGCAGCCGATAGTCGTTCAATGGGAGACTTTTGTGATAGAAGCAGTTGAATCGGTCGCATCAAGGGGAGGGAAGACCGCATGCGCAAAGTTCCTTTCGGAGAGTCGTTAAGGATTATTGCCCAAGGATCCGTGAACTGGTTTGCCAAACGCCCGATCGTTGTGTCGTTTGAAGTTACGGATTCCTGTACCTGCTTCTGCAAACATTGTGATCACGGCGGAGAACGCGACGAATCGCGCAACATGCAACCGGCCGACTACAGGAAATACATGCAGGAACTGCGTCCGTGCGTTGTGCAGATTTCGGGCGGAGAGCCCCTGATGCGCCCCGACCTTTTGGAGATCGTCAGGAACATCAAATCGAGCAACGGGCTCCCGTATACAATCCTGGTGTCGAACTGGTCGGAAATGACCGAGGGAAAATACGTCGAACTCCGCCGGGCCGGGGTCGACGAATTCTGCGTCAGCCTGGATTTCCCCGACGAGCGCCATGACGATTTTCGTGGATACCCGGGCCTGTACCGGCATCTAAATGAGCTTGTGCCCAAGGTTGCGGCACTCGGCTATGACGATATCGTCCTGAACAACTGCATTACCGCGGCCAACGTCGCGGAGATTAACGCTGTAGCCGACAAGGCGGCCGAATGGGGCGTCAATCTCAACTACAGCGCCTATTCCGCACGGCGCACCGGGTGCAGGGATTATTTCCTTACCACCGACGATCAACGGGAAATCCTGAAAAAGGAACTGGAAAGCATCAAGGGACGAATGGACAAATCCCATTGGATTACCAACAACCGGTCGACGCTCGACGCCACCATCGAGTATTTTACGCGGGGGGGGACTCCGAACTGTAAAGCGGGACTTCGCTGGCTCGTTGTCACAAGCGACGGGTACCTGCAGCCGTGCTCGATGCAGTTCAAAAAATACGGTCTCCGCGAACAGCGGCGCATGGTGCGTGAGTTCACTGAAAACAACACGTGCGACCAGTGCTACGTTTCAATACGTTCATGGCTCGACAAAACGTTTCCGCAGCTTGTGCGGGAAAATGTTTCGGAATTTTTCTCGTTCAAGTCGCGGTAATGTCCCGCCTGCCTTAACCATGGCGAGCGGCGCACCGGTGCGCATTACAAACAAAATCATTCCCGCCCATGGGATTCTGGGTGCCATCTGAAGTCATGCGGTGGGACGATCACAGGGAGGCGCCGTGAAAAAATCTCTGCTTATCTTCATCCTGTTGCTGCAGGCATCCCTTCTCGGCGCGGGTGAGGTTGAGGATCGCGTCGTCAGCGCCGCCATCGTATTGAAAGAAATTGCCAATGCGCCAGACAGCGGCATTCCCAAGGACCTCCTGGACCGGTGTTCCTGCGTTGCGGTCATCCCGGGGATGAAAAAAGGCGGATTCATTTTCGGAGCGAACTACGGGAAAGGGGTTCTTTCCTGCCGGACGGACAATGGGAATGGCCCATGGAGCGCACCGTCGATGCTGATGCTTCAGGGAGGCAGTTTCGGGCTTCAGATAGGCGCCCAATCCGTCGACCTGACGCTTCTTATTATGAATGTCTCCGGGATTGAAAGCCTGCTCAGCAGCAAATTCACGCTGGGAGGGGACGTATCCATCGCCGCCGGTCCGGTCGGGAGAACGGCGTCGGCGGAAACGGACGCATGGATGACGGCCAAGATCCTGGCCTACTCGCGTACGCGCGGGCTTTTCGGTGGCATTATCGTCAAAGGGGGCGTTATCCGGCCCGACAAGGACGCCAATTTCGTCCTGTACGGCAAGCAGGTGGATCCACACCAGTTGCTGTTTAGTCGAAGCGAAGAGGTCCCGAAGGACGTACAGATTTTCCTCAGGGAGCTGATGAAGATCAGCCCCAAAAGGATTACGGAATAGACCGCGGATGATTCAGATCATGAATCACACGTAATCCCTCCAGCGCAAGCCAGGGCTCGATGATGTCGATGCTCCGGGTTTCTTGGGCGATCAGTTCGATCAGGGCACCGGTTCCCACGGTCCTCGTGCCGGGGCCCAGCTCTTTCCGGAACCGCTGAACCATGCCGTCGACCAGTCCCACAAACCCGTAGAGCAGCCCCGACTGCAGAGAATGGACCGTATTTCTCCCGATCGCGGAAGGGGGCCGGAGAATCTCCACGCGTGGAAGTTTTGCGGCCCGCTGAAAGAGCGCATCGGAAGATATGCGTATGCCGGGGGCAATGGCTCCACCGAGATACTCCCCCTCGGCGGAAATGGCGTCAAAAATGGTGGCTGTCCCGAAATCCACGATACAGGCCGGGCCTTTGTAGCGATGGAGGACGGCGGCCGCCTGCACGATTCGGTCCGCCCCTACCTGTTTGGGGTCCTCGTAACGGATCCTGATGCCGGTGCGGATCCCGGCGGTGACCACAAGCGGATCGACGCCAAGATAGTCGCGGCATGCGGTCTCGAAAATTCCCGCAAGAGGAGGCACCACGGAGGCTATCGCAACGTGACGCACCCGGCCCTGCTCCCCCGATCTCTCCAGGAGCTCGACGATAAGGATTCCGTATTCATCCGCGGTCCGCTCGCTGTCCGTAGCCAGCCTCCAGCGCGCTCCGAGAGTGTCCCCGGGGAAAAGGCCGAGGGTGATTCCCGTGTTCCCGATGTCGATTGCAAGCAGCATAATCCCCCTGTCATAGAAGCATGTTGTCGATCAACCGGGTCTTTCCGATCCTGACGGCCATCGAAAGAAGGACACCGGAACCGGGATCGATAGATTCAGTTTCACATAGCGTGTCCGGATCCGACGCGGAAACATACTCCGCGACCGCCAGCGGTTCGGAATCTATCACCGAACGCATGGCCGCGCAGAGTGCAATCCCTTCCCGTTCCCCTGCCTCGTACTGCCGCCTGGCGGCTGCAAGTGCGCGGTAGAGCACCGTCGCGGCCTCCCTTTCCTCAGGCGTCAGGTATGCATTCCTGCTGCTACGTGCCAGACCGTCCGGCTCCCGCACCGTAGGGCATACGACAATGTCCACGGGGAAATTCAGATCCCTGGCCATGCGGCGGATCACGGCGACCTGCTGCGCGTCCTTCTGCCCGAAGTACGCCCGGTCGGGCTCAAAAGCGTTGAACAACTTCGCCACTATCGTCGCCACCCCCCTGAAATGTCCCGGCCGGGACTTCCCCTCAAGGGGGGACCCTAGCTCCTCGACCGTGATCCAGGTCTGATGCCCCGGCAGATAGAGGCTCTCCGGCGCGGGGGTGAACACAAGGGCGACGCCGAGATCTTTCAGAAGCGACAGGTCCCCGTCGATCGTGCGTGGGTACGTAGCGAGATCCTCGCCCGGGCCGAACTGGGCGGGATTGACGAAAATGCTGACCCCGATGTGATCGCACTGCTCCTGTGCAAGGCGCACCAGCGACCCGTGCCCTTCGTGCAGCGCACCCATGGTGGGGACCAGGCCGAATTGCCCGTCCATCTGCGCCCGCGCCGTTCTCAATTCAGGGATGGTAGATACAATACGCATTAATGACGAAGCCTCCTGTTGCGCTCGACCAGAGCGCGCATCAGCGTCCATAGGATTCTGTTTACAGGGGTGCCGACCGCACGCTGCTGCGCCGCGCGCACCACAGACCCGTAGATGGCGTCACATTCCGTCGGCGCACCGCGCTCTATGTCCTGGTACATCGATGACCAGTTTCCGGCGGTGCTCTGCGCCACCTCCATCGCTCTAGCCGCGGCGTCAGGAAACGGCAGGCGGACGCCCTTGGCTTCGGCCACAGCGGCGCATTCCTCCGCGGCCCGAACCATCAGATCGCAGGCGCCCGGCAATCCAAGCAGCTCCCCGTTGGGTACCTGCAACAGAGCCGTCAGTGCGTTGATGCCGCAGCTAGCACAGAGTTTGCCCCACAGCAGGCCTTCAGCGTCCTCCGCGCTGCACCCGATGGCATCGAATCCCGCCCGGCGCAGCAGCCGGACCGTTCTGCCTGGCGCCACCACGAAGGTCTGCCCGGAACCCCCCGATCGGACATGGCCCGGGCCGAGAAGCGTCGCCCCCTCCCCCGTGGCTCCGGGAAATACTCGCGGACCGAGAATCTCGACGTTCCCCAGACCGTTTTGAAGCGAAAACGCAACCCCTTCCCGTGCGATGTACGCCGCCAGTCTCGAGGCAACGCGCGCGGTCTGCCAGGATTTCACGGCAACGATCACCAGATCCGCCGGCCGGGCTGCCTCGTCGTAGGACTGCACACGGACGGGATAGGACCGCACTTCCCCGGAATCCTCGCAGAGAATGCCCCGCTTCCTGATCGCGTCCATCGCCTCGGACCATGTGCCGACAAGCGTCACATCGGAGACCGTGGACAGGCGCGCGCCGAAAAGGCACGCCATGGCGCCGGTGCCGAAAAGAACCACTTGCATCGCAGCCTCGCTGCCGCGTGATTGCCGGTCGAAGGGCCACCTCCCGCGCGGATGCCGGCCCCGCAGTCACTGCCCCGCGGGGGCTAATGGAACGTGACGGGAGGATTGTCGCTCCGCTTTGCGTGACCCGTCCGCAAGGCCGATTTCCAGCAGCAGGGTTTGCAGAGCCTTGGGATCCATCACGTTCGAGTGTTCTGATGCGGGGAAGCGCCTGGCCTTCACGTCTTCGATGTAGCAACCGATCGCGCGTTCCATCTCCGAGTAGAGATTTGCATATTGTTTGACGAAACTGGGGGTAAAGCGGTCGAACAGCCCCAGAAGATCGTGGACAACGAGGACTTGGCCGTCGCACTCGATGCCGGCCCCGATACCGATAACCGGTATGCCCAGCCTCTTTGTTATGATCCCGGCGACCTCGACGGGGATCGATTCCAGAACCAGCGCGTAGCACCCGGCGTCCTCGAGGATACTAGCGTCTTCGATCAGACTGTGCGCGGCATCGGCCGACCTGGCCTGAACCTTCCACCCGCCGAGCTGATGCACGCTTTGGGGCGTGAGCCCCAGATGCCCCATGACTGGAATTCCGGCGGAGGTGATGGCCTTTATCGCGTCCGCACGCGCCCGACCGCCTTCGAGTTTGACGGCATCCATGCCTCCTTTCTGCAGGAGGCGCCCGGCATTTCTGCAGGCTTCTGTCGTGGAGACCTGGTAGGCCATGAAGGGCAGGTCGGCGACCAGATGTGCCCGCGATGCGCCGCGCGATACGGCGCGGCAGTGATGGAGCATGTCCTGCATCGTGACGGGAATTGTCGTGTCGTACCCGAGAACAACCATTCCGAGGGAATCCCCGACCAGGATGCCGTCTATGCCGGACCGATCCATCGCCACGGCGGTCGGATAGTCGTAGGCGGTGAGAAGGGTGATCGGCTCCCCCTTCAATTTCTTCGAGTGCAGGCTCTGAATGGTGACTTTGCCCCCGAGGGGGGCCGCGGTGGATTTGTCGGGCATGGCTATCTTCTCCTTTCGAGTAAGATGCCTGTTCAGGCTTCAATGCGGAACACAACAGGCAATGCCGTACCGGTCCCGGGAAACCTTCCGCGCTGATCCGGTCGGCACCTATTATCTTATAAAAACCGGACAGATTTGAAAAGCACAACCCGGCGCGCAACAAAAAACCGGCGGAGCCAAGAAATGCCGGGGAAGTGTGCTATCGTACCTCCGGAGGGGGGCGCATAATGAAAGCACTGGTTAAATCGAAACCGGAAAGGGGGCTGTGGCTCGAGGATGTAGAGGAACCCCGCATAGGCATCAATGACGTCCTGATTCGGGTCGACCGGACGGGCATCTGCGGCACGGATCTTCATGTCTATGAATGGAACAGCTGGGCACAGCAGAATATCCCCGTTCCTTTGACCGTCGGCCACGAGTTCGTCGGGGAAATCGTGGAAGTAGGATCCAATGTCGCCGATTTCCACTCCGGAGATATCGTCAGCGCGGAAGGTCATGTTGTTTGCGGGCGATGCCGCAACTGCCTCGCCGGCCGGCGGCATCTATGCAACAATACGCAGGGCATCGGGGTCAACCGCCCTGGCGCTTTTGCGGAGTACATCTCCGTGCCCATGACCAATATCTGGCGCCACAAGGACACGATCGACCGCGATATTGCCTCCATTTTCGATCCTTTCGGCAACGCCGTGCACACGGCTCTCTCCTACGAGGTACTCGGCGAAGACGTTCTGATTACCGGCGCGGGCCCGATCGGCATCATGGCCGCAGCCGTCGTCCGGCATGCCGGAGCCCGATACGTGGTCATCACCGATAGGAACGACTACCGCCTGGAACTAGCCCGCAAGGTCGGCGTCACGGTTCCACTGAATGTCGGGCGCGGCAGCATCCGGGATGTCCAGAGGCAGTTGGGCATGAAGGAAGGCTTCGACATCGGCCTGGAGATGTCCGGCAGTGCGGCGGCTTTCAGTGAAATGGTCGACAACATGTGCCACGGCGGAAAGATCGCCTCTCTCGGCATCCCCGCAGATCCGGTCCTCCCTGTCAATTGGAACACGGTCATTTTCAACATGCTGACCATCAAAGGGATTTACGGCCGTGAAATGTACGAGACTTGGTACAAAATGACCGTGATGCTCGAAAGCGGCCTCGATATCGCACCCGTCATCACGCACCGGCTCCATTACACGGAATTCGAGAAAGGCTTCGAAGCCATGCAAAGCGGCCTTTCCGGGAAGGTGATCCTCTACTGGCAGTGAAATTTTACTGCAATCTCACAGCTACTCATTGACACGGGCATCGGTGATTTGCTAGCTTTAAGCCCACACCATTGCTCCTCAGTAGCTCAATGGTAGAGCATTCGGCTGTTAACCGAAGGGTTGTAGGTTCGAGTCCTACCTGAGGAGCCAAAATTCAATCCGCTGATTTCAGCGGTTCTTGTTTAACACAAGACGCCGTGGGGTGATCCCCTCGGGGTCTCGTCGTTTCCGGCGTGCCCACGCCGACTTA
>CAZYXB010000049.1:0-20741 GCA_964651155.1 uncultured Acidobacteriota bacterium | reverse complement strand
ATGGAATTAGGTCCCATTTCCCGGCCTCTTGTGGTATTTTGATGCGCCATATTCGAAGTTGGGCTTCGACACGGGGCAACGCGGGATCCGTGCCCGGGCGCCGTGTCCCAGGAACACTGACCATGGCCGAAATAACTTGGCGCGACTACGTACAACGGAAGCGGACGCACCCCTCACCGCTCAAGGGCGTCCGGGTTCTGGAAGTCTGCACGATGCTGCTCGGCCCGATAGGCCCGGCGCTGTTGGCGCAGCTGGGCGCGGAAGTCATCCGGTGCGAATTCCCACCCATGGGCGACGTCACACGATCGCTGAACCCGTTCGGATGGTTCTACAAGGACCAGAGCCCCTTGCTTCTGCACATCAACCAGAACAAGTACTGGGTCGGGCTGGATCTGCACACGCCGCAGGGCCAGGCACTATTCTGCGAGCTCGCCGCCCGGTGCGACATTGTCGAGAACAACTTCCGGCCCGGGGTCATGGAAAGCTGGAACATCGGCTACCAGAGAATCCGCGCCATCAACCCGGGGGTCATTTTCCTGTCCAAGACCGGCTACGGCCAGTGGGGCCGCTATGCCGAAGAAAACAGGCCCTCCAACGACGGCGCGTCCCAGGCGCTTTCGGGCTACTCCTGGATGTCGCGCTTCCCGGGCCAGACGCCGCTGAAGATGCGGGCCTATATCGGGGACAACTACGGGGGCATGTGCGCGGAGGTCGCCGTGCTGGCGGCGCTGCACTACCGGGACCGGACGGGCAGGGGGCAGTTCATAGAGTTTTCGCAGACGGAAAACATCATGCGCGCCATGTCCTGGGTCTGGCCCTACCAGCAGATCACGGGCCGCCCTGCCGAGCCCTCTGGGAACAGGGATGTTTCCGTCTGCCCGGCGGACACCTTCCGGAGCAGCGACGGGATCTTCGTCGCCCTGGCCGCATCCACGCCCGAGGAATTTCGCGGGCTCTGCGCGGCGATGGGGCAACCGGATCTGGCCGGGGATCCCAGGTTCCGGGACCATCTGCAGCGGCTCAGGGAAGAGAACACCGTGGCGATTCTCAAGATCATCGCCGACTGGATCGCCACCCGGACAGCGAGGGAAATCGAGGAGCTGGCCGAACAATACGGTTTCGCCGCCACGCACCTGTATACGGCCAGGGACCTGGTCGAAGACGAGCATCTCGCGGCGCGGGACTTCCGGACCGAAATCGACGATCCCCTCCTCGGCCGGTACCGCAACTACGAATTCCCGGTCAAGATGTCCGAAACGCCGCCCAACACCCGATGGTCGGTCCGTCCTGTCGGCTTCGACAACGAGTACGTGATGAAGAAATTCCTCGGCAAAAACGACGACGATATCCGGATGCTGTACGCATCGGGCGCACTCGGAAAATGGAAAGACGCGCAGGGGCGCCGGCCGCCGCCCGGATGGGACGGCCGGGCCGGCCTCCGCACGGAATAGGGACAACACCGACAGGAGACGGGAGCATGACCGCGAAAACCCGGGGGGACTGGTCCGAATGGTCGGCGTGGATACGGGAGAGGGACGATCCGAGAATTGCCCGAACCAAGCCGGAAGCCCTGGACGATTTGCTGGTGCTGGATCTGAGTTCGAAAAGCTTCGCCGGATGCCACTGCTCTTCGGCCCTTGCCGAACAGGGGGCGGAAGTGCTGCGGATCGAACCCCCCGGCGGGGATTTCATCCGCACCTGCACCCCCTACGGGATCCTGTACGAAGGCGAGGGGCTGAACTACCTGACCGAGGGGAGGAACAAGCACCACATCACGCTCAACCTGGCGGACCCGGAAGGGCGTGTTCTTTTCAAACGGCTCGCCCGGAAGGCGGACGTCGTCATCGAAACCTACCGGCCCGGGACCATGGACGGATGGGGGATCGGCTACGAAGATCTGAAACGGGACAACCCCGGAATCATCTTCGCATCCATCACGGCCTTCGGGGCCTTCGGGCCCCGCAGCCGCAGCCGGATGGGGGACTACGACAACATCGCCCAGGCCATGAGCGGATTCCAGTACGACACCGGGGAAAGGCTGCCCGAAGGGGAAACCTACGAGGAGTGCCCCTGGGCCGTTCCTACCAAATCGGGGCCGTGGATCGCCTGGTTCATGGCCGGGACCTTCATGGCCATGGGCATCCTGGCGGCCCTGCACTGGAGAATGCAGACGGGCCGCGGCCAGGCCCTGGACGTGGCAACGTCGGAAGCCTATGCCCGGATCGACGATTTTGTCTCGCTCTGGTACGAGCATACGGGACGGGTCAGCGAGCGGTTCGGCAACCTGGATATCGCCCTCTGGCTCTACTGTTTCGCCCCGACCAAAGACGGGGCCGTTTTCCTGGGAGGCCTGCGGCTGGAAATGTGGCAGGCGTTTGCCGACATGGTGGGGAAATGGGACGCGTGGGGCGCGGAGACCTGGACCAGCGTCGCCCCGTTCACCAGGGAAGCGGAGCAGCTCAAATGGTCTGAAATGGTTTTTGCCGAGACGCGCAAATACACCAGCGACGAGCTCCTGACCATGTCCCTGGAGTACTCCCGGCACGGCCGGCTCGCGCCGATCACCTGCGTGGTCGCGCCCATACTGTCCCCCGAAGAGTGCATGAAGGATCCGAACTGGATCGACCGCGGCATCTTCCTACCCGTTTCGGATATCATCTACGGGGACGTGCTGACCGCCCAGGCCCAGTACAAGATGACCGAAACCCCGCCCCGCACGCGGTGGGTGTGCCAGCCCGTGGGGCACGCCAACGCAAGCGTCTATGGAAAACATCTGGGGATCGGCCCCCCGGAGCTGGCATCCCTGAAGCAACGGGGGATCCTCTGATCACAACCGGGGGCCTCGGGGAGTCACCGGGCGCCGACCGCATTCCGGCCCTCTTCGAAGGCGCGGATGTTGATGGCGTGAAGCCCGGCGGGAAGGAGCCCCTTGAGGGCGCCCACCCACTGGCTCGCCTCCAGAAACGGGAAGAAAACGGACAGGGCGCCGATCAGCACCACATTGGCCACCTGGACGTTTCCCAGCTCCCTGGCGATATCATGGCCGTTGACGATCCAGACGCTGTCCTTGAAGTGCTTCCTGAAGGTCTCGCCGATCGCGTCGGGATATTCCACGTTCCCGAGGTTGACTCCGGGCGGAAGGATCCTGAAGTTGTTGAGAAGAACCCTCCCTTGCGGCTTCAGCCAGTTGATATAGCGCAGGCCTTCGAGCAACTCGAAGGAAACCAAAAAATCGACCTCCCCCTCCATGATCAGGGGCGAATAGACCTTGCTCCCGTACCGGAAATGGGTGGTAACGTCCCCGCCGCGCTGGGCCATGCCGTGGACCTCGGACTTTTTCACGTCGTACCCGGCCTGGAGCAGCACCTCGGCCAGGATATTGCTCGCAAGGATCGTGCCCTGCCCGCCGACACCCGAGAGAAAAATGTTTACGGTATCTCCATTCCCTGACATGGTCCCCCCCTCCTCATTCCCCCAGCGGCTCGATGCTCCCGAAGGCGCAGACCTGGACGCACACCGCACATCCCACGCACTGCTCGGCATTGATATCGGCCCTGCCCTTCCTCGTGTCCCCGTTTCGGGTCATCCCCTCGCCGGGGATCCAGCGGATAGCCGGGCAGTTCGTGCTCAGGCAGGTCCTGCAGCCCCGGCAGGCGTCCTCGACGACCCGGTAATGGGGGTGGCAGAAACGCTGTTTCGGCAGGGCGCGGCGCAGCAGCATGCACGGGCTGTTCCGGGTGAGGATGACCGACGCCTCGTCCCTGGCGACTTCCTCGCGGATGATGTCGATGGTCTCCCCGATATTGTACGGGTCCACGATACGGACGTGCCGTACCCCGAGGGACCGCGCCAGCTGCTCGTAATCGACCCGGGGCGCCGGCTCCCCCTTGATCGTGAACCCGGTCCCGGGGTGGTCCTGCTGCCCCGTCATGGCCGTGATGCTGTTGTCGAGGATGATCGTTGTGGAATACCCGCCGTTATAGACGGCGTCCATCAGCGGCCCGATGCCGCTGTGCAGGAACGTCGAGTCCCCCAGCACGGCGCAGATCTTCCCCAGGCCCGCTTTGCCCAGCACCTTGCCGGCGCCGTAGGAGCCGCCGATACTGGCCCCCATGCAGGTCGAGAAATGCATGGCGGAAAGGGGCGGGGCCGCACCCAGCGCGTAGCAGCCGATATCCCCGAAAACGAAGAGCTTCAGCTTCTTCAGGGCGTAGAACAGGGCCCTGTGGGCGCAGCCGGCACAGAGGTTGGGCGGACGCTTCGGCAGGTCTCCTATCGGGACTCTCGCCGGCACGGGCCCGGGCTCCCTCCCGGTCACAGCTTCCGAAAGCGCCCGCTCGACGACGGCGGGCGTCAGTTCCCCGATGGAGGGGACGAGGTCCTTGCCGTGCCAGACGTCGCACCCCATCGCCCGGATCTCGGTTTCGAGGAACGGGTCCAGTTCCTCGACCACGATGACCCTCCGGACCTGGTTGAAGAATTCCCGGATGAGATTCCGGGGCAACGGCCAGACCATGCCCAGTTTGAGGAACGAGTACTGCGGGAAGACCTCCTTGACATACAGGTAGGAGACGCCCGAGGTGATGAATCCGACGGAGGGATCGTTGACCTCCATCACGTTGTAGGGGCATTCCGTCTCTGCGTACGCCTCGAGCTGCTGCATCCGGCGTTCGACCAGCACCCGGCGGGCCCGGGCATAGATGGGCATCATGACGTGCTTGGGGACTTGCTTCTTGTCCAGTTTCCGCTCCATGCCGGAGGCCGCCCGCTCCCCCGCCTCGACGGGGGAATCGCAGTGGGACACCCGCGTCTCGCTCCGCAGCAGAACCGGCGTGTCGAACCGTTCGCTTATATCGAAGGCGGTTTTCGTATAATCCCTGCACTCCCGCGCATCCGACGGCTCGAGCATCGGCACCTTGCCGAAGCGCGCCCACTGCCGGCTGTCCTGTTCGTTCTGGGAGCTGTGCTGCCCGGGATCGTCGGCGACGACGATGACCATCCCCCCCTGCACACCGACGTAGCTTATCGTCATGAAGGGGTCCGCCGCGACATTGAGGCCGACGTGCTTCATGCAGACCAGCGCCCGTCCTCCGGCCAGGGACGCGCCATGGGCCACTTCCATGGACACCTTTTCATTGGGGGACCATTCCGCATGGACCTCCTCGTACTCGGAGAGCCGGGCCATGATTTCGCTGCTCGGGGTTCCGGGGTAGGCGCAGCCGACCTCCACACCCGCCTCCCAGGCCCCCCGGGCAATCGCCTCGTTCCCCTGCATCATCCTTTTCATCCGTTCTCCTATGGATTCATGTCGTGGATAATCTTCAGCCCCTCCAGGGTCAGCCAGGGCGCGACTACGCCGATCACTGCGGTATGCCTCGCGATCACTCCGGCCAGCCCCCCGGTGGCGATGACGATCGTTTCCGGGCCCAGTTCGTCACGAAACCGGGCTACCATCCCCTCGACCAGACCGACATACCCGAACAGCAGACCCGACTGCAGGGAGTGGGCCGCATTTCTCCCGATGGCCGCCGGAGGGAAGACCAGATCCACCTTGGAAAGCCGCGCGGCACGCCGGAACAGCGCTTCCGAGGAGATTCCGATGCCCGGGGCAATGGCGCCCCCGAGATACTCCCCCCGCCTGGAAAGGGCGTCAAACGTGGTGGCCGTCCCGAAATCCACGACGCAGGCGGGGTACCCGTACAGCGTACGGACGGCCACGGCGTCGACGATACGGTCGGCGCCCACCTGGGACGCTTCTTCGTACCGGACTGGGACCCCGGTCGTGCAGCGGGCGTCGACGACCAGGGGTTCGCGTCCCAAATACCCCCGGCATGCCTCCACGAAGGCCGAGGTCCGCGGCGGCACGACCGATGCGATGACGGCCGCATCGACATCGGCCGGGGCCACCCCGGCACGGCGCAGGAGCCCGAGCAGGCTGAGACCGTACTCATCGGCCGTCTTCTCCCCCCCGGTGGCCAGACGCCAGCGCGGGCCCAGAACGTCCCCGTCGAACAGGCCGAGGGTTATATTCGTGTTGCCGATGTCCAATGCTAGAAGCATAGACCGATCCCGCGTTTTCGCCTTCCTGTCATCCGCCGCCGTGTTTCATGGCTTCGCAACCGGGTTCCCGGAAGCATCGAAACCTCCCATCCCCCGGCAGTTCTGGCATTTACCGCTTCCGTGGGGGAAACACGACGTGCAGGTCTTCCCTTTCTGCAGCCCCAGCCTCCCCGCGCCGTGGCACACGTTGCATTTCCCGGTCCCCTTACAGTGGGAGCATATGCGATAGGATTCCGATATCATTCCATCCCCCTTTCTACTTCTGGCAAGAGGCGCAAAAAAACGTGCTTCTGCCGGCCTGCCGCACGCGCAGGATGGTGTGCCCGCAGCGCATGCAGGCGTCCCCTTCCCGCTGAAACACCCTCAGGTGCCTCTGATTGTCACCGGGATGCCCCCGGAGATCAACAAAATCCGAAAAACTGGTACCGCCGGACCGTACGGCCCGCCCCAGCACCCTGCGGATCGCATCGGCCAGCGCCAGGGCCTCTTCCCGAGTCAGCGTCCTGCAGCGGCGCCGCGGGTGTATGCGGGCCAGATGCAGCGATTCGCATGCATAGATATTCCCGAGCCCGGCCACGCAGGACTGGTCGAGAAGGAAGGATTTAACGTCCTGCCCGCTGCGGGCGAGCATCGGCTGCAGCCTCGCACCGCCGAATCCCGCGCTCAGAGGATCCACGCCGAGAGACCGGATTTCCGGAATCTCCCCCGGCCGCGTCACGTCGTAGACGGCCAAAAGGCCGAAACGCCGCGGGTCCCTGTATTCCAGCACGGACCCGTCGGAAAGGCGAAAGGCCGCATGCGTATGCCCGGTGGCGCGGCACCCGTTCGGATGCAGAAGGAGCCGTCCGCTCATTCCGAAGTGGATGATCCAGAAGGATTTCGGCTGCAGCACGGCTACAAGGTACTTGCCCCGGCGCAGGATGCGTTCAATCGTGCGGCCACGGATCCCGGATGCGAACGATCCGGGTATGGGTCGGCGCAGGGGGAGCCCGGAAAGTGATACCCCTTCGATCCGCTTACCGACGACCGTCCTTCGGAGCTCTCGGGCAATGGTCTCTACTTCGGGCAGTTCAGGCATTGCTTAGGGTGACGTCCATCCGTTCGGGAGCCGGGGACCGCGTTTCCCGTTTGGGACCGCCCCGGACCGGAATCGCGGTCGAAGCAACCGGAATGCCGTACGGACGCCAGCCGCCTACAGGTCGCCCGAAGCGTCCCCCGGATCGTCCGGGTTCCCGCCGCCGCCGGCCTCCACGGCCGCCTCCTCGGCCAGCTGATCGATATCCTCGCCCGCGAAGTCTTCTCCCATTTCCCTCCCCATTTTCTTCATCCAGCGGGCGACGCTTGCAGGATCGTTTTCGTCCAGCCCGGAAAGGTTCGAGGGATCGGCAAGGGATTCGAGCCTGCTCTCCTCGGATTTCGGGGACGCAAACCGCGAGAAAAGCCGCTCGACCTCTTCGCTTTGGCAGTGCGTGCACACAGGCCGGAACGAAGCCGGGTTCATCACAAGGCAGCTCATCCTCTTGCGGCATCTGCTGCAGTAGTATTCATAGATCGGCATAGGTTCAATCCCTGCGCCGGTACGGGCCGCTCTTCCCGCCGCTTTTCGTCAGCAGGCGCACCTTTTCGATGGTCGCCCCCTTTTCGACCGCTTTCACCATGTCGTACAGCGTAAGAGCCGCCACCGAAGCCGCCGTCAGGGCCTCCATTTCAACTCCCGTGGATCCCGAACACCTGACGGTGGCCAGAAAACGCACCCCGGTCCCCCCCGGCTCTGCCAGGACGTCCACATGGGTCAGCAGAAGCGGGTGGCACAGAGGGATCAGATCGCCCGTCCGCTTGGCCGCCATGATGCCGGCCAGGCGGGCGACCTCCAGGGCGTTCCCTTTGGGCAGCCCCCCCTGCACAAGCAGCCTCATCGTTTCTTTCGACAGCCGGATGCAGGATTCAGCCGTGGCGCGCCGGGACGTAACGGGCTTCTCCGTGACGTCCACCATGCGGGCCTTCCCTTCCGAGTCCAGATGCGTCAGCATCGTGTCCGAGTTTGTCTTCACCATACCATAGACCTTTCCACCGGGTGAGCCTACCGTTGACGGAGGAAAAAATCGGGCAAAAGCATCACCTCGACGGTCTCGCCTTTCCTCATGCGGGGTTTCCCCCTCGGGAATATGTAGGTTGCGTTGGCTCCTGCAAATCCTATGATGTCGGCCGAGCTCTTCCATGGAAGCGGATCCACCTTCAATCCCCCCTCCTCCCAGTACACCCAAGCCGGGAAGAAGGCCATTCTCCCGGAGTTCTGTTCCATGTCCTCGAGCAGCTCGCCCTTCATCCTGTGCAGCTCCGACTGCGCCATGCCGCACAGGTTCCCGAGCGCGGGGCGCACGAAACATTCAAAGGTGACCAGGGCTGAAATCGGGTTCCCCGGCAGCCCGAATACGAGCGTGTCGCCTTTGCGTGCAAAGACGGTGGGTTTGCCGGGCTTGATCGCCACCCTGCTGAAAAGTATCTCGAGCCCCAACTCCTCGAATATATCCTTTACGTAGTCGTATTCCCCCATCGAAACGCCGCCCGAAATGATCAGCACATCCTTCCGGAGGCCCTCGAGCATCCTCTGCCGCAGCTCGTCTTTGTCGTCCCGGACGATGCCCAGGTATTCCGACCGGAGCCCCATGTACTGGAGCTGTGCGATGATGCAGTAGGCGTTGGAGTTTCGGATCTGGTCGGGCCGCGGGGTCTGGTCGACCTCCACCAGCTCGTCCCCGGTGGCGAAAACGGCGATTTCCGGAACCTTCCAGACCCGGACACGGCTGTAGCCGAACGTCGCCATCACCGCGATCTCGGCAGGGCCGATGCGATGGCCGGCCCTGAGCACGACCTCTCCGGAAGTGGCTTCCGAACCCCGGGGCGCGATATTGTCGCCGGCGTGGACCGGCTTGTTGATCGTCACCCTCCTCCCGTCCTCCGACAGTCGGCACTCCTCGACGACCTGGACGGCGTCGGCCGGGCGGGGAACGGGCGCCCCGGTCATGATCGACATCGCCTTGCCCGGCGGCAATGTCTGGGGCAGCCCACCGCCCGCGCGGATCTCCCCCGCGATCTCGAGCTCGACCGGCGCATGTTCCGCATCCGATGCCGCGACAGCGTACCCGTCCATGGCGGATCGGTCAAAGGGCGGGATGTCGCAGGTCGCGGTGAGATCCTCGGCCAGCACCCGCCCCAGGGAGGCCTGAAAGGGAACCTGCTCGATCTTCCGTTCCGGCAGGTTGGACAGAATAATTCCGAGGGCTTTTTCCACGGTTATCATACAGTCACCAAAGCGTCAAAGAATCGCGTGCGCCCCGACGATGCGCCCCCGCAATCGACAAGGGCGCGCACGCGGTTCCAAACAAAACGTGTCATTGTATCGGAATAACGCAGGCACGGCCATGGTTATCTTTTGTACCCGATCGTGCGCAGAAACTCCTTCCGCGCCTGGACATCCGCGGGCGTTTCCACCCCCTTGGGGGAAAACCCGTCCACGACGCCCAGGATACCTCTTCCCTGAGCGGATTCCGCGACGATCAGCTCCACGGGATTGGCCGTGGCGCAGTATATCGAACAGACTTCGGCGCACGCCTTGATCGCATTGAGCACATTGATGGGGAAGACATCCCTGAGGATGCACACGAACGAATGCCCGGCGCCCATGCTCCTGGCGTTCTCCGCCGCCAGCTTGCTCAGCTCCGCGTCGTTGCCGTCGACGCGGATCAAACACGGCCCGGAAGCCTCGCAGAAGGCAATCCCGAATGCACCCCGGGGGCAGCTGGACATGAAAATCTCGTAGAGGTCCTCGACGGTCTTGATGAAATGACTCTGGCCGACGATGATGTTGCAGCCCTCGGGGATAGAAAGCCGGACTGTCTGTATTTCCATGATCCACCTCGAAATGAATGCTGCCGGAGCTGGGAGCCCGGATCGCGGCGCGGCCTCCTGAGAAGCCCCGCAAGAACATGCCGGCACTGCCCGCCCATCGAGCAGTTGCTCTGCCCGCAAGCCTCCTCTATAATCACCCGCAGCCGGAAGGAGCCGCAGGGATTGTAGCACAGATGCGCACCGCATGGGCAGGTCCGGCGTGCGCACCCTCCCTCGGCACTCTGAATCGGACCTTCTATCGGGGATACTGTCATGTGCGGGATAGTCGGATACGTAGGGTCAAAGCCTGTAGTGCCGCTCATCATCAACGGACTTCGGAAGCTGGAGTATCGGGGGTACGACTCCGCAGGACTGGCCGTCGTATCGGACGGCACGGTACGGCTGCGCAGGGCTCCCGGCAAGCTCTCCAACCTGATACGCTCCCTCGAGCGGGAACCGATGTCGGGCAGCTACGGCATCGGCCACACGCGGTGGGCCACGCACGGCCGGCCCACCGAAGAGAATGCGCATCCCCATCGCGACTGCACGGGTAGCATTGCCGTCGTCCACAACGGGATCATAGAAAATTACCTGGAACTGAAAGCGGAACTGCGCGCGAGCGGCCACCGTTTCGTGACGGAAACCGATACGGAAGTCATCGCGCACCTCGTGGAATCTCTGCTGCCGGAACGATCGTTCGACCAGGCCGCGGCCGCGGCGCTGCGCCGCCTGCGGGGAAGTTTTGCCGTCTGCATGCTGCACGCAGACTGCCCGGACACTCTTATCGCGGCCCGCAGCGGCCCGCCGCTCATCCTGGGGATCGGCCAGGACGAACTTCTGGTGGCGTCCGATGTCCCTGCGATTCTCGAGCACACCCGCACCATGTATTTCATGAAGGACGGGGAGATGGCGATCCTCTCGCGTGCGGGAGTCGTCCTACGGGATCTCGAGGGCGGCACGGTCACCATCGCGCCCCAGGAGGTCGAGTGGAGCCCCGAAATGGCCGAGAAAGGCGGGTACAGCCATTTCATGCTCAAGGAGATTTACGAACAGCCGCGCTGCGTGCAGGAAACGATGGCGGGGAGGATTTCCCTGGAATCGGGTCGGGTCGAGCTCGAAGACGCCAACATCCCCGGGAGCGTGCTGGAAACGATCGACCGGATACATATCGTGGCCTGCGGCACGTCCTGGCATGCGGGCCTGGTCGGGAAATTCCTGATCGAAGACCTCGCCCGCATCCCGGTCGAAATAGACTACGGTTCCGAATTCCGCTACCGCGATCCCCTGGTGGATGCCCGGACACTCGTCATCGCCATCAGCCAGTCGGGGGAAACAGCGGACACGCTGGCCGCGGTGCGCGAAGCCAGGATGAAGAAAGCACGGATCCTTTCCGTCTGCAATGTCGTCGGTAGCATGCTTTCGCGGGAAAGCCACGGGACCCTCTACATCCGCAGCGGCCCGGAAATCGGCGTGGCATCCACCAAAGCCTTCACCTGCCAGCTGATGGTGCTGCTGCTGGTTGCGCTCTATCTGGCCCAGCAGCGGAACCGTATCCTGCCGCAACAGACGATCGCCCTGCTTCCCGACCTGGCCGGGCTTCCGCAGTGCCTCGAACGGCTGCTCGCCCGCAGCGAGGCCTGCCGCGAGATCGCCGGCGCCATTTGCGGGCGCACCAACGCCCTGTACCTGGGGCGCGGGATCCATTACCCGATAGCGCTCGAGGGCGCGCTGAAACTGAAAGAAATCTCCTACATGCATGCCGAGGGGTATCCCGCGGGGGAGATGAAGCACGGGCCGAACGCCTTGATAGACCATAACCTCCCCGTGGTCGGGCTGGCCGCAAGGGATCCGCGGAACCCGAAGTCGGTCTTGCGGTATGAAAAGATGCTCAGCAATCTTGAAGAGGTGCGGGCGCGTGAAGGGATCATCATTGCCCTGGCCAGCGAAGATGACGACCGCATCCGGGAAATAGCAGAACACGTTATCCCCATTCCGCAATCGTCCGACTATCTGCTCCCGCTGCTGATGAGCGTCCCCCTCCAGCTCCTGGCCTATCACATCGCCGTGCTCCGGGGTTGCGACGTCGATCAGCCCAGGAATCTGGCCAAAAGCGTCACGGTCGAGTAATATGTCCATCCGGACGCTGTTGACCGGCCCGATGGGGAACGGGCCGGCAGGCGGCACCTGGGGATTCCGCCCGCGTGGGCAGGCTCAGATTTGCAGTCGAACCCAGCAGACTATATAATGAGGTTTTTCCCATTATCCGAAAGCAGGAAAAAGGATGGGGTTGATACCGTCAGGCATGAACAAGGCAAGGCATTACCACCGCCCCGCAGAAAGGCCCTTTACGGCCGAGGAACGGGACAAGGTGACGATCCTGATCGGAGGATTGACGCGGAAGCACGAAGAGTTCATCCGGGCGGTCTTCCAAGGCAGCGGGTACAAGTGCGACCTGCTCCCGATACCGGACCAGGAAGCCTTTCACCTGGGGAAAGAATACGGCAACAACGGCCAGTGCAGCCCCGCATACTTCACCTCCGGCGCCCTGATCCAGTACCTCAGGGATCTCGAGGCCGGCGGGATGTCCCGGTCGGACATCGTCGACAACTACCTGTTTTTCACGGCCGGATCCTGCGGCCCCTGCCGTTTCGGCATGTATGCGGCCGAGTACCGACAGGCGCTGCAAAACGCGGGGTTCGACGGGTTCCGGGTCCTGCGCTTCCAGCAGGATGAGGGGATCCAGCAGAAGATCCAGGCTCCGGGGCTGCAATACACGATCGATTTCGGGCTGGGCATGCTCAAGGTCCTTTTTCTCGGCGACGTGCTGAACGACATGACCCACAACATCCGCCCCTACGAGATACATCCCGGCGAAACCGACCGGGTCATGCGGTTGTGCGTCGATGACATCTGCGATCATCTGCGCACCTACAAAGCGCCCGACCTGGCCGACGTCACTCCCGGCTGGGTCACTTCGTACCTGGCAAGAAGGAATTTCCAGCGCGGTCTTTTCAGCTTTCTCTACAAAATGAAACAGCACCTCGGCGGCGGAGAATTCAAAGCGGTGCTCGAGAGATGCCGGAAACGCATCAACGGCATCGCCGTCGACCGCACCCGCCTCAAGCCGGTCGTCAAAATCATAGGCGAATTCTGGGCGCAGACCACCGAAGGCGGCGGCAATTACCAGATGTTCCGTTTCCTTGAACAGGAGGGCGCCCATGTACAGCCCGAGGCGATCGGGACCTGGATCGCCTATCTTCTGGCTCACGCGCGGATGCAGACGTACCCGCGCAGGGGCCTGGACGCCCAGTGCATCGAGCCGCCGCGGCGGAACCTGCGGCAACGGTTCTATAACGAGATGAACTTTCAGAAGAAACGCGCGCTTCTGGTTACGGGGGAAAGGCTCTATGCCGGGCTGTACCATAAGGTGATCCGCTTGCTGGGCGATACGGCCCACAGGCTTGTTTCCCAGGAGAAACTCGCCCAACTGGCCAATCCCTATTACAAAGCGCTGGCGCGGGGCGGCGAAGGCTATCTGGAGGTGGGGAAGAATATCTATTACCACACCAACCACCTGGCCCACATGGTATTGAGCCTGAAGCCGTTCGGATGCCTCCCCTCATCGCAGTCCGACGGGGTGCAGTCGGCCGTCATCAACAAGTTCAGAGACATGACCTATCTTCCGATCGAAACCTCGGGTGAAGGAGAGGTCTATGCGTACAGCCGCGTTCAGATGGCGCTCGGCGAAGCCAAGGTCAAGGCCAAGACAGAATTCCAGGAAACTCTGGTGAAAACGGGAAGGAAGATCGAAGACATTCGGGAATTCGTTTCCACCCACTCGGAATTGAGCAGGCCGCTCTATCCAGTTCCACATCACGAAGGGGTTGCCGGGGTCGCGGCAAACTTTATTCTGCATGTGAACGACCTGATATCGGGACGCGCGGCAATACAAAACTGACACAACCATCGATCCTCCAGCCCCCACGTTCGCGGAAAGATCCGCGGCGGCGCGGGGCGCAGGGACGGGGGGACAGACGCCGGCCGGCCGGCGCACGACCGATGCCCGGAATACGCACCCGAGGATGAACGGAATCCCTGTCGGGAGCATACAAACCATGCGGGCAGGTCGAACGGCTATCGTAGTGGGGGGACGCAGTGACTGCAGTGAAATTTCACGCCGGGATTGACGTGGGCTCCACAACCGTCAAGGCGGTTGTACAGGACGCCGGTACCGGCGCAACCTTGTGGAAAGACTATCGCCGCCATAATACGCGACAGATGGAAACCCTGCTGGATTTCCTCCGCCGGATGGAAGCGGACACGGGCATGAGGCCTGACAACTGCCGCGTATTCATGACCGGTTCCGGCGGAACCCTGCCGGCAGAAATAATCGGGGCGAAGTATGTCCAGGAAGTTCTCGCATCATCCCTCTCGGTGGAACAACGATGTCCCGAGGCCTCGTCCTTCGTGGAAATCGGGGGGCAGGACGCCAAGATCGTCATATTGCGGAAAGACCCCGAAACCGGCCGGGTCAAGAAGATCCCCTCCATGAACGACAAGTGCGCCGGCGGAACCGGCTCCATCATCGACAAAATCGCCGCCAAACTGGGCATCCCCCTCGCGGAACTGTGCACCCTCCGCTACCGCGGCCTGCGGGTTTTCCCCGTCGCCGGCAAATGCGGCGTGTTTGCCGAAACCGACATCAACGGGCTGCAGAAACAGGGGGTAGGCGCGGAAGAGCTGATGGCCTCCCTCTTCGAGGCCTTCGTCCTCCAGAACCTGAAGGTGCTCGCGCGCGGCCACACCCTTCTCCCCCACGTCCTGCTTCTGGGCGGCCCCAATGCCTTCATCCCCGGGATGCAGGAAGCCTGGCAGCACAATATCGCGCTCATGTGGGCGGACCGGGGCGTTGCACTTCCCGAAGGGGCGACGCCGGAACAGCTGGTCCGTGCGCCCGAAGACGCCGAGTATTACGGAGCGCTGGGGGCCATCGAATTCGGGAAAGAGGAGGACGTTGAAATCGGCAGATACCGGGGCCTTTCCGGCCTCGAAAACCTCGTCAACGACCGGTCCGCCGGGCGAAGGCGGGGCGGGCAGGGAACGCCCGCTCTGGTGGAATCGGATACGGAGCTGGCCGAATTCCTGGAGGCATACGCGCCGCCCCGATTCGAGCCCCCGAGGTTCCGGCCGGGCGATATCGCCAGGGGCTTCATAGGCGTAGACGGGGGGTCGACGTCGACCAAAGCCGTGCTCCTTTCGCTTGAAGGGGAGGTGCTGGCCAGGGCCTACCAGCTTTCCAGGGGCAATCCGATAAAGGACACGATCGAGATCCTGGAAAAGCTGCGGGGCCAGGTTGAGACGCAGGGCGCGCGCATCGAGGTTCTCGGCACCGCCACCACCGGATATGCCAAAGACACCCTCCGAGACGTCATATGCGCCGATGTCGCCCTTGTGGAAACAGTCGCGCACACGAAATCCGCCCTGCATTACTACAGCACACCGGACGCGATCGTCGATGTGGGCGGCCAGGATATCAAGCTCATCATCCTCAAGGACGGACGGGTCAAGGACTTCAAGCTCAACACGCAATGTTCCGCGGGAAACGGATATTTCCTGCAGGCGATCTCGGAAGGGTTTGGATTCAAGGTGGAGCAGTACGCCGATGTCGCCTTCACCGCCCGCGAAATGCCCATATTCCCTTACGGATGCGCCATTTTCCTGCAGTCGGACATCGCCAGCTTCCAGGGGCAGGGGTGGAAACCCAACGAGATCCTGGCCGGGCTGGCGGCCGTGTTACCCAAGAACGTCTGGCTCTACATCGCCAAAATCCCCAATCTGCCGGAACTGGGGAGCCGGTTTATCCTGCAGGGCGGAACGCAGAACAACCTCGCGGCGGTAAAAGCGCAGGTGGACTACATCCAAAAACGGTTCCTCCGCACGCACAAAACGCCCGAAATCATCGTCCACAAGCATGCCGGCGAAGCCGGCGCCATAGGGGCCGCGTTTGAGGCGATGACGCTGTGGCGGCAGGGAAGGAAAACGACATTCATCGGCCTCGACGCCGTCAGGAACATCGAGTACCGGACTACGGTCGGAGAAGAAACCCGCTGCCGGTTCTGCAAAAACCACTGCCTCCGGACGTTCATCGACATAACCTCGGGAAGCGGCTCGGACAAAAGCAGGAGGAGACTCATCATCGCACCCTGCGAAAAGGGGGCGGTGGAGGACATCGGCGCCATGAAGGCCATTCAGACCGGGCTCGACGCGGCGCGCAAGGCGAACCCGAACCTGCTCGATCTGGCGGGGCGCGAAGTCTGGAAAATACGCGACCACGTGAAACCGGCGCCGGCACCCGCGTGGAATATACGGCGGAGGAGCATCATGGAGCGGAGGGCCAAGATCAGAATCGGCATCCCGCGCGTGCTCGGAATGTACATATACGCCCCTCTTTTCAGCAGCTACTTCACGCACCTGGGGATCCCCCCGGGCAACATCATCTATTCGGACTCCACCACGGAAGAGCTGTTCCGGGCAGGGTCCAAGCGCGGTTCGATCGACCCGTGCTACCCGTCCAAACTGGGCCTGGCCCATGTGCACAATCTTCTCTTCAAGAAGCACGCGCAGAAACCGATCGACTGCATTTTCTTCCCCATGCTCGACGTCCTGCGTTCGCCCCTTAAAAACATCCGGGCGAGCAACGCCTGCCCGACCACGGCACTGACGCCCGAGGTCGTGCGGGCGGCTTTCACAAAGGAAACGGACCTATTCGAACAGCACGGGATCCTCTACCTGAATCCCCTTCTGGACATGTCCCGCCCGCATCTTCTGGCCAGGCAGATGTACGCCGAATGGGGCTCCATCCTCGGCCTGACGGCAAAGGAGAACCTGCAGGCCGTCGAAGCCGGATACAGAACGCTCGATGCGTACGAGGCGACCATCCGGCGAAAGGCGCGCGAAACACTCGACCGGCTGGAGGAGGAGGGCGGCGTCGGCATCGTTCTGCTCGGGCGGCCCTACCACCACGACCCGGGCATCAACCAGGGCATCCCCGAAGAGCTGCAAAAACGGGGATACCCCGTCTTCTCACAATCCACACTCCCCATGGATGCGGATCTTCTCGAGCGCCTTTTCGGGGAGGAAGTCAGGGAAGGGATTATCGAGCACCCGCTCGACATAAGCGACGTATGGAAGCACTCGTTCTCGGCCAACAGCGCACTGAAGATATGGGCGGCAAAATTCACCGCGCGGCATCCCAATCTTGTCGCAGTCGAACTGTCCAACTTCAAGTGCGGGCACGACGCCCCCATATACTCCACGATCGAAAGGATCATCGAATCCTCCGGAACCCCCTACTTCGCGTTCAAGGACATCGATGAAAACAAGCCGACCGGGTCCATCAAGCTCCGTATCGAAACCATCGACTACTTCCTGAAACTCTACGGCAGGGAGCTGAAGGAGACAGCCGACAGGCGGCTGGCGGCAGAAGGCGCGCTGGCGCTGTAACGGGGGCTCGGCACCTCCGCCGTCGGACGCCCGGGGAGGCGCTAACGCGGGTCATGCGGGGGCTTTCGCGGGGCAAAAGCTTCTATTTGAAGAGATCGTGGAACGCCTTGTGCCGGCTTTCCTCGGTCTTCGGAGGCGCCCCGCTTCCCTGCTTTTCAATAAGCACCTTCGCCTTGAACAGCGGACAGATATTGTTGGCGCCTTTATTGACCACCCGGACCTCGACGGCTTTCACGCACTCGTTGCGGGCCGACGGATCGAAATGCAGGCAATTCCGGCAGGTATGCAGGTCCGTGTTGCAGTTATGGCACGTATCGGTGACCTGGATCTGATCCTGCACCTGTATCTCCGCAGCGCAGTTATTGCAGCGTGTGACCAGATGAAATTTGGTTTCGACTCTTCCCCCGGGCCCTTGTGCACGGGGAGGCGGTTTCGGCCTCCGCTCCCTTTCCGAATCCATATACCCTGATTGACGATATTTCCTGGACATTTCACTCCTCGGGCCGAGTGATACTCCGGCCCTGCATTCACAGTCGCACATTGGAACCACGGAACCACGGTGGGGATCGTGTTCCCAGGCTTCCTGATTTTAATAGATCATGTCAGTCTTGGAGGATCTGCAACTTCCTGGTTACCGCATATGCATTCGGGAGAGTCTTGCGCGGCCGTAGCAGCCGTCAAGTGTTTCCGGAACTCTCCATGTAGACTATAGTGGAACTCCCGCGTACACCCAGAAAGTACAGCATACCACAAACATTGCCGCAGGTCGATTGCGAAATATCTCCATCACGCAAAACAGAGCCCACTGCTTCTGCCGCGAGACCCCTTGCGTCCGCGGGCGCATCCGACGGGGCACGCACGAAACCGCACGGAAACCGGAGCCCGGGCAGGCGTCTCCAATTTCAGGGGTCCTGGGCTGTTATGGTGTATTCGACCGACAGGGTGGCTCTGCCGCCGGCCAGCGCTCCGAAGTCGGTTGCGTCGAGGGTATAGACCAGCGCCTGGCCGCTCCGGGCCTCGTTGCCGATCCCGGTGATGAAGTCCTGTGCGATGCCGTCGAGCGTCACCGGCCCCGCAGCGCGATCGGTGTCGACCGCAAGGCGGAGTCCCTCGGGCAGCTTTCCGTCCGCAATGCGGACCATGATTTTGTTGTATTCCCCCGGTGGCGCCGCAGACTCCCAGTCGAGAGCGGCCGAAGCATCGGCAACCGGGGGGTGCCCCTGGCCCGGAGCCCCCATGCCGGGCCCGACAGACAGGGACACGTCGTTGTAGACGCGGATGGAGGTCTTCTCTGCCCGGTAGCGCACGATGACAATGCCCGAGCCCCCGGCGCCCCCGGTACTGTTCCCCCCGGCGCCGCCTCCTCCTCCGCCGGTATTGGGAACAGCCGGCATGCCCGGCATACCGGGGTCGCCGCCGTGTCCGCCCCCGCCGGCACCCGGCTCCCCGGCGGTGTTGTCGATGCCGGCGCCGCCGCCGCCCCCGCCTGCAAACCAGCCCCCGTTCGCGTAGGGGAACTGGGGGAAATGCCGTCCGTCACCCCCGTTGCCGCTCTTCGCGCCGTACGCATCCCCGCCCGGCCCGCCGGCCCCCCCGCCGCCACCCCCCTTGCGTTGCACCCCATAGCCGCCGAGGTTCCCTCCGGCGCCGCTTCCGTCCCCCCCCTGTATGGTGCGGGCGCTGTTGGTCCCGCCGCCGCCGCCGCCGGACCCGCCGTAGAGGCCCTCCATGTTGCCGCTGCCGCCTCCGCCGCCGCCCATGGCTCGGAGGGAGGCATAGGCCGAATCACCGCCGCTTGCGCCCACGCCGTTCCCGCCGCCGCCGGACCCGCCCGTCCCCACCTGGACCGCCACCGGGCCCCCGACCTCAAGGGCCTCTTCATAGACCACCTCGCCGGCCCCGCCGCCTCCCCCGGCGCGACGGGCGTTGTTGCTGCCGCCCCCCCCGCCGCCGCCGGCCACCACGAGAATCTCCGCGTGGGTAACGCCCAAAGCCGGGACCAGGGTGCCGCTGGCCGTGAACGTGTGGATGATACAGTCGCCGTCGTAGGTGATGATGCCGCCCGACTCGCCCGCGGCGAATCCGGTGCCGGCCCGGGCAAGGACCGCCAGGGCAATCCACGCGCACGGACGGAGAAGGCCCATCGGAGAACGCGCTCCGGTGCCATGGCCGACGGCGGCACCGCGCTTCCCGCGCAGCCTGCCGATCCCTACTGTCTGGCGAACCAGGGTACACTCTGCCAGCATACGCATCCACTCCAAAAAACACCGGCGGTACTACCGTCCGGCGGCCCGCCCGATCCGTCCCGAATCTATGAAGCGGATCTGCCGTACCCGGGGCAGGGTCCGCACCGTGGCCTGCGCCCGGGCTCCGGGGCCGATCACCACCGGCTGCCGCTCTTTTTCGAGCACATACTGCTCGGGCAGGTTCCGGGCGTACACCCGGAGAGTCCATTCCCCGGGCACAAGCCTCTGGAAAAGGAACTTCCCGTCCGTATCGGTGACGGTGCGCCGGGTTTCTCCCGGCCGTTCAAGCTCCACCAGCATGTTGGCCAGGCCCCCCGGCGCGGCCCCGCGTGCCGGATCGTGCTCCACCCGCCCTTCGAGGCTCCCCGAGGCCACGAGGGCGATGGCGCACCCGGTGGTCTCACCGCCCTCCACCTTCATCTCCACCGGACCTCCTGAGGCGGCGACAGTCCCGATGCCTACGGAAAGCTCGTCGACGCGCACCGCGTAGGCGCCCGGGGCCAGGGTCCGGAACAGGAACCGGCCGCCGCTGTCGGTGACCGCGGCGGTGCCGTCGACATAGACCACCGCGCCGGCCACCCCCGGCTGTCCGGGGAGATCGGAGCGGAACACCCGGCCGGCCAGGGCGCCGACCGATTGTTTCCGGCCCAGGGGCATGCCGAAAGGGAACGTCCAGGTGACCGAATAGGACGTATACGACTCCCTGTCGCGGCCATCGCTTCGGCGTGCGGCGACTTCCACCGTCTGGCCCCGCCGGTTTCTCCAGGTCAGCCCGGCGCCCCACTGATCGGTTTCCACCCGTTCCCGCAGGGGTTCATCGGGGAAGGTCTCGTCGTTGCGGGAGACGTGGAGGTAGGCCGAGAAAGCGCCCCCGGAATTCCACCGCAGGAATCCGCCGTGACTGCGTCCCCGGCGCATCAGGCGGCTTTCGCCCGGCGAGTCGTCGCTGCCGAAGGTGGAGAAGACGGAAAGGTAGAAATCCCTGTGCGGGGTCACTACTGTCCCAACGTTACCGACGTCATCACGTATAAGCCATTGATTATA
>CAZYXB010000048.1:0-22076 GCA_964651155.1 uncultured Acidobacteriota bacterium | reverse complement strand
CTTTTATTTATGGTACAGGGGTTCGGGCAGTCCGGCAGCGGCTCGCTGCGAGGGACCGTCACGGACGCCACCGGGGGCGTGCTGCCGGGCGTGACCGTATCGGCGACGAACGTCGGCACGGGCGTCGGGCAGACGACGCTGACGGACAATTCCGGCATCTACACGTTCCAGAGCCTCCCGGCGGGAACCTATGCCGTCAGCGCCGCGCTCGACGGTTTCCAGACCGCGAACGTGACCGACGTGGATCTGACCGTGGCCGCGCAGGCGAACCTCGACGTCGAGCTCCAGGTCGCTGAGCTGGCGGTGGAGCTCGAGGTGACGACGTCGGCCCAGGATATACTGACCGAGTCGAGCTCGTCGACCGGCACGGTGCTCCCCCCGAGACAGATCACGGAGCTGCCGCTGACGAGCAACGACGTTCTGGAGCTGATCAACATCATGGGCGGCGTCGTCCCGGCGACGGATCCCCTGTTTAGCAGGGATACGCAGAGTTTCGCCGGCATGGACAGCCACAACATCAACCTGCAGCAGGACGGGATCTCGATCAACGAGGTCCGCTACAACTCCGGCATCGCCTCGCCGAGCCGCGTCAACACCGAGATGGTGAGCGAGTTCAAGATGATCCTGTCCCCCGTGGACGCCGAAATGGGCCGCGGCATGGGGCAGGTGCAGATTCTTACGAAATCCGGCGCCAACCAGTTCCACGGGTCGGGGGTCTGGAACATCCAGAATTCGTCCCTGGACTCCCGTGAGTGGGAGATTGCCCGGCAGAATGAAACGGCCGACTGGCGGAACATGAACACCTACACGCTGACCTTCAGCGGGCCCATCGTCAAGAACAAGACGTTCTTCTTCGCCTCCTGGGATCACGCGATCCCCAGGTCGAAAGTCATGGTCGATGCGCACATGCTGACCCCGTGCGCCCAGAAGGGCATTTTCCGTTATTTCACGGGATGGGATAACGGGGCCTACGATTCCACGATCACGTCGGACATGTTCGGCGCGTCCACCTCCCGGCCCGTCGTCGACATCAACGGAGTCCCGCTCGACCCGCGTTTTGCCGGCCAGGTGGCGGGATTGACCGGCGACACCCAGATCATCTCGGCCCATCCGGACGGGACCCCCTACGGGGCGGGCGAGGGGCTGCAGTACACGAGCGTGTTCGGCCCGCTCACCGACAACGCCCGGGCCCTGATCGAAATGGATCTCGTCAACTGCAGCTACTACGAACCGGATCTCGGCGCCTTCGACAGGTCCGATCCCATGTCCGCGGGGTCTCTGTCGTCCCTGGGCATCACGGGCTACTATGAGGTGGACGGCTGGACCCAGCTGACGCCCAACCGCATCCCGGACACCGATTTCATCCCCCGTCTGACGGAGATGGCCAACCAGTACGGCATCACCAGCTACCGGGCCGGCGACGGCCTGAACCGGGCCGCCTACCGGTGGACGCGCACCGACAAGGGGAGCGACACCGTCTACGGCGTCGGCGAGGACAACCGCCGCAAGAATTTCACCGTCAAGCTCGACCACAACTTCAACGACCGCCACCGCGCAAGCGGAACCTACACCTACGAATCCTCCGGCGGCGACGACGCCAAGATCGTGTGGCCCGACGGCTTCGGCGGCGACGTGCTCCGCAAACCCCAGAGATTTTCGGTCTCCCTGACCTCTTCGCTGCGTCCCACGCTGCTGAACGAGGCCCGGTTCGGGCTTTCCCGCACCGTGACCCACACGCTCAATGCCCTCGACACCCCGGGCGTAGAGGAGGGGGCCAGGGAAGCGCTCCGGGACCTGCTGCCCACCGACGGCTGGGTGGACCGGGACGGGCGGCCCTATCCGGACGATTTCTACATGGTGGTGATGGCCCCGTACGGCTTCACCCCCGGAAACAGCCATCCCATCGGCGCCCGCGGCACGATGATCTCCTCCTGGGGCGGCACGGACAACCGGTGGACGCTGGCCGACACGCTGACCTGGACCAAGGGGAAACACTCGTTCAAGTTCGGCGGGGAGGCGCGGCTCGTGCGCTCCGAGCAGGATTCCCGGGGCCCGATATCGTTCTACACCGAGCTGGTGGTCCCCAGCGCCCAGCCCGACTACAACGCCAACTACAGCGACATGCCGACCGATCTCACCTCCAGCGCCATTCCGGGCCTGGTCGGGATGGACTTCTACATGGACGCCTACGATTTTACGACCGGCACCCTGTCGAAGATCCGGCAGCTGCGCGACTACCATGCCGGCACCATCGGCCACATCAATCAATGGTTCTACGTCAACGACCCGGTCGAGACGCAGTGGAACGACTTCTGGGCGGGTGAACAGGAAAGGGTCCTCGACATGCGCCAGAAGGAGATGGCCTTCTTCTTCAAGGACGACTGGAAGGTCACCAACAGCCTCACCCTCAATCTCGGCCTCCGCTACGAGTACTTCGGCGTGCCGCATTTGGCCAACGGGATGACGCTCGGCCTCGAGGGCGGCGCCGGGAGCCTGTTCGGGATATCGGGGAAGGATTTCTCCACCTGGATGCCCGAAGCCCCGGTCGACTACGGCACGGTGATGCAGCAGACGTTCATCGGGCCGGGTTCCCAGAATCCGGACCAGCTGGTCTTTGAAAAGGACTACAACAACTTCGGGCCGGCCGTCGGCTTCTCCTGGCAGGTGCCGTGGTTCGGGAAGGGCAAGACGACCTTGCGCGGCGGCTACCAGCTCAACTACGTGCCGATCGCCAATGCCGATCCCACCTTCGGTTTCATCCGGGTGCTCGGGGGCGCTACCGGCGCAACCTACAACTACAACATGTACAGCACGCCGGAAACGAAGTACATGCGGATCGCCGATCTCGAGGACTACCTCCCGATCAGTCACTTCATCCCCGAGAGCATCAGTCCGCTCAACGTGACCCCGATCGAGAGCAAGGGACGGAGCGGCCCGGTCAGCCAGTACGATCCGGACATCCGCAACCCCTACATCCACAGCCTGAACATGTCGCTGACGCGCAACCTCTCCTCGAGCGTGACCCTGGATCTGCGCTACGTCGGCACGCTGGCCAGGAAGTCGGTCGGCACCATCAACATCAACGCCGCCAACTGGATCTCCAACGGCCTGATCGACGACTTCAACGCGGCCCGCCGGGGCGACACCACCGACCGCCTCGACAGGCTCTTCGAGGGCGTTCAGTTCCGGGAATTCGACTGGAGCACCTTCGGGTACAATTACTACCAGGTCGGGGACGCGGCCGGGACGACCGGCGGCGACCTCCTGAGGACCCTGTACGCGGAAAACCTGGCCAACGGCGACTACAACGCCATCGCCGGCGACCTGAACGTCTACAACTACGAGGTCGACACCAGCCCGTGGGCCCCCATGAATGCGGGCCTTCCCGTTCCCGGGGACCTCACCCAGGGCGCCCTGCTGCGGCACGCCAACACGCTGTACCCGGGCATGTTCCCGGAGAACTTCATCGTGGCCAACCCGCAGGTGGGCTCGGACTGGATGGCGGGCGACCCGGGCTGGATCTCCAACATCAACCAGAACAACTACCACTCGATGCAGGCCCAGCTGACGGTCCGGCCCACGCGCGGCTTCAATCTGACGAGCACCTACACCTGGAGCCGGAACCTGGGCTGGCAGAGCTACACGAATCCCAACGACCGGCGCAACCCGTTCGACTACACGTTCACCAGCAACCACCGGGCGCATCAGCTGTCGACCTACGGCTCCTGGGAGCTGCCGTTCGGCGCCAACGGATTCTTCTTCCGCGACCTGAGCTCGCCCGTCCTGCGGCGCATTGTCGAAGGCTGGCAGCTGAGCTGGATCCTGAATCTGGCCAGCGGACGGCCCACCGACCTGGCCGCGGGCGCGACGCACCTGTACGGGAATTCGGTACCGCACCTTGTCAACCCGGACCTGTTCGATCCGAAGGACGGGAAGGTGACCTGGGATTCCGGAGCCCGTGAAGGGCGCTTCTTCGGCGACAAATACGTCCGCTATGCCGATCCCCAGTGCTTCGACTCGAACCTGGTGGATCCCGGCATCCAGGGCAACTGCACCATGAACGCCCTGTACATCGTGTCGCTCGACGAGGAGGGGAACCAGATCTACGACGAATCCACCCTCGTTTTCCAGCAGCCTCTGCCCGGCGAATACGGCAATTTCGGCCGGAACAAGCTGTCCGGGCCGGGATCGTTCGGCCTCGACATGGCGATGAGCAAGAACATCACGCTCACCGAAGGCAAGATCATGAGCATCCGCGTCGATGCGGGCAACATCCTGAACCACCCCTCGCCGACGGGCAGCTTCGGGGGCTTTACCGGAAGCATGCAGACCAACGCGCGGGAGACCAGCGTGGTGCTTCCGAACCTGAGCCTGGCGAGCGGGGACGCTTTCGGCGCCTTCCTGGCCAAGGCCCAGCACCGGACCTTCCAGGCGAAGATTTCACTTCGATTCTAACCGCGGCAGCGGCTCCAACCCTGCCGCCGGCGGCAAGCTCCCGGGGTGACGCCCCGGGAGCTTTTCCGTCCGGGGCGGCCGCTTTCGATACGGCCCCCCCGGTTTCTTCCAGTCCCCCACCCGCTCGCCCCTGCAGCAGACATCCGCCGGCCCCGCTGAAACCGTTGACGCGCGGGCCCGGGGCGCGCTAGCATCACGCTGTAGCTTGGAAACCCATCCATACTGGAGGCTGGCACGATGATCACGATACTTCGGGACAGGGTGCGTGCGGCCTTCCCGGCGGCCGCGAGGCGGTTGGTGACCGTGCTGGCCGTGCTTGCGGCCGGGCAGTTGCCGGCGGCAGCCGCCGGGGAGCCGGCCGCAGCCGCCGGGGAGCCGGAGTGGGACCCGGGACGCATCGAGGCGTGCGACCGGGAATGCCTCGTCCTGGTCATGGACCGGTACATGAACGCAATCTTCAGGCGCGACCCGGCGGCGTTGCCCCCTAGGTCGATCGACGTGCGTATGACGGAGAACACGGGGGTCCTCGACGTCGGCGAGGGCGTCCTGTGGCGGTTCGCCACGGAGCCGACGCCCTTTGTCATCGACCTTGCCGATCCCGTATCGGGGCAGGTGGCCCGGCAGGCCCGGCTGAAAATAGGCGGCCGGGACGCGCTCGTGGCCGTTCGCCTCAAGGTCGACGGCGGGAAGATCGAGGAAATCGAGCACCTCTACGACCGGGACGTGGACCCGGCCGCGCTCGAGCTGCTCGAGACCCCCGTGCCGCTGCTCGTCCGGGACGTCCCGGACGGGCAGCGCCTCCCGAGGCACCTGCTGGCCCGGGCCGCCCACTCCTATTTTGACGCCCTCGAGGGGGACAGCGGGGCGATCGGGGCGTTTTCCGACGACTGCGTCCGGCATGAAAACGGGTACCGGACCGTGAACAATCCCCCGCCCGGCGGCCGGGCCATGCCCGCCCCCATGATCCCGACGGCCGACACCCCGGAAGGCCGCCGGTGGCTCGAGTTCAGCATGTTGACCTGCTCGGAGCAGATCGACACCGGGATATTCGCCTACATGAAGCATATCCGGCCGCGCCGCGTCCTGGTCGTCGACGAGCAGAAGGGCCTGGTCGGGACCTTCCCGCTGTTTGTCCATGACGGCACCGTGCGGGGGGCCGCTCCCGGCGCGCCGCCCGGAATGATCCAGAACCTCGTGACCATGGAAACGTTCGGGATCCGCGGCGGCCGGATCCTGCACGTCGAGGCCTTCCCCTTCGTGACCCTTCCCTACGGGCTGGGGAACGGGTGGACCCCGGGTTCCGGCCGCTAGGATCCCCGGGGCCCGGTTGTGCTGGCATCCGGCCCCCGGCTTCCTTATAATCAGGGGGGAGCCGCGAGGGGATTCCCCGGCGCTGGTCCCTAACTTTATCCAGGAGAAGACTATGAGTTCCGCATACGAATTTCTGAAGGCCAACAAGGTGTTTCACATCGCAACCGTCGACGGCCCGCAGGCCAGGGTACGCCCCTTCGGTTTCGTCATGAAAAGAAACGGGAAGCTGTACCTGTGCACCGGCAAGTCGAAGAACGTCTACCGGCAGATGGCTGCAAATCCCGCCGTCGAACTGTCGGCCATGGGTCCCGACGGGACCTGGCTCAGGGTCTCGGGGACCGTCGCCTTCGACTCGGGGCGCGACGCCAAGGTCCAGGCGTTCCAGGAGGCCCCCATGCTCCTGGAGATCTACCCCCGGGGGGCCGACGACGACAATTACGTCACCTTCTATTTCACGGAGGCCCGGGCGACCCTGTATTCCTTTACGGCCGCGCCCAAAGAGCTGCCTCTGCTATGACGGCCGGGTACCGCCGAGGTCCGGAACCCCCCCGGGGCGGCCTGCGCCGGGGGAAATACCGTTAAGGTTCCGGGCTTCCGGGGCCGATGGGGTCCCTATGAACAGGCGAAGCCGTCTGCGGTTCACCACCGACATGGTCGCGACGATCACGGGCATCGACGAGCCCGGGGTTTCGGCCAAAGGAAGACTGAGCAACCTGTCGGCGCACGGCCTCAGCCTGATCGTCCCGGGCGCCGTCCCCACGGGCATCACCGCGAGCGTGGAGTGGGGACAGTCCCGGATCAACGGGAAGATCGTCTACTGCCGGGTCCACGGCAACGAGTTCCGCGTCGGCCTGGCGGTCGACGGCCCGATTTACGACGCCACCCTCGCCCGGAAGGACGATGCCGCCCCAGACGCCCCCGATAGGGAAATACCGAACGAATAACCCCTCCCCCGGGCGCCGCCCCCCCCCCGCCCGCAAGAAATACACTCCCCGAAAAAATGGAATTGCCCTTCCGGGCGTGATGTGACACACTGCGGCTTTCATACACCCTAGTGACGAGGCGCAACCTACTTGGGCGTGCGGGCCTAGAGGCCGCAGCCCCGCGGAGCATGCATGCTGGAGTTGTCCGGGCCGGGAATCGAACAGCCGTCGGCACCGGATCGGACCCGCACCCCGAGGAATTCAAGCAGTTAGTAAACCGACAGGAGGCTGTTTCGTGAAACGACTATTTTGTCTCTGCGCAGCAATCGTCTCCCTTTTTCCAACACAATCTTGCCAGACCGGCAGAAAGGACCCGACTGCCATGAAACCATCGATCTTCGGTGTTCTCGCCGACGGCCGCGAGGTCCGCGCATACACGCTTTCCAACGATGCCGGGATGACGGCCACGTTCATCGAATACGGCGCCGCCGTCACGGCGCTCTCGGTGCCGGACCGGGCGGGCCGCAGCTCCGACGTGGTCCTCGGCTACGATTCCCTGGACGGATACGTCCGAGGCTCGGAGTTTTTCGGGGCCGTGGTGGGGCGCTACGGCAACCGCATCGCCGGGGGGCGCTTCACCCTGGACGGCCAAGCCTTCCAGCTCACCGTCAACGACGGGGCCAACCACCTCCACGGAGGCAGGACGGGCTTCAACAAGGTCCTGTGGGAGGCCGAGGTGCCCGAGGTGACCGAGAGCGCCCCCCTGCCCTCGATCCGGTTCGCCTACACGAGCCCCGACGGCGAGGAGGGCTATCCCGGCACCGTGACGTTGCGGGTCACCTATACGCTTACCGAGGACAACGCGCTGCGCATCGACTACGAGGGGGTGACCGACGCCCCCACCATCCTGAACCCGACCCAGCATTCCTATTTCAACCTGACCGGGGACTTCACCCGGCCGATTCTCGACCATGTCCTGGCGATCGAGGCCGACAGCTTCACGCCGGTCGACGCCGGCCTCATACCGACGGGGGAACTGCAGCCCCTGGAGGGCACGCCGCTCGATTTCCGGCAGCCCCGGGCGATCGGGGAACGGATCGGGGACGCGTTCGACCAGCTGATCCTGGGCAAAGGGTACGACCACAACTGGGTTCTGCGCGGGTACGCCGGCCCCGGCGGGGTCCGCCGGGCGGCCGAGCTCTACGATCCGGACAGCGGACGCGTGATGACGGTCTATACCGACCAGCCCGGCCTGCAGTTCTATTCGGGCAACTTCCTGGCCGGGACCGCGGTTGGGAAAAACGGGATCGCCTACGGGCCCCGGACCGGCCTCTGTTTGGAAACCCAGGTGTTCCCGGATTCTCCCAACAGGCCCGATTTCCCGTCCGCGACGCTCGTGCCCGGCCAGGTGTATCGACAGACCACCGTGTACCAGTTTTCAACACGCAATCAATGAGGAGAACGACTTCATGAATGTGCTGCATCCTGTGGACTGGATCGCTGTCATCGCGTACTTTGCCGTGATAGCAGGTATTGTTGTATGGGTTGCACGAAGGCAGAAGAAGACGACCGACGGGTATTTCCTGGCCGGAAGGGAGCTGGGGTGGTTCATCGTCGGCGCGTCCATTTTCGCATCGAACATCGGCTCGGAGCACCTGGTCGGCCTGGCGGCCTCCGGGGCGACCGACGGGGTGGCGATGGCGCACTACGAACTGCACGCCTGGTGCCTCCTGGTTCTCGGGTGGGTCATGGTGCCCTTCTACATGCGGTCGAAAATCTTCACCATGCCGGAGTTTCTGGAGCGGCGGTTTTCCCCGGCCTCCCGCACCGTGCTGTCGGTCATATCCCTGGTCGCCTACGTCCTGACCAAGATCGCCGTGGGGATTTTCGCCGGGGGCGTCGTGTTCTCCGTTCTCCTGCCCGAGCTCAACCTCTGGGGGCTCGACAGCTTCTGGATCGGGTCTCTGGTGGTGATCGTCATCACCGGCCTGTACACGATCGTGGGGGGCATGGGGGCCGTCGCCTACACCGAAGCGCTGCAGACCATCGTTCTGATCATCGGGTCGGCCCTGGTCACGTTCTTCGGGCTGCAGGCCCTGGGCGGGTGGGCCGAGCTGCGGGCGATCGTTCCCTCGGAAATGTTCAACCTGTGGAAGCCGATGGTTCCCGACGGGCTTCAGGCGACCTGGGCCCCGGTTCGGGATTCCCAGCAGATGGCCTGGTATTTCAACGACAACTACCCCTGGCTGGGCATGCTGGTCTGCGCCCCCGTCATCGGTCTCTGGTACTGGTGCACCGACCAGTACATCGTGCAGAGGGCCCTGTCGGCGCCGAACGAGACCGAGGCGCGGCGCGGCTCGATCACGGCGGCGTTCTTCAAACTGCTGCCGGTGTTCATTTTCATCATTCCCGGGATCATCTGCTACGCCCTGGCGCTATCGGGGAAGATGCCCTCGTTTTCCAACCACCTGATCGGCCCGGACGGCCAGATTATCCGGGACAACGCCCAGCAGGCATTCCCGCTGATGGTGGCCAACGTGCTGCCCATCGGGGTCCGGGGCATCGTCGTCGCCGGCCTCCTGGCCGCGCTGATGAGCTCCCTGGCCGGGGCCTTCAACGCCAGCGCCACGCTGTTCACCATCGACTTCTACAAGCGGCTGCACAAGGGGATTTCCCAGGAGCGGCTGGTCTGGGTGGGCCGGGTCGCCACCTTCGTCATGGTCCTGATCGGCATCCTGTGGATTCCCGTCATCCGCGGCGGGCGCGGCCTGTACGATTACCTGCAGGGCGTGCAGTCCTACCTGGCGCCCCCGATCTTCGTCGTGTTCTTCTTCGGCGTGTTCTACAAGCGCCTCAACGCCAAAGGCTGCCTCTGGGCCCTGATCACGGGCTTCATCCTGGGCCTGTTCCGCCTGGCGGTGGACACGCCGGTCAAGATGATGGAGGGGTTCCAGTACGCGCAAGGGTCGTTTCTGTGGATCGTCAACAACATCTTCTTCCAGTACTACAGCATGATCATCCTGCTGGTCTCGGCCGCCGTCATGATCGTGGTCAGCCACATGACCGAGGTCCCGGACTACGCCAGGATCAGCGGCCTGACCTACGCCACGAGGACGGCCGAGGACAAGCGCAGTACCAGGGCGAGCTGGAGGGCGGTCGACGTGATCCTGTCCGCCGTCGTGCTGGCGCTGATACTGGCCGCATACCTCTACTTCGTGGGGTAGTCAGCCGGGTGCACCCGTCATCTGCGGGGGTCCGCCGGAGGCCGGCGGACCCCCGCACCGCCAGGGAGGGATACCTAACCCGATGCCCCCGTATGTGATAGGACTCGATTTCGGCACCAACTCCTGCCGCTCCCTCCTGGTCGATGCCGCCGACGGCAGGGAGGTGGCCGGGGCTGTCTACCCGTACCCTTCGGGCACGGACGGGGTCGTTCTCGATCCCCGGGACCCGAACCTGGCCCGGCAGAACCCCGCGGACTACCTACGGGGCATCGAGGCGACCATCCGGGAGGCGATCCGCAAGGGGCAGGAGGCCGACCCGGCGTTTGACCCCCGGGCCGTCGTCGGGATCGGGGTGGACACGACCGGAAGCAGCCCGATGCCGGTCGACGCCCGGGGCGAAGCCCTCTGCTTCGGGGAGAGGTTCCGGGACGATCCCGCCGCCATGGTCTGGCTCTGGAAGGACCACACGAGCCACCGGGAGGCCGCACGGATAACCCGGCTGGCCCGGGAGATGCGCCCCCGGTACCTGTCGGGAATCGGGGGGGCCTACTCGTCCGAATGGTGGTGGAGCAAGATCCTGCGCTGCAAGGACACCGCGCCCGGGGTCTACGACGCCGCCGCGAGCTGGATGGAGATCTGCGACTGGATCCCGGCCGTTCTCACCGGCGACACCCGGCCGGCCGGGGTGAGACGGAGCGTCTGCGCGGCCGGGCACAAGGCCCTGTACAACCCCGCGTGGAACGGCCTGCCCGACCGGGAATTCCTCGACGCCCTTTCCCCGGGGCTCGGATCGCTGCGGGAGAGGCTCTACGACAGGGCCTGCACGGCCGACTGCCGCGCCGGGACCCTTTCGGGGGAGTGGGCGGCCAAACTCGGGCTCCCGCCCGGGGTAGTGGTCGCCGTCGGCGCATTCGACGCCCACATGGGCGCCGTCGGGGCGGGGATCCGGCCGGGCACCCTGGTGAAGATCATCGGAACGAGCACGTGCGACATCATGATGCACCCGCGCGGGGAGCCCCTGGGGGATATCCCCGGCGTCTGCGGCATCGTCGACGGGTCGGTCATCGGCGGCTTCTACGGCATCGAGGCGGGACAGTCGGCCGTGGGGGACATCTTCCTGTGGTTGGTCAACGCCCTGGTCCCCGAAAAGTACGGCAGGACCCAGGCGGAAAAGTTCGAAAGCCTCGAAAAGGCGGCCGCCGGGCTGGCGCCGGGCGAGAGCGGGCTCCTGGCCCTGGACTGGAACAACGGGAACCGCACCATCCTCGTCGACGTCCGGCTCACGGGGCTCCTCCTCGGCCAGACCCTGCAGACGGAGCCGCACGAGATCTACCGGGCGCTGCTGGAGGCGACCGGGTTCGGGGCCCTGGTCATCATCGACCGGATCGAGCAGTACGGCGTGCGGGTCCGGGACGTGGTCGCCTGCGGCGGCCTCGCGTCGAAAAACGCCCTGATGATGCAGGTGTACGCCGACATAACGGGCCGCCCGATAACCGTGTCGCCAAGCGCGCAGACGCCAGCTCTGGGGGCGGCGATATTCGCCGCGGTGGCCGCCGGGACCGGCGCCGGGGGGTACGGTTCCGTCGTCGGGGCGCAGGAGGCCATGGTCGGCCAGGGCAGGACCTTCAAACCTTGCGAGGCCAGCCACCGGGTCTACGCCGGGCTCTATCGCCTCTATTGCCAGATGCACGACGCCTTCGGCACGCCGGGGTGGTCGGGCCGGATGCACAACGTCATGAAAGACCTCTTGGAAATCCGGGACGAGGTGCGGAGCGCTCCGCATGAGGTGCGGAATCCTCCGCATGGGGTGCGGAATCCTCCGCATGGGGCGCGGAATCCTCCGCATGGGGTGCGGTGATGGCAGACGGGATCGAGCGGCTCAAACAGGACGTCTTTACGGCAAACATGCTCCTGGTCCGCTACGGGCTGGTGACGGGCACCTGGGGCAACGCAAGCGGCGTGGACCGCCCGGGCGGGGTGGTCGTGATCAAGCCGAGCGGCGTCGACTACGCGTCGATGACGGCCGGGGACATGGTAGTGCTCTCGCTCGACGGGAGGGTGCTCGAAGGGGACCTCCGCCCGTCCTCGGACACGCCCACCCACCTGGAGCTCTACCGGGCGTTCCCCTCCATAGGAGGGGTGGTGCACACGCACAGCGGCTGGGCGACGATGTTCGCCCAGGCCTGCCGCGAGATCCCGTGCCTGGGGACCTCCCACGCCGATCATTTCAACGGGCCGGTGCCCGTCACCCGCTTTTTGACCGAAGAGGAGGTCTCCGCCGGCTACGAGAGCCGGACGGGGCGGGTCATCGCCGAACGCTTCGCGGGCCTGGACCCGGCCGGCACGCCGGGGGTGCTCGTCGCCGGACACGGGCCCTTCGCATGGGGCCCTGGCCCCGCGGAAGCGGCGGAGAACGGAATGGTTCTGGAGCGGATCGCCGAGATGGCCTTCGGGACCCTGCAGCTCGACCCCGGCGCCGCCCCCCTGCCCGAGTACATCCGGCGGAAGCATTACGAACGGAAACATGGACCGATGGCCTACTACGGCCAGATACATAAGGGAAAACGATCATGAAAAACATTCCTGACATCAAACTTGGCATCGTCGCCGTCAGCCGGGACTGCTTCCCCATCGAGCTGTCCCAGAAGCGCCGCAATCGGGTCGTCGCCGCCTGCCGGGAGCGCGGCGTGCCGATCGTCGAGATCGAAACCATCATCGAGAACGAGCGGGACGTTCTTCGGGCGCTCGAGGAGAGCCGGGAGAAGGGGATCAACGCGCTGGCGCTCTACCTCGGGAATTTCGGCCCGGAGGGCCCGATTGCCATGATGGCCGAAAGGTTCCCCGGCCCGGTCATGCTCGCGGCCGCCGCCGAAGACAGCGGCCGGGACCTGGTCGACGGCCGCGGGGACGCCTACTGCGGGATGCTCAGCGCCTCCTACGGCATCGGCCTCCGGCGCCTCGAGCCCCATATCCCGGAATACCCGGTCGGGGACCCCGCCGATGTCGCCCGGATGCTCGGGGAGTTCGTCCCGGTCGCGCGGGTGGTCGAAGGCGTCCGCCACCTCAAGATCTTTTCCTTCGGGCCCCGGCCGTTCGATTTCCTGACCTGCCACGCGCCCATCCAGCCCCTGTTCGACCTGGGGGTGGAAATCATGGAAAACAGCGAGCTGGATCTCTACGACATCGTGCAAACGGAGCGGGGGAGCGCCGAGGCGCGTCGCATCGCCGGGCAGATGACCGAGGAGCTCGGGGCGGGCAATACCTACCCGGAGCTGCCCGAGAAGCTCGCCGCTCTCGAGGCCGCCCTCGAAAAATTCATGGAGGCGCATCTGGGCGCGTCCTGCTACGCGGCGTTCGCCAACAAATGCTGGCCCGCGTTCGAGAAATACTTCGGCCACGTCCCCTGCTACGTCAACGGGCGCCTGGCGGCCAAGGGCATTCCCGTCGCCTGCGAGGCGGACATCTACGGGGCCCTGAGCGAGTACATGGTTCTGGCCGCCACCGGGGCGCCGCCGGCGATTCTCGACATCAACAACTCCGTTCCGAAGGACATGTACGGGGCGCCGGATCCTGCCTTCGGCGACTACGATCTCACCGACCTGTGGATGGGATTCCACTGCGGCAACGCGTCGCCGCAGTGCATGGTGCAGCCCGAGCTGAAGTATCAGCTGATCATGCACCGCACCCTGGAGCCCGGCAAGGATCCGGACATCACCCGGGGAACCCTCGAAGGCCGGATCCACCCGGGCCCGATCTCGGTCTTCCGCATCCAGTCCTCCTCCGATGCCTGCCTGCAGGCCTACGTGGCCAACGGGGAAGTGCTCGACGTCAACCCCAGGTCGTTCGGCTCCATCGGCGTTTTCGCCGTCAGGGAGATGGGGCGCTTCTACCGCCACGTCCTGATCGAGAAGCGCTTTCCGCACCATACCGCGATCGCCTTCGGCCATGCGGGGAAGACGCTGTTTGCCGCCTGCCGCATGCTCGGGCTCGAGGACGTGTTCTATAACCGCCCCAGGGGGGTGCCGTACCCGACCGAGAACCCCTTCTAGGGCGGGGGGCGTATGCCGGTGATCGAAGTGCCCGTCCGCATCCGGGGATTGATCTTCGACTGCGACGGCACGCTGGTGGACTCGATGCCCCTGCACTGGGACGCGTGGCGGCGGGCTGTGGAGCGCATGGGGGGAGCCTGGCACCCGGAATTTTTCTCCCGGGTCAAGGGGATGCCCGAACGGGACATCGTCGCCCTCTACAACGAACGGTTCGGCGCAGGCCTCGACCCGGCCGCCACGATCCGGGCCAAACACGGGCATTTCCGGGCCCGGGCCGGCAAGCTGCGGCCCGTCGGGCATGTGCTCGACGTGCTGACGCGGTATGGCGGCGTCCTGCCGATGGCCGTCGCTTCCGGCGGTGTCCGGGAGATCGTGGACCTGGAACTGGACATCCTGGGCATCCGCCGGTATTTCGGGGCAATCCTGACGGCCGACGACGGAATCCGCCCCAAGCCGGCGCCCGACATTTTCCTGGAGGCGGCCGGACGGATCGGGGTTCCCCCGGAATTCTGCCAGGTGTTCGAAGACGGGGACCTGGGCCTGAAGGCGGCCCGTGCCGCCGGCATGCTGCCGACCGACATCCGGGACTATGCGCCCGCCAAGGCCGCCGGGGAAGGAGAGATGCGATGAGCCTGCTGATCATTGACCGGGACCGGTGCCGCAAGGACGGGTTCTGCGTGCGGGAATGCCCTTCGGCCATCCTGCGCTTGGGCGCCGACGGGGGGTACCCCGAAATCGTCGCGGGGGGGGAGGCCGCCTGCACCCGCTGCGGGCATTGCGTGGCCGTCTGCCCCACCGGGGCCTTCAGCCACGCCGACGTCCCCGTCGGGGCCTCCCCGGAGATCCGGCCGGAGCTCCGGATCGATGCGGCCCGGGCCGAGCAGTTTCTGCGGTCGCGCCGGTCCGTGCGGGTCTTCCGGGACACGCCCGTAGAGCGGGACGCGATCCGGCGGCTGATCGAGGTCGCGCGCTACGCGCCGACGGGGGGGAACAGCCAGACGGTCGCATGGACGGTGATCACCGACCGGGCGCGCCTCGGGACGGTCGCCGGCCTGGCCGCGGATGTCCTGCGGGAGGTTGTCAGGGACCCCGAGGTGGTCCGGGCCAGCCCGTACCTGCCGATGGTCCTGGCCGCCTGGGACGCGGGGTGCGACTCCATCCTGCGCAACGCCCCCGCGCTGGTCGTGGCTTCGGCGCCCGCGGAGGCCGCGACCGGCGCCGTCGACCTGACGATCGCCCTGGCCTACCTGGACCTGATGGCGCCGTCGATGGGGCTGGGCACCTGCTGGGCGGGGCTGCTCGAGTGGGCCATGGCCGTATCGCCCGCGCTGCCGGCGGAGGTGGGGATCCCCCCCGGCCATTCCCACCACTACCCGATGATGCTCGGCTACAACGGCGCCGAATATTTCCGGATGCCCGAAAGAAAGAGGCCCAGGATCACGTTCGTCTAGCTGTCCTGGGGAACAGACAACGAGAATGCAGTTTTAATCCGATACAGGAGTGAACCGCGATGGCTACAATCAATACGAACGGACTGCCCGCAAACTGGGCCGCGATGACACCGGAGCAGAGACGGGAGTACCGCCTGAACCTTTTTTTGAACCCGGCGGGTTTTGAATTCGCCAGCCCCGCCGCCCGCCAGGCCTACGGGGAGCGCGCCCGGAGGCTGGTCGACGCCTACAACGTCCGGGAGCCGGACCGCGTGCCCGCGCACATGCCCCTGGGGAATCTCCCCTTCAACCTCGCGGGGCTCCGGATGCACGAGGCCATGCACGACCTGGAGAAGGCGTTTTTGGCCTGCAGGGACTTCAACGCGAAATACGCCGAGGAGCTGGAGACGATCTCGTTCCCGAACGCCGTTCCGGGCCGGGTGCTCGAGCTGCTCGACTACAGGCTCTATGCCCTGCCCGGCCACGGGCTTTCCGTCGACGCGCCCGGCTACCAGTTCGTCGAGGGCGAATACATGAAGGTCGCCGAGTACGACGACTTCATCCTGGATCCCTCCAACTTCTGGCTGCGGACCTATCTGCCCAGGGTCTACGGCGCCTTCGAAAGCTTCCGCAACCTGGCGCCGCTGACCGACATGCTCGAGATCCCCATGGGCGAGCTCATGCCGCTGGCCTTGCCCGAGGTGCAGGATACCCTGCAGCGCATGATCGACGCCGGGCGGGAGATGCAGAAGAGGCAGGAGATCACCGCCCGCCTCATGGAATTCGGCCCCGCCCTCGGGTTCCCCTCCATGACGATGCAGTTCGGCTTCGCCCCCTTCGACGCCGTCGGCGACACGCTCAGGGGGACGCGCGGGATCGTCACGGACATGTTCCGGCACAGGGACAAGCTGGCCATGGCGGTGGACCGCATGGCGGACCTGACCATCGACTCCATACTGCGATCCCCGGGCTTCCCGACGCTCAATACGGTCCTGTTCCCGCTGCACAAGGGGGCCGACGGCTGGATGTCCGAGGAGCAGTTCAACACCCTGTACTGGCCGCCCCTGAAAAGGGTCATGGATGCCCTGATCGAGCAGGGCATCATCCCCGTGATGTTTGCCGAAGGCGGCTACAACACCCGCATCGAAACGGTGACGGATTTCCCGAAGGGGAGCGTCGTGTGGTGGTTCGACCAGACCGACATGGTGAAGGCGAAGCGGGTTATGGGCGGCAGGTTCTGCATCCAGGGCAACGTCCCGTCCTCGCTCATCTGCACCGGTTCCCCGGACAAGGTGACCGGGTACTGCCGCAAGCTCATCGAGGACTGCGCGCCCGGGGGAGGCTATGTCCTGGGCGCCGGCTGCATCCCCGACGACCCGAAGCTCGAGAACGTGCGGGCCATGATGGCCGCCGCCCGCGAATACGGGGTCTACCGGAAATAGCCGGCGGGAAGTTCTATCCGGCCAGGGGGGTGCGGCGCCTGCGGCGCCCCCCCGGCTGTAGCGGCGCGATTTACCCGTCCGAGCGCCCGGGCGCCTTCCTCCGGCGCACCCCCAGGACCCAGGCGGCCACCAGCGTAACCGGCGCCGAGAGGAAGCTGAACAGCGCCCCCATCTTCACGCTGTCCTGCAGCGCCCCGGAGGGGAACGCGACCACGGACACAAACAGCGCCACCGTAAATCCGATGCCGGCCGCAATCCCGAGGACGACCAGATCGGGGTTGCGCATCCCCCTCGGCAGCTCGAGCCCGAAAGCCTGGCCGATCTTGGTGAACAGGACGATCCCGACAGGCTTCCCGACGAGCAGCCCGAAGAAGACGAACCAGGTTCCCAGCCCGAGGGCCGAGAACTCCACGCCGGCGTTGACGAAGCCGAACAGCCCGAGGATGAGCTCCACCGGGCTTTTCCACCACTGCTGTATCCGGTTGAGCGTATCCTTCCCCTCGGACTCGCCCACGGCCCAGATGCCCATGTCGGAATGTTCATGGGGCATGCACCAGACCAGCGGGACAAGCGCCAGCGCCGGGTGGATCCCCCCCTCGTGGAAGGCAATCCAGGCGATCGTGCCGGGCAGCAGCAGGTAGGGCCAGAAGTTCGTTATTTTCAGCTTTTTCCAGAAGAACAGGGCAAGGAGTATCGCCGCGGCCGCCCCGGTGAAGAACACGAGCATCGGGGGTACGCCGACGAAGATGTTCAGGAGGTTGTGGACTTCCTGCGGGTAGAAAGTCGCCAGGACGATCAGGCCCCCCGCGTCGTCGGCAATGGCCAGAAGCAGCAGAAACACGATGGCCGGGTGCGTCTTCCCCCCGATCTGGGGGAAGATGATCCGGGCGATGAGGTAGCTGAAGGCGATGTCGGTCGCCATCGGGACGGCCCATCCCCGCGTCAGTTCCGGGGCGTGGAACAAGAGCGTGCCCGTGAAGAAGATGATGGCGGGCCCCGCCATGCCCCCGAGCGTGGCGATCAGGGGGAGCGCCGCCGTCCGCACGTTCGACAGGGCGCCCCTGGGGAGCATCGCCTCGCGGATTTCCTTCCCCGCCAGCAGAAAGAAGAAGGCCATGGCGAGATCGTTGATCAGGAAGTGGAGGGAGACGGGGACGTGGTTGAGGTGGAAAGCGGGTGTTTCCTTGATGAATGCGTAACTTCGGGGATCGATATTGGCCCAGACGAGGCCGACGGCGGCCCCGATGATCAAAAAAGCCGAGTTTTCCATCAGGAACCGGATGGCGCGGTTTGCAGACTTCCTGGTGATCATGTGCGTGCCCCTGGCAAAGAATCTACAGCCGAAAAAACGCTTAACTATACCACGGGATGCCGGGGAAAAAGGCCGCATTCTTTTGCGGTTCGCCTGCTGTGCCGGAAGGGCGGGGCAGGGGGGCCGGAGGCTCCTCCAGCCCGGGCGGCATCAGGCGGCCCCGGCCGCCGCGGTGGGGAGGAGGATCGCCCCGATGGCAGGGTTCAGCCCTTGTTCTTCGCCGGGATGTGATCTTTGCCCGTCCCCAGAATGACGGCGATCCAGCGCAGGTCTTCGGTGTTCTCGAGCAGGATCTTCACGATCATCGTCAGCGGCACGGACAGGATCATCCCGAACGGGCCCCAGACCCAGCCCCAGAATACGAGGGAAAGGAAGACGACGAGCGTCGACATGCCGAGACGGCGGCCCATCAGGTGGGGCTCGATCAGGTTGCCGAGCAGGGTGTTGGCGGCGACGAACACGCAGGCGATGCCCAGGGCGCGCCCGGGGCTGACCTGAATGAGCCCGAGCAGAACCGGGGGGACGGCCGCCAGGATCGACCCGAGGTTCGGGATGTAATTGAGCAGAAACGCCAGCAGCCCCCACAGGATGGGGAAGTCCAGGCCCATCAGCGCCAGCGAGACGCCTATGACCAGGCCGGTCGCCAGGCTGACCAGGGTTTTCACCAGCAGGTATTGCTGGATGTCCCTCTTGATCTTTTTGATGCGCCCCTTGTTCTCGGTGGCATGGCCCATGGCCTGCTCGAATTTGGCGGAAAATCCGGCCGCCTCGAACAGCAGAAACAGGATCGTGAATCCGACCAGCAGAAGGTTGGTCACAATCGATGCCCCCTGCAGAAGGGCGTTCTTGAAGATGCTGAAGACGTTTTTCCTCAGGAAGTCGGTCACGGCTTCCGTCGAAATCTGCAGGCCCAGGGGATTCAGCCAGTGGTCCAGGGACTTGACGAGCGCGACCAGGTTTTTCTGGTACTCGTCGGCCTTTTCCGAGAACCCCTGCACGGAGCCCCCGACGAGCAGGCCGAACCCGACGAAGACCAGGACGTCGGCCGCGAGCGTCAGCACCACCGCCAGGCTGCGGGGAACCCGGCGGGAAAGGAGCCAGTTCTGCAGGGGAAGGCTGATGATGACGACGAAGACCGACAGCAGGAAAGGGACGATGATGCGCGATGCGGCGCGCAGCCCGGCGATGATGACGACGGTGCTGGCCGCCAGAAGCATGAAGTATAAAATCCTGTCGGTTTGTCTTCGTTCCATGGGCGGATCCCCGTTGGCGGTGGCGGTTCCGATGCGATAATGATCTGGCGATCTAGGGAAAACAGACTGATAATAGCAGTTCGGGGCCAAAGTGCAATAGCCGCAATTCCCCCGCGGGGCTGGAGGCGGCAGGCGCACGGGCCCGTGGAGCGACCTGATGAATCTACTCCGGTGCCTGGTTGCCGTGTGTGTCTGGCTGCTCGTGTCCCCGGCTCCGGCGGGGGCGCAGCAAGATGCCTCGATGGAGCTCGTTCTGCTCGGGACGGGCTACCCCTACCCGGACCCCCTCCGGGCGGGCCCCTCCTGCGCCGTCCTGGCCGGCGGCCGGGCCTACGTCGTCGACGCGGGCCGCGGCGTGGTTCTGCGCCTCGAGGCGGCCGGCATCGCCTGGAGCGCCGTCCGGGCCGCCTTCGTCACCCACCTCCACTCGGACCACATCGACGGGCTGCCGGATCTGTTCCACACCTGCTGGCAGTTCGGGGCCGGCCGCCCCTTTGAACTGTACGGCCCCGAGGGGATCGACGGCGTTGCCACGAGCATCCTGGGCTTCTACGCGGCCGACATCCGCATCCGGCGCGACCTGACCGAGATGCTCCCCCCCGAAGGGGCCCGCATCCACGCGCACCGGGTGGCCGAGGGGGTCGTCCATAGCGAGCCCGGCGGGGTGCGGGTCACGGCCTTCAGGGTCGACCACCGCCCGGTGGAGCCGGCTTTCGGGTACCGTTTCGAGTCGGGGCCGCACAGCATCGTCCTCAGCGGCGACACCCGGCCCGATCCCAACCTGGTCCGGTTCGCCCGCGGCGCCGACATCCTCGTCCACGATGCGTACGTGCGCGCCGGCGCGCCCACGGGGGCCGGACCCCGCCGGTGGGCCATCTACGACTACCACTCGAGCGCGCGCGAGGCCGGCGAGACCGCAGCGCAGGCGGGCGTCCGCATGTTGGTGCTCTCCCACCTGATCCCGCGCGACGCCCCCGAGCGGATGTTCCGGGAGGAGGCGGCGCGGGCCTATGGCGGCCGCATCGTCGTCGCCAAAGACCTCATGCGCTTTCGGGTCCCCCTCGATGCGGATGCGCCCCCGGGGCGCTAAAATCGTGTCCAAGCGGGCCGGCAGGGTGTAGAATCGTTCCACTCGACCGCGGCGGCAGTGGTGCACTCCGGACGCGGATCCTAATCCAGAATGGGGATGAGCCTATGAAATCAAGAGCGTGGATGTTCTTTCTTGCGTTTGCGGTAACGGTCAGCGGGACGGTGCTTCTGTCTCCCGGGGTTCGTGTGCTTGGGGCCTATGAGGCCATGCTGGGGCCGACGGGGGTCCTGTTCCACGACAGGGACAGGGCCTATGAGGGGTACACCCTGTTTGCGCCGATGGGGAGCAAAACGGTCTACCTGATCGACATGGACGGCTACGTTGTGCACAGGTGGCAGACCGGGTATACGCCGGGCAGCTACGCCATGCTGCTCGAGAACGGGAACCTCCTGCGGGGGGGCGTCCTCGAGGGGGCGCCGGCGCCGATCGGCGGCGCCAGCGGCATCGTAGAGGAGATCGACTGGGACGGCCGTGTCGTCTGGGAGTACAGGCTGATGACGCCCGACGCGGTGCACCACCACTGCTTCGCCCGCATGCCCAACGGCAACACCCTCCTGCTGGCCTGGGAGCGCAAGAGCCTGGACGCGTTCGTCGCGGCCGGCCGGGACCCCGGGAAGATTCCCGTGACCGGCCCCGGCTTCACCGGGCGGTTCCAGAACGACTTCTGGGTCGACTTCGTCCGCGAGGTGAACCCGGCCGGGGAAACTGTCTGGGAATGGCACGTCTGGGACCATCTCGGGCCGGGCCCCTACCAGTTCGACATCAACTACACCGTCCGCGACACCATGTCGGGCGATTCGGGCATGTACGACTGGACCCATTTCAACTCGGTCGAATACCTGCCCGAGACCGACCAGATTCTGCTGAACTCCCGCAACTTCAGCGAGTTCTACATCGTCGACCACAAGACCGGGGCCATGGTCTACCGCTGGGGGAACCCGAGCGCCTACAGTCAGGGCAAGGCGCCTTCGTTCCTCGACAACGGGGATCAGAAGATATTCGGCAACCACAACGCCACGCCTCTCGGCAGGAACCGGTTTCTGGTCTTCGACAACGGGTCGGAGCGCCCGGAGGGGAACCGGTCCGCCGTCGTCGAGGTCGACGCCAGGACCGGCACCATCGAGTGGGAATACACGGCGCCGACGTCGAACAGCTTCTACACCGCGCGCCAGGGCGCCGCGCAGCGCCTGCCCAACGGCAACACCTTCGTCACCTCGTCCAACAGCGGGCACCTTTTCGAGGTCACCGCCGACAAGCAGGTGGTCTGGGACTGGGTCAGCCCGATCGTGGGCCAGGATGAAGTCCACTGCTTTTTGGGGACCGGCGGGTTCGTCTTCAACATGATCCACCGGGCCTACCGGTACGGGAAGGACTACCCCGGGCTCGCGGGCAGGGACCTCGCGAAACGGACGCCCCTGGCGGCAGGCTGCCCCGAGTTTTCCAAGGTGTACGATACCGCCGCCCGGCCGGCGCCGAAAAAGAAGGCGCCGCCGAAGCGCTAGGGCCCGGCGTCGAGCGGATGCCCGGACAGGGGTAGGCCCGGACAGGGGTAGGCCCGGACAGGGGTAGGCCCGGACAGGGGTAGGC
>CAZYXB010000047.1:0-22405 GCA_964651155.1 uncultured Acidobacteriota bacterium | reverse complement strand
GCTCGAACCGCGCTTCTGTCGCAGGGGAGTGTTCTGTAGTACAATCGTTCACGCAAATTCTGAACATCACAGGACGCATTCGCCCTGCGATCCGGCAATCCGGGGAGCGGGGGAATCCGTTACGAGGACAACCGGATGTCGGCGCCACATGGCGCGGGGAGGTAGCCGTATGAAGAAGGCATGGAGGATCTTTTGGGCGGGGGCCGCAGCCGCGGCAGCCGTTTTTGCGGCCGGCTGTGCTGCCGAGAACGCCGTAGTGCGCGAGGCCCAGGATCGCGCGCAGATCGAGAAGCTGATGTGGCAGTACGCCCGGGCTCTCGACACGGGCAACGCGGAGGCCTATGCCGCCACATTCGCCGAGGATGGGCAGTTCGGCCGGGGAGACAATGCCACCAAGGGGCGGGATGCGCTCCTCGCGATGATGGGCGCCTTCAGGAAAAGCCCGCCGGAGGGCTCCACGGAGAATCCGCAGGTGCGGCAGATGTACCACATGACCGCCAATCACTGGATCGAGTTCCTCGACAGGGATCACGCGGTCGTTCACGGGTACTGGTTCACTTACGTGTCGGCGGGCGGACAGGGGGCGCAGCCGAGCATCGCCGGAGTGGGCAGGGAAGTCAACGAACTCGTCCGTGTGGATGGCCAGTGGCTCATCCAGGTGCGGGATGTGAGCCCCCAGGATTAGCACCGCGCGGCGCAGGCCGGAGTTCTGACGCGGGGTCCAGGCGGGGATGGGGGGATGATCGGGGCTGTTGCCGCCTGTTCTCCCCTCCGCGCCCCGGTGCCCCCGCCTGCCCGGTCCCGCCGCCTCTGTGAGGACGGGGATTTGCGGTGGCCGCCGCTTTCGGCAACACCGGCCGTACGCGCCCGCCTACAGCCCCGATCGGGCCGGGGCCGGAAGGGGATTGTTTTAGGAATCCGGTTGCGGCCCGGCCGGGATACCGCCGCGCACTGCGGATGCCTGCGCCTATCCCGGACGCGAATGGTCCCGGGCGGGACTCGTCGGTGTGGCGGAGGGAAACCCGGCATCCTCATCAGCGGGGGACGGGCACGATCGCGCGCCCTCCCGCGGCCCCATCGATCCCGCGGCCCCATCGATCCCGAACCCGCCTCGATCCCGAACCCGCCTCGATCCCGAACCCGCCTCGCATCCCCTGCCGGCCGGGCCCGCCACGGAGCGGGCCGACCCCGGGAAAAAATGTGCGCCGGGCAGCAAAATCCCCTTGGGCGTATGCGAACCTGTAGTACAATCGCCCTCGGCGCGCCGGAGGAATCCCGGCTCCGGCGCCCGTGAAAAATCCGATACGCATTCAGGGAGGAAAGAGCTCATTCGCGCAGCGCCATTTCTCCACATCCTCAACCCAAGCCGGCGGGAGCTGCAATGACGGTTCACCGTGCGCCCGAAGATTTGCCCGTACTGTTCGTCTACAACATGGATCCCGAATGGGATGATGCGGACCGGAAGGCCGCCGCGGGTTCCAACGACCGGATGATGGCGGCCCTGGAGTGCAAGGGGCACCCGGTGGTGCCCGTCGAGGTTAGGAATGATGATCTCAATTCACTGCTGTCGCGCCATTCCCCCGAGAATCTGATCGTTTTCAACCAGTGCGAAAGCATCCCCGACCTCCCGCACAGCGAACACCTGGCGGCGGGGATCATCGAGTCCCGGGGGTTCGCCTATACGGGGTCCACGCCGGAGGTATTGAAGCTCGCGGGCGACAAGAACGAAACCAAGCGCGTGCTGTCGCGGCATCGGATCCCGACGCCGGCCTGGAAAGTCTACCGCGAGCCCGTCGCCCCCGACTGGAATCTCTACCCCGCGATCGTCAAGACCGTGTTCGAACACTGCAGCACCGGCCTGAACCCCGAGTCCGTCGTCCTGGACCGGCAGGAGCTGGAATCGAGGATCGCGTTCATCCTGGAGACGTACAACCAGCCGGCCATGGTCGAGGATTTCATCGACGGGCGGGAATACCACGTGCCGCTGTGCGGCAACGGGACCGTCAAAATGCTTCCCGTCGTTGAAATGGACTTCTCGGCCTTCAGCGACATCCACGACCGGCTGTGCACCTACGATTCGAAATTCGAACCCTGTTCCCTGCATTACACGACGATCGAAAGCCGCATCCCGGCCCCCCTGGGCCGCGAGGCGGTGCGGGAGCTGGAGACCATATGCCTGGAGGCCTACCGGAGCATCGGGTGCAGGGATTACGCGCGGCTCGACGTGCGGGAGCGCGGCGGCACGTTCTACGTCCTGGACGTCAACCCGAACGCCGACCTGGATATCGACGCCAGCATCGCCTGCGCGGCCGACTATTCGGGGATGCCGTATCCGGAGATGATGCATTACCTCGTGCGGCTTGCGGCCAACCGCCACGCGTCGTATTCGGTGCCTGAATCCCATCCGATGCTCGGGTGAACCCCGCGGCCCCGTCGCCCGGTTCCGGGCACCCTCAAGGTCCATGATGCGCCGAAGCGGCCGGCAGGCTTTCCCGGGATCAGCGGAAGCTGGACTATTCCTGCCTGTCGTAGATGAAGATGGATGAGATTTCCTGTCCGTCCGCGTCCTGCGCCCATACGGTGGTGCGGGACGTCCAGCCGTCTTCGCCGATGCCCGACAGAACCCTTTGCGTCCCCTGCCCGCCGGCTTTGTCGGCCGGTTCGAAGGAGTTTGCGTCGGATGCTCCCCGGCGTACCGGCACGGGTGTCCGGGGCCCCGGCCGCCGTTGCGCGCCGCCCCCCGCCCGGGCTTATTTGTTGAAGGCCCTCTCGAGTATCATCACCCCGATCAGGCCGAAGAACACCAGCAGCAGGATGGCCGGTTCGGGAACATCCTCGAACAGGCCGCTGTAACTGGAGAAGGCCGGACCATCCCCCTTTTTCGCGATCCACTCCTCGTGCGCGGCGTCGTTGCCCGAGACGCTCGAATACAGGTCCAGGGCGGAGCTCCCCGTCAGGCCCTTCCCGTAAAAGAGGGAGACCGGGACATAGAGCTCCAGGTCGCCCCCGGCCGCGTGGTGGGTCGCCGTATAGGCGGTGGCGCCGTCGTTGGGGTTCAGGACGATCGGTTCGGCCGAGCTCCAGATGAGGAAACCGCCGGCGCTGATGGCGATGGCCTCGAGGGTGATCTGCGGGTCCCCCGCGCCCGAGATCCTGTTCACTTCCTGGGAATCGTAGGTGAAGTTGAAGAACCGGTCGCCGCCGCTTTCGATAATGGCGATGTCGTCGAGGGTGAACGCACGGGTGGCCTCCCCGGCCCCGTCCGTGTTCGGCCGGTGCCGGGTGATGTCCCGCGCGGCGAATTCCGAAGCGTGCGCCCGGCTGTCGGTGATGTAGGCGCCGTCGTTGAGGCCCAGGGCGTAGTCGAGGCCGTCGGTGACGATGATGTCGGCCAGTGACGGGCCCGCCGCCAGCACACAAAGCAAGAACAGGGCCGGCGGCAGCGCCGCCGCCCCGGCCGGTCTCGACCTAGTCCCACCCGGATGTTTCATGGCCCACTCCTTTCCCGCGTGCGATCGCGGCGCCCCATGGTCTGGCCGCCCCGGCGATCGCGTTCCCGATGCCGCTGGAATTCCTTATCGGCCGGAAAGCCGGAAACGATAAGGATTCTGCTGGTTTGCCGGAAATTTAATGGGTAGCGCAAACCGCGGGAGGCCGCCCCGTAGACGGCCCCGGAAACAGGCGGGCTGGGGGCTTCCGGGGACCGGATTCCGGGCTAGTGCGCCGGGACGCGCCGCTTGAGCTCTTCGAACCAGTTCAGGACGATGTGGATCGTGCGGAGATCACGCAGCGCGAACGGGGATCCGCCGGCGGAGGCCTCCTCCCGCTTCAGCATGAGAAACCGCCTCCCGTCCGGGTGGATGTCCCAGGAGATGCCGGGAGTGGCGCCGCCTCCCAGGTAGGGGGCCCGGGAGAACAGCCTCTTCGGGGTCCCCGCGCTGAAGGCCTCCCCCGTTTCCACCGCCACGGCCATCGCGGAGGCGTCGTCCTCCCCGAAATAATACAGTTCGCGGCCGCCGGGCGCCCACAGCGGGGCGCTGCCGCCGTTGGTGGAGACCTGCCACCGCCCCTTGTCCACCGCGGGCCAGGTCCCAGGGCAACATCATCCGCTCCGGGTCCGCTGCCAGCAGCGCGTCCTCCCCCATCCCGCCTTTGCCGATGCTGCCGGTGATTTCATAGTGAGCAAGCGACTTTCCAATCATGGACATACGCCCTCCCGGAATAGACCGCTTTCGAGTTGTCGGATACAAATCAGAGGATTATGAAGCCGGGTATACGCCGCCGGCCGGGGCGTACGGAAGGAAAATCGCGGCCGGCGCGGGCACAGGGGACAAGGCCGCAACCGGGGGATCCGGAATCGAAGAAAAGCGATGACATCGGCCCCGGGAGCCTGTAGGCTTTGGGTCAGGCAATGCCGGAGAAGTCCCGTATCGCGGATGCATCCGCCGGAGGGAGAAAACCATGGCCGTGAAAAAGTCGTCGCACAGCATACTGGCGGTCCATGTCACGGACCGCCTGAAGGAAGCCGGGCTCATCCAGAAGTACCTGTCGCAGCACGGCGACGTCATCAAAACGAGGCTCGGCCTCCACGAGGTGGCCCGGGGGTATTCGTCCCCCGAAGGGATTCTGATCCTCGACATCGTCAACGAGGCCGGGGCGCGCCGGCTGCAGAGGGCGCTGGGAAGGATCGGGGGGGTCGAAACGAGGCTCGTCGTCTTCAAGCATTAGCCGGCCGCCGCCCCGGCCGGATCCTCCCGGCGGGATTCCGTCCCCGTCACGGGACGCGTCCGAGGCCGACCTGGCGCGGCGACGGCCCCGGGGCGACCGGGCTCACCCGGCACATCAGCCCTCTGCCCGGCCAGCTCCCGGTGACCTGGTCGCAGGCGTCGGGCTCGTCGGTCGTCAGCACGTTCACGTTCGACTGCCACAGGCCGTGCAGGCACGGCTCGGCCCCGGGCTGCTCGGGGAACCACCAGTTGTGCTCCGCGTGCACCACCCGCGGGTCGATCCCGCCGGTGCAGTGCGCCTTCATGACGATGGCGCCGCGCGGGGTCTCGATCCTGGCCCAGTCGCCCTCGCGGATGCCGAGCCGGGCGGCGGTTTCCGGGTGGATCTGCAGGAGGGGGTCGGGGTGCTGCTCGCGCAGCCCCATGCCGAACTGGCGGTGTTCGGACTGGAACTGCGGCAGGAACCGCCCCCCGTTGATCAGGATCAGGGGGTACTCCGCCGCGATCTCCGGGGTCGCCACCGGGCTTTCCGGGGGCTCCTCGTAGTAGGGCAGGGGATCGTACCCCAGCTGCTCGAGCAGGTTGGAATAGAGCTCGAACTTGCCGCTCTGGGTCGCGAACCCGGTGAGCCGGCCGGTGCGGGGGTTGATCCTGTCGTAGGTCCAGGGTTCCGGGCCGGCGATCACGTAGCGCTCCCTGGCCGCCTCCCGGAACGTGATGCCCAGCGGCCGGAGCCGGTAGTCGTACAGCTCCTCCTCGGTCTTCCAGGGGAAGTGCTCCCCGAAACCGAGGCGGATGGCGAGCTCGCGGAAGAAATAGTAGTCGGGTTTGCGCTCGCCGGCCGGCGGGACCGCCCGCTCGCCGGCGACGAAGACCGAGGTGAAGTCCTCCATCGTCGAAAGCGTCCCCCGCTCCAGCTTGCTGGCCGCCGGAAGCACGTAGTCGGCCAGCATCGCCGTCGGCGTCATGAAGTGCTCGAGGACCACGTGCAGGTCCAGGTTGGGGCTCCGCAGGGCCCTGTAGACCATCCCGGTGTTGGCCGCATTGAGCAGGGGGTTGCTGCCCCAGGTGATGAGCGCCTTCGTGGGATAGGGGACGCCGTCGGCGATGCTGCGCCAGATGGCCGGTTCCGGGGCGGTGAAGCTGTGCCCGCTCATGGGCAGGGGCACGCCGTAGGCCCGCTCGTAGAGCGCGTTCATGCGCTCGTAGCCGGGCCAGGTCATCAGCTTGAATCGGTCGCTGCCCAGCTGTTTGGCGCGCTGGGCCGGGGTGCAGAGCTCGGCCATCTGCATCATGGAGTCGCGCACGGCCATCACCCCGCCGATGACGGGCCCCGGGCCTTCGGGCGCCATGCCGGGCACTGCGGCGCGCATGTTCCCGGTGATGGCGTGCAGGCAGAGCTTGGCCTGCTCGACGCGCGTGGCGTTGCGCCCCAGCTGGTCGGGGGCCAGGCCGCTGTTGATGCACCCGGGGCGGCTGCCGGCGTAGGCCAGGGCCGAGGCGACGATCTGCTCGGCCGGGATCCAGGTGACGGCGGCCACCCGATCGGGCGTGTACTCCGCCGCGCGCTGCCGGAGCTGCTCGAACCCGTGGGTCCACTCCCGGACGAATTCGCGGTCCCAGAGGCCGCGTTCGATGATGACGTGGATCCAGGCCATGAGCAGGGCGGCGTCGGTGCCGGGCCGGATCTGCAGCCACATGTCGGCCGTCTTCGCCATCGCGGTCTCGCGCGGGTCGACGACGATGAGCTTGGCTTCGGGGTTGCGGGCGCGCCACTTCTGCATGGGGCGCCGGCGGACCGGGTTCGCGTCCGTGTAGTCCCTCCCGAGCAGCACCAGGCAGTTGAGACGCTTGAGGGGGGGCGCCAGGATGCACGGGATGTTCGCGCCGGCCAGGGCGACGGCCAGCGCGACCTTGTTGCAGGCGCAGGCGGTCCCGGCGGCGCCCACGTTGCCCGGGTTGCCGAACAGGTTCAAAAAACGCGCGCGGATGGCGTAGAAGTCCGAGCGGTAGGTCCCCTCGATGGTCGAAAGGCTTTCGGCGCCGTAGCCGGCCTTGATCGCCTCGAGCTTCGCGGCGATCTCGTCGAGCGCCTGCTCCCAGGATATCCTCTCCCAGCGGTTCTCTCCGCGGGCGCCCAGCCGCTTGAGCGGGTGCATCAGCTGGTCGGGATGGTCCAGCCACCGGCGGAAGTGCGGCAGGCGCTCGGCGCAGACGGCGCCGCGGTTGTAGGGGAACTCGGGGTTGCCCCGGATGTCCAGTATTTTGTCGTCCCGGACCGTAACGAGCAGGCCGCAGTTGCAGTGGCAGCCCGGGGACGGCCAGCAGATGGTTTTCTTGACTTCCACGCCCGGTTGTTCGCCTGCAGCATCTGTCACGAGGATCCCCCCGGTTTTGGGTTTGCCGCATCGGGCCCCGTCCTGGACGGGCCCCGTCCTAGACGGGCCCTGTCATGGACGGGCCCCGTCCTGCGGGTGGCGGCGCCAGGGCCATTTGCCTTCGATCTCCACCTCCAGCGTCAGGCTCAGGAACGCACGGATGAGCACGACGACGGCCAGGGCGCCTATCGTCTCGAACGTCAGCTCGATGGCGACGGTGTAGATGATGTCGGCCGCGATGAGAAACTCGAGCCCGAGCAGGATGCCCCGGCCCAGGGACTGGCGGAGGTCCCGGTAGGTCCTGACCCCGGGCTGCTTTTTCAGCAGCCGGGCGGCGGCCGTGACGAGCGCATGGACCGCGAGCAGCGTGATGAGGCCGATCCCTATCCCCTCGAGGACGGCGGCGCACCAGGCCGCCGCGGGTTTGATGATCTCGCTCATGGTCCCTCCCTGTTTTCAGGCCGGCCGGCGCGGCCCTCCAGACGAAGCGGCCCCGCCCCGGATCCGGCCCGGCGGAGGCTCCGCGACGGGCCGGTGCCGTTTTGGGCGCTTCCGTGTCACGCCCCTTTTCTGCGCACCTTCGAGCCGAAGTACTCCCTGACGTCGTACTGCCCGATGTGGCGGCCGATCGCCCCCGTCAGGCTGAGGTTGACCCCCCCGGCCCCGCCGGAGAACCCGAAGCCGCAGTCGTGCGTTGTTTTCGTGTTGATCATGACGATCATCTGGGCGCCGTTGCAGGCTTCCTCGTTGATGGTGAAGATGTAGACGTTGTCCCGGACCTTGACGTACAGGCACGGGGCGCACCACTGGGCCCCCATGGTCTGGTTTTCCGTGAAGATGGTCCAGGAGGAGGAGTGGGGGGTGGTGTAGATGTGCATCGAAGTCATCTGGTCCGAATAGGACCAGGAGTATGCGTGGCCCACCAGTTCGTCGGTGAACTCGTGGCGCACGTATTGCGGGGGCTTGAGCCCCTCCATCTCGGCCACGCCGAAGATGGCGTAGTAGGACGTCTCGTTCCCGAAGTACGGGGTCCCCATCCGGGAGTGGATGCAGGTGGTCAGGCCGTTGCACAGGTCCAGGGCGACCTGCACGCTCGCGCGGGGCTTGCTGTCGGCCAGAAGGTGGCTGAACCACACCAGTTTCTCGTCGGCCTCGTAGGCCCGGTAGGGCTCCTCGTGCCAGCCGGCCTCGCCGTCCTCCCTGTACCGGAGCTTGTACTTCTCGGCGATCCTGTACTGCCGGACGGGGCCGCCGTTGTCGTAGCGGAGCGTGAACTCCTTGCCGACGAGCAGGTCGGTGAAGGGCAGGTTGTTCCCGGAGGAGGCCTGCACCGCCTCCATCCCGCCGCCGAACGCCGTGGTGCTCTTGAGCGCCGCCCGGTGCACCTCCTCGTCGGTCATGTGCTGGAAATCCCTGACGGGGCGGTAGGCAAGCCGCTGCCCCTTCCCGGGGGACTGGGGGTCCGAGGCCGCCTGGACCACCATGGGCTTTTTGCCGTGGTCGTCGAAGGGCTCGAGGTAGGCCAGCTGGCCCACGAATTTCCCCGCGCCGCGGAACAGGTAGTACTCCAGCTCGTCCTTCTCGTTGAAGCCGAGGCGCACCCCCGCCTGGGTTTCGGTGAACAGGTCCGCTGCGAACAGGGTGAAGATGCCGGAGAATTCGCACTCGGTCCGGTCGTAGAGGAACATGTTGTCGTTGACCAGCACGTAGTCGGACGGGCTGCAGTAGCTGAGGTCGTCCGCGTGCCGGGTCAGCTCGACGAAGTTCGACGAGACGACCGAGGCGTAGAATTCGAGGGTCTCGATGCCGGTGTCCTGCTTCCAGTACATCCCCTTGCCCTCGATCCTGTTCGTGAGGTGGTGGCGGCCTTCGGGCGCTTTCTGCCCGGCGACGTCGACGTAGCCGAAGTGGATGTGCCGCTGCACCTCGCGGTCGTCCACCACGATCTCCTTGCCCCCCAGGGTCTTTTCCTTCCTGCCGCTCGAGAGCCACACCTCAAATACGGTGGCGCGATTCGTCGCGGTGTCCACGAACACGTTGTAGCCCTTCTGGGCGCCGGGGATCATGTGGGAGAAGAAGATCCCCTTCTGGAGCGTGAGCGCCCCGTACCCGGCCGCGACGCGGGCGCCGCCGTCCTCCGAGAGCGTCAGCCGGTTCTTGTCGCTGAAGGCGTAGTCGAGGACCGGCCCGCCGTCGGTCACGATTTTCAGGGACTTGCCGGCGAGAGCATCGGACAGGGCGGAGGCGCACGCCGGGCCGGATTCGGCGGCCTTGAGCTTTTGGCCGATCTGCTGTTTCGTCAGTTTCGTGTAGGGGAATCGATGCATGGGGATATTCATGGGACCACCTCCTCTTGTCTGCAGACGTATCGATGACTTTCGGTTCGTGACTCCACCCTGAAACGCTTTCGCTCCGCAAGCGGATCGGCGGAATCGGGCTGCCGGGTCTGCCTCTATTTGTAGCACAACCCGGTTCCTGCGGGGCGGAAAAACATCCGCGCGGCCGGCGGCCCTAGCGGGTCCGGCCCCCGAAACCGCCGCGGCCGAGCCACAGGGCCCGGACGACGAAGGCGGCAAGCGCCAGGGCCCCGATGGCGAACACGACGTCGGGGGCGACGCGGGCCCAGGCCAGGGCGCGGAGCACGTCGCCGGAGGCGATCTCCGGGCTGCGCGCGTACCACAGGCCCTCCCGGACCGCCCAGTAGAACTGGTAGAAACCCGACGGCACGAGGCTCACGAACGTCATCAGCGCCAGGCCCCCGTTGAGCCCCCAGAAGCTCCAGCCGAGCAACGGGTCCGACCACGCGTTCCGGCCGACGATGTGGCGCATGGAGAAGAGCATGAGCGAGATCGCCAGCAGCCCGTAGACGCCGAACAGCGCGGTATGCGCGTGGATGGGGGTCGTGTTGATGCCCTGGACGTAGTAGAGCACGATCGGGGGGTTGATTAGAAACCCGAACACGCCGGCGCCCAGCATGTTCCAGAAGGCGACGGACACGAAAAAATATATCGGCCAGCGGTACGGGCGGTGCCGGCCGGATTTGGCCGCCCGCAGGTTGTGCGCCGCCTCGAAGCCGAGGATGGACAGCGGCACCACCTCGAGCGCCGAGAAGACGGCGCCCAGGGCGATCAGGGGCGTCGGCGCCCCGGCCCAGTAGAGGTGGTGGAATGTGCCCAGGACCCCGCTGCCGAGGTAGAGGAAGATGCTGAAGTAGACGGTGCGCAGCGCGAAGCGGTCGCCGACGACGCCGATGCGCGCCAGGAGAAACGCCATGAAGACGGTGGCGAAGACCTCGAAGAAGCCTTCGACCCACAGGTGCACGACCCACCAGCGCCAATATTCGGCGTTCGACAGGTGGCTCCCCTCCCCGTAGAGAAGCCCCGCCATGTAGAAGGCGGGGATGCTGACCGCGCTGTAGAGCAGCAGGTGGGTGATGCCGCCGGCGTCCTGTTCGCCGCCGAGCGCCGGGCGGATGGCCCGCACCACCAGGACCAGCCACAGGATCATGGCGGCGGCGAGCAGGATCTGCCAGACCCTCCCCAGCTCGATGTACTCGTACCCCTGGTGGCCGAACAGGAAGCCGTCGCGGCCGAACATGCCGAGGACCGAGGCGTAGGTTCCGCCGAGGGATCCGAGGACGACCACGACCAGGGCGCCCAGCAGCGCCCATGCCATCCCGCCCTGGTGCCGGGGCTCCCGGCCGATCAGCGGCCCCAGGAACAGTCCCGCGGCCAAAAAACAGGTCGCGATGAAAAACACGCCGAGCTGCAGGTGCCAGGTGCGCGCCGCCGCGTAGGGCATGAACCCGCCGATGTCCGCGCCGAAGAACTCCGTCCCCTCGACGGTGAAGTGCCCCGTGAGGGATCCCATCGCCACCTGCAGAACGAGCAGCGCCGCGGCGACGAGGAAAAAGGCGAGCGTCGCCCTCTGGCTCGCCGTCGGCAGGGCGGCGTGCGGATCCGGCGGCGGACGGAGCCCGTACCCGTCGTCGCGGATGTGGCGCTGGTAGAGGAAGACGGCGCCCGCGATGCCGAGCAGGAGCAGGACGACGCTCACGATCGACCAGATCAGGGACCCCGGGAGCGCCCGGTTGCCCACCAGCGGGTCGTAGGGCCAGTTGGAGGTGTAGGTGTGCCCTTGCCCGGGGCGGAGGGCCGCGGCGGCCCAGGCCAGCCAGGAGAAGAAGGCCGCGACCTGCCTCCCCTGCTCCCCGGAGGTGACGATGCCCGGCTGCAGTCCCATCCGCGCGTTGCCGCCGCGGAAAAGATCCGTGTAGTACCGCTCCAGGTGCGCGTGCGCCTCGGCCTGGTGCCGGGTAAAGACCAGATGCCCGGAGCCGGGGTCGTAGCGGTTGGCCTTGAGCTCCCCCGCCACCAGGGCGCCCAGGCGCGCACGCTCCGGGGCGTCGAGCCGCCCGAGGTCCTCCTGGGTGAAGTCGGCCGCCTCCCCGGGATCGACGCCGCGATGCCTCGCCGCCACGAACAGGCCCATGCGGTGCAGGTAGTCGGCGGACCAGTCCGGGGCCAGATAGGCCCCGTGCCCCCAGATGCTCCCGATGTGCTGCCCGCCCCGGCTGTAGAAATAGGTCTGGCCTTCGAGGATGTCCCCGCCGGTGAACAGCGCCTCCCCCTGCCCGGTCTCGACCACGGCCGGGATCGGCGGCTTTTCGCGGTCCAGGAGGTACCCGCCCGACAGGAGAACCCCGAAGAGCAGCACCAGGATGAACAAGAGAACTGCGCGGATCCGCGGGTTTTCCAGGCCCGTCCCCCTGCTCTGTAAAGCGGCGGCGGTCACTGCCGGTACCGTTCGCGGTAGAACTCGAGCTGCCGTTCGATCTGCTCGGCGGTCATGCCCCCGGTCCACTTGTGGTGGTCGGTCTCGAGGATGTCCGCGGCGACGCCCGGCAGGAGCTTCTCGGCCCCGGGGACCAGGGCGGTGTAGAAGTGCTTCGCCACCTCGTAGAAGCCGTGCCACTGCGTGTAGTCGGGCCCCATCATGGCGGTCCCCATGCGGGCGCGCCGGCCCTCGTGGTGCCACAGCTCGAAGTAGACCCACTCGAGTTCGTCGTCGAACAAACTCGGCGTCAGCTTCCCGGCGGCCGAGAGCCTGTCGATGAGGACGCGGGCCGGCTCGGCGAACTTCTCGTTGTACAGGTCGACGGTGTCCTCGTACTGGCGGTAGAAATTGTCCACCCAGCCGGCGCCGTGGCAGCTCGAGCAGACGCGGCGCATCTCCCGGCGCCGCGTCTCCCAGTTCTCGAGCCGGACGCTGACGGGCGGGCGCAGGGTGATGCTGATCCGGTCGCCGACGTCGTGGGTGACGGCGCGGCCGGAGGTGGCGCCCATGTGGCAGGTCGCGCAGGTCGGGGCGGCCGTGTAGTCTTTGCCGAGGACCCAGGGTTTCGCCTCGAGGTTCATCCTGTCGATGTTGGCGCGGAACTGGATGCCGTGCTTGGACTCGGCGTAGATCTCAGCCTGCGGGTGGTCGGGGCCCATGTGGCATTTCCCGCAGTTTTCCGGGTGCCGCGCCTGGGCCGAGCTGAAGCTGTGCCGCCCGTGGCAGGCGGCGCAGGAACCCCGGCTGAGGTCGGGGTTGACGCGCCCGATCCCGCTGTTGGGCCAGGCGTCGTGCGGGAATTTCCCGCCGGAGACGGCCGGGACCTCGCTGCCGTGGCACTGGCGGCAGCCGTTGTTGACCGCGGGCCCCCCCTCGACGATCTCCCCCAGGATGTTGTCGAGGGACCCGATAAACTCCGCGGCCCGGGAGTGGCGGCTTTTCTTGAACTCCGCGGCCTCGGCCGAGTGGCAGCGCGCGCAGTAGTCCGGGCTGACGATGACGGCGATCCTCTGCCCGTTGTGGTCGAAGGCGGCCGGGTCGCCGTCCGCGGCGCGGTGGCACGCGTAGCAGTCCACGCCGGCCCGGGCGTGGGCGCTCTCGGACCACTGGGCCGCAATCCCGGGGTTGGCCGCGGAGTGGCACTGGAGGCACCGGCGGCCTTCGGGGGAGGCCCCGGGGCCGGATCCCGGCTCCTGCCCCGGCAGGGGGAGGATGCCGGCGGCAACGGAGAGAAGGAGAGCGGCGGCTTTGTGCATGCGTGGTCCCTCGAAGGGGGTTCGTCGGAATGCGGGGCGGCCGCCCGGGCCGGCCCCGCGTGGCCCAATACCCCAAGTCTACCCCAGTCGAGGCGCCCCCGCCTACGGGTTTTCCCGGGTTGCCGCGAGAAAAATAGGGAAAACAATTTTGTAACATTCGCATTGCAGTGGTACAGTTTCGTCGGAGGCTGGAATGCTCGCAAAAGAACCTGCCGATACCAAGAGCCTGACCACGCTGCTCGAAATGAGCCGCCCCCTTTCCGGGGCGCTCAACCTGAAGCACTCCCTGCACCGGATCCTGGAGATCCTCGAGAAGCGCCACGGGGTGCTGTCGAGCACCGTCACCCTGATGGGCCCGGATTCCGAGCTGTACATCGAGGCGTCCAACGGCGTCCCGGCCGAGGGGCAGCGGGCGCACTACGGCATCGGCGAGGGCATCACGGGGCGCGTCGTCGAGAGCGGGAAGCCCGTCATCGTGCCCCAGGTCAGCCGGGAGCCGATGCTGCTCAACCGTGCGGTGAAGCGGCAGAACCTCAAGCAGGAGGGGAGCTACATCTCCGTGCCGATCCTCGTCGGCCGCAAGGTGGTCGGGGCGCTCGGGGTCGACGTGCGCTTCCGCAAGGACCGGGACTACGACCGGAGCGTGAAGTTCCTGAGCGTCGTCGCGTCCATGATCGGCCAGGCGGTCCGGGTCGAGCACCTGATCCAGGCCGAGACCCACCGCCTCGTGGAGGAAAACACCCACCTGCGCAAGGAGCTGCGGGAGCGCTACGACTTTTCCCATATGGTGGGGAGCAGCGGCGGCATGCGGCAGGTGTTCGAGCAGATCACCCAGGTCACCGGGACGAACACGACGGTCCTGATCCGGGGGGAGAGCGGGACGGGGAAGGAACTGGTCGCGCACGCCATCCACTACAACTCCCCGAGGGCGAAAAAGCCCTTCGTCAAGGTCAGCTGCGCCGCCCTGCCCGACACCCTGATCGAGTCGGAGATGTTCGGCTACGAAAAGGGCGCCTTCACGGGCGCCCAGGCGCGCAAGCCGGGGCGCTTCGAGCTGGCCGAGGGGGGGTCCCTGTTCCTGGACGAGGTGGGCGACCTGAACCTGGCCACGCAGGTGAAGCTGCTCCGCGTCGTGCAGGCGCGGGAGTTCGAGCGGCTCGGGAGCACCCAGACGCTGAAGACCAACGTGCGGCTGATCGCCGCGACCAACATGGACCTGGAGAAGGCCATCGCCGACGGGGGGTTCCGGGAAGACCTCTTCTACCGCCTGAACGTCTACACGATCTTCATCCCGCCGCTGCGGGAGCGCAAGCCCGACGTCATGGCCCTGGCCGACCACTTCCTGGAGAAGTACACCAAGGAGCACAACAAGACGATCAAGCGCATCTCGACGCCCGCCATCGACATGCTGATGAGCTACCACTGGCCCGGGAACGTCCGCGAGCTCGAGAACGCCATCGAGCGCGCCGTCCTGGTCTGCGACGGCAACGTCATCCACGGCCACCACCTGCCGCCCACCCTGCAGACGGCGGAGGCTTCCGGCACCGGCATGAAAATGTCGCTTGCGGACGCGCTCGCCTCCTACGAGAAGGATCTGATCCAGGACGTCCTGAAGTCCACCCGCGGCAACCGCAGCAAGGCGGCGCGGCTGCTGCAGACCACGGAGCGGATCCTGAACTACAAGGTGAAAAAGCACGGCATCGACTGCCGCCGTTTCCGCGCCTAGGCCCCGAGCCGGCGCCCCCGGCGCCGGCTACTTGATGAACAGCATCTCCTGGTAGGTCGGCAGCGGCCAGCACTCGTCCGACACGATGCATTCGAGCTTGTCGGCGATCGTGCGGACGCCGGCCACGGCGGGCAGGACGTGGTCCCGCGCGTGTTTGGCATGGTCGAGCGTCGACCCCTCCTCGTGGCTTTCCAGGGCCGCCTCCAGGACGCGGATGGCATCCTGCAGGTCCTTGACCAGCACGTTCACCTCGTCGAGCATGGTCGTGCAGACGGTCTTGTCGAGCTGTTTCAGGGCCAGGGCGGTCGACGCGAGCTGGTACTGGTAGTTGACGGCCGCCGGGAAGATGGAGGTTTTCGCGATCTCCAGGGTCAGCCGGCTTTCGACGGCGATGTCCTTGACGTAGCGCTCCATGTAGATTTCGTACCGGCTCTCCATCTCCCTCCTGGAGAGCACATGGTACTTCTCCATGAGGCCGGTGTTCTTCTTGTCGATGAGCGCGGGCAGCGCCTCCACCGTGTTGCGGAGGTTCGGCAGGCCGCGCTTTTCGGCCTCCCTGTGCCAGGCCGGGACGTAGTTGTCGCCGTTGTAGATGATGGCGCCGTGGTCGCGGACGATCTGCTCGAGCAGCCCCTGCACGGCGGCGTTGAGCCTGGCCGGATCGCCCTTGGTCTTCCGTTCGAGCGCCGTTGCCATGTAGTCGAGCGACTCGGCCATGATCGTGTTGAGCGCGACCAGGGGGCCGGCCACGGACTGGCTGGAGCCGACGGCGCGGAACTCGAACTTGTTCCCGGTGAAGGCGAACGGGCTCGTGCGGTTGCGGTCGCCGGCGTCCTTCGGGAAGGCGGGCAGGGTGTCGACCCCGACGTTGAGGGAGCCGGGGTTCTTGGAGCTCTTCGCCCCCCCGTTGCCGATCTGCTCGAAAATGTCGGTGAGCTGCTCGCCGAGGTACACCGAGATGATGGCCGGGGGCGCCTCGTTCGCCCCGAGGCGGTGGTCGTTGCCCGAGTGCGCGACGGTCGCGCGCAGCAGGTCCCCGTGCAGGTGCACGGCGCGGACGGCGGCCGCGCAGAACACGAGGAACTGCATGTTGCTGTGCGGGGTGGTGCCCGGCTCCAGCAGGTTCGCCCGGCTGGTCCCGAGCGACCAGTTCAGGTGCTTCCCGGAACCGTTGATCCCCGCGAACGGCTTCTCATGCAGGAGGCAGGCCATCCCGTATTTCTGCGCCACGCGCTGCAGGGTGAGCATCACCAGGTACTGGTGGTCGGTCGCCAGGTTGGCGTTTTCATAGACCGGGGCGATCTCGTACTGCCCAGGGGCCACCTCGTTGTGCCGGGTCTTGACCGGGACGCCGAGCTTGTAGAGCTCCCGCTCGGTCTCGAGCATGCAGGCGAGCACGCGGTCGGGGATCGATCCGAAATACTGGTCCTCCAGCTCCTGCCCCTTGGGCGGCTTGGCCCCGAACAGGGTGCGCCCGGCGTTGATCAGGTCGGGCCGGGCGAAAAAGAAGTTCCGGTCGATCAGGAAATACTCCTGCTCGCAGCCCGCGGTGGAGTACACCAGGCCGGGATCGGCGTCCCCGAAGAGCCGCAGGATGCGCCGGGCCATGGCGTTGAGCGCCTGCATGGAGCGGAGCAGGGGGACCTTCTTGTCCAGGGCGTCCCCGGTCCAGGAGCAGAAGGCCGTGGGGATGCACAGGGTGGTGCCGTTCGGGTTCTCGAGGATGTAGGCGGGGCTCGTCACGTCCCATGCCGTGTAGCCGCGCGCCTCGAACGTGGCCCGCAGGCCCCCGGACGGGAAGCTCGACGCGTCGGGTTCGCCCTGGATCAGCTGCCGGGCGGAGAACTCGGCCAGCACGCCCCCGTGGCCGTCGGGCTCGAGGAAGCTGTCGTGCTTCTCGGCCGTCAGCCCGGTCAGCGGGTAGAAGACGTGGGCGTAGTGCGTCGCCCCCTTCCGGATGGCCCAGTCGCGCATCGCGGCGGCAACGGCGTCCGCGACGGTGATGTCGAGCTTCTCCCCGTTGTCGATGGTGCGGCGGACGGCCCTGTAGACGGCCTTCGGCAGGCGCTCCCTCATGACGGCGTCGCTGAAGACGTTGACGCCGAACAGGTCCTTCGACGGCGTTTCCGCAAAATTCAGGGGTTTCTCGATTGGCTTGTAATTGGTGACGGCCGCAATGGCATTCATGCGCGAAATACTCATCGGTTCGATATCCTTTCATCAAGTCGGGAGGCCGGGCTATCCACGCCTCCTCCGGTCCGCAGTATTCTTTAAGCAATCGACAGGCCAAAAACGCCCCGCTACGGCATATCCCCGCAACATAGCATAAAAACAGTATTTTATGAAAAGAAAGCGTCGCCGGAGTTTTCGGGCATCTCTACATAAATGTATTTCTGTGGCCGGATTTCCTACCAATATGTATTGTTGAGGCCCCGGCCACCGCGGCGGGGGCGTCTTCGGGCGCCGTAGACGGTCGGGCCCGTTTCCCCCCCCTGCCGCGGCCAGGGCACGCACTTGGCACAGATGCATATAATTGCAGAGAGTTCTTGACCTCTGCCGCGGTGGGAAGTAGTATTGGGCAGCATTGACCATCAATGAGGAGTATTGGCCCATGGAAGGCAATGATCAGCTGCTTACTCTGGAGGATGTGGCGGATCGATTGAAAATATCGGTCAGCACTGTCCGCCGATGGGTAAAATCGAACGAATTACGGTCGATCAAGGTGGGCAACCGCGGCCAATACCGCATTAGCCTCAAGGACCTGGAGGAGTTTTTGGCCGAGCAGGAAGCCCAGCAGCCGGACACTTCGGCGGTGGCCACGCTGAAACGGGGCCGGGAGTGGAGGCGGGCCGTCGACTGGGCCCGCCTCCACACCAAGTACATCGTCGTCGTCGGCGGCGTCATCTCCGGCCTGGGGAAGGGGATCGCGGCCGCATCCATCGGCAAGCTGCTCAACTCCCGCCTGATGGTCGTCCCCATCAAGTGCGACGGGTACCTCAACACGGACCCCGGCACGATGAATCCGATCGAGCACGGCGAGGTCTTCATCCTCGACGACGGCGGCGAAGTGGACATGGACTTCGGCCACTACGAGCGCTTCCTCGGCCTGACGGGCCGCTTCGAGTGGAACCTGACCATGGGCAAGGTCTACAAGACCATCCTCGAGCAGGAGCGCGAGGGCTTCTACCTCGGGCAGACCGTCCAGCTGATCCCGCACGTGACCGACGTCATCAAGGAGTGGTTCTACGAGATCCCCGGGCGGCTGCAGGCCGACATCGGCCTGATCGAGATCGGGGGCACCGTCGGGGACATGGAGAACGAGCTGTACCTGGAGGCGGTGCGCCAGCTGCGCCAGGAAGTCGGCGAGGCCAACGTTCTCATCGTCCTTCTGACCTACATCCCCATCCCCGCCGGCGTCGAAGAGCAGAAATCGAAGCCGACCCAGCAGTCGGTCAAGCTGCTCAACGAGCGCGGCATACGGCCCGACGTCATCGTCGGCCGGTGCGCGGAGCGGCTGACGGAGAAGATCAAGCAGAAGATCGCCCTGTTCTGCAACATCGACAAGACCGCCGTGATATCGGGCCTGGACGTGCCCTCGGTCTACCAGATCCCGCTGGTCTTCGAGGAGGAGGGCCTGACCGAAATCGTCCACAAGCGGCTCACCATCTACTCCCCGCCGCAGCTGACCGAGTGGCGCCGCCTGGTCGACCGCCTGCTCGACCCGACCGGCCCGACGGTCCGGGTGGCCATCTGCGGCAAGTACACGAACCTGCACGACTCCTACGCCAGCGTCATCGAGGCCATCCGCCACAGCGGGGCGCACGTCAACGCGCGGATCGAGATCGAGTGGCTCGATACGGCGGCCCTCGAGGGCGCCGCCGTCGTCGGCGAGGACTTTGCGGGACGCGTCGACGCCGTGATCGTCCCGGGAGGCTTCGGCGCACGCGGGATCGAGGGGAAGATCCAGGTCATACGCCACTGCCGCGAACGGGGGATCCCCTTCCTGGGGATCTGCTACGGCATGCAGCTGGCCGTGGTGGAGTACGCCCGGCACGTCCTCGGCCTGCCCGGGGCGCACACCACCGAGGCGGCCGAGGAGGGCGTCGAGGTCGCCGACCCGGTCGTCTGCATCCTGCCCGAGCAGGCCGGCGTCACCCAGAAGGGGGGGACCATGCGGCTGGGCGGCCACGACATCATCCTGCGGGAGAATTCCAAAGCGTCCCGTCTCTACAGGAGCCTGAGGATCCGGGAGCGGTTCCGCCACCGCTACGAGGTCAACCCCGAGTATGTAGGGCGCCTGGAGGCGGCCGGCATGGTCTTCTCCGGGCACGATCCGTCCGGCAGGATCATGCAGGTCGTCGAGCTCGAGGATCACCCGTATTTTCTCGCGTGCCAGTTTCACCCCGAGCTGACGAGCAAACTGGAGGCGCCGGCGCCGCTGTTCTGCGAGCTCGTCCGCGCCGCCGTCCTTAGGAACCAAGCACCTGACCCATAGAGGAACCGATGCGCAATCTGACCCAAGCGATTCTGGCACTGGCCGACGGCCGCACGTTTTCGGGCCGGTCGGTCGGGGCAACGGGGGAGGCCCTGGGCGAAGTGGTGTTCAACACGTCGCTGACGGGGTACCAGGAGGTCCTGACCGATCCTTCCTACCGGGGGCAGATCGTCACCATGACCTATCCCCTGATCGGCAACTACGGCCTGAACCCCGAGGACGGTGAAGCCGACCGGATCGCCCTGGCCGGCTTCGTGGTGCGCGAGGACTGCCCGGCGCCCAGCAACTGGCGCAGCCGGACGGACCTGCACCGCTACCTCCGCCGGCACGGCGTCGTGGGCATCGCGGGGGTGGACACGCGCGCTCTGACGCGGCACGTGCGGGAGACGGGGGCGCAGACCGGCATCATCTCCACGGCGGGCGCGGACCCGGCCGCCCTGGCCGCGCGCGCGGCAGCGTACCCGACGCTCGACGGCCGCGACCTGGTGCGGGAGGTCACCTGCGCCGCCCCGTACGCCTGGACCGAAACCACCTGGTCGCCCGGAGCGCCGCACCCGGCGCCGATGGCCCCCGCCGGCCGGCGGTGCCGCGTCGTGGCCTACGACTACGGCATCAAGCGCAACATCCTGCGCAACCTGGTCCGCGCGGGGTGCCGCGTGGAGGTCGTCCCGGCGTCGACGCCGGCCGCCGACGTCCTGGCCCGGGACCCGGACGGGATTCTCCTGAGCAACGGGCCGGGAGACCCCGCCGCGGTCGACTACGCCGTCGCCGAAACGCGGAAGCTCCTGGGCCGGAAGCCCGTCTTCGGCATATGCCTCGGCCACCAGATCCTGTGCCTGGCCCTGGGGGGCAGAACCTACAAGCTCAAGTACGGCCACCACGGGGGCAACCATCCGGTCATGGACCTGGAGACGCGGCGGGTGGAGATCACGGCCCAGAACCACGGGTACGCGGTCGACATCGATTCCATGGGGGGCGACGTCGTGTGCACCCACCTGAACCTGAACGACCAGACGGTGGAGGGCATGGCGCACAGGAAGCTGCCGGTGTTCTCCGTGCAGTACCACCCGGAAGCGGCCCCGGGCCCGCACGACGCCCGGTACCTGTTCCGGCGGTTTGTGGACCTGATGGGGCAACACTGAACCAGGCGGCATGCGGCCTCAGGCCCCCCGGGCGGGCCGCGGCCGCACGCCGGCAGGAACCTACGGAGCGATTTGTGCCAAAACGAACCGATATCGAAACCATCCTGATCACCGGAAGCGGCCCGATCGTGATCGGCCAGGCGTGCGAGTTCGACTACTCGGGCACGCAGGCCTGCCGCGTGCTCCAATCCCTCGGCTACCGCATCGTGCTGGTCAACTCCAACCCGGCTACGATCATGACCGACCCGGAGCTGGCCTACCGGACCTACATCGAGCCCCTGACGACCGACATCCTCGCGCAGATCATCGAGCGGGAGAAGCCCCAGGCGCTGCTGCCGACCATGGGGGGGCAGACCAGCCTGAACCTGGCCTGCGCGCTGCACGAGAAGGGGATTTTGGCCGCGCACGGCGTCGAACTGATCGGCGCCCGGTTCGAGTCGATACAGAAGGCCGAAAGCCGCGACCTGTTCGCGGCCAGCATGCGCCGCGTCGGGCTGGAGGTGCCGCGCGGCCGCATCGTGCGCAGCCTCGCGGACGCCCTTGCCCTCATGGACTCGATCGATTTCCCTCTCATCCTGCGGCCCGCCTTCACGCTGGGGGGCACCGGGGGCGGCACCGTCTACAGGCGTCGGGAGTACAGGGAGAAGGTCTCCCGCGCCCTCGACCTCAGCCCGGTCGGCGAGGTGCTGGTGGAGGAGTCCGTCATCGGCTGGAAGGAATACGAGCTCGAGGTCATGCGCGACGGCCGGGACAACTTCGTGGTGGTCTGCTCGATCGAGAATCTCGACCCGATGGGGGTGCATACGGGGGACTCGGTCACGGTGGCGCCGGCGCAGACCCTGACCGACAGGGAATACCAGCGGATGCGCGACGCCGCGCGGGCGGTCATGACCGAAATCGGCGTCGAAACCGGCGGGTCCAACGTGCAGTTCGCGGTCAACCCGGCCGACGGCCGCCTGGTGGTGATCGAGATGAACCCGCGCGTGTCGCGCAGTTCGGCGCTGGCTTCGAAGGCGACCGGGTTCCCGATCGCGAAGATCGCCGCGATGCTGGCCGTCGGCTTCACGCTCGACGAGATCCCGAACGACATCACCAAAAAGACGCCCGCCTGCTTCGAGCCCTCGATCGACTACGTCGTGACGAAGGTGCCGCGCTGGGATTTCGAGAAGTTCCCCGACGACAGCGACGAACTCGGCGTGCAGATGCGGTCGGTCGGCGAGGCCATGGCCATCGGGCGCACGTTCCCGGAATCGCTCCAGAAGGCCTTCCGGTCGCTCGAAACCGGGCACGCGGGCCTCGGCGCGGACGGCCGGGACCCCCTGGACGTCTTCAACCCGGAAGCCGACGCCGCCGGCATGAAGCGGGCCGTCCGCAAAAGGCTGGCGCGCCCCCACCCGGACAACCTGCTCTACGTCAAGAACGGCCTGCAGCTGGGCATGCCGCCCCTGCAGCTGGCGCGGCGCACGGGGATCGACCCCTGGTTCATCCATGAAATCGGGCGGATCGCGGACATGGAAAGGGCGCTGCGGGGCCGGGCCTCGGCCCGGCTGAGCCGCGACGAACTGCGGGATGCCAAGCGGCTGGGCTTTTCCGACCGGCAGATCGCCTATCTCTGCGGCGGCAGCGAGGGGAGCGTGCGCCGGCGCCGCGCCCGGCAGGGGCTCGAGGCGGTATTCAAGACCGTCGACACCTGCGCCGCGGAATTCGCGGCGGACACCCCGTATTACTACTCCACCTACGAGGAGGAGAACGAGGCGACGCCCAGCGGGCGGAAGAAGGTCATCATCCTGGGCGGCGGCCCCAACCGCATCGGCCAGGGCATCGAATTCGACTACTGCTGCGTCC
>CAZYXB010000046.1:0-22512 GCA_964651155.1 uncultured Acidobacteriota bacterium | reverse complement strand
GACGAGCATCATACTTCATTATTACCCTGTTTGGTTCCGGCTTGTCCGGGTTAGGTTGGAAGCCGCTGTTAGAGGCTGTTCAGGGGTCGCTAACGCGACCCCGCCTCATTTCGGGAAATCTCTGGTCAACACTTTCCTATTCTTCCCACGGCTCTTCATGAAACATCCATAAATCGACCTTCTTCCATTTCAAGTTGAAATTATCGACGTATCCCTAACCGGCCGACATCCGGAATCAGGAACCCAATTTCACCCGATTGGCCAAGGTATCCGCAATACCCCTCATACCCAGTCCTTCCAGGGTTTTCCTGGTCGGCCAGCCGGTGTCAACGTCCCAGCCTTCCAGTGCGTAGAAGTGGTTTCTGAATGCCTCCACCCCCTCCCTATCGAGATACAGATCGTTCTGATTTTCGAAATCCCATTTCCCGTCCTGGTACACCGGTTTGCTGCCGCTCATGGGAAAGGTTGCACCGCGCATGTGCATAAAGGGGGCAAACTTCTCTTGATCGCGGTGTCTTCCAGCCAGTACGCGTATTGCCCGTTCCATATTCCAGTGTTTTATCCCATGCCTTCGAATGCATGCACTTTTGATTACGGATGCCACGCCCTGTCCCCAGCGATAAACATCCAGCGCGGTAAAAACACACACCTTTCTCAAGCCGAACACGGGCGCTCACCGCCGGATAGAACAAAACACAACCGTCCAAATGGATGCCGGTAATTCAAATTGCTAGGGAAACACTGATTGTATAGCCGCCGGCACATTCCTCTCCAGCGTACGATTTCTGCGGTACGGGCACTTCCTTCTAGGCCCGATCGAAGGTCATTCCAGGTGAAGTCAGGACATGGGATTTTGCACGGCAGATAGAAGAACGATTACATTCCCTGCGATGGAGGCCGCAGGCAATGCATCACAATCCTGCCTGCACTTCAGGTGTCATACCGCGAGCCAGCGAATCAGCCTCCGATGAAATCCGGCATCACACCCCATTCCCCTCTGCGCCTATGAGAGATCTCCTCCCTGGTCCGTGTTATTTTGCCAGTGCGGCAGCTTGTTGCTGACTGCGGATCTTAACGTCGCCGCGCCGCCTCTCCATCATTTCCTTTATCCTACGTTCCATCACTGCGAATGCGCTCCGAAGGACTGCCGGAAGCGGTTCTTCCCGGCCCCCCTCGGAAGAATCGCGCCGCACCACCAGTTCGTGGCCAGGAGGGAGATTGACCACAACACGCACCTGAAAAGGATTGCCACTATTGCGGTGGCGCTGCAACGTTTCGATCACAACATAGCAGCTGGTTATCTGGTCGCATAGTCGCTCAAGTTTGGATATCTTGCTGAGTATAAGCGTTTCGGTTTCTTTTCTCTTTTTAACATTTTTATAGGAAATCTCAGTCTGCATATATTCACCCAGATGAAAAACCTCCCTTTCGGCCCGTATGCCCCGACACAGATTCTGGCTACGCCCGAAGCAAAGGCATGGTTCGCAATAACCGAATTCCTGCAAAATTCCATCGATTGGAGTCTAGTGTTCTCTGAACGTACAACTCTCCGCACGCAAGTCTTTTGCATGGATAAACAGGGGAGAATTCTCTGCTTGTCAGTCGGTCGCAAGCATCACACTGGAAGCTTTGATCACCGCAAATGCGTCTTTGCCCTCTTCCAGCCCGAGCCTTTTCACCGAGTTGATGGTTATAATGGACACAACCCTCTGGTGATCACCCAATTCAAGCTCGACTTCGGCATTCACCGCCCCCATCGTAATCTTGACAATTTTGCCTTTTAGAAGGTTTCTTGCACTGAGTTTCATGAAACACCTCCTATGCATTGTGATTCGGTTTGTCTTGGGAGTAAGTTATGGCTTCTGCGGACACCCTGGGATCCAACCATTAACAAGTTCAGTCCGGAATGGATTTCGTGGTTATGCCATGGACTCATTACAAACAGTGTACACGAAAATAGCAAACAAAACAGCGGGGAATCGTATATCGGACCGGTTTGAATGATTTCATCTTCAAGAGGCGACGTCAGGACCCGTATCTATAAAATCCGCAGACCCTTTCCGGCAGCCGATCCTGGTATTTCAAGAGCTGTAAGCGTTGATTTTACAATGCTTGCCCCAAAAGGGGACTTAATCCGATGCTTGGGGTATTCCAGTGGGAATCAGGACAATCCGACGATAAGCACGTGGTGAGTGCCTGGACCGGGCCCACAACGGTACAAAGGGAGGCCCCTCCCGGATTTACATTCATGAAGTGCTTAATAGCCCATATGCCCGAAACGCTCCACCCAAAAGATTGCCTATCAGGCCTGTATCGACCCAATAAATTCAGTGTATCTGCTTTACCAGCGGCATATTCCGAGCATTTGAAAGGTCTGAAACTTTGAGGAAGAGGTCGCAGACCTACTGCAATGATAAAGGCCTGCGACTTCTTTACAGAGTATTTGGATATACCCTTAATACACAATTGTATGAATTCTTGTCAACTACTAAATATTTAGAATCATGGTGCGCCGAATTTTTTTCCGCTGTCCATTCCTGCCCGGATCGCTAACCTCCTGTTTTTCCACAGAATCCGAATCAGTGGCTTACCCGAGCTTTTGGTCCTTCGCCTGGTACACCTCCCCCATGTCGCCCTTGCCGAGCAGCGATGTGATTTCGTAATGAGATAGTCTGGTTCCGGTTAAAAGTGTCATTGTTCTAATAAGGAAGTCCAGTTGAGGATGATATTGAATGAGGATGAATTGTTTTTCACCGGCGATTCCAACAGGAAAAGATCTCCATCCGGGTGTGCATCCCAGTTGGATTGGTATAGGGTCGTCAAGGGGACTGCCGGGAATAGGGATTTTGGCTATGAAAACCGGTCGCCCGTAAACTCCACAACCATGACACTCCCATCTCTGTCGCGATAATAAAGCTCCTTACCTTCTCTTCCCCATCGCGGCCCTGTTCCTCCTCCATCGGATATCATTTTTCTCTCTCCTGCCTCTAGTTCTACGCCGCGGGATGTTTCGCTCAATTCGCACACGTAGACTTCAATATCTCCGGATTCATCAGATTGGTAAGCGATCCGGCTCATATCCGGAGAAAATCGACCGTCGAATTCCTTGAATTCAGAGCCCAAAAGAAGTTTCGCTTCATGCTCTCCTTTTAAGGGAAGAATCCACAGATCCTCTCTGGCTTTGGGATCCGATAATTGAAATAACAAAAAACGACCGTCCCTGGAAACAGACAGGGGTTTAGATCCTGCTTTTTTTTATAAAACGGTTCCGCATCATTGGTACCGCTCACCAATTTTCGGTATGAAATAAACCAAGTTTATCTTATACACATTGCATTCCTACACGGAGGAAAGCATGGCTAAGAGCAGAGGTGCCATTCCCGCAGAACTGAAAAACCGACCAAAAATTACCCTGGCGGCCCGGGGCAACCGACAGGTACCCGCACGCCGATCCAAACCCGATCCTGCATCTCGAAATGGTGGCCGGGGACATCGGGCGCAGGAGATCATAGCCGAACTGCACCGCCTTTGGGCCGAAGATCCTGAAACAGGGGGGCAGAGACCGTGGCAATCTGCCGGATCTGCGGGCATGATGAACCGGGGCAGACTTGCAGTACCGGGCATTCTATTCGGCGTTTAACGGCACCATGGGGCGCGATCGGCAACTGGTTCGCATGGATTTGCCTGCCATGGCTTTTTGTCGGTCTGTTAACCCGGTATTAACCACTCGGATTATAGGCTTTTTTAAACCTGTAAGTCTTTTATTTTGTGGTGGGCCCGGAGGGACTTGAACCCCCGACCCGCTGATTATGAGTCAGCTGCTCTAACCAACTGAGCTACAGGCCCCCACGAGTTATGTGAAGGGTAACACGGCTTGATGCTGCCGTAAAGAATGAATGTATTTGCATAATTGCCGCCGGTAGGCATTCTGTTTGGTCTGGAAATTGAAATAATCCAGGATTTGCCTGTAGGGCAGTTTGAGTAAGGAAACCGCCGACGCGAGACAAGCCTCCCTTTTCGACAAATTGTTGATGATATTCAGAAAAGATCCCCAAAAGGATACACCGGTTCAACTATTATTCAGATATTCGACGGCGTTGAGAAAAAGAGTGAGACCCAAGCCGTGCTCCGGCAGAGTACTTTTCAGCATTTGGAGTTCCCACTGTGGATGGTTTTCCGGATATAGATAGGCCTCCGGATGCGGCATAAGCCCGAAAATGCGCCCGGTGGGATCGCACAAGCCGGCAATTGAGTTCAAAGAACCGTTTGGATTGTAGGGAAACTGTTGCGTCGCTTCTCCGGTTTCCGGGGATGCGTACCGGCAGGGAACACATCCGGATTCTTCCAAGCGGTTGATCATGTCCATATCCTGGGAAAACACCTTCCCTTCCCCATGCCTTACGGGAAGGGAAAGTCTTTTCATGCCGTGCGTGAAGACACAGGGTGAATCGGGTTCGAAACACAGCTCCACCCACCGGTTCTGGAACATGCCGCAATCGTTCTGGATGATAGACAGTCTCTGTGTGAAATATTCATTGTCAAGACCGGGCAGCAGGCCTAGTTTCACGATAATCTGAAAACCGTTGCAGACGCCCATGATCAGCTTGCCTTGGGCGATAAACCGCTCTAGTTCTTCTCGCATGTGGTGTTTCGCACGGAAAGCAAACACGTGGCCAGAAGTCATATGATCGCCATAGGAGAATCCGCCGATGAACATCAGTACGGCAAATTTGCGGAGACACGCGGGTTCGGACAGCAGGTCGTTGAAGTGCATCTCTTGCGGTTCGGCGCCAGCGAGCTCCCAGGCATACCGCGACTCGTCCTCGCAGTTCAAACCGTAACCCTTAATGATAAGAACGCGAGCTTTAGAGTCCATAAAGCGTCTCCTTGAAGGAACGACGGAGCACATCGATTTTCATAGACACAATCGTACGGCCGCCCGAGCCGACGATCCTCAGTTCCGGTTCTGCGGCAACCGTTCCAACCCGTGCGTGGGGGATGTCTTTGAAAAGGACTTCCAGACCCTGCATGTCCTCCGGCGCGCAGGTTACGACAAACCGGCTATTGGACTCAGAGAACAGCCGGGCATCGTCGTCCAGGTCGGGATCGCACGCAAGCCGTGACAATTCGATATCGGCGCCGAGATTCCCGCCCATCGCGGCAAGGGAAAACGCCGCTGCGAGCCCGCCCAAGGTCGGCGTGTGGGAAGAGCGCAAAATGCCGGCTGTCGTCGCATTGCTCATTGCACGATAAATGGACAGCGCCCCCTTGATATCGAGCTTGGGGACATCACCGCCGTAGGCGTACGGTGTTTCTTGATCTGCAGCCAGCATGCGATAGTATTCCGAGGCACCCAGTTCATTTTCCGTGACACCGACAACATAGATACAGTCACCGGGTTCCTTGAAATACATCGTTACGGCCCGACGAACGTCTTCCATAACTCCTATGACGGAAAAAAGCACTGTCGGGGGGATGGAAATCCTTCGGTCTCCCATGACCGAATCATTCTTCATGCTGTCCTTGCCGGAAATCACCGGCACCTTTAACGCTATAGTGATGTCGTACAATGCCTTATTGGCACGTACAAGCTGTGCCATCTTGTAAGCCCCGTCCGTTGTTTTGCTAGATCGCACCGGATCCGGCCAGCAGAAGTTGTCCAGTCCCGCCACCTGTTGGAGGCTCCCGCCAACGCTGATCGCCCTGCGCACGGCCTCATCGATCACACTCGCCATCATGTGGTAGGTATCCAGGTCCGAGAAAAACGGATTGATCCCTTCTGCAAGAATGATGCCTTCATTGCGGCCGTGCTCGACGCGCATGACGGTAGCATCGCTGGGCATATCGCTACCGATTCCCACGAACGGCTTCACCACGCTCAGCCCCTTGACTTCCCCGTCGTATTGCCGGGACTTGAATTCCTTGGAGCACACATTCAGTCGTCCGAGCAGCCGGGTCAGTGCCCTATTTCGGGAACCCCGGCGCGGCGGCCGGGGCGATGCCATCCGGGGGGGCGTCCAATGAGCTTCGAGTTCCATGGGCGGGCATCCGTCATGGAGGAAATCGAGGCTGATGTGCCCGACTACCCGCGGCCCGTAGCGAACGACGAATGCTCCGCTGTTGTTGAAGGTTCCCAGTCGGGTCGCCTCCACTTCCCTGCGGGCGGCAAGATCCATGAACTCCTTGAGTTTGTCCTCGGGCACGGCTAGGGACATACGCTCCTGCGCTTCCGAAAGCAGTATTTCCCAAGGCTGCAACCCTTCATATTTCAGAGGTGCCCTGGCCAGATCCAGATTTGCCCCCCCGCATAAGCGGCTCATCTCTCCGATCGAAGAACTCAACCCGCCGGCCCCGTTGTCGGTCAGCGCACGGTACAGACCGAGGTCGCGCGCCTCCATCAGGAATTCGTACATTTTCCTCTGGGTGATCGGATCCCCGATCTGAACCGCCTGCGTGGGTGAATCCTCATGGAGTTCTTCGGACGAAAAGGTTGCCCCATGAATGCCGTCCTTGCCGATGTGCCCGCCGCACATCACGATGGCGTCTCCCGGCAAGATTTCCTTACGCTCAGACGGGCGGCCCTGCTGCAGGCGCGGAATACGACCGACGGTGCCGCAGTACACCAGGGGTTTGCCAATAAAACGTTCGTCGAAGCGTTCAAACCCCCGCATCCACGGGATTCCGCTCTGGTTTCCCCCGTCGATGATGCCCTGGTGCAAACCGTCCCGGATCCGGCGGGGGTGCATCAAACCTACGGGAAGATCTTCCCTGTGGAATGGGGACCCGAGGCAGTATCCCCAGACGTTGCAGACCATCTCGCATCCCATACCCGTTCCCATCGGATCACGGTTTACACCGACGATCCCGGTGATGGCACCACCGTAGGGATCCAGCGCCGATGGTGAATTGTGCGTTTCCACTTTGTAGGCAATATTGTACCGGTCGCTGAAACGAATGATCCCGGCATTGTCGCTGAAAACCGATACAAGCCAGTCCACCTCGCGGCCGATCATTTCGGTTGCATTCTGGATGCAGGTTTTAAACAGCGAATCGATCTGTTCTTCGTGTCCATCTTCATCGGTGTAGTGGACGTGCGCGGCGAAGATTTTATGCTTGCAGTGTTCGGACCATGTCTGGGCGATACACTCCAGTTCGACGTCCGTCGGCCGCTCCGGCAGCCCGAGCTCCGCCCGTGTTTCCTTGACCGGTTCGGAGGCGAAGTACTCGCGTATGGCCTTCATTTCCTCCAGGCTGAGGGAAAGAACCCCTTCGCTACTGATCCGCATCAGTTCCGTGTCCGGCCCGCTCAGGTCATAGGTCCCGATCTGGATATCGGTCTTCTCCCGTATCGCAGGTACGGTTGCATCAACGGGAGACGCAGCCCATTCCTCTGCCGTAAAGATTTTTACATCTTGTATCAACAGGTTTGCGATCAGATCCCCGGCCATGAGCCCGATGTCGTCACGGGTCAGGCCCCGCCCCCGGATAAAGTACTGGATGGATGTATAGACGGTCTCGGAGACGGTCAGCGGACGGGCTAGTATGTCCTGAACCATGGCACGGGCGGTTGACCCGACATTGTCCGTCACCCCCGGCTTGAAGCCGACCTCTATCATCCAGTCAAATGCCGGATGGGCCAGACGGCCATGGGCCGAGCGGGCGATGACAGGATCCGTGAACGCCTTCCGGATCTTCCGTAATTCTGAGGGAGATAGCGGCAGGTCCACCTTGTAGACGTCGCGGGTCCGGATTGACTGAATGGGCAGGTTGAAATATTGTCGCGCTTTGGCCATCACGGCTCTGCCGCGGGTATCCTTGACGCCTCGCTTCAGGCCGATCTCTATGCGAAATGCCACAAAATTATCCCCTCGAGAAATGCGGAGCCGCATTTCTCGCTTGCAGAGCAGACCGGGAGGGTACCTTCGTTCCTTTAAGGGGAAATTGCTCTAATTATTCACTCGTTGATTGCCGAACCCTCGAGGAAAGCCATCAGCATGCGGCTGCGGGAAGGATGCCGCAACTTGCGAAGGGCTTTTGCCTCGATCTGTCGAATCCGTTCGCGTGTAACGGAGAAGCGTTGCCCAACCTCTTCCAGTGTATGTTCGCTCCCGTCACCCAAGCCGAAGCGCATCTTGATTACCTGCTCCTCGCGCGGTGTCAGGGTCCGGAGCACTGAATCCGTTTGTTCCTTGAGGTTGATGTTGATTACGGCTTCAGCAGGGGATACTACGCCGCGGTCTTCGATAAAATCGCCGAGATGGCTGTCCTCTTCTTCCCCAATGGGTGTTTCGAGGCTGATCGGTTCCTGGGCGATTTTCAGTATCTTGCGAACCTTGCTGACGGGAAATTCCATCTTCTTGGCGATTTCATCGCTCGTAGGCTCCCTACCGTATTCCTGGACCAGGCTGCGCGAGGTTCGAATCAATTTGTTGATGGTTTCAATCATATGCACTGGGATACGGATCGTCCTCGCCTGGTCGGCGATGGCGCGCGTAATGGCCTGACGGATCCACCATGTCGCGTAGGTGGAAAATTTGTATCCGCGTCGGTACTCAAATTTATCGACCGCTTTCATGAGACCGATATTCCCTTCCTGAATCAAATCCAAGAACTGCAATCCCCTGTTGGTGTATTTCTTGGCGATGGAGACCACCAGCCGAAGGTTGGCTTCTACAAGCTCTTTTTTTGCGATATCCGCCTCCAGTTCCCCGGAACGGATCATGGCAAGAGTGCGTTTGAGTTCCGCTGTGCTGGCGAACGCTTCCGATTCGATGATGCTCAATTCCTGCTTGAGTTCTCTGACGCGCTTCCGTATGGCCTTGAGGTCATCCTTCATTTTTGGATTCTCAAGTTTCTTGTTGAGCTTGCTCAATTCGCGTTCGTAAGCCACCACCTTGTCGACGGTCTCTTTAATGATCCCGACCAACCGCTCATGCTGCAGATTGTTCATTTCCAGGTCGCGGACTTTCCAGGCGATAGGGATTCGATATCGGGCCAGCATGGAAAGATGCTTCTTGTACACCCGCGATCCTTTGCGGCAACGCCTGATTTTGAGACGGATTCTATGCGCAGCCCGTTCATGTTTCTGGATGCTTTCGATCACCAAGATGACGTCTTTTGTCTTCTCCTCAAGGCGTTCTTCGGTGACTTCGTCGTCATTGAAGGAAACGACATCCCGAATGGAGATCGTGTTATTCTTCAGCTGATCGCCGATATTGAGGATCTCCTTCACAACCAACGGAGAACGCGAAAGCGCCTTCAAGATGACGCGCTGGCCGTGCTCGACGCGCTTGGCGATTTCCACTTCACCTTCGCGGCTCAGCAGAGGCACGGTCCCCATTTCCCGCAGGTACAGCCGCACAGGATCATTGGTCTTATCCAGGTTTATGGCGTTAAGATCGAACTCAGTATCGTCCGCCGAACCTTCGCCACGTTTGTCTTCCGCTTTGTTCTCATCCTGAAATTTCCGCTCAGAGTCAATAACCTCGATACCTGCCGAGCCGAATAGGGAAAAAATATTGTCCAGTTCATCGGAAGTGCAGATGCCTTCGGGTAAGAGGTCATTAACCTCATCGTAAAGGAGGTACCCCCTTTCCTTCCCCATCAGGATCAACTCTTTGACCTCATCATACTTTTCTTCGATAGACAAGACCAATGTCTCCTTTCCCTGCTATTTCCTGGACAAGGTGACCAATTCGCGATCCACCATAATCCTCTGCTCGATCAAACGGTTGAGAAGCTCATCATCGTTGTTCTCGGCGGCTTGAGCTATCTTAGTTTGGATTGTCCTCTTGTACGAATCCAGTCGTAAAGTCCGCAATGCATTTAAAAAACTCTCCGCGGTATCCCGGGATGCATCCTCCGGAACCTGTTCCATCTGCAAATGGGCAAGCAGGGCTTGATCGGCTTCACCTGCCAGCAGCCGATGCAGATTCTCATAGGTAACGGATTTACCAGTATTATATTCCCCTAATAGTATAGAAAAAATTTTCTCGGATACCAGACCTTCAAAGTCTTGGAGGGAACATAGGGGGATAATTTCCTTTTGCAGATCGGCATCGCCCAGGAGAAGCTGGAGGAGTCTTTTTTCCGCGAACTTCATCGATTGCGCTGACCCGATCGTCCTCTCCTCCAGACGAACCTTCTTCTGTTGCGCAGCCCGCCTTATTTCAGCCAGAATCTGCTGGTCTTCTATTTCAAGTTTTCTGGCGAATTTGAATACATACTCCGAACGTTCTACGACACTCGGAAGGCGGGCTAGGTACGGAAGGACGGCATTCATCACATGAACCTTGTTTTTGGGATCGCTCGGAGAATCCTGGCTTCGTATTGCAGCATCCAGAATAAACTCCAAATAAGGTTCTGCTCCTAGAAGCACTGCCCGGTAGGATTCCGCTCCTTCCGTACGTACAAACTCGTCCGGATCGCGCATGTCCGGAAGCCGGAGCACCTTAACCCTATAGTCGCTTTCCAGGAAAAGATCCAGTGATCGCTGGGTTGCCGCCAGTCCCGCCGAATCAGGATCATAACTGACAACGACATTGCGGGTGTATCGGCCCAATAGTTCAACCTGCTGTGTTGTCAAACTTGTCCCTAGCGACGCGACCAGGTTCTTCACGCCGTGTTGGAAAGGAATGATGAAATCCATATACCCTTCAACCAGCACAGCCTGATCTTGTTCCTTGATCGCCTCCTTGGAAAAGCTAAGGCCAAAAAGATTGCAGCTTTTATTATAAAGCTTGGTTTCGGGAGAATTCAAATACTTAGGAGGTCGATCCTCCATGGTGCGGCCCCCGAAGGCGATGGTCCTTCCCTGCACATCGGTGATCGGGAACATGATCCTTCCACGGAAATTATCGTAGGACCGGCTCCCGTCCTCCGACCTTTTCACCAGTCCACATTCCTCGAGAGCCTCGAGCCGGTGGCCTTTCTTTTTCATGGCCTGGATCAGGGCATTGCCCCCGGCGGGGGAATACCCGATGTGGAAGCGGGTAATCGTCTCCGGCTCGACGCCCCGTGCTTTCAGATAGTTGAGAGCTGCACGCCCTCCGTCGGTATCCTTGATGGCGCTGTGGAAGAAATCCACGGCATCCGCCATGATTTTTCGCAGGTCCCCTGCGGTCGTTCCGCCCCGTTCCGCAGCAACTGCCGTCGCCTCCGGCAGCGCAATGCCCCTACGCTCGGCGATAAACCGGACGGCCTCGGGGAAGGTGAGGTTCTCGATCTGCATGATGAATTTGAAAATGTCTCCGCCGACACCGCATCCAAAACACATGAAGATCTGTTTTTCTTCGCTGACATTGAACGAGGGGGTTTTCTCGTTGTGGAAAGGGCAGCGGGCCACATGGTTGCGTCCCCGCTTTTTCAGTGCAACGTATTCGGAGACCAGAGACACGATGTTGACGGAATTTCGCACCTCATCCAATACGCTGTCTGCATAGAAAGGCATAACTTTCCGCCGTCTATCCGATTCATGAATCAGGACGCGATAGGCTCTCCCGATATTCCCGGCACTCCACGGAATTCAAAAGCCAATCCGGCCCGGCCACGCCGGCCCAGTGCAGAGAAATTATACCCCCGCCTTCGCTGGGAATCTACCCGTCGCGTTTCCGGTTGATAAGACTGGCTACATATCCGGCTCCGAAACCGTTGTCGATATTCACGACCACAACGTTGGAAGCACAGCTGTTAAGCATGGCGAGGAGTGAGGAGAGCCCGCCGAAACTGCTTCCATACCCTATGCTAGTGGGTACAGCGATCACGGGCACGCTCAACAACCCTCCGACAACACTGGCCAGAGCCCCCTCCATGCCTGCAACGACAATCACAACTCCCGCTTTCGTGAGAGCTTCGCGAATATTCAAAAGACGATGGATCCCTGCCACACCGACGTCGTAGGTGGTTTCGACATTATTGCCCATCAGCCTTGCAGTTAGGGCGGCCTCCTCTGCAACGGGGATATCCGAAGTGCCGGCGCACACAACGTAGATGCTTCTTTCCCCGTACATCTTGTCGTCGTTTACAATGGTAATGGCCCGGGCAAGATCATGGAACTGCGCCTTGGCCGTTACCCGACGTACGCGGTTATAAGTTTTCTTATCGGAGCGGGTAACGAGAATATTGGATTTTTGTCTGAGCAGACTCTTGACGATGCCTACAACCTGATCGGGATTCTTGCCAGGGGAAAAAATGACTTCAGGAAACCCCTGCCGCAGAGCTCGATGATGATCAACACGCGCATACCCCAGATCTTCGAACGGCAAGTTTTTCAGTTTCTCTAGGCCCTGGTCCGGGGTCAGCGTGCCTTTTTGGATCTTGTTTAAAAGATCCAGTATCTGTTCAGAAGTCATTTGCGGCTCGGATGAATCGTCCGTACCTGGGGCTTTCCGGTGTAATATTAATCCAAAGGGTTAATATTACACCTTCAAGTCTATATAATTATTAAACAATATTTTCAATCTTAACTGCAATACCTTTAATAATTACGCCTCTGATTCCCACCACGGTCTCCGCTTCGAGGCTTCGACCTCGGGCGGTCATGATTTCTGAAACCCGGACGGTTGCGGTCCGAGCGGTCCCGGTGTGGCCTTGGAGAAGGCTCCTCAGGCGGCAGTCCCGCCTGCTCCCGCAGAACGGCTTTACGACTCAGGCGAATCTTGTTCGGCGGTTCTATGCTGAGCACTTTCACGGGAATCTGGTCGTCCAGCTTCAGCTCGGAATTGATATCTTCCACGCGGAAATCGGCAACTTCGGAGATGTGAAGCAGTCCTTCCGTCCCCGGGAATATTTCTACGAACGCACCAAAATCCACCAAACGAGTGACGGTTCCTAGGTAGGTTTTCCCCACCTCCGCCTCCATAACCAGATCTTCAATCATCCGAATGGCACTTTGAGCCGAATCAGTATCAACTGAGGCAATATTTACCTTACCGTCATCCTCAATGTCGATTTTCACGCCGGTCTGCTCAATGATACCTCGTATAATCTTGCCACCGGGACCGATAACCCCTCCAATCTTGTCTTTCGGGATCTGGATCGTAATGATCCGGGGAGCATATTCGGAAATATCCGGACGTGTCGTCTCAAGACATTCGGTCATTTTGTCCAGAATGAACAGACGTCCCTCTTTAGCCTGTTGTAGAGCTTCGGCCATGATTTTCTTGTCAATGCCGCCGATCTTTATATCCATCTGAAGACCGGTGATTCCGTTTCGCGTTCCAGCCACCTTGAAATCCATATCCCCAAAGTGGTCTTCGGCGCCCGCGATATCCGTAAGGATTGCGTACGTGTCCCCTTCCTTCACCAACCCCATGGCGACGCCGGCAACAGGAGCCTTAATAGGCACGCCTGCGTCCATCAGGGCCAGGATGCCACCGCATACCGTGGCCATCGAGGAGGACCCGTTGCTTTCCATGATGTCCGAGACCACACGGACCGTATAGGGAAAGTTCTCCTCCGTGGGCATTACGGGCAGGAGGCTCCGCTCGGCCAGTGCACCGTGGCCTATTTCGCGCCTCCCAGGCCCACGCATGAACTTCACTTCCCCGACGCTGAAAGGCGGGAAATTATAATGAAGCATAAACCTCTTGAAGGTTTCGCCCTCCAGGGTATCCATCCGTTGCTCGTCATCGGCCGTCCCCAACGTAGCGGTCACAAGCGCCTGAGTTTCCCCACGGGTGAACAGAGCGGAGCCGTGGGTACGGGGAAGCATGGAGACCTCGGCCGTAATCGGGCGAATTTCATTAAACTGCCTTCCATCGGGACGGCGACGGTCTCCAAGGGTTTCCCTGCGAAAGATTTTTTCCATCAGGGTTTCAAAAATGATCCCCGCCTGCTCCCGTCGCTCGAGTTCCTCTTCAGGAATGGAATCAACAATTTCCAGCTTCACGTTCTTCAGCTGCGCGTCGCTGGCGAGTTTGCCTTTAACGTGCAGGGCATCTGAGATCTTTCGGGAATACTCGCTCTCGATGCGCTCTACTTCGGCAGCATCCAGTTCGGGTTTTGTAAACGCCCACTTGACCGGCTGAATCTTAGCGTAGAGTTCTTCCTGCAGGTCGATCAGCTTGCGGATAATGCCGTGGGCAAAATCCAGCGCTTCCACCATTTTTTCTTCTGAAAATTCATTGGCGCCGGCTTCCACCATGACGATCGCATCTTTGGTGGCGACAACCGTTAGGTTCAGGCTACTCTCCTTCAACTTGCTGATCGGGGGATTGATGATAAACTCCCCGTCCATGTACCCGATCCGGACGGCACCGACAGGCTTGAAAAAAGGTATGGGGGAGCAATAGGCCGCCGCCGAAGCCCCGGTGATGCCCATGATATCTGGGTCGTTCTCCTTGTCGGCCGATAGAACCATCGCGATGATTTGCGTTTCGTTGCTGTAGCCTTCAGGGAAAAGAGGCCGCAACGGCCGATCAATCATCCTGGAGGTCAAAACCTCTTTCTCAGTCGGTCGGCCTTCCCTCTTGAAAAAGCCTCCGGGGATCTTTCCAGCCGCATAGGTATTTTCGCGGTAATCCACTGTGAGCGGGAAGAAATCCTGTCCTTCCTTTGCCTGCCTCATAGCGCAGGCGGATACAAAAACCACGGTATCCCCGTAGGTGACATACGCGGCCCCGTCGGCTTGTTTGGCAATCTTGCCCATTTCTATTGCAAATTCAAGCCCGCCGATTTCGGCAGAAACTCGATACACCATCATTTCCTCCATGACTGGGATTACTCGGGAGTGTTTTCGGCGGGAATGTTGAATTAGGAATTATGATTTATGAGTCCTGAGTTAAGGATTATGCCTCGATAACCTTTAACTCATAACTCATAATTCACATCCCCCCTGTCCCGGTGATCGCTTAAAATTATTTACATTTCAAGACTCATAACCTTCGAGACTGCATTTCTGGATTGATGTATCTGCCGGAACTGTGTCCGGGTCCGCCCTCTGAAAATGTCTACTCGTGGAGGGTACAAAAGGCGTCCGGCGTGCCCCGGCAGGCATATATCGTGGTCCGTCGGGCCACCCATTATTTTCGTATGCCGAGTTTCTCGATCACGGTTTTGTAGCGCATGACGTCCTTGTCCTTAAGGTAATCAAGGAGACGGCGACGCTTGCCAACCATCCGCAATAACCCTCTGCGCGAATGATGATCCTTCGCATGAGTTTTGAAATGCTCTGTCAGGTACGAAATCTTTTCACTAAGAATCGCAATCTGCACTTCGGGAGAACCGGTATCGACCGGATGCGTCTTAAACGTATCGATTATCTCTGTCTTTCTTTCGACTGTAAGTGCCAATGCATCCTCCGCAAAAACTAATGTAATGAGTTTTTAAGTTACCATACGGGCCGCTTCTCTGCAATGAAACACTCTGCAGCCACGAGGGCGGTATCCTGAAGCCGTCGGAGCGGCATCGAACCTGGCCGGCGCTCAGTTTCCCGCAGACCTGGCCGGTCAACGGGCCATCGGAGTCCGAGAAAGGGTAAATATTAACATAAATTTTGTGAATACGAAGGTTATGTAGTGCGCTGAACAAAATAATTGGCCAAACATCGCAGGGATTCCGCATGCTCTCCAAACACCGCGATGTCTTCAATGGCCGACTCGGCGAGTTCCCGTGCCTTTTCCCTCGAGCCTTCCAGGCCGTACAAGGCCGGGTAAGTGGCTTTTGCCACCTTTACATCCTTGCCAGCAGTTTTCCCCAGTTCTTCACTGCTGGAAGTGATGTCCAGAATGTCGTCAATTATCTGGAACACGAGTCCGATTTTTGAGCCGAAACCTGTCAAGACCTCCAGTTCCTCATCGGACGCCACGGCCGCCAGAGCCCCGCAGCGCACGCACGCGGTCAGGAGAGCTCCTGTCTTGGAATGATGTATGTATTCCAGGTTTTCCTGAGTTACAGGCTTCCCTTCAGACTCGAGGTCAACAACCTGCCCCCCGATCATGCCTTGTACGGTTCCGGTTGCGCCAGCCACCTCTCCGATAATACGGATCCGCGTGGTATCGGACACTCCGGGCAACTGGGCAAGAATCTGGTAGCACCGCGTCAGGAGCGCATCCCCGGCCAAAATGGCCATGGCTTCGCCGAATACCTTGTGACAGGTCGGGCGGCCGCGCCTCAAATCGTCGTTGTCCAGCGCGGGCAAATCATCATGTATCAAAGAATAGGTGTGCATCACTTCGATGGCTGCACCCAACTGGAGAAGCACCGACCGGTTTCCTCCCAGGGTTTCTCCCGAAGCCAGGACAAGAATAGGGCGCACGCGTTTCCCCCCTGCAAAAACGGAGTAGCGCATCGCTTTGTGTATGGTGGGTGGTTCCACGGTTTCCGCGGGAAGAAGCTTCTCCAGGTACTGGTCCACCAGGTTCTTTGAATCGGCAAGGTATGCTTTGATATCCATGGTCATTAATATTTGAACGGTCGTATTCCGGCCTAGATTCTAAAAAATTTCAATGGGAGCAGTTTCTCATCTGGGAGCGTGCGTCAGGATGCGGGCTCAACGGGCTCCTCCGGGAATGGCTCCTCTTTAAGTTCGCCATCCGCAGTTTTCGTGAGAACCTCCACTTTACGCTCCGCTTCCTCCAGCTTCGAGCTGCAGAAACGGCTGATTCGGATGCCTTCTTCAAACAGCTCCAGCGAGCGATCCAGAGACAGATCCCCACTCTCGAGCTGAACCACTATGTCTTCGAGCGATTTCAGTGCAGATTCGAAATCCTTGACCTTCAGTTCCATTGCAACCCTCCGCCACCCTGCCAGTTCAGGACTCTCAATTTTGGGCCCCAGGCGCTCCGCTTCGGATGTATCATCATGGCTTAGCGGGGCTTTCGGATTTCCTGCACCAGGCATCCCAATTCACCGCAGGCAAGAGTGACCGACACGGTATCCCCATGGGAAACTTCCGACGAATTTTTAATTATAGATCCCTTCCCATCCCTGCAAAGCGAAAAACCACGCCTCAGAACAGCCAGCGGGCTAAGGGATTCCATCTTTGCCGCAGCAAGGCCCAACTGGGCTCTTTCACGCTGCATTCGGTTGCGGATTGCCGGCAGAAGATTCTGTCGGCGGCTGTTGAAAATATCCCTGTTATGGCGAATAGAACGACGCAGGTCCACTTTTCTAAGGCGCGTGGCCAGCATCCGTTCCTGATTCCTCTGATCGGAAAGACCATACTGCATCCCCCTTCTCAAACGAAACGTTGTCTCGTCAAAGCGCTGCTGGAGGTCCCGTATCTTATTGGGGGCGACGGCGAACGCTCTGTTCTGGGCAAGGCGCGCCAGGTTCAGGCGCCGCCGCTCGATGCCGCTTTCAATAGCCTGAGCTAATCGCCCCCGGAAAGAACAGAGGCGGTTCTGTAGGTCGTCCCTCGCCCCCGAAACCATTTCCGCGGCAGCCGAGGGGGTGGGCGCACGCAAATCAGCGACGAAATCGGAAATCGTAAAATCCACTTCATGCCCGACTGCGGAAATCAGGGGGAGGTCCGACGCGTAGACGGCCCGGGCTACAACTTCCTCGTTGAAGGCCCAGAGATCTTCAATCGAACCGCCACCGCGGCCGATGATAATAACCTCCACATCCCGTCGACTGTTCAAATAACGAATGCCGGCGGCGATCTCCTCGGCAGCCCCGGCCCCCTGGACACGTGCCGGGTATATCAGGACATGCAGCGACGCATTGCGGCGCTTGAGCACCCGCAGGATGTCACGGATTGCCGCACCCGTCGGAGAGGTCACGATCCCCACTTTTCCGGGAAGCAGCGGCAGTGGAACCTTACATGCGTCCTCAAACAGCCCTTCCGCGCGGAGTCTGTCCTTCAGCTGCTCGAAGGCCATCTGCAGGGAACCAAGACCGACCGGCTCCATAGACTCCACTATCACCTGGTAGTCTCCCCTCGGCGCATACACGCTCAGCCGTCCCCTTACGACGACCTCCATGCCGTCCTCGGGACGGAATTTCAGGTATCTGTTGTTGTTCCTGAAACACGCAGCTTTGAGTTGAGCCTGAGCGTCTTTGAGGGAAAAATAGACATGGCCGGATGAGTGGTGTTTACAGTTCGATATCTCTCCCTGTATCCAAAGGATGCCGAAACTGTCGAGCGCTTCCTTGATGTCGGACGTAATCTCACTTACAGTGTATATTTTGCGCTGATCGAATGAGTCCACGCACCATGTTTATCATGAAGGCGAACGATTAACAATACAGCAATAGCCCCTAGCCGGCGGAAGGTGTGGCGTACCGGAAGTCAAACGGCATGCGCCCCGTTTGTGGATTTCTGACCCTTTGGATGCGGGATCTTTGATGTGCCTACTTTTGCTTGAAGACAAAATTATCAGAGTCGGAATTTTCCAGCCATGCTGCAAGTGAATAGCCGTAGCGGTCCTTGTTCGTCATCAAAGGGTTGCCGGAAAGAATCCCGTCGAATTCTTTCTTGAGTTCACCGGGGAAAAGCGACCAGTCAAGGTCTCCGGCGACCGGTGAAACGGCGGCTTCGCATTCCGGACTGTATTGGCCGGAACAGAAGTACTCAATGTGGGAATCCTGTGTGTAGAAATTCCCATGAGCAAATCCTGGAGGCACCCATATCCATTCACCATATTCCGCCTCCCGGCTTGCGGGCATGTCATGGCCGATAATTTTGCCGAAATTGGGGGAACCTTTTCGGATATCCAGCACCAGGTCGACCATCCGGCCGTATATCGTACGCACCAGCTTCCCCATATAGGGATTCCATTGAAAGTGCAATCCGCGGACGGTGCCCGGTTTTGAATAGCTTTCATTGCACTGGATAAATTCTACGCCTTTCATGAAATCCAGCTTAGGACCGGCGAAATCGCTTTTTCGGTAATGTTCAGCAAAAAAACCCCGGGCATCTGGGAATCTCCCATAGCGCACTACCTTGACCTCCGGTAATGCCAAGCTCCTGATATCCATAATTTTCATCTTGAGGATCTCCCATGAGTAAACAGATCGCGCCCCGGCACGAGGGTTCTCCGATATAACGCCACAAAGTAAATCTATGACAAGAGAATTTCTGCAGAAGCGGCGGCGTCATCCCATCCGTCAATCCGGCGATGTTCCTTCGCCGGCGATATGGATGCGCGGATGGTTCCGGGGCCCCGTCCTCGCAAGATAGTGCCAAGCGGACAGGTGTACGCACAGAATCGGTCATGCAGCCAATGATGCGGATGACCCGGCGGGTGTGTGGCAATTTCCCCAACGTACGCATAGACATTACAAGCAACGTCCGCTTTTGAGAACAGCCTCCAACTTCCTGCCGCATGCGGTTTCGTAATCCGAGGGCGTGTCGATATCAAAAACGGTCCCGACTTCTTCCGTAGGCAATGATACGGTGTGTTCCCGGTGCCTGGTCATGATTGGCTTGGAGCCTTCATCCAGCGGCGTGGCCATGAATTCAGGGAAAAGATCCTTCCGAAAAATTACCGGGTGCCCTCTCTTCTCCCCGACAACCGGACTCGCTATTAACGAACCTGTGTCCAGGAATAAGCACGCAAGGGCTTCAATCAGTTCCACGGAAACAAGCGGCTGGTCCACGGGCCAGATCATGACAGCATTGCAATCAGGCTCAAGTGAGGTCAAAGCCATCTGAATAGAAGACAGTTGCCCTCGATTGGGATTTGGATTGATGAGCACTTCGACCTGCTGCAGCTTGACGGTGGATTGAATCGCCGAAGCTGACCTTCCCAATACGATCGTCGGATTCCCCAGACCGGCTGTTCTAGCGGTGTATATAATGTGCGACAAAAAGGTATCGGATCCCAACGGCAAAAGGGCTTTGGGATATCCCATCCGGGTAGAATCTCCCGCAGCGAGAATGACAGGAATAATGGAATTCAAGGGCGGCAAATGAAGGTCCTCGCATCAAACACTTTTTTGTAAATCACAGGCGCCTCAGCTCTATCGGAACACTGTGAACTATACCTGGAAATAGAACACAGTCAATAAGGCGGCAGAAAAGAAACGGCGCCTTGGCCCGCAATGATTCGTCAACCGTTGCGATGTATTCCCGGAAACAAATATATTCTTGAAACAATACTGCCGACATGCCCGCCAGCCTTGGAAGCCTTGGATCGTCACGGGAAACGTTTCGCTATGTGTGGAGTACAAGGAGAATGGCAAGGTGGCGCACTAATGATGGAGCAGTCGGATACCCGTCGGTATTGTTCATCGCCAAAGCTCTCCTTCACCTCCGGCACCGTTCGATCATCGAAAACGGGCGCTAGGTCCTCGGAATGGGCCATAGACTCCCCCAGATCCCCTGCCCTTGTGATGTGCGATCCAATACCGCAAACCGAAGCTTCGGGTCCCTACGAACTTTCACTGCTATTCGCTCGTGTTCCGTTGCCGCGGTCGGGGTATTCTTCTCTTTGTATAGAGGAACGAATCCTCCCTTTATATGGATCCTATCTTTTCTGTAACATCTCTGACGTCCGCCGGCCACTTCCTCCACGCAGCCGACTCTCCAGACCTCCGAGTACAATCCGGCCTCCTTCAGAATATAGACCCTACGCTATGGTTGCACTCGGCACCGTCCTCTTTGCACATGATCGTGAAGCTTCAGAATGTTCCGCTGAACCTATTTCCTGTATCCCGCATAGGCTGGCACCGGAACCTCTGCGCTGGTATCCTTCCACCGCCCCCTGAACATTTCATCAAGCGCATCCGGTATCCGGATAGAGCCGGCCTCCCCTCCTCTTTGGAGCTTTGCATGGCGCTGTAGACCAGCATTGGATACCGGTGGCGCGGCCGGATATACCTGTAAACAATGTAGATTTTAAAAGTGAATTCGCCCTTCCCCGCCCATTGGTTTACAATAGCAGGACATGAAAAAGACTGTATGGCGGATCGTTTGTGTGCTTCACGCCCTTATTCTTCTTGGAGCGGTCTCCACGTTTGCCCAGAAAGCACCGACCGACAACAGTGCCCTGAACAATTTACGCCTGGATCTTGATCAGATTTTCACCGACAGCAGATTCATCGGGGCGCATTGGGGGGTGCAGGTGTATTCGCTGGACCGCTCAGAATCCCTGTACGAAAGGGATGCCGACCGGCTGCTCATACCCGCATCTAATTTGAAAATCATCACAGCGGCCGTCGCTTTAATGCGTCTGGGCGCGGACTACCGATTCCGAACCATTCTGTTCACGGATGGAGCCGTAGTCAACGGGACACTGGAAGGAGACCTAATTGTTGCGGGTTTCGGAGACCCTTCCATAACGGTCAAGAACCCGAACGAAGATCCCTTCAGTGTCTTTCGAATCTGGGCCAGAAAATTGAAATCGCTAGGAATCCACAAAATCTCCGGGGACATTCTCGGAGATGGAAGTTCGTTTGAGCGTTCCAATCTCGGACAGGGCTGGGCCTGGGACGATCTGACCGAAGGATATGCCGCCCCGGTGAGCGCCCTGCAGTTCAATGAGAACCGGCTGTGGCTGGAAATCGTGCCACGGGGTAAACCCGGGGCACCCCCAACGGTCAGATTACTGCCACTACCTCTGTACTGGATAGTGGAGAACAGGCTTATCATCGGCACAAAGTCCGATACAACAAAAATTGAAATCGAACGTACAGGAACCGACGATAGCATCATTGTTCGCGGTATCGTCTCCCCAAACAGCCCTGCAATCATCCGTGCGGTCGCCGTAACCGATCCTGTCCAGTGGTATCTCACGGCATTTAAAAATACTCTCGAAGAGGAAGGCATCCAAGTCTCAGCCTGCCGGATCCTGGAATCCAACGGAACTGTCACGACGTCCCTTATGAGCCTTGAAACTCATCGGTCGCCCCCCCTGTCCGAAATAATCAAACCGCTGCTGAAGGACAGCCTGAATCTGTATGCGGAAACGGTGACGCGAGCCCTCGGGATGGAACTTAATGAGAAAGGATCTTTTGCAGCCGGAAAAGAGATTGTGGAGGAAACTCTCGGGGGTATGGCCGTAGATACGGGCCGGTATTCCTATGCAGATGGCTCGGGGCTCTCCCGATTAAACCTTGTCAGCCCTGAAGCTCTGGTCCGGATATTGAGGTCCGTCTATTGCCATCCCAGTTTCCCTTATTTCTATGAAGCCCTGCCCGTTGCTGGGGTTGAGGGGACCCTGGAAAACAGGCTGAAGGGGACCCGGGCCGAGAACAACCTGCGTGCGAAAACCGGATCCCTATCGCGCGTTTCCGCTATTTCGGGTTATATAACGACCATAGACGGTGAAATGTTGGCTTTTTCGATCATTGCAAATAATTTCCTGACGCCGAAATCCGATGCAGATGCCGCCCAGGACAGGGCCATAAATAAACTGGCGGCATTCTCAAGGAAAAAAGCCAATCGCCACAAGTGACCAGATCGACAATCCGTAGAACGCGGCCTCGCGGAATCCGCTTTTGGTAGTGGTTTGTCACCCGTGGAGAGCGCACGTCCACTGGAGCATACCCGCGAACAAGAAACGCGGGCATATTAGCCCTTAAACAAGCGAGAAAAGAATATAGCCATAGGACATTGCAATAACGGCT
>CAZYXB010000045.1:0-22622 GCA_964651155.1 uncultured Acidobacteriota bacterium | reverse complement strand
CCGCACGTTCCAGGCCAAGTTCACGCTCAGATTCTAATCCCGTCCGTGAGGGGGGAGGGGCTGCAAAAGCCCCGCCCCCTTTCAGACACAGACGGCCGGCACGCGGGTATCTTCGGATCCCCCGCGGGCCGGCCGGAAAAATCCCCCGCAAGCCGGGGGATTTTTTTGTATACTGCAATCGGGTGTACCGCTCCAGGCGGCCTGCGCCGCGTCCCTACATTTCACGAAAGGCCCGTTCTATGTCCCGAAAGAAACCCGGTTCCGGCCCCTCCGCGGGCGCCATCACGGACCTGCAGTCCGCGCTCGATTTCCTGGAGACGGTTCCGGGGCAGCTTCTGAAGATACGCAAGCCCGTGGACCCCTACTGCGAACTCGCGGGCGTCTACAAGAAAATCGGCGCCGGCACCCCCGTGGCCCCCCCCACGCAGCCCGGTCCCGCCGTCCTGTTCGAACATGTCAAGGGCTACGACATCCCGGTCGTGGCCGGGATGCTGGCCACCCGGGAGCGCACCGCACTGCTGGCGGGCAGCAGCGCGGAGCGGCTGCCCCGGCTGCTGCTCGACGCCGTGGCCCATCCCGTCGCCCCCGTGACGGTGCCGCACGGCCGCGCCCCCTGCCAGGAGGTGGTGCACCGTGCGCCCCTGGACCTGATGCGGCTGCTGCCGGTGCCGACCGTGACGCCGCTCGACGCCGGGCCGACTCTGTGCATCGCCATGCTCTACGCGGCGGACCCGGAGACGGGGGAGGAGGACGTCACCATCCACCGCATGTGCATCCAGAGCGCCGACGAGATCAGCGTGTATTTCATCACGGGGAGGCACATCGACCATTTCCGCCAGAAGGCCGAGGCGATGGGCCGGCCGCTCCCCGTTTCGGTCGCCATCGGCCTGGACCCCATCATCCACCTGGCCTCCTGCTTCGAGGCGCCGACGACGCCGATCGGCTTCAACGAACTCTCCATCGCGGGCGCCGTGCGCCGCCGCCCCGTCGAGATGGTCGACTGCGTGTCGGTCGGCGCCCGGGCCATCGCCCGGGCCGAGATTGTCATCGAGGGGGAGATCCTGCCCGGGCGGCGCATCGCCGAGGACGTCAACACGGGGAAAGGGTACATGATGCCCGAGTTCCCGGGCTACATGGGCAAGTCGCAGCCGGCGCTGCCGGTGCTGAAGGTGTCGGCGGTCACGCACCGGAAGCGCCCCGTCTTCCAGACGCTCGTAGGGCCGGGCCTGGAGCACGTGAACCTGCTCGGGATCCCGACGGAAGCCAGCATCATCCGGCTGCTGGAGGAAAGCATGCCCGGACGGCTCAAGAACGTCTACTGCCACCCGGCGGGCGGGGGCAAGTACCTGGCGATCCTGCAGGTGCGCAAGGACAAGCCGACCGACGAGGGGCGCCAGCGCCAGGCGGCCCTGACGGCCTTCGCCGCCTTCGCCGAGCTGAAGCACATCATCCTGGTCGACGAGGACGTCGACATCTTCAACACCGACGACGTCCTGTGGGCCATGACGACGCGCTACCAGGGGGACGTCAGCACCGTCGCCATCCCCGACGTGTTCTGCCACGTGCTGGACCCCTCCTCCTCGCCCGAATTCCGCCCCTCGAGCCGCACGCCGGGCATCGCGTGCAAGATGATCTTCGACTGCACCGTGCCCTATGCCCTGCGGGAGGATTTCCGGCGCGCGGCCTTCATGGACGTGCGGCTCGAGGATTACGTCTGATCACGCCACCGGGCCGAAGATCTTCTCGTAGCTCCCGACATTGGCCGTTTCGAACATGAAGATGGGCGTGTCGATCCGGTTGAAGGTCACCGGGCAGTGGAGCACCCCCTTCGGGACGAAGATGAGGCAGGTTTCGGTCAGGATGTGCGTCTCGCCCCCCATGGGGAACTCGATCTCGCCGCCGAGCGAGCGCGGGTAGTTGCGGTTGGTGCCGCCGAATCCGATCACTTCGTCGAAATCGTGGCTGTGCGGCAGCTCGATGCTGACGGGCCTGCCGCCGGGCAGCCCCCAGAGGATTTCGCAGCCCACGAACAGCGGGCATCCCGGCACGATCCTGTCTGTGATCCCGAGCAGCATCGTCCGGTCGAGGATCCTCCCCTCCCTGGCCTGGTCCTCCATCGCCCGAACCATGGCGGCGGGCTCGGGCGGCATCCGGTCCTCGGTCACTATGTATTTGCCGTAAACGGATTCGGTCATGCTCCCTCCTTTGCCCCTACAGTAGCACAACACCCGCCCGAGGGGACACCGGGGCCCGCCCGGAACATTTCCGGGCGGAATATTTCCGGGCGGAGAACTTCCGGGCGTCCATAGCCCCGCCGCGGCCCCGGCGGCCTGCGCAGCGCCCCCGCGGGCATTTGTCGGTTTCCGTGACGGCCGTCACTGCAGGGAATCCCCGATCCGGTACACTGGCGCAAGAATCATGGAGAAAGGAATCCGGCTGCCCGGCATCCGGCCCCGGGAGTTTTTCACGTTCCCCCTATTAAGGCGTAAGGGAGCGGCGGGCCCGGGCCGATATGCATTGTGGCGAGGTTTTCTCATGACATTTCGAAATAGTACAGAACGGGCTGCCGCGGGTTTTTCCGCCGTGGAGCTTCTGATCGTTGTGGCCGTGTTCGGCATCCTGTCGGCATTCGCCGTCCCGTCGCTGTCCGGGGCGCTGCGCGACATGCAGCTGGCGGCCGACGCCCGGAACATCTCCTCGGCCCTCGGCTATGCCAGGATCAAGGCCAAATCCCTGTCGACCCCCTACCAGGTGGCGTTCGATCTCGGCGGCAACGGCTGGAGCGTGAGACGGTACAACAGCGGCACCGACAGCTTCGACCTTGAGCAGGGCGTCAACGGGCTCTCACGGGGGCTCTCCGGCAGCGGCATCACCTTCAAAACAAGCGCCGCGGACCCCCCGGCCGGGTTTCCGGACACCTCCTCGTCGAGCATCACGTTCAATTCCAGGGGCATCCCTGTAAGCGGCGCGACGCCCACGGCCGACAACATCGTCTATCTCTCCAGGTCCGGCACCGACTGCGCCGTCACCGTCACGCTGACGGGCAAGGTCCAGGTGTGGAAGAAGGCCGGCGGCGGATGGTGCGCCCTCTAACCAACGATCGAGGATACACACGATGCACACGAAGACAACGGGCGAATCCGGATTCACGCTGGTGGAAACCCTGATCGCCATCGCCATCCTGGTCTCGGGGCTCCTGGCCATGGCGCAGGTGCTGACCTACTCGGTCATGGCCAGCAAGACCTACGGCCGCGACGCGGCGAAAGCGACCGCCGCGGCCCAGGACAAGATCGAGGAGCTGACCGGCCTCGACTACGGGGACACGACCACCAACCTGACCGTCAACGCGCCCTACACGGCCGACGGCGCCGGGCTGGCCGAAGGCGGGAGCATCGCCCCGGCCGCCGCCGAGGACGGGTACGCGGACTACCTGGACGCGTCGGGGACCCGGACCGCGGCGGGCGACGCCGTCTTCACCCGCCAGTGGCAGATCATCGACGACGCGACGGGCACCGAGGTCAAGAGGATCCTCGTGTCGGTCACCAGCGACCGGAGCTTCCAGGTCGGGGAAGCCCCGAACACAGTCCTTGTAACCGAGAAAACGCCATGAGACAAAACAGCGACGACAGAAACAGAACCGGGCTTCGGGGGGAACGCGGCTTCTCCATCATGGAGATGCTCGTGGCCATGTGCATTTTCCTGCCTTTGATGGTCGCGGCGGCGGACCTTTTCCGGATCGGCGCGCACCAGTACTCCTCCGAGCAGGACAGCATCGAGGTGAACCAGGACGCGACCGCGGGCTTCAACATGATGATCGGGGAGATCGCCCAGGCCGGGTCCCACAGCGACCGGAACACCACCATCACCGCGGCCGTCACCGGGATCTCCACGCCCCAGGCCGTGCCGGTGGCATCCTCGGAGGGATTCAACCCCGGAGACTACGTCCACGCCATCGACGCCTCGGGGAACCTGGAACTGGTGCGGCTCGAATCGGTCGGGAGCGGCACGCTGACCGGGATCTTCCTCGGCACCTACTCGGCCGGGGACCCCGTCCGCCTCTTCGCCATGCCCTACAAGTACGGCATCCTCCCCCCGGCGGGCCTGGCGGCCGACGTCTCGGCCGACGTGACGACGCTGCGGTTTTTCGGGGAGATCAACGGGGACGGAACGGCCTGGTACGCCGAATACGACTACGACAGCGCCAACGGGCGGATCACCCGCTCCATCACCCCCTTCGGCGCAACCGCGAAAGGGGCGGCCGTCCCGCTCATCACCGGCATCGGGCCGGGCTCGGCCGGCTTTACGCTCCATTCGGACTCGCAGGCCGTCGTCACGGCCGTGACGGTGTCACTCACCGTCCAGGGGCAGTGGACCAACCAGGCATCAGAGCGCGAGGAGATCCGCCTCCGCTCGCGGGTGACCGCACCGAGCGTCGCGGCGGCCTCGATGCTGTTCTACGAGGCCCAGCGCTACGGCGGGCTCGACACGCTGCCGACCACGCCGCCGTTTATCGCCTCGGTGCAGTATTTGGGCAACTAACCATGGGGGCAGAGCGTATGCATCCACCCAACACGCGCAACGGAAATAACGAAAAGGGCATCGCCCTGGTTTCGACCCTGCTTTTTCTGGCGGTCATGGGGGTATTGTCGACGGCCCTGGTCTTCACGGTACAAAACGAGATCAGGTCCTCCTCCGCCTACAAGTACAACCAGCAGGCCTTCTACGTCGCCGACGCCGGCGTGCAGAAGGCGGTCCACTGGTTCCGTTCGGACTACCTGCCGCTGGTGGCCGCCACCGGCGCCGGGGACTACGACACCGCCCAGTGCCCGGTCGAATACTCGAGCTCCGCGGTCCGGTTCGCGGGCCAGGCCGGGAGCACGGACAACTTCCCGGACACGAACTATGTGTCCGCATTCGGGGCCGCCCTGGCCGACAGGGACCTCGAGGCCGACGGGCGCAACCGCGGCGTCTACGCCGTCAACGCCACCCTGCTCAAATACATCCCGGCCACCTTCGTCGACACCACGACCTTCATCGCCTACCCGTCGGCCATGGAGCGGTGGCGCGTCGACAGCGTCGGGTACTGGGGGGACGCGGCAAACCCGATGGGGGTCTCCCGGATAGAGGCCGTCATCGAAAACAGCGGCAACGCCCTGTTTGACAAGGCCCTGTGGGGCATCGACAGCGTCGACCTGGGCGGCACGGTCCTGGTCGACAGCTACGACCCGGCCCTCGGAAACTACAACGTGACCACCAACAGGGGGGAGCAGGGCTCGGTCGGGTCCAACGGGAGCGTCAGCGCCATCGGGACCGTCGACATCTACGGGGACCTCGCCTTCGGGCCGCTGGGGTCCTACACGCCGGGGCCGAACATCACGGTCACCGGCACGGTCACCCAGCTGCCGGAGGAGCGGTACTTCCCACCCATCCCGGATTTCACGATCCCGGCGGGATCCCCCGACTACGCGCCGCAGAACACCACCGTCACGCTCGACCCGGGGGTCTACGGCGCACTCGACATCAAGAACAAGGGGACCATCAAGCTCAACCCGGGGGTGTACTACATCGACAGCATCGCCGAGGCGGCACGGGGCACCCTGGAAATCACCGGCCACACGACCCTTTTCGTCAAAAGCGGCCTGGACCTGTCCGGCCAGGGGGTCATCAACCCCCTGGGGGACCCCACGGAGCTGACGATCTACTACGACGGCACGTCCCAGGCCAAATTCACCGGGGGATCGACCGCCTACATGGAAGTCTACGCCCCCGAGGCGGATGTCGAACTGACCGGCAACGCGGACTTCTACGGTTCCTTCATCGGCAAGACGCTGCAGTTGACCGGAACGCCGCAGGTGCACTTCAGCCTGGGCTGCCTCAACGACAACCTGATGGAGCGCCCGTTCCGGGTTCTGAGCTGGACGCAGAAGACGCTCTGACCCGCTGCCGGCGGCATCGTACCGCTGTATGCATACCCCGGCCGATGATGCGCCCCCGGCCGGGGAGCACTCCCACCCTCCCGAAAAACTCCCACCCGTTTCGCAAGGGGCATACGTAGTGCCCCGATTGCAGTGCCCCGCGGCGCCGAGGTTCCGCCCCCGAAATCGGGCCCCCGAAATCGGGCTCCCGTACAACGGGCTCATGCAGGCACACCGTTGACGCGTTACGGGGATGGATTACCGGGGATCGAGGTTGACGCGGCGGCTGCGGAGGCAGTGAAACAGGATCAGGAGCAAAAGACCGGCCGCCAGCGCCACGGCCAGGGCGGGGTAGTTCGCCCGGATCACCTCCGCCGCCGTGGCCCCGAACCGCGCGCCGAGGTACCCGAGGGTGCCGTAGCGCGCCAGGCGCCCCAAAAAGACGCCCGCGACAAGCTGCAGGCGGCTCGTTCGGAGCACCCCGGCCGCCAGCACCGCGAGCTTGGTCGGGAAGGGGGGAGGGGCGATGACGGAGGCGATGATGACCCAGATGCCGTATTGCCGCATCCTGGCCTCCACCCAGGCCACCTTCCGGGGGTTGAAGCGGGACAGGGCTTTCTCGCCCCCCTTGCGCCCGATTCCGTACAGCACCAGGCACCCGAGGGTCGACCCCACGGTGGCCGCCAGCGCGATGGCCGGAAACATCGAAGGCTTCTGCCAGGAGAGGAGAAGGAGGACGGCGTCGGGGCCGCCCGAGAGGGGGACCGCGGCCGAATCGATGAAGGCAATCGCCAGAAGCCCGGGAATACCCATCACCAGGAGGTATGCGCTCAATTTTCCCAGCATGTGTGAAAACTCCCCACTCCCGGCCCGGGCCGGTTTCCGGTGCAAACGCACACATAGTAGTGGTTTCCGGCCGGGCAGACAACAGAAAACAGAAACGCCCGGACCGCGGCCGGGGCCTCAGAAGTAGGTGCGCAGGGAGGCGAAGTAGATGCCGGGGTAGCCGCCGAACTCCGACCGCAGGACGGGGGGACTTGCCGGGTCCTTGGCGACGGGGGAGCGGCCGATGCCGACGAAGGCGCCCGCGCCGAGGTATACGTCCGGGGCGATGTTGTACTCGGCCCGGGGTGCGAGAAACACCGACGGGTCCGTGACATTGACCAGCGCCTGGACCGTAAGGGAAACCAGGGGGCTGTACTGGTAGAGTGCCCCGGGGATGCAGTAGTGGCGCCCCGCCAGGTAGACGGCCCCTTCCCGGTAGGCGGTTTCCGCAAGGCGGCCCGCGTAGCCGGGCGCCCCCGCGGCGCCGGCGCCGTTGTAGTGATATTCGACGAAGCCGTAGAGGCTGCCCGACAGGTTGTAGTCGAGACCGGTCGAGGCGCGGACGTAATCGCGCCCCCCACCCCCCCCGCCGAGGGCCCCGCCGGCGACGGCGGCGGCCTCGAGCCAGTACCCCGCCCCTCCGATCGACCGCGCAAGATCGAATCCCAGGAGCAGGTTTTCCCTAAACCCCACCACCATAACGGACAGGTCCGTCCGGCGCACGTTCGATGCCGCGCGCAGGAAAAAGGCGCTGTTGCGGAATTCGAGATCCCGCCCGAAAACATACCCCGCGTCGATCTCGCCCAGGAGGCCCGCCGGGATCCGGGCGCGGACGGCATCGATCCCGATGCGGTCCTCCGCGTCGAGGACTTCGAAGGCGAAGGGCGCGAGCACGTCCGTGGGGTTGACGCCCCGCGCGCTCCCCCAGGCGACCGCCTGGCGCCCGAAGGTGAGGTCCGCCGCCGGGAACCGCCACCGGACCGACGCCCGGTCCAGGTTCTGCCCGAGCGTAAAGCGGCCCGACGCGGCCGCCGCCGGGTCGAGATCGAAGGCGCGGTAGGCCAACGGGTCCGGCCGGCCGGGCAGGAGGGATCCGCCCGCAAAGCCCCCGGATTCGAACCGGGGGGCCAGGTCGTAGGCCCCCTCGAGCCGCACCCGGGCATCGGGGCTCCAGGCGGCTTCGAGGCGCACGCGGCCGGTCGCCACAGCCTCCGGCGAAGGCCCGACGGCGGTTCCCCCGGCCCGGACCGCGGCCGGGTCGAACACGTACAGGTAGCTTCGGACCGAACCGCCCCAGGCGAAGTCCCCGCCGGATGTCGGCGGCACCGACGCCATCGCGGCAGCCAAATACACGAGCGCCTTGCCGATACGTCGCACCATATCCCCCCGATAGACCGGCCCCGGAATCCGGGTCCCGGCTACTGCCGCACGTCCCCGGAGATCCGGCCGTCATGGAGCGTCACCAGCCTCCGGGCCCTCCGCATGACGCTTTCGTCGTGGGTCGAGAAGACGAAGGTCATCCCGGTTGTTTCATTCAGGCCCTGCATCATCTCCAGAAGCCCGCCGCTTGTCGAGGAGTCCAGGTTGGCCGTCGGCTCGTCGGCCAGGATGATGTCGGGGCGGCTGACCATGGCCCGGGCCACGGCCACCCGCTGCTGCTGGCCGCCGGAAAGGTGGGGGGGGAGGCGGCGCTCGAAGCCCTCGAGCCCTATCATCCCGAGGATCTCCGACACCCGGCGGCGCCGCTCCCGTTTCGGCACCCCCTGCAGCAGCATGACGTACTCGATGTTCTCCTCCACGGAGAGGACCGGGACGAGGTTGTAGGCCTGGAAGACAAAGCCTATGTGGTCGCGCCGGAAATCGGACAGTTCCCTGCCGCTCAGCCCCGACAGCGGCCTCCCGGCGAGCCGGACCTCGCCCTCGGTGCAGGCGTCCAGACCCGAGATGATGTTCAGCAGCGTGGTCTTGCCCGAGCCGGAAGGCCCGACGATGGCCGTAAACTCCCCGCCGCGGATCCGCAGGTCGACGCCGTGCAGCGCTTCGACCGGAACGCCGTTCCCGGCATAGACCTTGGTGACCCCCTCGGCTGCGATCACTGCTCCGTCTTCGGTCATAGGCCTCAGAGACTCCTCCGCATGGCCGCCGCAGGGGACATCCGCGCGGCGTGCGCGGCCGGGTAGAGCCCGACCAGCACGGTGAAAAGAAGCACCCACAGGGGGTACTCGACATAGGGGCGCAGGCAGAGCTCCGGTCGGATGAGCTTGCGGATCGTCACCCCGGAGTATTCGATGCCGGCGTAGTCGATGCCGTTGGCGGCCACAACCGCCGTGACCGCGAAACCGAGGATGCAGCCGAGCACGATGCTCACGGCGGCAAGCGACGCCGCCTCGGCGGCCACCAACCCGAGGATGCCCGCCGGGCGCGTCCCCACGGCCCGCAGGACGCCGAACTCGAACATCCTCTCGTGCAGGGACATGAACAGGGTGTTGATGATGCCGAGCGCCACCACCCCGAAAAGGATCAGCCCCATCAGGTAGGTGCTGAAGCGCGAAAGCTCGAAGACGGCCTCGAGCTGCGGCATGATCTCGGGCCAGCCCACGGCCTCGTTGCCGAACCGGGAGTAGGCGCCCCAGAAGGGGAGCCCGGGGTCGCCCCCGGCCTCGGGATCGGCAAACACCAGGGCGATCTCGTGGATGCCCTCCCCTATCGCGAGCATCTCCCGGGCCCGGCCGAGCCGCACGAAGGCCATGGCGCCGTCCATCTCCTGGATGCCCAGGCGGAAGATGCCCGAAACGCGGAACAGGTCCTGGCACAGGTCCCCGCTCCCGGCCTCCGACACGGTGACGACAAGACGGTCCCCCAGCGATACCTTCAGCATGGACGCGAGTTTTTCACCGATCACAATGTCGGCGCCGCCGCTTGTGCCGGCGCCGCCTTCGGCAGATTCGAAGTAGCTGCCCGCCACGATCGCGTCATCGATTTCGGAAACGTGGCGCTCCGATCCGGGGTCGATTCCAACGAGCTGGATCGAACGCACGTCCGACGGGGAGGAGATCATCCCGAAAGAGAGGACCCGCGGGGCGTAATGGGCCAGCCCCGGCTCCCGGCCGAGCGCCGAGAGCACCTCGCCGGGCCGGCGGATGGTGAGATCCGCCTGCTGGGTGTCCCGGAAGCCTTTTCTCTGGATCCGCCCCTGGCCGAGGAAGGTGGCCGTGGCCGCGTCGATCATGTTCTTCTGCATGCCGGCCATCAGGGCGTCCATGAAGATCAAAGACGCCAGGCCCACGCCTATGGCCGTCCCGGCGATCAGGGACCGGCGCTTGTTCCGCAGGAGGTTCCTCCAGCCGAGTTTCAGGTACATCATCACGGCTTCGACCGATGACGGCGCGCGGGCGGGCGTGTCCATTCAGAAGGTCCTCATGGCCCGGGCCGGTTCGGTCCTGGCAGCGTTGCAGGCCGGGAAGATGCCGACGGCCATCGCCGCGGCGGCGACGGTTGCGGCGGGGATGACCAGGCTCCGGAGGTTGACCTCGGAGTACATGCGGTCGAAGGTCACCCCGCCGAAGCTCAAGGACATGGGCATCGGTATGCCGTGGATCGAGAGGATCCAGTTGACGGCCACCGACAGCAGCGCACCGGCGGCGACACTGACCAGGACGATCCCCAGAAGCTCGCCCAGAACCAGGGAGACGATCGTGCCCGGACGGGTGCCCACCGCCAGCAGCAGCCCGTATTCGCGCCGGCGTTCGAGCACCGACATCAGCACGGTGTTGAGGACCCCTACGGCCACGATGAGGATGATGATGCCGAGCATGATCCACATCCCCTGCCGGTCCGCCTGCATCGCATCGTAAAAGGAGCGGGCGACCTGCTGCCAGGGGAGCACCTCGAGCTCCGCATCGCCGAGTTCCGCCCGGATGGCCTCGGTGACGCGGCCGACGCCCTTCAGATCGTCGACCAGGACGGCAATCTCGTGCACGTCCCCGCCAATAGACAGAAACTCCTGCGCGGCGCCCAGATTCAGGTACAGGTCCATCCGGTCGGCGGCCTCGTCCCCGGTGTCGACGATCCCGGCCACGTCGAACAGGTCGTTGGCCATCGAGCCGTCGGCCGCCTGCGACAGCACGACCACCGCGTCGCCCGGGGCGGTCCCCAGGATGCGCGCCAGGCCCCGGCCGAGCAGCGCCTGCCGCGGCGCCCCCGACAGCGGCCGCCCGTCGAAGACTTTCCGGAAAAAGCCCGTGGCCGCGTGCTCGAGTTCCGGGTCCAGGCCGTTGATCCGCACGGCCGAGGTCTTCTCCCCGAAGGAGGCCAGCCCGGCGGCATACACCCGCGGCGCCCACGCCCGGACCCCGGGGACCCCCGCAACGGCGCTGCCGACCCGCCCGTAATCCCGGATCCGCGCATAGATGGAGGGCTCGTCGAGGTACCCGGCGGCGTGCACCTGGACGTGTCCCAGGCGGTCGCCGGTGAACATGTTGATGATGTAGGAGTAGGTCCCGTCGGACCAGCCGATGGAAACGGCCGCGAGCAAAAATCCCCCCACCATGGTGAGCGACGTAAGGATCGTGCGCCGCTTCTGGCGCCACATGTTGCGCATTGCGATCTTGAGTACCACGCTCCGCTCCGGGAAGGCGTCCGTTTCCGGCCCGCATTATAGCATGATCGGGGGTTAAGGAGCAGCCGCTGCTTCCCGCACCTGCCGCGGCACGCCCGAGCGTTGCCGCAGTTGCCGCTCGGGCTTCAGGTGAAGCCATGCCCCAAAAAGAAATGGGGAGCCCCATGAAAAGAAATGGGGAGCCCCATGAAAAGAAATATCGGGGGGAGGCGGGTGGGGAATCAGGATCCTGTCCGGACAAGCACTATCTTGGCCGTCTGCATGCAGATCAGGATGTCGAGGATTATGGATATGTTCTTGATGTAGAACAGGTCGTACTGCAGCTTCTCGACCGCGTGCTGGAACGAGCTGGCGTACTTGTAGTTGATCTGCGCCCATCCCGTGATGCCGGGCTTGATGACGTGGCGTATGTTGTAGAAAGGGATGGTCTCGGCCAGCTGCTGGACGAAAGCGGGGCGCTCGGGCCGCGGGCCCACAAGGCTCATGTCCCCCCGGAAGACATTGAACAGCTGCGGCAGCTCGTCGAGCCGGAACCTGCGCATCCATCTGCCGACGCGCGTCACCCGGGGGTCCGTCCCCTCCCCCATGCTCCAGACGGGCCCGGTATCCTGCTCGGCATCCATCTGCATCGAGCGGAATTTCAGAAGGGTGAAGGTCTTGCCGTACTGCCCCACGCGCTCCTGCCGGTACAGGACCGTCCCTTTCGAATCCAGCTTGATCAGGGCCACGAGCAGGAGAATGATCGGGGAGAACGCCAGCAGCAGCAGGGTTGACACCGCAAAGGAAAGAATCCGCTTCTCCACCATCAGCACCCGGGACAACTTGAACCCGGGGCTGAACACCATCCAGCTCGGCTTGAGGTTGTCTACGGGGATCTTCCCGGCCACGCGTTCATAGAACGTGGCCACATCCTCGATGGTCATGCCCCTGGTCTTGCAGTCGAGAAGCTCGTTGATCGGCAGCTTCCCCCGGCGGTCGGGCATGCCGACGAGGATCTGGTCCACCCTGTTTTCGGCCATCAGCCTCGGCAGGTCCCTGTAGGTGCCGATCACCTTGGGGTTTACAATCGACACGCCCTGCAGCTGCGGGCTGTCGTCGACGAAACCGACAACGCGGATCCCCAGCTCCGGGCGCTTCAGTATCTCCCGGACGGCTTCCCTGGCCAGCTGCCCCGTACCGAGCACGATCAGGTTGGTGCGCGGGGTGCGCTTGCCGAAATACGAGCGCAGCAGGGTGTGCCAGACCAGAAGGAAAACGACGCCGAATACGATGCTCAGGACCAGGATCCCTCGCCCGACCCCCAGGGCGGGCAGCAGGTAGTAGAGGACCGTCAGGCCGACCGTCGCCAGAACCAGGGCTTCGGCCAGGTCGATGTAATACTGCCTGGTGGCCCGCGTGCCCCGGAAACTGTAGAGGTCCTTCAGGTGGAGAAACAGCTGGAAGACCAGGGCGATCAGGAAAGCCTTCAACAGGATGTGGACTTCGGCAGCCGCAGCCGGCTCCTCGAAGGGGGAGACGCGCATGCGCAGGGCATAGGCAACCAGGACGCAGCCCATCAGTAGCAGCGTCTCCGCAAAAATCGCGCCCAATTTCCGTACCGAAAGGTATTTCCACATAACCGTAACTTCGGGCCGCAGTCTTGCGGCTCCGTTTCTCTATAGTACTTCGGCAGTTTCAGCTAAAATCTTGCAGTAAATCTCCGGTTACTATGGTGCCGGCACCCGCGTGCCTGAAAACCGGTCCGGCAGGGCACCCGGTACCGGACCGGTCGGGCACGGGCCTGACGGTTCGGGCAGACGGATTCTCAGGCGGTCCTTCCTTCGTAGTGTCCAGGCAATATGCGAAGTCCCTCAGGTGTACTACGGCAGACCGGCGGGTTCCTACCGGAGCCGGTTATCGGGACCCTGCATCTTTGCGGCGTCTTCCCTTCCGGCGGACTGAAAACACCTTGTCCCCGGAGGCGGCGCCGCACCCGGACCCGTCTTCACTTGTATCGGTGAGGGGAAACCGATATTTTATAAACCAATCACCACGCATTGTAAACGCCCGGAGCCCTGATTGTAAAGTAATCAAATGTCGGCAATGTTTTCAAATTGTCGCCAAATGTCACCGCCCGCTCGCCCGGACAGGGCCTGTCAGAAACCGACAGGGCCCATCAACAACTGATGGGGGCCCATCAAAAAACGATGGGGGCGTCAACAACGTTCGGGGTGGTGCATTTCCATTACCAGAAGACGTAGGCGCCGCGGAGAACGACCCAGAGGCCGAGGATGAAGTTGGTGATCGCGTGAGCCGTCATGGCGTCGCCGAGGCGGTCTTTTTTGCAGACGAGCCCCTGGTAGGCGAAGGCGCACAGGATCCCGGGCAGCCATTCGTAATGCCCGATGCCGAAGACGACGCCCGTGATGATAAACGCTTTCGCGCTCAGGCCTCCCAGGGGGATTTTGAGAAAGTCCGACTGCTGGACGAAGCGGTAGAGGAAGGAACGGTAGAAGACTTCCTCGAGCGGGGGGACCACGAGCGTGGAGCCCAGGATCCGCACCCCGATGAAGAAGAAGGCCAGGGCGCTCCCCGCCCCGTAGTCGCGGGCGGGATCGAAGCCCCCCGAACGCTCGGCCAAGGCCGGGTAGCGGCCGTCGAGCCCCACCCAGAGGAGAAACACCGCCACGCCGGCCGCCACGGCCTCCCAGGAGAGCTTCCAGCGCATTTCCCGGACATGGGGGCGCACAAGCAGGACGAGCCAGGCGCCGACACCGGTCTTGAGGGCGTAGACCCAGTATTGGGAGTTCTCGCCCAACCGCCCCTGCAGCATCGTCAGCAGGGCGAAAACCGCAAAAGGCGCGACGCGGCTCAGCACGGGGGATGATTGTATTTTGCGTAGCATCGGGTGCCCTATTCTATCAGAGGCTGTATCGGCTGCGACGCGATAAACAGGAAGTTTTTTATGAAAATCCCGCCCGGGGGGATACCGGCAGCGGGAGGGGATCGATTCTGCCGGGGCCGGGCCCCGCTGCCGGCCCGGCCCCCCTTCTCTTGCCGGGCGCTACCGGCCGCCCTGCCCTGCGCTCTGCTGCGATTGCCGGGCCCGGGTTTCAAACGCCATCACGTAGGCGAATTCTTCGGCTGACAAAAGCTGCTGTACATAGACCTCGCCGGTCAGAAGTTCGTAGTTATGGACGAAAGCGTCCAGGTGATTGTAGGATCCCTCGTACAGGTTCTCGTAAACGCGCTGGATACGGATCTCGTCCGTTTCGTCATAGGCCAGCCAGATGTCGGCAATGTCGTATTCCTCGATACAGCCGCCTGCCCGCATCGCCTCCGCCTCGGACTCCAGGCCCCGCGAAACAAGATCGCCGTATAAGTCGCGGATATCCGGATCCGTAAAGGCTCCGATCTCGTCGCTCGCGACGGGATCCTCGATGCCGTAGAAATCCAGGAGGCGTGCCATCGCGTCCATGTGCCGCTGCTCGGATGCGGCGATATTGAGAAACACGGGGCTCCCCCATGCCTCATACAGCACGAGGTAGACGTCGCGCGCCATTTTCTCCTCTTCGCGGATGAACTGAAGGTGACCGATCTCCGCATCGGAAAGCGCGGAAGCCTCTTCCGCCGCGGTTACCGTCAGCAGCGACGGCCCCGGCTGCGGCGCGTCGGCAAAACACGGCTGGTCTTCGCAGCCGTTTTCATAGGTGGAGCCCGTGCCGTTGTCGCCCCTGTTCTTGTCCCCGCCGGCCATGCCGAAGGCGGCCAGAACCAGTATCATTCCCATCGCCATTGCAACTACAGATGCCTTTTTCATGCGTAATGCCTCCCTGAGACATTGTGTATTCCCCGTTTTCGGACCCTTGCCGTATTCCCGGGCCGGTTCCTCTCAGGGATATACAACCACACATTGAAAAAGAAAGATGCGGCCGCCGTCACAGAAACGACTGTTTCGTTATCCGCCGATGCCCCAGCGGCCGGCACCCGGCCCGGAGACTGCCTGGAGGCGCGGGTACCGGCACAGGCTTCCGCCCCGTGACGAGCTCTGTTCCCGGGGCAGGCCCGCATCCCGCCGCCCCGGAACAGGAGGGCGGGATTTGCGGCCTTGGAGTCTTCTGCATCCGAAGCCCGAATGGTACGGAAAGTTCTTCCTGCCCTGCCCGAGTCCGGACGTGTGTCCGCTGCAGGGAACCCGCCGCCTCAGCGACGGCGGAGGATTCACTTCCTTACGCGGGAATCGATCGGAAGAGCCCGCAATCAGGGGCTGCACGGGAGGGGATTCGGGAGCAGGCCGCCGGATCGGGTGCACTCCGGCGGCCTTCGTGTTTCGCCGGCGGCCGGGCTGAATGCACATGTATGGAGGATTTGCGATTTGCGGAACGGCAACGGGACCCTGCGGCCGGACAATGCCGCCGCCATAAAGCAGGCCGCCCTTCGGGAAATCCCCGCCGGCCCGGCAGAGTCACATATCCCGCAGCAGGCACCGGTTGCAGGAAATCCTATTGAAGCCCTCGAGCAACTCGGCAATGGCCAGCCGCTCGACGTACTCGCTTTCACACTGATCCAGAAGGGAGAACAGCATATCCACCCCCCGGTCCAGAGCCTTCCAGAAGGCGCCGTCGTGGAACCGGTTGAAGGAGTCCAGAAGGAGCGTCTGAAGGCCGAAAGCGACCCGGTAGAGGCTGTCGAATCCCCAGCCGTCGGCATCGGTGGAGAACGACGCCAGGCGCCGGGCCGCTTTCCGCAGATACTCGGAATCCTCGGGATTGGATTGGGACCGGGAGAAATCCTGCCGGATTTCCTGGAGGAGGGATCTGCCTTCCTCCACGTAGCGGAGAAGCGACCGGTGCTGGGAATCCATCGACAGAACCGCACCTGTCCCGTCGAAGGCAGCGTGCCTTCCACCACGATGTTTATTGAGTATGTCGCCAGTGCTCATCGGCGCTTGTTGACCCTCGGATCTGCGGGCGATAGATCGATCTCTAAGGAAAACCCCGGATCCAGTCCGATAACTCTATATGGTGTACACAATGTATTCATATACTAAATGTAGTACCCTGTACAGCATAATATCATTTTTTTTGCGATACTACTAAATATTTAGTTGTTTCACGGTATAGAACAGGCTGCCGGTTTTTGGTAACTTTCGCCGATTGGCCCGGCAGCGGGAAGGGCGGGAAAACGCCGCGCAGGCGCCTGCCGCCACAATGACGCCGTATCCGGTCCGGGGCCCGGATCGGGCTAGTGGGCCAGGCCCTTGTAGGCCAGAAAGCAGAGGATGAAAAGCAGGAGAGCGGCCGGGACGATATAGGGCACCGCCCTGCTCGACCAGACCGAGGATACGCGGGTCCCCGAGTACCCGTCACCATCGAGACCCCGGGCGGCGCGGCGGACGTGTTTGGACGTTACGAGGAAGGTCCTTTCGCTGTAGGCGGCAAGAAGCGCGCGGTCGCACAGGAGGTTGATCCTGCGGGGGCAGCCCCCGCTCCGGCGCCAGATGGACCGGAACGCGCCGGATCGGAAGCGCAGCCTGGCGCCGCCGCCCGCTTTGGCCAGCCTGTGGCGGATATAGCGTTCCGTGTCCCCCTTCGACAGGGACCCGGTCCTGAAGCGGACGGAGATCCGCTGGTCGAGCTGACGCATCGAAGGCGAGCGCAGTTTCTGCTCGAGCTCGAGCTGCCCGACGAAAATGATCTGCAGGAGTTTTTTCTTGGCGGTTTCGAGGTTCGATAGAAGCCGCAGCTGCTCGAGCAGCTCGATGGAGAGATTCTGCGCCTCGTCTATGATCAGGACGGTGAAGACATCTTCCCGGGCCCTTGCGGCCAGAAACCTGTTCAGACGGTCCAAGAGCTGCTTCTTGGTGAGCCCCTCGAGCCAGGCCCCGTCGAACACTTCGAGGGCCTCGCTTTCGCCGTCGGGCTGCCGGGGCCGCACATCGTCGTCGCGGGCGCCCAGGTCCTGCAGGATCGACCGCAGGATGTCCGTTTCGGGCAGCATCGGGTTCTGGATGAGGGCGGTGCGGACGTTTTTCTTTTCCAGCCGGTCCAGAAGAGCCCAGCACAGGGTGGTCTTGCCCGTTCCGATATCCCCGACGATCAGGCCGAATCCCTCCCGGCGCTCGATGCCGTAGAGGATATGGCTCAGGGCCTCCCGGCTTCTCTGATTGAGGAAAAGGAAGGACGGGTCCGGAGTCAGATTGAAGGCCCGTTCCTTCAGCCCGAAAAACTGTTCATACATACGGCACCTTATCGGCAGCACAAAAGGATTGCAGTAAGGATAGCACAGGTCCTTCCATTTCATGGAGCCGTATTCCCGGGTGAATCGGGGAAAAGGGAAAAGTCCGCCCGGGCATGCAGGGCCATGCATCGGTGATGGTCCCGCCTGAATGTACGTCCGCAACCTTTTGGCGCGCACGATCTTTTGTGCCCATGGAAAGAAAACATTCGCGGCAAGCGACCCGGTGCGGGGAAAGGGCGCAACCGGGGTTCGGGATAGGGAGAATCTCCGGACCGGCAAGACGGCAGCGTGTCGCGCCGTCCGCCGCACCCGCTTCATCCGACTTTCGCCCGAGAGTACACGGGCACCCGCCGGAGTTAGTGAAAAGTCGTCCGGCCGGTTTTTCCGCCGCAATGGCACAGACCCTCAAGCAAAAGGCCCGTCCGGCAAGCGGCCGTCGAACAACGAGCTGTTTCTAAGAATGTGTGTTTGAAATCCCGTCACTTGGGGTAGACTGGCCGCATGAGACCGATGATGCAGCTGCTGTCGTTCGCCGGATTCCTGGCGTTCGTCGGAGGGGTCAACGCATACGTCTTCATCCGGGTGCTGCAGGCCATTCCACGGGATTCGGGCATAAGGAAAGCCGTTATCGTCCTGTTCTGGGCCATTGCCGCTTCATTCATCGCCGGGCGGCTGCTCGAGAGCTACGGGCCTTCGTTCCTGTCGAAACTTCTGATCTGGGTCGGTTCGTTCTGGTTCGCCGCCCTGCTCTACTTCCTCCTGTCGGTCGTTCTGCTCGACCTCCTGCGGCTCATCCACCATTTTGTCCCCTTCTTCCCCGCCGCCGTTACCGACAACTACGCCGCGGCCAAACGAATCACGGCCCTGGGCGTTGCCGTGATGGTCGGGCTGCTTCTCGTCTTCGGCCACGTCAATTCCCGGATGCCGCGCGTGAGGACAATGACCCTGCAGGTCGCCAAAAAAGCCGGGGACCTCGACAGCCTCAATATCGTCGCCGTGTCGGACATCCACCTCGGGACCATCGTGGGCCGAAAGCGCCTCTCCCAAATCGTCGAGAGGATCAACAGCCTCGACCCGGACGTGGTCTTGCTTCCGGGGGACATCGTCGACGAGGATCTGACGTCGATCAGGGAAAACAGCGTGGGGGACCCGCTTCGGGACATCCGCTCCCGCTACGGCGTCTATGCCGCAACCGGCAACCACGAGTACATCGGGGGGGTTCTGGAGGCGGTCGCGTACCTGGCCGACCACGGCCTCATCCTGCTGCGGGACCGGGCGGTCCTGGTGGCGGACGCCTTCTACATCGTCGGTCGGGATGACCGCTCGGCAAACCGTTTCGGGGCGGAACAGAGGAAAAAGCTTTCGGAGTTGATGGAGGATGTCGATACGAACCGCGTGGTCCTGCTGATGGACCACCAGCCGTTCGGGCTGGAGGAAGCGGCCGAAAACGGCGTGGATCTTCAGGTTTCGGGGCACACGCACTACGGGCAGATCTGGCCGATCAGCTATATCACGCGCTGCGTCTACGAAATCCCCTGGGGGTACAAAAAGAAGGGGGACACCCATTACTACGTATCGAACGGCGTCGGCACCTGGGGCCCCCCCCTGCGGATCGGGAACCGCCCGGAGATCGTCAACATCCGGCTGGAATTTCAATGAACAAGCGGCAGAAGCCCTGAAGAGTCGGGCGGCCCGGGCGTATTCAGGGACTTGTTCCAACGAGGGGCCGGGCAGGGGCCTGGTCCCCCTGCACACCGCATTTCCAAGACTGAGGCGTCGGGCATGAAGGTTCTGGTGACGGGAACAGCGGGTTTCATCGGGTATCATGTGGCCCGGAAACTCCTCGAACGGGGCGATGAGGTCACGGGCCTGGACAGCATCAACGACTACTACGACACACACCTCAAATATGCCCGGCTGGAATCGGCCGGGATCCGGCCCGAAGACGCCCAATCGTGCACCTTCGCCCGAAGCGCCAGGTACCCCGCCTACCGGTTCCTGAGAATCTACCTGGAGAACCGCCCCGCCATTGAGGACCTGTTCGCCCGGGAACGGTTCGACGCGGTCGTCCACCTGGCCGCCCAGGCCGGCGTCCGCTACTCCATCACGAACCCCTACGCCTACATCGAGTCGAACATCCTGGGATTCCAGAACATTCTCGAGGCATCCCGGCACAACGAAATAAAGCACCTGGTCTACGCCTCCTCAAGCTCGGTCTACGGGCTGAACGAAAACTACCCCTTCTCCACCCGCGACAACGTCGACCACCCGGTCTCGCTGTACGCCGCCACGAAAAAGTCCAACGAACTGACGGCCCACGCCTACAGCCACCTCTACCGGATACCGACGACGGGACTGCGGTTTTTCACCGTCTACGGCCCCTGGGGAAGGCCCGATATGGCGCTTTTCATCTTCACGAAAGCCATTGTCGAAAACAGGCCGATCGACGTGTTCAACAACGGCGACATGAAACGGGATTTCACCTACATCGACGACATCGCCGACGGCGTCCTCAGGGTTCTGGACCGCCCGCCCGCAGGGGACCCCGCCTGGAGCGGGAAACATCCCGACCCGTCCCGCTCTCCCGCCCCGTACCGCATCTACAACATCGGCAACAACTCTCCCGTCGCCCTCGCGGACTTCATCGGGGCCATCGAGAAATCTCTCGGCAAAAAAGCGGTCAAGAATTTTCTCCCCATGCAGCCCGGGGACGTCCCGGCAACCTGGGCCGATGTCGACGACCTGGCCCGGGACTTCGGCTACACCCCCGGCGTCGGCATTGAGGAAGGGGTGGACCGCTTCGTCCGGTGGTACAGGGAGTATTTCAGGGTGTGAACGGGACCGGGCCCGCATCCGGCTCCGGCCATAACGCCGTAGTGGATCTGTCTCCCGTGGCGCTCTTTCCCCCTTCCCTGTGGGAGCAGATCCATTGCCCCCCTTGTGTTTTGCAGCACGCACGCACCCATGGTGAAAAGGCCTACTGGGCATGTATTCACCAAATGTGAACGGCAGGCGCCGGTCAGATCCCGGTTTTTGGGGATAGGGCGAGACGTCGGCGGCTCAATCTGCGCTCCAGTCTTTCACGCAGCCGCCGACCTGCTTGGAACGAGCTGTGTTGAAAGATTTCTCTAACAGGAGTTTAAGGGATGGGAAGCAAGCATGTTCGTAAACTTCTGATTCCGAATAAGTTAATTATCAAGTTTCCGCAAGACCCCACCCGTGTCAATTTCCCACCCGAAACTTCTTAGAACCTCAGACTGGGTTTCAGTTGGGGCTTCAATCACATGTTCCGGTTTATTCTTCCCTTCGTACCACAGCCATGTCGAGTCGAGGTCAAAGCCGTGAAAGTTACGCTCGACATAGCCGTGGCCCCAGACTTGCCAGTTGCGGCAACGGAAACAATGTAGCGGCCGCCGCCAGGAAAAGTTGCGTCCCTGTTGATGAATCCTCTTGAGATCAACGGCAACAAACCATATCATCAGAACTCTGTTAGAAAAGGGGCTGCTACCCCGAAAATACAAAGGGCGGAGGGTTCGCTAAAACTCTCCGCCTGCCTTTTCTATCGGCAAAAAAGACCTTCGACGAAGGTCCAGTCAATCCGACACCAGACTACAATCTGTCAATACATTCTGAAAATTACGACGCTCTTCCGTTCAGTTTTATGCGGGGATTAACACCCCCCAGCTTTTCCGCTCGTTAAAAACATCATAACCGGGCATTCCTCCTGAAGGCGGAAAATGTAGGATATCTTTACATCATTGAACATATGCCTCAAAAAGGATAAAAAATATTTAGATTCAAGTATTTAGATTAATTTTATTCCTGTTGAATCGTTCCGGATCATCTTTTCTGTGTCGGATAATTTTACAAATCGGAATCCGGCTCTTAGCCTTTGCAAGTGCTCCCAATCTTTTTATGGCAGGTTTTTCTCAATATACGCCCTGGAGTTTTTTGATTATAAAATCCATTTATTCAAATATTTAGAAATGTACCAGATTGTGTATTCATGAAACCACGCCATCACATTTCAATACATGGAAAGGGAATTGCTAGGGAAAAAGGCTTAAAACATCTGTGGAGGATGCATAATGAAAAAGGTGTCGATTTTCACGATTCTTGCTATGTTTCTCGCTTTCCCACTGCTGGGATATGCTGATTCATTTTCTTCCCCCGAAGGGCAAGCTACGCTGCAAGCCGTTGCCAGCAGTCCCACAGTATTTACTGGTTATGATGAAATAACGACGGGCTATTGGTTTTGGGAAGGTTCCATAAATGCGGATTATGATGGTTCCGTATATAATCCGCAAGCACCCTTTGACTATGACACCGGTGGATCGGTGGAAATCTTCTGCATAGAAGGCACCGGTTTATCCTCTTCTGGGCAAAATTATGACTTTTATGCCATAGACAGCGATTTTGATCTTTATTGGGAATATACAGACGATCCCTATACCGATGATTATAAACAGAAACTGCGGCAAGCCGCATGGATCGCGGATCAATTTTCCACAACTCCCCAGGCATCGAATGATATTTTTGATTATCCATTTTGGGGGTCACCGAAGGCTGAATATCAAAAGGCCATATGGGCGGTAATGGGGATTTACGATACGGACATCCTTTGGGACTACTCTTTTCCTAATGTGATAATAAACTCTGGGCTGGATTACGATCTTTTCCTGGAATCCTTTTCTCACACAGACTATTCAACCTCAAATTGGTATTGGGCACATAACCCTGCAGGTTCTGATGCGGGTGGTTACCAAGATTTCCTGACCCCTTATGAGGGTGATGACTATGTCGTTCCCGAACCTGGAACAATGCTGCTTTTCGGCTCAGGATTGATTGGCCTTGCGATATTTGGCAGAAAAAAGTTCTTTTAGAAAGTAGAGCACGTAAAAGCATTGACGATGATAAAGGAGCGAACGAACCTGCTCCTTTATCATCGTCTTTTTTATTCCCGCCCTACATTCTTTATTACCTTCTTTTCAGTGAACACTCCACCCGCAGAGCGGGTGGCCTCAGGATGCCCCCCTGAGGGGGGC
>CAZYXB010000044.1:0-24148 GCA_964651155.1 uncultured Acidobacteriota bacterium | reverse complement strand
TGTTGGCGCACTCCTTCACGGCCCAGGAGGACGCGGTGGTGCCGTCGCTGCCGCCCCCGAAGGGCCGGTAGGTGTAGTGGTGGTCGAGATCGTACTTGACGTCCTCGTACCGCAAGCCCAGCTCCTCGGCCACGACCATGACGTTGGCTTCCAGCCCGTAGTGGCCGATGATGGGCCCCTTCGATTCCAGGTAGACGACGCCGTTGCGAAGCTCCAGCTTGGGATTGTAGCCCGAGACGGAGTGGCGCGGGCACTGGTTGTAGCGGAAGCTCGCCCCGTGCAGCCGCCCGTCGGGCAGCTTCTTCGCGCCCGCCGCGTGCCACTGCCAGTTCATGAGCTTCTTCACCGACGCGACGCAGGCCTCGTAGCTCGGCACGGGGTTGGGGTCGTCCTGCGACGTCGGCCCGTGCAGGTTGAGCGTCGCGATCTCGATCGGGTCCTTGCCCAGCTTTTCGGCGATCACGTACAGGGTCACCATCAGGGAGTCCCAGCTCATCGGGTTGTGCTGGCCGCTGACCCACATCTTCCCGCGGTTGCTGTCGATGACTTCCATGTTCTGTTTGACGTGCTTGCACCGGGTCGTGAAATAGGGCCCGTAGGTCTGGTCCATGGTGTTGCCGAAATTGGAGCTCCCCTGGCTGCCGCCGTCGGCGATCGAGAAGTCGTCGATCGCCGTGATCAGGCCGTCGGCCTTGAAGCCGACCTTCAGGTGCACGTAGCGCTGGTTCAGGTTGAAGTCGTACATCCCGTAGCGGTCGTTGACGCAGCGGACCGGCCGGCCGACGCGTTTGGCCAGCATCGGGGTGACCGTCTGCTGCTTGCGGATGCCCCAGTCGCAGTAGCGGCCGCCGACGAACATGCACTCCTGGAAGACCTTGTCGGCCGAGACGCGGGCCGAGCTCGATATCTGGTCGTGCCCCCAGGGGACGCCTTCGATGCGCAGGCATTTGCCCTCGCCGTGGTACGGGTCGTCGAACCACCAGGCGACCGTGCCCACGGGGTTGGGGATGTGGCCGCTGAAGGCCGACGTGTTGACGTCGACCTCGATGATGTGGTCGGCCTGGCGGAAGCCCTCCTCGACGTCCCCGTCGTTGACGTTGGAATAGTTGACGTTCCCCTGCTTGGGGGGGTTGTTGCCGCCGCCGCCCATCCCGAAGCCGCCCATGCCGCCGGCCTTCTTGGCCGCCGCCGCCGGGCGGATAACCGGGGCGTCGGGCTTGCGTCCCTCGCGCAGGTCGACGACGTGGGGGAGCACCTCCCACTCTATGTCGAGCTGCCGCAGGGCCTCCTCGCAGATGTCCTCGTTCTCGGCGATGACGATGGCGCCGACTTCCATGCCTTCCTGGTCGGCGTAGTCGGTGACGACGGCCTGGCTGCCGCCGCCCATCCCGAAGCCGCCCATGCCGCCGCCGGCCGGGGGACTGGCCGGGGTTTCTTTATACGTGACGATGTCGACGACGCCGGGGATCGCCAGGGCCCGGGCCGTGTCGAGGCTCCTGATGCGGGCGTTGGCGTAGGGGCTCCGGAGGAACTTGGCCTCGAGCATGTCCGGGACGACGTAGTCGACCCCGAATTTCGCGACGCCCGTCGCCTGGGACCACGACAGCCTGCCGGGCAGGTTGGGCCGGCCGACCACCTTGAATTCCTTCCTTTGTCCGTTGATGCCTGCAAGATCTGCCATGGGTTACGCTCCTTTCGTTATCTGTGGCGCCGCTTCCATGATCGCGGTCGGGTGCCTCGGGTATGTGCCGCAGCAGCAGATGTTGCCGGCCAGCGCCTGGCGGCATTCCTCCTCGCTGGGGTCGGGGTTTTTCTCGAGCAGCGACTTGGCGCTGACGAGCATGCCCGGCGTGCAGTAGCCGCACTGCATGGCGTCCCACTTGCAGTAGGCGTCGATCAGGGGCTTCCACTTGGGATCGGCGGCGATCCCCTCGATGGTCTGGATCGACTTGCCTTCGCACTCGACCGCCAGGGTGGAGCACGAGAGCACCGCCCGGCCGTCGATGATGACGGTGCAGGACCCGCAGGCGCCCCGGTTGCACATCTGCTTGGCGCCCGTCAGCCCCAGCCGGAACTGCAGGGTCCGCTGCAGGGTCCAGTGCGGCTCGATGAGCACCTCGCAATCCTTCCCGTTGATCGAGAGTTTGGTCGTGACAGGCAGGACGTGTTCCGGGTGTTCCGTGGCGAAGTGGTCCTTCAACTCCGCGAAGGTTCCGAAATCCCGGCTGCACAGGGGGCACCGGAAATGGGTCAGCGTCGTCTGTATCGGCGGATCCGTCTGCGCCGCCCCGGACGCGAGCGTCATCGGCGCGCCCAGGGTGCTGCCGGCGGCAATCACGCCCGCGCTTCTGAGGAAGTTCCTGCGGTTGAGGCCTCCCCCTTCGCTCTTTTTGGTTTCTTCGTCAGCCATGGCAAGTCCTCCTGGTAAATGATTGCCTTGTTAGTGAGTCCCGATCGGCCGGTTGCCCACGGAATAGGCGGAACGCCTGAGTGAGTCCTCGATGTTTTGAAAGCGGATACGGCGGCGCATCGGTTCTAAATACATGCAGTCACAAGATGACATCTCTCCAAGCATACAACATCGCCATCGCGGCCGATAGGAAAAAGTAGCGCCGGTTGCGACAAATCCTCTTTCGTCCCAAAACGGCCCCGGATTCGTTGCGGGACGGAAATCCTTTGCCCCAAAATGCGCAGGGGTTTGTCTCCGGGCCGCGGGCCGATCAGGGCGAAGACGGGCGGGGCGGACATCTGGCTCCCCTGTTCCTCCGGAGGGGTGGCCGGGCAGGATGCCCGGGCCCGTTTTCGACCGGCCCCGGCCGGTTTCCGGGGAGGCTCCCGGGCAGGCCCCGAAGGTCGGGCAAGCCGCCGGCGGAAGCGGCTCCGCAACCGGCCCCTTGCAACCGGGGCTTCCGTGTCCTATAAATTAGGGATGCCGCAAGGCACCGGCTCGGCCCCGTGTTCTGGAGGCCGGCCGCGACCTTGCTTTTTGAGGGAGGGACGGAACATGCAGAGGATCCGATGCGGTCGGGTGTTCATTGTTTGCCTTTTGGGGATGCTTCCGGCGATGGCGGCCCGCGCCGATCAGGTGGCGCTTAAAAACGGCGACCGCCTCACGGGCAGCATCGTGAAGAAACACGACGCCAATCTCACCATCCTGACCGACCGGATGGGGGAGGTCATCGTCCCGTGGGACCAGATAGATTCGATCACGTCCGACCAGCCTCTGTACGTCGTCCCGGTGGCCGGGCCGAAGCTATACGGGACGCTGGCGCAGACGGCGGACAAGATTGAAGTCCGGACGTCGGGGGCCACGCAGGCGCTATCGCCCGCCGACATCACCGCCATCCGCAACGAGGCGGAGGAGCAGGCGTTTCAGAGGCTGGAGAACCCGGGGTGGCTCCAACTGTGGACGGGCACCGGGACCGTCGGGCTCGCCGGCACCTCGGGCAACGCCCAGACGCTGACGTTCACCTCCGGGATCAACGCCGACCGGAAGACGCGCACCGACAAGACCTCCCTGTATTTCAGCTTCATCAAGGCGTCGGCGCGCGTCGGCGGCCTGAGCGAGGACACGGCCGAAGCGGTGCGCGGCGGCCTCCGGTACCAGCGCGACGTCCATCCCCGCCTGTTTCTGAGCGCGTTCAACGATTACGAATACGACCGGTTCCAGGACCTGGACCTGCGGTTCGTCATCGGCGGCGGCCTGGGGTACCACGCCTACAAGACGGACCGGAGCCAGCTGGACCTGCTGGCCGGGGTGGCCTACAACCGTTCGAGCTACAGCACGCCGGAGATACGGGAAGCGGGAGAGCTCTACTGGGGCAACGAGTACTCCCTGAAGCTGAGCGACGCCACCGCCCTGGTCCAGAGCTACCGGATGTTCCACAACCTGACCCAAACCGGGGAGTACCGCATGGACTTCAACCTCGGGCTGAGCACGAAGCTGCTCCAGTGGCTTTCGTGGAACATTTCCATAAGCGACCGCTACCAGAGCGACCCGGCCGATGGGAGGAAAACGAACGATTTCCTCTATACCACGGGGCTGGGAATCACGTTCGCCAACTGACTTGCGGGGTGCAGGTTTCCCGGGCCCGGGGGGGGCGTTTTGCCGCCCCATGACCGTGCGGCCGCCCGCCCCTGGTCTCCGGAGAAAGGAAGGGCGCCATGCGCTGGCAATCCAGCAGAAAAAGCACCAATGTGGAAGACCGCCGGGGCAGCCGTCTGCCCCGCGCCGGGGGCATCGGCTGCCTGGGGCTGGCCGTGATAGTCCTGCTGGCCTACCTGACCGGGAGCAACCCTCTCGAGCTTCTGCAGCAGGTGGGGACCGACACCTCCTATTCCGTGCAGCAGCCGGCCGCGGTCCCCGCAGGCCAGGACATCGAGTACGAGTTCGTCAGCCACGTGCTCGGAAGCATCGAGGACGCCTGGGGCCCGATCTTCCTCGCGGCGGGGCGGCGCTACCAGCCGTCGACCCTCGTTGTCTACGAGGGCGCCGTGGAATCGGCCTGCGGACTGAGTTCGGCGGCCGTCGGGCCCTTCTACTGCCCCCCGGACCAGAAAGTGTACCTGGACCTTTCCTTCTTCCATGAACTCGAGCGCCGTTTCGGGGCCACGGGCGATTTTGCAAAGGCGTACGTGATCGCCCACGAAGTCGGGCATCATGTCCAGAATCAGCTGGGCATCCTCGATCAGATCGACCGGATCAGGCGCCAGTCGAACGAGAGGGACGCCAACCGGCTGTCGGTGATTCAGGAACTGCAGGCAGACTGTTTCGCCGGGGTATGGGCGCACCACGCCGGGAGGAACGACCTTCTGGATCCGGGGGACATCGAGGAGGCCATCCGGGCCGCGCAATCGGTGGGGGACGATTTCATCCAGAAGCAGACCCAGGGGTACGTCAATCCCGATTCCTTCACCCACGGCTCCTCGGAGCAGAGGGCCTCCTGGTTCCGCCGCGGCTTCGAATCGGGGCAGGTACACGCCTGCTCCATCTCCGAATAGGCGCGGGCCGAAGCGGGTCCTCCGCCCGTCCCGCACCGGGGGTGCGCCCGCTCGAAGCGGCAGGCGGGCCCCGGTGCTCCGTACGATTCCGAAAACGGAAGCTATTCCGCCGGTTCGTCCTCCCATCCCATCGTGGGGGCCCCGGATCCTATGACGGCCTGGATCAGGTCGACTTCCCCCGACCGCATCCGGAATATGTGGCAATCCGGCAGGCTGCCGGCGAAGTGGACGTAGGCGACGACTAGTCCTCTCTCCTCGTCGACCAGGAAGCGCCGCGGGCCGTGGTTGCTGATCACGAGGCCCTTCGGCGAGCAGTCGTGCGCCGGCAGCACCGCGTTCCCCATGGGCCCCCCTTTGGTGGTCTGGAACCCGTTTTCCCAGCGGTCGCAGACTTTGGCGAAAGGAACGCTGACCGTCGGCTCGTCGGCGAACATGTCGAAATAGTTGTCGGCCGCCTCGATCATCACCTCGCGCGGGGTGCGTTCCCCTGGCGCGAGGATGCTGCTCCAGTCCTGGTCCCTGGTTTCGAGCACACCGTCGGCATTGAAGGCGAACTCGTTTTCGCGGGCGATGATCGTCTCGATTTCGGAGATCTTCCCCTGCTCCACCTTGAGCCGGGCGGCGAACAGCATCGGCCGGAGGGTCCCCTCGTCGGGCCTCGGCTTCTGCGGGCCCATCATCATGCCCCCCTTCGGTGCGGGGCCGACGATGGCGGAGCTGAACGGTTCCTCCATCACGGCCTGGATGTGGGCTCCGCATTCCTTGGTATCGATCAGGGTGATCATGTGCAGGGGCTTGCCTGCCGTTTCCCAGAAGCCCTGGCCGACGGCCTTCTCGACGCCGTTTTCGGTGAACTTGACGTTGGGGGCCAGCGGCAGGTCCGTCGCCGTGTGCGCCGCAAGCGACGCCACATACGCATCCACAATGCCGTCGAGGGTGTCGCGCGTGCAGTCCACGCCAGGGCCGCATCCGTACGCCACAAGCAGAATCGTAAGAATACACGGTACCATTCGTTTCATTTTCGAGTCCTCCTGAACCTTATGTTGCACTGGCAAAGAACCACGGCAGAACGGAAGCCGCAGGCGGTCCGATGGGGCATCCGACGGCCCGCGCATGCGCTCCCTGCATTGCTCCCGTTTGCGGCGGGCGCAACTATATCATGATATTGTCCGTACAAGCCGGAAATTCTCCCCGCCAGAGGCGGACGGGGCCCTAGCCCCCGCCCGTACAGCGCCGGACGAAAACGGAATATTCCTTACCGTCTCCCGGGGGAGCCTGTGATACATTGGGGGCCTCGGCAACGTCATCTTCAATGGAGGGTTCTCATGAGGAAACACACGGCACTATGGCTGGCGGGGGCCTGCCTCGCGGCGCTGGTCCACCTGGCATGCACCGAGGCGCCTCAGCCGCCACGGTCCGACTGCGTGCGCGGGGACCTCGTCGGTCTCGTCGATGCGTACTTTGCCGCCCTGGAAGCTCACGATCCGTCCACTCTGCCGCTCGCTCCGGGCCTACGGTATACCGAAAACGGCGTCGAGAAGGCCGTCGGGCAGGGTTTCTGGCAGACCGCCGGGAAAACGCTGCTCAGGCGGGACCTGATCGATACGCAGAAATGCGGGACGCACAGCAACGCGGTGATCGAGGAAGCCTTCGACCCCGCGACGGTCGGGGAAACCCCGGCGGCGAGCCTTCCCGGGATGGAGGTCCGGCCGCTGCCGGAAACAGGGGCTCCCCGGCCGATACTGGTCGGCGTCCGCCTCCGGCTTGAAAACGGCAGGATCACGGAAATCGAGACGATCATCGCCCGCGAAAACGAGTTCGCCTTCAACGCCGAAGGCGTTCTGGCGACACGGGACCAGGACTGGGGCGGGATCCTTCCGCCCGGTGAGCGGAGTTCGCGCCTGGCGATGATGGCCGCCGCCGACGACTATTTCGACATGTTCGCCGCCGAGCCGGCCGTCCGCACCCCGTTCGCCAGTGTCTGCGACCGGTGGGAGAACGGCACGCAGACGACCGTCAGCGGGATGTTCACGCTCGAGGGGGAAGACGGCCAGAAGGCCGAAATGCATGCCCACGACTGCACTCCCAAAGGCCTGGTCATCTCCAACCACGGCCCGCGCCGCTTCCTGGTTGACGTCGACGCGGGCCTCGTCGTCGCATACGTTCATTTCGCGGGCAGCCTTCCCGATTTCCACATGTTCAAGATGAGAAACGGGGACGTTGAGATGATCCAGGCCGTCATCGGCTCCGCGTCCGAATCGATGGGCTGGCCCGGCGAGCCGGCCTGCAAGGAATAACCGCGCCGACCCGCCCGCCGCGTTCAGGGCCGGACGGCGCCCCGGCCCTCGACCCGGACGCCATGCGCCAGAAGCTCCTTCCGGAGCTGCCCGGCGTTTTCGAAGAGGATCGTCCGCATGCCCGCCTCTTCGGCCGCCTGCACATTGTCCGGATCGTCGTCGACGAACAGGCATTCCCCGGCCGGGGTCCCGAGTTGTTCCAGCAGCAGGCGGTAGATCTCCAGGCCCGGCTTCCTGGCGCCGACGTCCCCGGAGATGATGATCGGGTCAAAGATCTTGTCGAACCCGAACTTCTCCCTTCGGAGCGCGCCCATTTCCCTGGAATCGTTCGAAAGAATCGCAACCCGGTACGTCCCCGAAAGGGACCGGGCTATGTCCAGGGAGCCTTCGAGCGGTTCCATGTAGCTGTCGATCTCCGCGTCCTCCTCGCCGGCCTCCACGCCGAAGTGGCCCAGAATCCGGATCCAGAAGTCGCTGTCGGAGATCTGCCCCAGTTCCGCCGGGTCCCGGTACCGGCTCTTGACGCTCAGAAGGGAGCGGGCATCGAGATTGTACAGGGCCGCCAGTTCGCCGAGCTTCGTGTCGATGATATCGTCGCTGAGCACTCCGCCGACGTCGAACACGATCGCCTTGACGGATGCGCTCTCCCGCACCCGGCACCCGGCGGGGACAGTCACTGCCAGGGCCATCAGGGACATCCAGGCTGTCATTTGAAACGGGCCCATGCGGCACCTCCAGGAGTCTCGGATCGTCCTAGCCCCCGGCCCCCGACGGCGGGAACCGGCCAGGGGTGATTGTACTTCCCCCGCGGCCGGCCGGACAAACTGAAAATGGGGCGCGGGCGGCCGCCGCAGGCCGGCTCGTCGACGCCGGCTGCTCGAAAGGGCCATTCCGCCTCCGGCCGCATTATTAGTGAAACGAACCGGCGATGGCGGGAGTATTTAGCATGTGTGGGTGTTTCTGGGCCGCTGGTTGTTTACACCATTGTGCATTTTAGCTTCAGAGGAGGAACCTGAATGAGACTTGTAACCCTTACAGCATTCTTGCTGCTTATTACGGGCATGGCTTTCGCCGCCGACATCGACGGGAAATGGGAAGGCGAGGTCCAGGGCATGGACGGCAGCCCCATGAAGATCAACTACACGTTCAAGGCCGACGGGGCCAAGCTGACCGGCAACACCAAAGGGATGGAGGGCAACGATATCTCCATCGAGAACGGCAAGATAGACGGCAACAAATTTTCCTTTTCCCTCGATTTCGGCATGGGCATGCCTATGAACTTCAAGGGCACGCTTACCGGCGACAAGATCGAGATGACCATGGACATGGGCGATATGGGCGGCGGCGGAATGGGCGAAATGCCCCCGACCATTTTGAAAAGAGTGAAATAACTTCCGCAGGGGAGCCCCACGGCGGCTCGTCGTAGGGCTCCCCTGCCCGTCTCCCCCCGCACCTGCCGGACGGCTGCGCCCCCTGCGACAGGCGCGCGTCCCGAACACACCCGCACCCCTTCCCCCGCCGGCTACCGCCGGTCGCCGAGCGGGACATAGGCGCGCTCTCCGGACACGCTTTTGTAGGCAGGCCGGATGATCTTCCCCCCGTTGACGATCTCCTCGAGCCGGTGGGCGCTCCAGCCGACGATGCGCGCCACGGCGAACAGGGGAGTGAACAGCTCGGGCGGGATGTGGAGCATCCTGTAGACAAAGCCCGAGTAGAAATCGATGTTGGCGCTGATCCCCTTGTACATCTTCCTGTGCCTCGCGATGATTCGCGGGGCGATCTTTTCCACCGTGGCGTAGAGATCGAACTGGTCGCCGTACCCCTTGTCCCTGGCCAGCTTCTCGACGAAGCCCTTGAAGATCACGGCACGGGGATCCGACAGCGAGTAGACCGCGTGCCCGATGCCGTAGAGAAGGCCCTGGCGGTCGAAGGCCTCCCCGTTGACGATCCGGGTCAGGTAGGCCGCGACGGCCTCCTCGTCCTTGCAGTCCGGGACATGGGCCTCGACGTCGTCCATCATCTGGACCACCTTGATGTTCGCCCCCCCGTGCTTCGGCCCTTTCAGGGACCCGAGCGAAGCGGCCACGGCCGAATAGGTGTCCGTGCCCGACGATGTGACCACATGGTTCGTGAACGTCGAATTGTTGCCGCCGCCGTGCTCCGCATGAAGAACCAGCGCGAGGTCGAGGAGCTTCGCCTCGAGCGGCGTATAGGAGTTGTCCGGGCGCATCATGTGCAGGAAATTTTCCGCGGCCGCCAGCTCCGGGACCGGCTTGTGGATGAACAGGCTCCGGCTGTTGTAATAGTACTCGCGGGCCGCGTGCGAGTAGACGGCCAGAAGCGGGAAATTGGCGATGAGGTAGAGCGACTGGCGCAGGACGTTTTCCAGGGAGGCGTCGTCGGGATTGTCGTCGTAGCTGTACAGGGCGAGGACGCTCCGGGACATGGAGTTCATGATATCCCTGCTCGAGGACGTCATGATCATGTCGCGGAAAAAACCGTGCGGAAGCCCGCGGGAGCCTCCCATCACCCCGCGGAAATTGTCGAGCTGCTCCCGGTCGGGGAGCGAGCCGAACAGCACGAGGTAGGCCGTCTCCTCGAAGCCGAAGCGTTCGTCGGCGATGAAGCCGTTGACGATGTCGACGACGTCCATCCCGCGATAAATCAGCTTGCCCGTGATGGGCCGCACCTCGCCGTCGACCGTCTCCGTCCCCCGGACCTCGGCAATCTCCGTGAGCCCGGCGACGACCCCCTTCCCGCTGACGTCCCGAAGCCCCCGCTTCACGTCGTACTTCCGATAGAGCTCGTTGTCGATGACGTCGGCTTGGGTGATGGTTTCGCAGAACCGAACCAGCATTTCTCTTTCCATGCGGCACCTCCGGCGTTTGCTTCGCGTTGTCGCGGAAGCCGTTCCGGTACGGCTTCCCGCAGTTGTTGAAAGTCAGACATGGGCCGGCTACACACGACGGGCGGTCCCGCCGATCAAACGGGAGCCGCAATGCCGGATTGTTGCGATGGATTCATTGTAAGGCAAAAAACGGCGGGACGAAACCTTTACCGGTTGGCCCATGCTTGCGGGGCCGGCCCGGGCCCGGGCCTACTGCACGGAGATGTCTCCCTGTTGCCGCCCGACCAGCTCGTGGCAGTAGAGCAGCTGCGCCGGGAAATCCGGCATTTCCCGCACGATCTCCCTGTGGCCCGCAAAGAGCGCGTTGAGAAGGCCCAGCGCGTGGCAATCGTCGGGGCACATTGTGGTGGCCTGAATGAAATTTCTGGCAGCCTCGCCATGCCTGCCCAGATGCGCGAGAGCAATCCCCAGGTTGCGGTAGGCGTCGTGCAGTTCGGGCTGCATCTCGATGGCTGCCCGGCAGCAGGCTTCCGCCTCCCGGGGGCGCCCCATCCGGTTGAGGCAGTAGGCGCGGTTGTTGTAGAGGTAGTACCAGGTCTCGTTCTGTTGCTGCGGGAAGTCGAAGGCCCGCATATAGGTCTCCTCCGCTTCCAGGTATTTCCCCAGCTCCTCCATCAGTTTTCCCGTCGTGAGGAGGCATTCGGCCTTCTCTTCCGGGGTTTCCAGAAGAGGAAGTATCTTTTCGTTGTACCTGCAGGCCGCCTCGAGGTAGCCCGAATCGAAGAAGCCCAGATCGACGCACTGCAGCACGAGATGCCGCAGAATTTCTATGGCGACGTCGAGCTTTTCGGTCACGAGAAAGACCGCGGACAACCGTTCCGCCTCCCGGATCGACAGCGGCTCGCCGTCTTCGTCGAGGAAACCGTCAAGGTCCTCCTCTTCATCCATGGTTGTTCCCCCTGAGGCTTGCTTGTGTTGCCGGCGGCCCGCGCGCCTACCCTCGGGCCGCCGTCCGGTCCCGGACGCCCCGGCGGCCGTCGGCACACCGTCATCCTGATCTCCACATTACATGCAAGCGGAGGAGGGGGAAAGAAGTATTTCAAGCTCCGCGGAGGAGTCCGTGCCGCCGGGAGTGTGCGGCAAGCGGTCCGGCACCGCTCCGGCGGGCCGAATCAGGGCCCGGGAATCTTCCTGGGGGCCTCATAGAGGATCACCGGGCCCTTGGAAGCGGCATCGGCGGCCAGGCCGATCCCCGCTCCGAACCCGGCCATGGCCAGGGCCCCCCCGGCCGTGCCGCCGGAGGCGGACGCGAGGATGAAACCCTGCAGGGCCCCTACGAGGGCGCCCAGTGCCGCCCCGTCGGCGATGCTGTCGGTGCGGGCCCCGGCAGTGACAATCCGCACCACGTCGGATTTTCTGTACTCCCGCTGCACTCCGTCGAAAGTTGCCACGGCCAGGGAATCGGGCTCGAGGCCGACAAAAGCGCATTCGATGAGATCGCCCATCGCCAGCGTCACGATGATTCTGGTTCCGGGTTTTTCGGCCGCCATCTTTTCCCACCGGCCCGGGACAACCGTGGCCCGGGCCGGCAGGGCGGCGAGCAACACAACAGCGACACACCTGACCATAGGGTGCATGCGTCCACCTCCCGTACATGGAACATTCGGGCAGTCGGCATCTCCAACGCGCACCTTTTGCGGATATTCCCGGGGAAAAGGCGGCAGCGCGGATCCAGGCGTTCTCCGCGGCGACGTCCCTGCCGCCTTCCCGGACATGCTGCGACTGTCATAGGTCTAATGGGCGGCGGCATGAGGGAGCCAAAACTTTGTGACGGGGCGGCGGCGGGCGGGTACGGGAACCGAGGGGTCTTCCATTCCTTCCAGGGTATCCACGTGGATGCCGGCGGCTTCAATGCCCGCCTTCGACCGACTTTTCGACCAGGCCGGGGCTCGAGGCCTTCCGGCCCGCGGGGCGAAGCACCCGGGCCGAAAGGCGCATCGACGCCATGGGAGGTGGCATGACGCAAGTGATCATGGCAGTGAATACGCAGATACCGTCCCATGACACCCAAATGAACGGCAGCCGCCGCAACCGGTGGGCTGGACGGCCCTCGGGGCGGGGCCCCAAGGCGGCCTTCCCCTAGGGCGGCCAGCAGCCGCACCCACGCCCCGTATGCCCCCTTCTCCGGTGCGCTTGAATTCGCAACGGGATGCGCGCCCGATGGGGCCGGCGGGGCGCCTTTCAGGGCCGCACCGGGGCAATGCCGCATTCTGCCTGGAATCACACGGCGGCGAAAACCGAGAGAATGCGGCATCGGAGCCCCCTTCACGGCCGATTTGGAAATGCCTCTCCGCCCCGGCTCCGGACTTCGGGAGTCGGATCCGGCGAAGAAAATGGCATCGTCCTGTTCGCGGCCGGGCTTGCCAGCCCGAAAGCATCCACGCTATGGGGCGGGAATCCGTCCCGAAGACCGGCGCCGTCGGAAAACATCACGCTCCCGTTTTCCGCTTTGCCGCCCTCGATCGGCCCCCTTCCACTTTCTGAGAACCGCACGGGCCGTCTGCGGCCGGTTCTATGCCGCATCCCTCGTCGCTGCGGACCGAAGAAAGCACGCCGGATCCGGACGGCACACGAAAAAGCCCCCCGCCCGCCCGGCGCCTCAGGGCGCCCCGGGCCCGCAACACGCAAAGAACCATGGGACGGGATGAAAAAATATGCTATTTTATCCCTTTAATGTACTTATTATTACTTTAAGGGATATGTATTCGCATGGGCATGCCCCCGGCGCGGGACGATGGCCATCCTCCGGAAGCGCTCCGGCCCGGTCCTACGGGCAACGATTCTCCGCAGTCTTCCTGTCGGGACCATCCCGCCGTGGCTGCGCACATTTTCCACAACCGAGTCAAAGAACGGAAAATCCAGAAATGAACCTATCACGATGCAGACCGATGCAAGTCTTGTACCTGAAACTCGCCGCCCTGTTTCTGGCCGCCGCCGCGCTGTGCGCCAACCCTGCGGGCGCCGGCGACGGGGGCCTCTACCTTGTCGGGCTGGGGCCGGGCGATCCCGATCTGGCCACGGTCAAAGCGATGAACCTGATCCGCCAGTCCGATGTCATCTATACTTTCGGGGGGGATATCCTCGAGCGTTTCTCCGAATATCTCCGGGGCAAGGATGTCCGCGAGTTTTCCTTCAAGGTCATATCCCGTCATACCCTGCGGGATGCGAAAAGGGAATCGGGAGATCTCCCGGGCGGCGCCGCCGAAGAGGCCGAGATCGACAGGCAGCACAAGGCCTTCATCGGCGAAGTCAAACAGGCGGTGGAGCAGGGGAAGACGGTTCTTTTCATCGACAACGGGGATCCGCTCATCTACGGCCCCTGGGTGTGGTTCATCCAAGCCTTCAAGGGCGTGAACGTCGAGATGGAGGTCGTCCCCGGGATCAGCTCTTTCAACGCGGGGCTGGCGGCCGTCGGACGCGACGGCACCTGGGCGCCCGAGACCTTTTCCGTCATTCTCACTACCGACCGGCCGTACGGCCGCGACCGGATGGAGGCGCTCGCCGCGCACCGCAGCAGCATGGCCATTTTCACCCACAAAACCGATTTCACGGAAATCATCCGGAAACTGAAACTCCATTATGCGCCCGAAACGCCCGTCGCCGTCGTTTTCTATGCCGGGTTCAAGGGGAAGCAGACGGTGGTCCGCGGGAGCCTCGACGACATCTCCTCCAGGGTGGACGTCGGGAACCTGCCTCTGGAGCACATCATTTTCGTGGGCGATTTCCTCGCCTATGACCTGACGGGGATCGAACAGGAGGGACAATGACCGGTAGAATCCTGACGCTGCTGCTGGCCGTAGCGGCTTTGGCCGGCTCCCCCGTTCCCCTCCGGGGGGGCGACTGCGCCTCGTGCCACCAGGCCAGGGGGGTGACCGAAAGGGCGCCCGAGATCAAGCCGATCCCTCTCCGGTCGGGCGGTGCGGTGCGGACCGTCTCGCTCGAGGACGTCTTCCGATACCACAGTCATTCCTGCCCCGGGGCCACGACAACGTTCAAGGCGCTGCAGTACGGCCTGGAGCTTCTGTTTCAAGGGGACATACCGGACGTCGAAGACCTGGCCGTCCTCTCAAGGACCCCGGTCGAGGGCGTCCGGGATACGCTCGACTATATCCTGACGGGGGGGGACGAGATCCGGGAGACCCCCGCCCCGGAAGGCATGAAAGCCGGCCGGGACAAATTTTTCTATACCCTGCTGCGCAAGTCGACCGGCACGGCCGTGGACATCCAGCTGAAGCCTGAACACTACCCGGAGAATTTCTACCCGTACAAGAAAAAACAGGCCGAGGGTGCGCTGTCCCCGGAAGAATGGGAGGTCCTCCACGGCTACATGAAGGACATCATACTGAAATTCCCCGCCATGCCGTTCGAGGAACTTTTCGGCCGTCCCGAGCCCTACCGCTTCCTGTTCTGGGGCGATCTTTCGCGGCAATACAATCGCGCCGGCGCCGCAGGGCCGGGCCCCGCCTCGGACTGAAGCGGTCCGATCCCGCAACGCCCCAGGGGCAGGCGCGCCGAAAGGCACCCCGCGGGCCGCTGCGGGAGGGGATCTTCCTCTTCTCCGGCCGCCCTGTTTCGCGGTGCCCGTTGTTTCCGGCGCTTCGGACGCAGGAACCGGCCCCGTCCCCGGAGCCTCCGGATTTATGATTGAGAAACGGGGGCAAAGTCGTTATATAGTAGGGCTGGCGCGCGATTGGCAGTCCTAGGCCGCGCATGGACACGGGCATGAACCTGAAAAAGCTTCTTTTCCGCATGTCGATCCACCTCCTGGCATGCACCGTCGCCGTCTGCCATGCCTCGACGGCCGACCATTCGCGCTACGGCATCCTCATGCAGGATTTCAAAAGCGGCCCCCAGGTCACCCGGGCCTGCCTGCTCTGCCACGTCGATGCCGCGCGCGAGGTCATGGAGACCATTCACTGGACATGGGTCTGCCCCAAAGCCGTGGACCGGGACGACAGGATCGGGAAAATTTACGTCATCAACAATTTCTGCATCGCTCTGCAGTCGAACGAGCCCCGGTGCACAAGCTGCCACGTCGGATACGGCTGGGCGGACAACAGCTTTGATTTCACCGATAAGACGCTGGTGGACTGCCTGGTATGCCACGACAGCACCGGGACCTATAAAAAGTTCCCGACCGATGCCGGCCATCCCGCCTACGAGACGAAGGTTTTTGCCGGGGAAACCTGGGAGCCTCCCGATCTCAGCCTCGTTGCCCGCAACGTCGCCCGTCCGGGACGGGACAATTGCGGCGCCTGCCACTTTTACGGAGGAGGGGGCGAAGGGGTCAAGCATGCCGACCTCGATCTGTCGCTCTACGACCCCGGCCGGGACCTGGACGTCCACATGGACTCCAAGGGGAACAACTTCTCCTGCCAGGACTGCCACACCACCTACGAACACCGCATCGCCGGCCGCTGCTACACGGTCCCGGCAACCGAGAATCCCACCTTCCAGCTCCCCAGAAAACCCGGAGACACCCATATCTACTGCCGATCCTGCCACGGCAATGCGCCCCACGCCCGGGGCAGGCTCAACGCCCACCTGGACAGGGTTTCCTGCCAGGCGTGCCACATCCCCAGGGCGGCCCGGGAAAAAGCAACGAAGATGAGCTGGGACTGGTCGCAGGCCGGGCGCCTCGACGAAAACGGGAAACCCTACAAGGAGAAGGACGCCGACGGGAACGTGGTCTACGATTCCCAGAAAGGCGCGTTCACCTGGAAGAAAAATTTCATCCCCGACTACATCTGGTTTGACGGCACGGCCGAAAACGTGACCATCGGCGACGAAATCGACGACACGAAAATCGTCCGGATCAACCTGCTGGGCGGTTCGGCGGATGATCCGGGTTCCCGCATCTGGCCGGTCAAAATACACCGGGGCAGACAGGTGTACGACCCGGCGGCCCGGCAGCTGGTCATCCCCAAACTCTACGGCCCGAAGGGTTCGGGAGCCTACTGGTCCGATTACAATTGGACCCGGTCCGTGATGGCCGGAATGCGGCATGTCGGGATGCCTTTCTCCGGGGAGATAGGGTTTGTCGAAACAGAGATGTACTGGCCGATCACGCACATGGTCGCCCCGGCGGCCCAGGCGGTCCCGTGTGCGGAATGCCACACGCGGCGCGACGGCCGGCTTGCGGCGCTGGGGGGGATGTACCTCCCGGGCAGGGACCGTTTTGTCTGGCTCGACCGCGCCGGATGGCTGTGCACGCTTCTGACCCTTGCCGGCGTCTTCGCCCACGGCGGGCTGCGTCTCACCTACCGGCGCCTGAAACAACTCCTCGGGCGGAAACGAGGGTGACCATGGCTCAGAGACTGCTTCTGTACACGCGGTTTGAAAGATTCTGGCACTGGGCCCAGGCCGCCCTCGTTTTCGCCCTTGCGGCGACGGGTTTCGAGGTGCACGGGAGCTGGTCGCTGGTCGGATTCGAAAAGGCCGCCCTGTGGCACAACACCCTGGCCTGGGCACTGGTTGTGCTGGTGGTCTTTGCCGTTTTCTGGCATTTTACAACCGGCACCTGGATGCAGTACCTCCCGACACGGCACCACATAAAGGAGATGCTGCGGTACTACCTGGTGGGCATCTTCGAGAACGAGCCCCATCCAACCAAAAAAACGGAGCTGTCCAAACTCAATCCCCTGCAGCGCGTTACCTATTTCGGCCTGAAAATTCTGGTGTTCCCCGTCCAGATTATCAGCGGCTTCGCCTATTATTTCCGGGACGATCTCGCGGCCGCGGGCATCGCCGCACCGATCGGCCCCATCGCGTTCACCCACACCCTGGCGGCGTTCCTCCTACTCCTGTTCATCATCGCCCACGTCTATCTGACGACGACGGGCCGCACCGCGTCCTCGAACATCCGGGCAATGATCACGGGCTGGGAGGAAACCGGCGAGGACGGGCAATCCGGGGGGCCCCGAACAGGGGAATCCGGGCAGGAATCCTAGCGGAGGCAACGCAGGCTCCCGCGCCGGGCGGCTCAGTCAAGGATGGCCTCGAGCTCCCGCAGGAGCGCCTTGTGTTTGGCGCCGCTCTGTTGCAGCAGGGCCGACCTCTCCGGGCTTTCCGAGAGCTGGCGGCAGGTCACGATCCCGCGTTCGAGCAGAACCCGCTTCTGCTGCCCGGTCAGGGAAAGCAGCACCGTGACCGGGTAGATCCTTTCCCGGTCGATGATCTCCCTCAGCCCGTCTCCCGCGGGGTAATCCCAGCCCAGCAGCAGCAGGCCGCTGCCCGTCCCGTAGTCGACGGCATCGGAGGTGAAGCGCGTGTTCGTCGCCACCCCGCCGCCGAAGGAGTACCCGGCGTAGTCTTCCGACTCTTTCCGTTTTTCGATGATGTCGTCCACCCGCGAACGGACGTAGAGCGGCACCTGCACGCTGACGGCCTTGTCGGCGCTCTGTCCGTATTTGCACTCCACAAACAGCTGCCGGTGGTCCCGCGTGGCCACCACGTCCACTTCGTGGCGTACGTAGCGCCCCTGGACGATCTGCCCCACCTGCACGGAAAATCCCATCTTTTCGATCACCTTGCCGATGAAATGCTCGAAAGGGTACCCGGTAGGCCCCAGTTCCATGATGGCCTGCTTGAGCCTGTAGCGCGAGGCCACCCTTTTCTTGTGCTTGCGCAGAAGGGAGAATGCGCGGGCGTAGATTTTCCGGGTAGGGGCCCCGTCGTACACCCACGAGACGATGTCTTCGGCAATCCCTTCCAGGACTTCCTCCCCAGCGCCGGCGTTTCTCATCGATTCCTTCAGCTTCTGGACATCGAAGGGCTCGCGACGGCCCGATGCTTTCGTAATGAGGATGGTCCGGCTGTCTTTCGTAGTCATCACCTTCGGCCTGCTGCTGCACGTTGCTGTAGCGGCGCCCCGCAGTCGTCCCACGCCCTTCGCGGCGTCAGACAGCGCCCCGGGGTCCTAGAGGCGGCGCGCCTGTCGGACAAGTATAAACCATCCACCGGGCCGTGCCTACACGATACAAACGCAACGGCCGGGCGCGGATGCATCGGCTGCAAATAGTATCGGTCATTATGCAATATATAGTTGACATTATGCCCGGCATTGTGTATATTCGTGAAAAATCAATATAGGTGCGGGCATGGCGGCAAGCAAGATCAAGCTGGCGAGAGTGGCGCGGGAGATGACACAGCAGGACCTGGCGCAGGCTGTCGGCGTCACCCGCCAGACCATCGGCCTGATCGAGTCGGGCAACTACAATCCGAGCCTGCGGCTGTGCATCCGGATTGCGGCCGCACTCGGGCACACGCTCGACAGTCTTTTCTGGGAGGACGAGGATGAAACCCTATGAGAAACACCCATGGCGGACCTGGATATTCGGGTCCGCCTACGAGCAGGATGAGCGCATACGCTCGGCCGCCGACCGCGCGGGGTTCCACAGTTTTCTTCTGTTCATGCTTGTGCTGTACGGGTGCACGGCCGTCGGCCTTTGGATCCGGCGGCCCGGACTGTACATTCCGTCCGGCCTGTTTTGTCTGTGCGGCTGCCTCATCTACCTGTTCTTCATGGTGAGGTCCTCGGCTTTCAGCCTGCAGTTCGGCCCCAAAGGTTCGAAAGCAAAATACGGCCGCTTTGCGGGCGCCGCCGCCATCTTCTTCCTGCTCGATTTCGGGGCGCACTACTTCCTCTACGGCAACGGGCCGGAATCCGACCCCCTGTCGCTGGCCGCCCGGAGCCTGGTCCGATTCCTGATGTGGCTGGCGGGATTTCTCCTGCTGGTCAAAATTCTCACCGCATGGTCCAACCGGAGAATCGAGAGGAGAATGGACAAGGAGTGAGGAGCGCCCCGGCCGGGAGGGCCGCTTTTTTAACGATGCAATCGGGAGCCTTTTCCTATATATCGGTACTCTATCGCGTCCCGGGACCGCTCCGGGCACCTTCCCGGAGGCAACCATGGCGATGAAACAATCCATCACCCGCCGAACGTTCATGAAAGGGACTGTCGCCGGCGCCGGCCTCGTTCCGGCCGCCGGCGCCGTGATGCCCGGGTACGGCGGGAGCCCCGAGCGGTCCGCCCCCCCCGAAAGCAGGTCGTTTGATCAGCCGCCGCCCCCGATCCCGGCAAAGGAGATCCGGCAGAGGGTATCGGCTGAAATGGTGGTCATCGGCGCCGGGACATCCGGCCTGGTCTGCGCCGCCGCTGCCGCCGAGGAAGGGGCCGACGTCGTGGTGATCGCGTCGAGCTCCGCGCCTGTGGGCCGCGGGGGCTCCGTGCACGCCTTCAACAGCAGGCTGATGCGGGCGCTCGGGCTCCCGTCGGACCCGGCCGGGGAGTTCAAGAACGAAATGAAGTCCCACGCCTATATGATCGACCAGGACAAGTGGTGGCTGTGGGCCCGCAGAAGCGGCGAGGCCATGGACTGGCTGATCGACAAGATGGAGGCCGCGGGATACCGGTCCGTCATCGAAAGGTGCAATACCGATCCGGAAGGGATCATGACCATGCACCCGGGTTCCCACTCCTGGCTGGGAGGGGGTATCCGTTCGGCCGGCCGCAGCCAGCAGCTCGTCGTCGACGTCCTGGCCCGGGCCGCCCTGGCCGCCGGCGCGCGGATCTTCTACGACACCAGGGCCGTGGAGCTCGTCGGCCGAGCCGACGGCACCACCGGCAGGGTCCGTGCGGCGGTCGCGAAAACCCCCGACGGCGGGTACTGTCTCTACGAAGGCGCCAAGGCCGTCGTTCTCGCCACCGGGGATTTCAGGGACGAGGAGATGGTGGCCAGGTACTGCCCTCAGGCGCTGCCCCTGGTTCGCGACGGGGCGGGCATCTACGAAGGGGACGGGCACAAGATGGGCCTTTGGGTCGGCGCGGCATGGCAGAAGACGGTGCCGAACGCACCCATGCTGACGGGCGGCGCCGGCCCCGGGACGCAGCCCTACAGGGCGTTCACCGGGCTGGTCGTCAACAAAAACGCGGTGCGGTACGGCAACGAGGACACCCTGGTGTCCCATGCGGCCGCTGCGCAGATGCGGCAGCCGGACCGGACGGCCTTCGCCGTATGGGATTCCGGGTACGCCGAACAGGCGGCGCCCTGGACCCCCGTCGGATCGTATTACGGGGGGCCGACGGAGGTTTCGGTCCAATCCGTGGCCGACGGATGGGAGGAGAGCGTCCGGGCGGGCGCAATGGTGCGCGCCTCCACCCTCGAAGGGCTTGCCCGGAAGCTGGGACTGCCCCCCGCCCCGCTGGGGGAGACCGTGGGCCGGTACAACCGATTCTCGAGGACGGGGATCGACGAGGATTTCGGGAAACGGCCCGGGCTGCTCCTGGCCGTCGAACGCCCCCCCTTCTTCGGCGAACGCCGCAATGCGCCATCGCTGCTGTGCATCTCGGGCGGGCTGCAGACGAACATACGCATGCAGGTGCTCGATACGGGCGGGCGGGTCATCCCGGGCCTGTACGCGGTCGGCACCATCGTCGGCGACATGTACTCGGGGATCTACACCTTCATGGAGCCCGGGCACAACCTGGGCGCCAACTGCCTGACATTCGGCTACCTCGCCGGCAAAGGCATCGCCCGGTCCGGGGGCTAGGATCGCGCTTCCATCGCGGGCCGGGCGGCGTCATGGAACGGATCCAGAGCACGCCAACGGAGGCGTCCCATCCCCGAGGGGGGATTCGAGGCACGAAGGACGCGTCCGGCCGCGATGCAGGCGAAAGCCCCGATAGCGCCCCCGGGATGTACGGACGGGCCCCCTCCCCGGGATATCCGGATCCACGCATTGCTTCCCTACGCATGGACCGGTGGCGCCGTGATTCCGGAACGCATGGGGGCCGCCGCGGAGGAAAACAACCGGGATTTTCCCGGCATTGCGCGCCTGATCGCTGCCGTCGAACACCGAGGGCACGCCGGAGGCGCTCCCTGCCAGAGGACGCCTCACGGTACGGGCCAGGGTCTCCCGGTCTCCCCCGCATAGTCCCTTTCGGGGGATCCCGCCTCCGCCGGGGGGGGTCCCCTGCCCTAGCGCCAGTCGTCGATCAGCGTGCTCCCCCCCAGCATGCCCGGCCCCAGCATGAAATCCGTCACGAACCAGGTCGTCTGAATGCCGCCGCCCGTCACGACTATCTTGATCCCGGCCGGGCTGAACGGTCGCACCTTTGCACCCGAAGGGTAGGGCGTTTTCTCGACATTTTCCGAAAGCCACTTGCTGAGCAGGTCTTTCGTACCGAAACCGTGGTTGTCCCTGAGAAGCTCGGCGACGGTCGGATCCATGATGATTGTGGCCGACCCCATCGTGAGAGCCTTCATGTAATCGCCCATCACCATGTGGGCGGGGTGGTCGCGGTCGGCCATCGTCACGCTGGAAATGTAGGACCAGCCGACTCCCACGGTCAGGACGCTGTCGTCGGGGCCAAACCCCATCTGGACGTGAAAAGGCTCCCACCCCTCCGGCAGCGCCTCCTCGTTCTCCGCAATGCAGACATTGTTGTACTGCATGGTGCTTCCCAGGCTGCTCCACGTCGTCTGTTCGCTGTGCAGGCCGCCGATGGTTTTCGACATCAGCGTGTAGGCGCGGCCGATGACGGCGTTCGCCTCGTTGTGGGGCCCCATGGCGTTGGCGCCGTAATTCATGCCTATTTCGTCCCGTATGGGCCCGTTGACCAGGATCATGTTGGCCATCGAGGACGTGGAGTTCCCAAAAGGCACGTGGTTGGCCAGGGCGAGGATCACCGGAAGATATTCCGGTTTGGCGCCGGCCATGACGGCGCAGGTCGCCACCCTTTCCACGGTGACTTCCCGCTTGCCCCCCGGCCAGTCCAGCGTCTTGATGACTTCGTCCGGAGGATGGGACGTGGCCTTGAGCATCCCGGCCACCCTCTGTTCGGTCGGAAGGACGATGGGAAGGTAGTCGGTCCAGTCCCGGTCCTTGAAAAGGCGCTGCAGGTTCTCCTCGGTGTCCGGCCCGAGGAATCGGGATTCCGCCTTGGGAGGCTCGGGCGCCGGCCCCCGGTATCGCTCCCCGTCGGTCAGCGGAACGGTCAGGGCGTCGACGAACGCCCGCATCATCGGTTTCCCGCCGAGGACGTCTTTGCCCTCAAAAACATAGGCGTGGTGGACCGATTGAGGCTGCCCGGCCACCGGGAAGGGGAACGCGATGTACCGGATAGGCGATCCGTTCGTGTACTCGAAATCGTGCCCCCGGGCGTAGTCCACGATGTTCGACGCCGCGGCGCCGACCGTCGGGATGCCGTAGTTCTGTTCGAGCGTCTTGCAGTACCGGCTCACGGCCGATGTGCAGCTGTCTCAACCGGATATCCCTATCATGGCCGCATGGCCCTTTTCCTTTATTTCCTTCCAGAGTTCCGGCTGGTCCTGCATGTAGGAGCCCTGGATCCCCCGGATCTCGACGCTGACTCCAGGCATGTTCCGGGCAAGCCAGGCTTTCATTTCCGCATAAATGCTGGGAGCCGCCTGCGGCCCTCCCCAGCCGAGATCCACCAGGAATACGGTCTTCCCTTCCAGCGCGTCGAGCCGGGGGGCAAGCGGCGTGCGGTCGACCATCCTGTTCGGGGGCGTCGGGTTGAGCACCGTCAGTTTTTCCGAAGGATAGGCCGCCGTCGATGCCGCGACGAGAGAAACCATGAGTGTTGCGGACCACAGCTTGTGTTTCAAACTGCACCTCCTCATTTCATTGACCGCGCCAACGTTGCTATCGGATCCGGCCGCGGGAGTCAGGCATAGGGGGACAGGGGCCGGGAAAATGTAACGCGCGTCCGCCGGGAAGCCTCCGGGCTGCCCGGGCGGCGCCGATAGGTCATTATACCCGAACTCCGCACCCTGGAATCCACCGTTTTCCTCCCCCGGGCCCTCCCGGCCTGCCGGGAAACGCGCCCTGGGATCGGGGCACCCCCGTGGCGGCCGACGGCCCATGGGGGGCCTACAACCGTCTGTCGGCGGATGGGGATGGAAAACGACGGCCCGATCGTGGACAATGGAACGGGCGGAGGAAACCCCGCCGCGAGGGTGGCATGCACTATCGTTCATTGCGCCATGTCCAACTCCTGCAGTTGGGCATGGCCGTCGAAGTCAGGAACCTGTGCGACAGACACGGCATCCCCTATTTCCTGATCGCGGGGACCCTGCTTGGGGCCGTTCGCCACGGCGGATTCATCCCGTGGGACGACGATTTGGACATCGGCATGTTGCGCAACGGCTATGAATCCTTCCTGCAGATCGCGCGCAAGGAGTTGCCGGGCCGATACCGTCTGCAAAACTGGGATTCGGACCGGGAGCACCCGCACCCGTATTCGAAAATGATATTGAACGGCACCCGATACGTCGAATCCAAAGCGGCGGGGACCCGCCTGCCGGGCGGCATATTCATCGACATATTCCCTTTCGACAACATACCCGACCACTGGCCCGGGCGCGTCCGGCAGCACGTGGCGACCTACATCTGGAAAAGGCTGCTTCTGGCAAAATCCGGGTACGCGCCGTGGAAGCGCGGGGACTTTTTCAAAAAGTTCCTCTACCGTATTCTGAAACAATGTTCCAGAATGATGTCCTACGATCGTCTGCACCGGAGGTTCCTGCGTCAGATGACTCGATACAACGACAGGCCTACGGACAAGATCGCGGCCTTCGGCGGCGCCTACGGCTATCGGAAGGAGTCCATCCGGCGCGAATGGGCGGAAAACCTGCAAACCATGGAATTTGAAAAGGAACCCTTCACGTCGATCGGGAAAAGCCACGAGTATCTGGCACATCTGTACGGGGACTACTGGACCCCGCCGCCGGAGGAGGAACGCGGGAACCGGCACGAAATCGTCGAGGTCGATTTCGGCGGCTACTGAATGCGGATGCGACCGTGATCTGATTCCGGCCATTTTCTACACCATCGTAAAATGGTCCGTGAAAAAGTCAACAGACGACGGGCGCCGCGGATACACCTACATGCCCGCGGAAGATACAACTGGGTGCC
>CAZYXB010000043.1:0-24486 GCA_964651155.1 uncultured Acidobacteriota bacterium | reverse complement strand
TTTCAGGCCTTTTATCAAGGTTTCATTCAATTTTCATGCTGGTTTAAGGTCTAGCCATCGATTTTGAGTCGCGATACAAGAAACCCGCCATCCCAGTCGTTCTCAGAGAATTCCAGGAGCAGTTGACGGACGTCGGCTACGCCAAGGGCATGCCCGGCATCCGGATTCAGTACATCCTCGGCCCCGTATGGGGCAAGACGGGCGAGCAGCTGCGCAAAGCCGTCGTCTACGGCAACAACCCGATCACGGGCAAGCCCGTTGCCCAGGAAATCGTCGACAAGATCACCAAACCCTTGACGGCCGACGAAAAGCAGACGGGGGAGTGGAAGCGCTCTCTCGGTCCGGCCACCTACTCCGGAACGGCGGCCGAACTCCAGAAGCTGTTCCTCGAGAAGAGGTACACCGACTTCATGCCCGTCATCCTGCCGACCGAAGCGCTGGTCGACGAAATGCTCAAGGCCACCAGCCACGCTCCCGACGAGATGCTCGGAAGAATGAACCCGGGTTCGGACGCCGGCGAAACGTGGACCTACACGGTGAAGACGGCCGCCATCAGCGCCGTCATGTCCGGCGCCAAACCGGAATACTTCCCGATCATCCTGGCGATCGGCTCGACCGGGCAGACCGGGGTGAACGTCTCCGACAACGGCTTCATGGCCGGAGCCGTCATCAACGGAGACATCCGCGACGAAGTGGGCCTCAACTACGACGTCGGCGCGATGGGGCCCTACGCCCACGCCAACACGACCATCGGAAGGGCGTGGAACCTCTTGTCGATCAACGGAGGCAACTGCGGCAAGGTGGGCACGACCTACATGGGGACGGTCGGGAATCCCATGAACGCGATCAACATCATCATCGCGGAAAACGAAGAGAACTCGCCTTTCGAGCCCTTCTCCGTACGGAAGGGTTTTGAAAAGGGCCAGAACATCATCACCCTGTTCACGGGCTGGGGCGTTCTTTCCGCCAAGAACTGGAAAGCCAACGTCTGGGGCACGACCATGGATTACCCCAAGATCATCAGGGACATCTTCGACCAGCAGGACAGTATGTTCGGGACCATCGCCGTACTGAGCCCGCCGATCGCCAATTTCGTCAAGGACGCCGGCTACAACACGGTCGAGGATTTCACCGCCTACGTGACCGGCCAGTCGGCCGCGAAACCGAAGGCGAAATTCGGAGGCTTCGGCGGCTTCGGCATGGGCAGCGCGTTCACCCTGGTCGTCACGGGCGCGTCCAACAACAACTACTTCAGCATGGGCGGGATGCGTCCCGGCCAGTCCATCGAAATCGATCCGTGGCGGTAATGCTGCCGGTTCCGGCCGGTCCGCCAAGCGGATGCATGCTATACCCAACCTCCGGGCTGCAACCGAAATCGGTTGCAGCCCGGCAGTTGCTCCGGGGGGTGCGGTTTCCCTAATGCCCCGCCCGGATTCGAACCGCCCGCCATCCCCCCGCCCCCGATACCGGTTGCCGGCACTCGGCGGAAACGCCCGCAGGGGCCGGACAACTCATTGACAAGCGCCGGGGGACTGGAATCTAATATCGGTGCGCCCCGTTCGCGCGGGCGCGCAACGTACGGATTGCCTATCCAAGAGGAGCCACGCATGCCCGACGCAAAAGCGAAACCCGAAGCGGTCGTCTGCACCAACACCCAACTGCCCCCCGGCGTTCACGATTTCGAAAGCGGGGGTGCCGGGCGGGAACCTGCCAAGGCGCCCGAACCCATTCACAGAATCATCTACATGGACGACCGCATCGTCCCGGGATCCTTCTACGTTGAAGCCGTGTGGGTGCAGGGATCGGTCCCTACCGTGCATCCCGTCCACCGCCACGACCATGACGAGATCCTCGGCTTTGTCGGCAGCAACATGGACGACCTCGGGGATCTGGGGGCGGAGATCGACCTAGTCATCGACGGCAAGAAGACGACGATCACCAGGACATGCTTCATCCACGTACCCGCCGGGGTGGAGCACGGCGGGCTCTGCTTCAGGAAAATCGACAGGCCGGTATTCCAGATCGCCATGCTGCGGCAGAATATCTTCGAAAGCGTCCCCCCCACATAGGGGCCAGGGAACCTGCCGTCATGGCGCGCAACGGAAGCATCTCGGCACCGCCCAGGTCCGTCATCACCAATATCCAGGGCTTTTCGATCCACGACGGGCCGGGGATACGGACCGTGGTCTTCTTCAAGGGCTGCCCCCTGTCGTGCCGGTGGTGCGCGAACCCGGAGTGCCTGGCGCCGGAACCGCAAATCGGATTCATCGGGGCCCTCTGCGCCCAGTGCGGCAAATGCCTCGAAGCGTGCACGCGCGGAGCCATCCGCACCGGAGAGCGCCTGCACCGGATCGACTACGCCCGGTGCGACGCCTGCGGACATTGCCTGGACGCGTGCGGGTACGGCGCCCTGGTCCGCTACGGCAGGCCGATGACGGTCGCCGAAGTCTGGGACGCCGTGCGGCGCGACAAGATCTTCTACGACCGGTCGGGCGGGGGCGTGACGGCTTCGGGGGGCGAGCCGCTTCGGCAGGCCGGATTCGTCCGGGAGCTGTTCGAGCGCTGCCGGGAGGGGGGGATCGGCACCTGCATCGAGACATGCGGATTCGCCGCGCCGGAAGCGCTGCTTCACGTCATCCCCGTTACGGACCATTTCCTGTTCGACCTCAAGCACATGGATCCGGGCGTGCACGCCAGGCACACCGGGCAGCCCAACGGCCTCATCCTCGACAATGCCGCACGGCTCGTCGGGTACGGGGCCGATGTCGTGTTCCGCCAGCCGCTGATCCCGGGGGTCAACGACGACGCCGGGAACATCGAGGCGACCGCGGCATTTCTCTCCGGCCTGGGCGCGGGGGATGGTAGACTGGAGCTGATGCCCTACCACCGGATGGGTCAGGGCAAGTACAGGGCCCTCCACATGCCCTGCCCCATGGACCGCACCGAGGCCGCGGGCGACCCGAGGGTGCACTCGGTGCAATCGGCGTACCTGGACCGTGGCATCCGCTGCACGGTCTCACGCTGAACCGACGATCGGAGCCTGATATGGATGCAATCGACACGCAACTGCTCGACCGGATCGACGCGCTCCAACCCGGCGCCCGCATCCAGCAATGGAAGCGGGCGATGCAGGCAGCCGGGTGGAGGCTGTTCGCCGAAAGGGAACGGTGGACCGTCGAATCCTGGACAGAAACCGAGGGGGAGGACATCCAGCTGCGGCGCGCCCTCCTGTTCCAAAAGATCGTCGAGAACGTCGAGATACGCATCCACGACTACGACATGCTAGCGGGCCGCCTGACCCCCGCCGTCCTGGGGTGCATGACGTCGATCGACGTCTGCGGCGACTACATCCCGGGCATCTGGAAGGACACCGACGAAATACGGATCACCATGGACGCCAACGTCGGCCTGGACCGCGAAAGCATCGAGACTCTCCGCGCCAGTGCCAGGGAGTTCAGAGGCAGGACGGCACCCGAGAGGACCTACCGGGCATGGGAAGCGGCCGACGGCGGCTGGATACGGGATGCCGAAGCGGCCAAACTGAAGGACCCGACCCTGGACACCGGCATCTTCGGGCAGACCACCTCCGTCCTGATGTGGAAGAAGATCCTCGAAAGGGGCCTCGGGGGCTTCATCGAGGAAGCCCGCGGGCACATCGATGCCTTCGTCGCAAACCGGGACAGCGACATCGACAGGCTGTACTTCTGGAAGTCCGCCATCATCGTCTGCGAGGCGGCCATCCGCCATGCCCGCCGGTACGCGGACCTTGCCCGGGTCATGGCCGGGGAGGAGACGAGGCCCGAACGCAGGGCCGAGCTGCTGCGGATCGCCGCGGCCTGCGACCGCGTGCCGGAGCATCCGGCCAGGACCTTCCATGAAGCCCTGCAGTCGATGGCCATCGTCGGCGTGTGCAAGAACTACGAGCACCCCATGCACAACAACCCGCAGTGGGGCCGGGGCGACCAGTACCTGTACCCCTACTTCATCCGGGACATCACCGGCGGTGCCATCACGCTCGAGGACGCCGCGGACCTGCTGGCCGAACTCATCGGCCGGTGGGGGACGCAGACCTTCGTCTCCTCGGAAAGCTCCATGGAATCGCACCAGATCAACTTCGGGATCAACAACGCCATGGTCGGCGGCGTGGACGCTTCCGGGGCCGACCGTTCGAACGAGTTGAGCTACCTTTTCCTGCACGTCGTCGGGCTGCTGCAGCTGTCCTCCCCGACCGTGGGGCTGCGGTGGAACCGCAACACCCCCGCGTGGCTCATGAACAAAGCCATCCGCACGAACATGGCCACGAAAGGGGGTATCCCGCTGTTTGAGAACGACGAAGTCGTCATCGCCCGCTTCCTCGAGGACGGCATCCCCATGGAGGAGGCCGCGGAGTGGTGCGGCCTGGGCTGCGTCTATCCCTGCCTCCCCTCCAGGGCCGAACACTACGGGGCCGAAGGCATCGCCGCCTGCAATATGGCCGCCATGCTGCATCTGGTCCTGCACAACGGCGTGGACGTCCACGGGAAACAGACGGGGCTGGCCACGGGCGACCCGAGGGATTTCAAGGGATTCGAGGACCTGTATGAGGCCCTGATGCGGCAGCACCGGTTCATCACGCACCGCATTTTCTGGCTGGCCTCGATCGCCCGCAAGGAGCAGGCCAAGCACATGAGGCTCCCGTTTCTGTCGACCGTGGGGATCCAGAGCTGCATGGACCTGGGGCAGGATCTGCTGATCCCGGACCCGGAGACGAGCATGTTCGGGATTTCCGATCGGGCCATCATCGACGTCGCCGATTCCCTCATGGCCGTCCGGCGCCTGGTCTACGACGGCGGGACGCTATCGATGGACGAGCTTCTGGGGGCGCTCGACAGCGACTTCGAGGGCCCGCGCGGCGAGGAAATCCGGCGCCTGTGCCTGGCGCAGCCCAAATTCGGCAACGATATCGACGAAGTGGACCTGCTGGCCAAAAGAATCGGCGAGGACTCCCGGAGCATCATCCGCAGCTACGATAACGCCCCTTTCCGCAGGTTCATGATCGCCAGGGAGGGGCTCGCCTGGCACTATTTCGGCGGGCTCGGCGTGGGGGCGCTGCCCAACGGCAGGAAGGCGTTCGAGCCCCTGAACGACGGCGCTGTCTCCCCGATGCGGGGGGCCGACAGGGAGGGGCCGACCGCCGTGCTGCGCTCGGCGCTCAAAGCGGGCTTCCGGGAGTCTTACGCCTCGGTCCTGAACCAGAAATTCTCCGCCTCCATGCTCGGAAGCAGCGGGAGCATCGACAAGCTCGCGGCCTACACCGACGCCTTCATGGCCAACGGCGGCTCCCACATCCAGTACAACATGGTCGACACGAACGAACTGCGGGACGCGAAGGTGCACCCGGAAAACCACCGCGACCTGATCGTCCGGATCGGGGGATTCAGCGCCTATTTCACCCAGCTCTCCCCCGACATTCAGGACGATGTAATCAACAGGAGCGAGCACAACCTGTAACCCGGGCGCGGCCCCGGGGCGCGCCCGGCTTCAGCTGTGCTCCATCCCCCAGCGTCCGAACAGCTTCCGGTAGATTTCCGGCTGGGAGAAATCGGATTGCATCAGCATCTGCTCGTCGGCGAACATGGATTCCCTGTAGAATTTCCTCAAACCCCTGATGAAACCGGGCATCTTCCGGGCCGGGATGGAGAAGATCAGCTCCCCGGGCTGGGCCAGCGCCCGGACGTACTCGCCCGGATCCGGCAGGTTGATCCAGTACGCGTTCTCCAGAATCGGGTGGGTGACGGCAAAGGCGCAGGAGATGGGGAAGAAATTGGACCGCACCTTCGGCTTTTCCTCCTCCCTGAGCGACAGAAGCATGCTCCTCAGCTGATGGGTGTCGGCATAGACCAGGACCAGGTCCGGCTTGAATGCGGCCGACTCGAGCGGGCCCGTCAGGATCCCGATATACCTGCCGACCTCGAAGCGCTTGTATTCGGGGCCGACGCCCGAAGGCACATCCCCGGCATCGACGAGCCCGTAGGCCATCGGGGGCCCCAGGCACCAGTTGTCCTCCCGGAGCATGGCCACGGTCAGGCGGTTCCTCCTGGCGAGGCCAAAGACCTGGCACTGGGCATAATGCCGGTTCTGGTCCCTCTTCGGCCTGAGGGCGCCCTTGGGGATTCCGGCTTCCGATTTCAGCATTTTGACCGCGATGGGCGAGGTGGACAAGCGCAGCAGCCGGGCCATCTCTTCGCCCCAGCGGTTGTACTCCTGTATAGTGGGCATGGCACGTCCCTCCTGTTTATTTTCAAATGCGGGGCCGTCCCGGCAGGGGACGGCTTCTGCCGGCGCACGCGCCTGCAGCCCCCGCCCCCTATCCTATCACGGGCCGCCTTGTGTTCGGGCGGGCAAGCGGATATACTCCCCGCAATGGACACCCACACGCCCTCGAGACAGGAGGCCCTGGAGCTGCTTCGCCGGTACACCGCAAACGAAAGCCTCATCAGGCACGCGCTTGCCGTCGAAGCCGTCATGCGCCACATGGCGCGCAAAAACGGGGAGGATGAAGATGCATGGGGCGTCATCGGCCTGGTGCACGACCTGGACTACGAACGGTTCCCCGAAGAGCACTGCCGGAAAAGCCGGGAGCTGCTCCGCGCGGCCGGGTGACCCGAAGACTATATCCGGGCCGTCGCCAGCCACGGATGGGGCCTGTGCTCGGACGTGCGGCCCCGGAGCCTGCTCGAGCGGACGCTCTACGCCGTTGACGAGCTCACGGGCCTGGTGGCCGCTTCCGCGCTCGTGCGGCCGTCGCGAAGCATCCTGGACATGGATGCCGGGTCGGTTCTGAGGAAATGGAAGGACAAAAGGTTCGCCGCGGGCGTCGACCGCGAGATCATCGGTACAGGCGCCGCCCTTTTGGGGACGGGCCTCCCCCAGCTCATCACCGACACCATCATGGGGATGCGGACCGTCGCCGGGGAAATCGGGCTGGAAGGGTCCGCCCGGTGATCCGGAACCGGCGGTGCCCGGCCCGAACCTTCCGATACCGGGCCGGATTGCAGGCCCCCCAATCGGCCGGCTTGCACGACAGGACCGGTGCGGGAACGGGAGGTCCCGGCGGGGGCCTGTTGTTCCGTTCGACGGCTTCCTGGCGGCGATCCCCGGCTAGCCCAGGAGGCAGGTGTCGGGGTTTCTGGAGAACTGCAGGCCGGCCACCGCGACCGATGCGCTCTGATCGCTGCGGTCTTCGAGCTCTATGCCGCGCTTTTCGAGAAGGTCGGCATGCTCGAGAACCTTCGCCGCGGCCAGACGGTCGATAATGCACACCATGCGGCCGCCGTTTCTGGACAGGAAGTGGCCGTAGGATATGGGCACGGAACAGTCCGGCTCCATCATCAGGGCATCCGCCAGGGCGGAGGCTTTGCGCGTGCCGTTGGCAAGCAAGAGCACCGTCTTCGCCCCGTAGACCAGCTCCGCCCCCATGGAGACGGCGTACAACGGGCAGTCCTCCCTGCTTGCGAAGTGCCCGTCGGCCACGGCATTGGCGATGGTGTCGTCGTCGAGCTTGACCAGGATCATCGGATTCCCCGCAAACGGGATGCCGGCCTCGTGGAAGCCGACATGGCCCCGGCCGCCGACTCCGATGATGTGCAGATCCACGCCCCCGCACCCGGCGATCTTATTCGCGTACCCGTCCAGGATGTCCCCCTGGATCCACCGGAGGTACTCGGATCGGGCGCCCCGGCTGATGACGACGGCCTTCCCCCGGTCGCTCCCCTCCAGCTTCCAGTCGCCCGGATTCGACTGCAGCTCCGCCGCCAGGAGCTTCTGGTCGATCAGGGTGCCCCACGGCACGCTGGTCTCCCGGAACTTGGCCTCGAGCAGGCCGAACAGCTCCTGGATCATGAAAAAGCTGTAGCTTTCCTTGTGCAGGGCCCGTTGCTGCGCATTCTCGCCCGGAAGCCCGATGTACTCGTCCAAATTGAAGCTGACGATCTTCGACGCATCGAACGTGCGCGCATTCGCCGCCTTGGCCAGATGCTTGTACAAACCGGTCGGGGAATTCCCCGTAGCCAGGCCCAGAACATAGGCGGACTTTGACGCGAGCGCCCGGCGGATATCCTCGACGACCAAAGCGGCCGCAACTTCGCTCATATGATCAAAATCACGCGTAACAACGACTGTAAATGGCATGGCTTCGGTCCTTTGCATGTAGTGGGATCGGATCCCGGATCTCTACCCGATGCATCTCCTGACGGCGTCGGCCAGCGTCCGGGTCAGACGGTCGGTCATCTGCTGGGTGGGGCCTTCGACCATGACGCGGCACATGGCCTGCGTGCCTGAATACCGGATCAGGACCCTTCCCCTGTCCCCCAGTTCCGCCTCCGCCTCCCGGATGGCCTTCTGCAGTTCGGGAATGTCCTCGAGCGGCGGCTTGTCCCTGACATCGACATTGTGGATCTTCTGCGGCGACAGGGTCATGATTTGGGCCATTTCTGAAAGCTTCCGCCCATCCCGTTTCATGGCCCGCAGCAGTTGCAGGGCGGTGATGATCCCGTCTCCCGTGGTGTGGCGGTCCAGGAAGATGACGTGGCCCGATTCCTCGCCCCCGAGCACGCCGCCCTTCTCCTGCAGCATCTCGAGCACATACCGGTCGCCCACCCTGCTGACGCCTTCTTGGATCCCCAGGCGCTTCAGGGCGGAAAAGAACCCGAAATTGCTCATGACCGTCGCCACGACCAGGTTGTTGCTGAGCAGGCCGAGTTCCTTGTACATGTTCGCGCAGATCGCCATCACGTGGTCGCCGGTGATCTGCGCCCCCTTTTCATCGACGGCTATGAGCCGGTCCCCGTCGCCGTCGAACGCAAGGCCCGCGTCGGCACCGACCGCACGCACCTTGGCGCTAAGGTCCTCGGTGTGCTGGGACCCGCAGTGGTCGTTGATGTTCACCCCGTTGGGTTCGCAGTGGATCGCGGTCACCGCGGCGCCCAGTTCGGAGAAAATCGTCGGAGCTATCCTGTAGGTGGCCCCGTTTGCGCAGTCGAGCACGATGTTCATGCCTTCCAGCCCCTGGTCCTCGGGGAACGTGTTTTTGCAGAACACGATGTACCGGCCGTTGGCGTCGTCGATGCGGGCGGCCTTCCCGATCTCAGCGGCGGTCGGCCGCATATCCTTGATCCGTCCCGAGGTGATCAGGTCTTCTATCGCATCCTCCTCGGCGTCGGGAAGCTTGAAACCGTTGCGCGAGAATATCTTGATCCCGTTATCCTGGTAGGGATTATGGGAGGCGGATATCACGATGCCCGCGTCCGCCCTCATGCTGCGCGTGATAAAGGCGATCCCGGGAGTGGTCAGCGGCCCCGCCAGCAGGACATCCACCCCCATCGAACAGATCCCCGCCGTCAGGGCCGACTCCAGCATATAGCCGCTGATCCGCGTATCCTTCCCGATGACGATCGTGTGCCGTTGCTTGGGATGTTTCTTGCAGACATAGGCGGCGGCCCGGCCGATCTCGAGCGCCATCTCCGCCGTCATGGGGTGAACATTGGCAATGCCCCTAACACCATCCGTACCGAACATGCGTCCCATAGGTTGTTCTCCGCGAAAAAGTCTCCCCTAATGTACATCGGCCGAGGCCGCAATTCCAGCGCCGCGCCGCACCCGCTGCCGGACATAGGGCATACGCCAAAAGGCCGCACCGGGTGTCTGCGGGCGCGCGCGAGGCGCCAGTCACCGTATCGGCCGGCGCCGTCAGACATTGTAATGGTTTTCTCATGCCGCCCCGCCGGGCTTTCAGCCGAAGGCCGCATCCGGGCCTGATGCGGGGCGGCAACTTTATTCTTACGGCCCCGGACCCGGTGGTAGTATGATCGGTTCAGCAGCGCTGGGAACGGGCGCGCCATGCGCACCGCAGAATGTGCCGAACGGAGGCAGGTTCCCGCCAAAGACCGCAACGGCAGACGACGGACCGGGACACGATCCTTTTCTGAGAGGAGCCTGACATGGGGATTCTGGATTTCATCAAGGGCGAGCTCATCGACCTTATCGAATGGACGGACGATTCGCGCGATACGCTTTCCTACCGCTACCCGGACGAGGATAAAGCCATCAAGAACGGCGCCCAGCTGATTGTCCGCGAATCGCAGGTTGTGCAGTTTATGTACCTGGGAGAGTTTGGCGACACCTTCGCCCCGGGCAAGCACACGCTGACCACGGACAACATCCCGGTGCTGACGAGGCTCAAGTCCTGGCGGTACGGCTTCAACTCGCCCTTCAAGGCCGACGTCTACTACGTCAGCACCCGGCTCTTCACCGGCAACAAGTGGGGGACGGCCAACCCGATCATGGCGCGCGACGAGGACCTGGGCATCGTGCGGCTTCGCGCCTACGGCACCTACGACTTCAGGATCGTCGATCCGAGACTCTTCCTGAAGGAGGTCGCCGGCACGGACCAGAATTTCCGTCTCGAGGAATTCGACGACACCATGCGCTCGCGCATGGTCAGTGTGTTCAGCGAGTCGCTGGCCGAATCCCACGTGCCCGTCTTCGACGTGGCCACGCGGCATTCGGAGCTCGGCGAGGCGCTCTTGCCCATCATCAACCCCGTCGTCGGTGCGAAGTACGGGCTGGAAATCACGAGCTTCATTGTCGAAAACGTGTCCGTCCCGCAGGAAGTCGAGGAAGCCATCGACAAACGGTCCGGGATGGCCGCCGTCGGCAACCTCAACGACTTCGTCAAGTACCAGATGGCCCGTGGAATGGAGGGCGGCGGCTCGGGCGCCGGCGGCACGGCCGCCGAGCTCGCCGTGGGCTTCGGGATGGCCCAGCAGATGATGCAGGAGGGCCTGATGAAGCCGCAGGCGGACGCGGCCATGAAGACGGGCCAGGCCGCGGGCGCCGCAGCGCCCCCCCTGGAACTGCTCGGGCCCGCCGACGTGGCGAAGCTGCTCGGAGTGCCGGAACCGGACGTGATGGCCATCATCACATCCGGCGAGCTCAAGTCCAAGAAAATCGGCTCCAGCTACCGCGTGACCCGGGCTGCGCTCGAAGAGTACCTGGCGCAGTAGGCCGTCCCTTTCCGGACAGGACGCGGGGGGGGCCCTTGGCCGCCCCCGCCACCGGACTTCACGGAGGCGTTCGTGGCCGATATCCCCACCCTCAGCAAGCACCCGTGCCCGGCCTGCGGCGCGCAGGCCGAATGGAACCCGGGCAAGCAGAAGCTCGTATGCCCCTTCTGCGGGACCGAATCGCCCGCCGAGCTGCCGAAGGACCGGGAGAAGGTCCAGGAACTGGACCTGGACGCGATGCTCCGGCAGCTGCCCGAGCAGGAGAGCGTCCTAGAGACCGAACGACGCAGCGTCCAGTGCCAGAGCTGCAAGGCGGTGATGCTCTTCGACCCGGCGCGCGTGGGGCAGAACTGCGAGTTCTGCGGTTCCCCCGCCCTGGTCGACTACCAGGAGATCCGCTCCCCCATCAGCCCGCAAAGCATCCTGCCGTTCCGGATTTCCGAGAGCCAGGTGCGCGACCGCATCCGGAGCTGGTACGGCAGCAAGTGGTTCGCACCGCGGGCCCTGAAGTCCAAAGCGCTCCTGGACCGGATCAAGAGCATCTATCTGCCCTACTGGACCTTCGACGCGAAGGTCCGCTGCCGGTGGACGGCCGAAGCGGGGCACTACTACTACGTCCGTGAAGAATTCCGGGACAGCCAGGGCAGGCCCCAGGTGCGGCAGGTCCAGAAGGTCCGGTGGGAGCCGGCCTCCGGTGAAATCAGCCACTTCTTCGACGACGAGCCGGTGCCCGGCACCAAGGGCGTGGACCTCAGCCTTCTGGGGCAGGTGGAGCCCTTCCCCACCAAGGATCTGGTCCCTTACGACACGGGCTACCTGGCCGGGCACGTCGTCGAACACTACCAGCTGGCCCTGCGGGATGCGGCCCAGAAGGGCCGCGCGGCGATGGACAGGGCGCTGATGGAGCTTTGCGGGCGCGAGGTGCCGGGCGATACGTACCGCAATCTCCGTATCGGGCCGAACTACTCGGACAAAACCTTCAAGCACATCCTCGTGCCCATCTGGCTTCTCTCGTATACCTACGGCCGGCGCACCTTCCAGGTCCTGGCCAACGGCTGCACCGGCCTGATTGCGGGCCAGTACCCGAAGAGCACCTGGAAAATCATCCTGACGGTCCTGGCAGCGCTCGCGGCGATCCTGGTTTTCATGCTGCTGAGCAACCGGTAGGGCGGCGATCCCCCGCCTCCACCCCGGCGCCTGTGGATCAAGCGTGCGGGATTGCTGCAGCAGACGCCTACGGGTTCCCGACAACGGGTATTTCCCATAAGGGCTGGTGCGCGTTTTCACTGGTGAGGTACAGGGTCCTCCCGTCCGGGCCGTAGCAGACGGCTTCGCCCTGGGGCCGCTTCGGCGTCCTGATGAGGCGGGGCTCACGGGAGAAGGCCCGGGCCCAGGTCTCGCCGCCGCCGCGGGCAAACTCAAAGGCGTCGCCATAGGTCAGCACGACGGCGCGGCGCCCGTCCGGCGAGATGTCCATCGCCGTCGCATAGCCCACCGGTATCGAAGCAACCCGCCGGGCGATGGAAGGCTCCCCGGACCCGCCCGGCGGCAGGGGCATGGAATAGACTCCGCCTTCCCCCGCATCCTTGGCGACGAGATAGATGGCGGATTCCGTGGGATCGACGGCCACGGCCTCGCAATCGTGGGGCCCGTCCTCGAAGGAGAAGCGGATGTGGCAATCCGGTTCGATTTCGATGCCCGGAGCCCCATCCCCCCCGGGGGGGATGTCCAGGCCGGATTCCCGGACAACGTAGAGGTCCAGGCCGGATCGCCTCCTTGCATTGTCGCCCACATCGGCGACCATTACATAACTCTCGTCCCCGAGCCCGTAGGAGGCTATATCCTCCCAGTCGACGGCCGACGCGCCCCTGAGGCCGACTGTGGCGCGTGTCCTGCCGTCGGCGCCGACGAGGAATATGCGGGCAGTGTCCCCCGAATCGTTGTGTGTCCAGAACGCGTTCCTGTAGCGGATGGACCTGGCGATGCCGCTCGACTCGTCGATGCGTGGATCCTCGAGCCGCGACACCTCCCGGGATTCTCCGTACTCCAGGCCCGGGACGGATTCGGAGCCCGGCGCAATCGGCACGGAACGCGAACAACCCGCCGGCAGCAGGATGACGGGCAGAAGAAACGAGGCAATGCCGGTCCAACGCATTCCTGATCGCATAGGCTTCTCCGGATCCCGTGTCATGCCCGGGGAGAACCCCTCCGGCCCGAACGGGACGTTTCGTGCGATGCTACAACGAATATGCCCGCCCGAACAGGATTTTCCACCGCGGCGCCCGAGGCAGGACGACGGGTCCCCGGCCGGAGGCTGTGCGCCCCGCAGCATAAGCATGCGCCGCTGCGTGCGATTGCGCTATCGCACCACAATCGCATCGCCTACGGCACGTTCACCGCTGGGATCCGACGGCGTTCCGACCAGCCTTCCGTGGACCGCCATCGCGGTGGACCCTCCCCCGTCGAGGTTCATGGCTGCAACGGCGCCGAGTCCGATCATGAGTTCGGCCCCCTCTGCGAGCGACACCCCGACACTGTACCCTGGCTGATGCCCGTCCACCGTGACGAGAAGGATCCGGTCCCCGTTGTCCACGCCCGCCATGGTGCGCGGATTGCGCCGGACGCCCCAGCGCAGAAAAAAGGACGGGTCCTGCGGGTGCACCAACCCGTCTGAAACCGGCCGGATATCCGGGCGGCCGTTCACAACGAGCCCCGGCCCGCCGTTGACGGCATAGTCGTTCGCATCGAAGGTCACCGTCTCCCCCCGGGCGTCGGCCACGCGCGTCTCCAGGCGGAGGCTGGAGCCGGCGGGAACATGCGCCGCCAGCCAGTCCGCTTCCGCGCCGATGCCCTGGACAAGCAGGCCGCCGTCCGGGACTCCGCCTCCGGTGCGGCTGCGCAGCCCGGTGACGCGCCCTGTGCTGTCGACGACCGCTTCGACGCCGTCTCCGGCCGGGGTGGCGCTGGAGAATTCGGGCGTCAGGACGACGAGTTCGTCCGGGTCCGTGCAGGTATGGTCGTGCATCGGCAGATCGGTCGGGAAATCCCCCGATCCCCCGCAGTTGCGGATCACTCCGGGTTTCCGGTTGATCCCGTCCACCGGGCGGACACGGTGCCCGTCGATGACAAGGTGCATCGTCGTCGTCAGAGGCTGGAACCGGACGCGGGTTGCGTCGCCGGGCTCGTTCCGGTTGAACATCGCCATCGCGATGCGGCCGTTGGTGGCTTCGCTCAGGATTCTCCCCCGGTCCACGAAAAGGCCGGCGGGCTCACCCGGTACCCCGTCCGAGGGGGACATGACGAAGAAACCCGCATTCACCGCGGCCAGGGCTCCCGACTGCAGGGCGAGATCTGTGACCGTGCTCCGGCCGGCAACCGACGCGCCGTGGGTGGCTCCGACAACCCCGTCGAAAATGCCGGGATCGATCGTCAGAATCCGGACAACCCATGGCCCGCTGGTCGGGTCGCCGTCCTCGCCCGTAAATACCGGGAAGCTTCGGTATCCCATCCTGTTCAGGGCATCCATGTCCGGGCCGGCGGCGTCCCGCGTGGCGTAGGATCCGAGCCGCACGCTGTACCCGATGGTTCCGGCGGGGAGGTCGGCATAGTCCGGGTTGCGCTCCCGGCGCAATACCGGCCTGTATCCCGCATCCAGGAGCCCGGCCGCCGCCCGCTCTGCCTGTTCCAGAGAGGGGAACAGGGAAACGGAAACCCCGGCGTCCTGCGCCAGGACGCTGAGGGTCCAATGGTCGTTATCGGAAACGATACCGCGCACGATCGTCGTCAGCGTGACGCCCGGGGCGAGAGCCGTCTCGGTGCGCTCCTCCGGCAGCGGCCCCCATCCCAGCGGCAGCGTTCCCTCAACCGGTCCCACCGAAATAGGGCGGGCTGCCGGGCCGGTGCAGGACGAGGCAGCCGCCGCGAGCGCCACGGCCAAAGAGACCGCCAGAGCGGCGGCAATCGGGGGATTCCGGTGCGGGCGCGTGCCGGAGGGGACAAGCGTCCTCATGTTCTCTCCCCGATGGAGGCGCCCGCGGTCCTGCCCAGGCGGGCGGAAAGTTTTTCCCTGATCTCCCGCTCCGTCCTCCGGACAAAACCCGTCACGTACTCCACGATATCCCTGGACGGGTCCTCGACCAGGGGCGACAGATCCATCCCGAAGATCAGCTGCGTGGCTTTGTCCGTGGCGTGGGACTCGAAAAACGTCGCGTTCGCGCACCGCCGTCCGATGGCGGCGGCATCGTAGCGTTTGCCGCCGGCGATCTGGGAATCGAAAACGCCGCTGATCGCGGCCGCGAGGTTGTCGCGTCCGCTGACGTCCATCAGCACCTTCTCCCCATCGGGCAGCCAGTCGAGGCTGCGCCACACTTCGCATCCCCAGACCTTGGGGGGGCGCCGGTCGCGCGGCAACTGGCGCAAGGCCTCTATCGCGGCCACGGCCACCCCGATGTGCGTTTCGTGCTTGTCGGCCGGATTGTGCGTGTAGACGACCTGCGGCCGCATGCGGCCGAAGATCCTTCCGAGGTCGTCTTTCAGCGAAGGATCGGAAGCGGACTTGATGACGCGGCTCGGATGGTCGAGCTGGATCATCACACCGTAATGGCCGACGACGGCGGCGGCATTCTGCTCGCGGCGCCGCACCGCTCGCATCTCCGCATCCGTGAAACCCGCGTAGAATCCTGCGCGCGAGCTGCCGCTTCCGTCGGCGCAGGTGATGCCGCCGAACCAGAGATCCCCCCTGCCGTAGCAGGCCAGGATACCGTGGAACGCCATCAGTTCCAGGTCGTCCTGGTGGGCGCCGATGCCGAGGTGCGTGATGCGCCCGAGGGCGTCCCCGACGGGGATGCGGTCCGGGACGAAGACAGCGGCGGTTTCGTGGTGCAGTTTCATGGAAACACCCGTCCCCTCTCATTGTTTCAAATACGGCAGGCTTGCGGCCGCCACGGCCTGGCCGACCCGGCGGCTCTGCTCGTCCGGCACGTGCAGATGAATCCTCTCCGCCTCTTCGGGAAATTCCGCTTTCAGAACCTCCCGGGCTTTTTCCAGGATACTGTCGCCGCCCGGCCCCGTGGTGACGCGGCCCAGGATCAGCAGGTGCGTGAAATCGTAGAAATCCGCGTAGTGCGGGATGGTGTAGCCGAGATACGCCCCGATGGTTTCGTAGATTCCGGCGGCGCGATGATCCCCCCGGGCCATGAGGCGCCGCACCTGTTCAAGCCGCTCGGGGAGGGGCTGCGCATCCGGAAGGCGTATCCCGGCGGCAGGCAGCAGGCGGTTGACCGCCTGCTGGGAGAAATACATCGCCCCGACGCCGCAATCCCCGGACCACTCGTCCCGGGAGGCATCCGCATTGTAATCGACCGGAGCGAAAGCCAGTTCCGTCAGCCAGCCCGTCATGCATCCCCGGGGGTTGATGTAGCCGGCCGCCTCGCTCGATCCCATGGCGATCCCGAGCATGCCGTTGGACCCGAGCGACATGGCGCCGGCCAGAGCGGTTACATCCCCGTCGTTGGCGACCGTCAGCGGCACGCCCCATTCGTCGCGGAGCCTCAAAAAGAGGTTCGTCGCCTGTTCCGATTTCGTATCCGGCACCGACCGGAAAAGGGATGCGACCATGATCCTGTTGTCCACGATCACGCCCGCCGAACTGCCGCCGATGGCGTCGACGCGCGGCAGGTGTGCCCGGGCCTTTTTCAGGCCGTCGCTGAGACGGCCGTAATGGTACTCGGGATCGGCCTGCTCCCTCGGGTCCCAGGGCGATTCCTCGCTGTAGACGACCCTGCCGTCGCAGACCGCGGCGATCTTGAAATCGCTCGCTCCGAGGTCGAAGCCGATGCGGCATCCGTCCAGGTGCCCCCCCAGGGGCGTCGGCGCCTCCCTCGCGTCCGGAACGGATTGCGCATCCGCAACCCGGACATCGAACGGCCTCCCGTATACCCGCCGCATCAATCCCGCGTCGAAGCGGCGGACGCCGGCGCCGGCATAGCAGCGCCGGATGCGCTCGCAGACCGGCGGCGGGCCACCCAGCCACAGGCGCCAGGCGCCGCGCGACCAGAGCAGGAACTTGACGACCCGCTCGGCGTACCGGAAGGTGTCCGCGTCGTCCGAAGACCGCACCGCGATCTCGAAACGCGACAGCAGCCCGTTCTCCCTCTCGAGGCCCACGACCAGCGGCTCCGCCGCACCCGATTGCCGCAGCGCCTTTGCATAGCGGCGGGTGAAAAGCGCCGCCGGCTGAAAACCGGGATCGAGCGGCGGCGGGATTTTCGGCCTCGTGTCGGTCTTCATGCGAAGGTGAATCCTCGGGGTCTATCCCCTGGGCGAACAGGCAACCGTTTCCGTGCGCCCCCCTGTCGGCAACCGCCCGGCGGCATCGGGCAAGGCCCGCGATGCACGGCGGCTTTTCCGGGAAGTTCCGGGCCGGATTGTACTATGCATCGTACCCGTTTTCGCTACAAATTTGGGGAGCGCACAACCGGGGTCCCGAACTCCGGCGGCGCCGTCGTGGGCCTGTCGGCACGTGTCCCGCGGGCATCCCTGCCCCCCAAAGCGCGTAGGACCGTTTCGCCCAAAGCAGCCGGGCACCCTCACGGCCGTCGGGATTTCTCTCTCGACCCATGCCCTCCGTTGAACTGGACGGACGGGATGCTTCGGTATACCATTGGAACAGCCCGACTCGGCAGGAGGGCACTGGACAATTTTGGCAGGGAGAGACGAGTATGCGTATCCAAATGTACGGATTCTTAGTTGCAGCTTCCATTCTGCTGTCCGGCAGCCAGGCACCCGTCGCCGCGCAGATGCCGATCGGAATTGCCTCCCATCAAACCATCCCCGTTGTGGTGGCGCCGTCCCAGGACAAGTTCCTGATGCTTGTTCAGCCGCGCGACATAACGGAAATCGAACGGGACATCCAGCTGGCGGAGCAGATGGAAGAGTCCGCCAGGGAATCCGAACGTGTCGGGGAGTCCCAGAAATCCTTGGCTGCCTCGAGGATTGACGAACAAAAGCGGGCCATCTCGGAGAACAAGGACCGGATGAAATCGGCCCAAAGAGCAAAGAATGACGCCGAAGTGCTTCTCTTGAAAAACGAGGAGAAGGCCCTGGAGCGGAGCAAGAAGCTGCACGAAGAGCGGGAATCCCTCCTGGGGGCCGAGATCGATCTGGCAAAGAAGCGGCTGGAGCTCGCGTCGCTCATGAAACAGGCCTTCGAACTTGAGCGCCAGCTGGCGATCAAGCGCTGGGAACAAACCGAAACCAGTGTCAGCGGCCCCGAGAGCGCCCGCAGCGCGACGGTCGTGATCCAGATGGAAAGGGCGTCGCTCGAAATGCAGAAAAAGGTTGCCGAAAAACAGGGAGAAGTCGCCGGCAAGGCCAAGACGGTGGTCGAAAAACAGCTGAAAACCCTGGAGGCGCAGCAAAAGGTGTACGCGGGCCAATAAAGGGGACCGCATGCAGCCCGGGGGTCGCCCCCTCCCGCAGGGCCGGGCTCACCGAGCGCTTCCGACCGACAGCACCGTCCCCCTTCAGGCATTGTCGGTTCTTCCGGTTTTCGAGCGGGCACCCGCGGCCTGTTCCGGCCCCGGAAGGCCCGATCGAATACGGCGCGGTTACGGAGATCCACCGAAGGAATGGATGTTCAACCGGCCCGGAAACATACCCCGACAAAGCCCCGTGGCTCCCCCATCCCCTCCCGCAGCAAGCCGGGCCTGTCGCTTTTTAAAACACGGCCGACGACTCTTCCCGACGGTTTCCGGCGTGGCCATCAAGGAACAGGACCGGAATAAGCCGCCCTTGTTCCGGTCGGCTTTGGCTGATGCACTACCAAGTTACCGGTGACGGATCTGGCCATCGCTCGCGTGCGCAAGCGGGAGGTTGATCCATGAAATGCAGCCCTCGGGACGGCCCTGAGTATCCGATCAGGCTTGCGCCGCCGGCATGTTGTCCGGGCTTGCCTGGCGATCCCGCAAAAGCACGATGCCGAGCCAAACCGTGGCAATCGCGTACAACAATCCGATAATTATTGCAATGACGCCAGGAGCCGTACCCGACATCGACGGCAGGGTGAATGCGATTACCCCAAGGATGCCAAGGACAAGGAAGACGTAGGCGACGAAGCGCGGCAATGCACGCGTCCGTATCGCGGCTATGCCAATCAGCAATGACGCCCAGCCCGAGATGTTGTCTGAAGCGGTGCCTAGACCGCTCAACATGACAAGAAAAGGCTTGTACATCGAAACATCGGCGGCTTTTTCCATTGCCGCCAGGCCGCGAACGCCGAGCATCACACCGATGATTGTCAGGGCACTGGTAGCGGATGCGGCAATGATCAGCAGGAGCATCAGATTGGGGGCCTTGGCCTGCATCCGCGCTTTAAGCGCTACGGCGACGAACAGGCCAAGAATACCGAGCACAATAGTCAAAACGCCCATCGCTTGCATCGCCGCTGGCGAGCCCGAATAGGCCGCCAATCTTTTGGCCGGATCAAGGCCGGCGCCCGGCTCCGTAAGACCGTAGTGCGAGGCCAATGGCAGCGCTATTGCCAGAAGGATGATGGTCAGGCCTACCGAAACGATTGCCGAATATCCTCCAAGTTTCTGAATTTTCATGGCTTCCTCTCTGAACTATGGGACAGGTTGTGGCGGGCTCAAAACGTTTGGGCCCGTTAGTGAATTCCGGCCGACTTGGTATTGGCCACGCTTGGCACCCCCCAAGGGCGCGGGAAGCGGAACAAGGGACAGGGGCACTAGCTCCATGCAATTGCCGCATTTTTGGGGTGGTGTGCGTTTGGTTCCATATATACGGCGACGCCGGTAGAATAGTCAATCGGATTTGTAAACGCTTCACGCGATCGGTCAAGGAGGATTGCCTGGAACGCACGGCCTTTTTCGGGGGGAGATCGCCGCATGCCTCTGTGGTCGCTTTTCCGGCCCGGTATCACACAGAGCGAAATCACCTGGCGCTCGACAACAGACCGGTCGAGCCGGGCGGGGAAGTCCGACGCACCGATGGCGAAGTCACCTGCCGCGAGCGAACCGGTGGCATTTTGCGGCACTACTGCCGGAAAGCGGCTTGACCCGGTCTGGAATCTGATGTCGGACGCCATGCCGCATGATCGCAGGAAGAGTCCACGAGGGCTTATTTTCCTGAATCGTGCGAGTGAATCGGGCATTGCACCCGGCTGAAGCCCGGTCCCGGATTGCAGTCACTTGACGTTGACCGAGATTGCACGCATCCCAGTGTACCCCCGACCAAGCGCCGCACAATCAGGGAACGTCCGGATGTCTTTACCGATCGGGATGTCGTTTCCGCTGTGGTTGTAGCAAAAGGCGCAATCGTACAGGCAGACACTTGCCGGCAGAGCCTTCAACAGGGGGTCGTAGCGTCCGTCTTCGGCATGGGAGCGGCAGAGGGAGCCGTATTCCCGACGCGTCGGGCTCCATTCGTTCTGCACCTGCCGCTCAGAGCGCAGGAGACGTCCTGTTGGGCCGCATCGGCCAGAGTTGCAGGTTTGTCCTCGATGCCAACCGGCAGACCTTGATGTTACAGCACGGCCACGGCCAGGGAAAGTACCATCATCGTGAAGGAAGGGAGCGCTTTTTGTAGGGGATCCTTCACCCTGACATGCATCGAAATGGCCCCGAGCATCAGAACAGCCATGGCTACCGCTGCGGGCACGGTTACAACCGGAATCCAGATACCCGCGATCAACAATGCGGCCAGCAGGCACTTCAAAGAGCCGATCAGGTACATGAACCATACGGGGAGGCCGTAGACTGCAAACTCTTCCCGCATACTCTTGGCTTGACCGCCACGCCAGTTGGTGGATTTACCGGGACGCAAAATCCATACATTAATAATTCCCAGAGCAATCACGATTTGGAGCACGATGACGACATAGTCCATGGGTCCCCCTTTTGGGTAACAATCGCAATCGAGAACATCAACGCAATGTGCCGTACATTCCGAGCAGTTACGAATGAGCGAATTTTAGAATATCCGGACAAATTGTAAAACCAAATTCAGCCGTAGTGGGTATTGGGCAGTCCGCCTGGGCTGAAAAGATTCTGAACGGCCGTGCCCATCTTGACAGAATCATCGAGAGTTTTGCAGCAACTCTTTCTGGTTTGCTGCTCCGGCGCTGAATTCTCCACGCGCACAGGAGATACAGGTAGCGGCTTTGGTCGCAGGCAATTCTCAACCGATCCCCGAATTGTGCAAATCGGGTTTGTCCTTCGGCGGTTCATTCAACGCCTCAACCAAGGCATGGATCAACCCCGAATCTATTGTGGAGGGAATGGAGAAAGAAGCCTTGCGGCTTCCGGTGCAGGAGCATTTGAGAATTTTGCGGGGGCCCGTATCCGCGCCAATGAGATCTGATTTCAATCTGGTGGACGGATTTCCGCCCAGGGATAGCGGACACGGAAGTTCTGAAGAAAAGAAGCACAAGAAAAGAAAGTATGGTCTTCTATGTCATCTGAGCCTTCCTGATTTTCTCTTACTACGCCTGAGGTATGCTGCCGTGTGGCTGGTCTATCCTGATCTTCGGATTGGAACGATTCCCATCTAAAAACCGATGAGCGTCGCGGAAGAGTCGGGATGATCAGATTTTATCTGTAATCAAACAGCTATTCGTTGCATTATATTATCATTATTGATATATTATTGCAATGAAATGGCAGTCTTTGCTGGAATGCATTGCGGATGAGCCGGTGTTTTCTTCCACTCTTTTGTTGTCGGGAAAGGTATCGGCGCCGCAGGTCCGGCTGCAATTGTCCCGATGGGCGAAGGATGGTCGTTTGATTCAGCTTCGCCGCGGCTTATATGCCCTGGCTCCGGTCTGGCGAAAGGTGGACCCGCATCCATTCCTGGTTGCCAATCGGCTGCAGCGCGGGTCTTATGTAAGCGCACAGTCGGCGCTGGCATTTCACGGCATGATTCCCGAATATGTCCCGGTTGTCACCAGCGTCGGCCCAGGGCGTCCCGAAACAGTCCGGAATCCCTTGGGGGCATTCCAGTTCAATCATCTGGCGAGGCATTTTCTGTTCGGATACTCGCAAATGGAAATTGCCCCGAAGCAGCTCGCTTTTGTGGCTTCGCCGGAAAAAGCGCTTCTGGATCTGATTCACCTGACTGCCGGTGCGGATTCCAAGGAATATCTCCGGCAACTGAGACTGCAGAATCCGGAAGCTCTCAATAGGGCGATTTTGACCGAATTGGCTATGCGCAGCAGCAAACCGAAGCTGATTCGTGCAATGCGGCTTGTCGGTTCTCTGCTTGAAGAAGAGAGTGGGGAGTTCGTATGAAGGAGCATTTGCGCCAACTGGCTTCTACTGCTGGAAACGATCTTGCCCGCACCTGTCTGGTACGGGAGTATCTCCAGGCGCGGATACTGGAGTCGTTGCAGGACACCGGCGCATTTCTCCGATGGGCTTGTATCGGCGGCACGGCGTTGTGGTTGCTGTTCAGCACCCCGCGATTTTCAGAGGGCCTCGACTTTTACCTCATCACTCCCAGGCAAAGACGCTGATTGTAGCCAGTCACGATATTCCACCCGCTAAGCCTGCCTTTTTGTCACAATAAATTCCCGCCTGAAGTAAAGCATCTCGAAAATTCGTTCGTTCGGAGATCGAAGAAGAGACTGGTGTCCGCGGTTTAAGCTGCCGGCATTGCCGCATTCGGGAGTATCCTCATGGAAACGCGGAGGGTTTGCCAGGAAGGGGAGAGGCGGAAGGTGCAGCAGCCGTAACCTGCGGCACCCTCCTGGGACCCTTCGAATTTCACTCGCCGAGAGGTCCCTCTGCAGATGCTATATCCGTTCCCCGGTACAATCCAGCAATGCAAACAACACGCACATTCGCATTGTCGGCGGCCGTGCTCCTGTGCGCTGTGCGGTGAACAAAAGCCACAGCGGGCGCATGGATTCGATTTCCCGGGCTTCCACGGGAAACCGGCATCTCCCCTTATGCAGCTCAGGTGCTCTTGATCAAGCTGGTACTCGATATCCATCCTCCTGCAGGAGCGCATATTGGAACTCCCGTCGTTCGCCGGCACGTCACGCTCCTTCTCTGTCACCATGACAAAGCTTCCTTGCTTGCAGGAAAGATTCATGCGGTTCTCAGTTGTCAGTGGACAGTGGGCCGGGATCTCTATGATCTTGTTTGGTGCCTTGCCGACCGCACCTGGCCGGATCCAAACCTTGATCTTCTGAATGCCGCATGGGAACAGACTAGTTGGGATGGGCCCCGCCTGACGGAAACCAGCTGGCGGGAACAGATAAAGAATCGGGCCGAGTCTTTAGACAGGCAACGAGCCCGGGCAGACGTGGAACCATTCTTAGAACGCGAGCGGAACCTTGAACTAGTAAAGAAAGCCGCCCTTGTCGGTCTCCTGTCATGATTTGGTTCGTATTTCGTAACTCCAAATCCGCTTAGACCAGTCTTCAACCGAAAAACCGAATACCTTCCTGGCAAAAAGGTCGAAAATATACCGGGTTATCCTAGAGTTGCCACACTATGCCGATGATCCGACAACGATAATGGATCGGGACGTAATGGGCTGCTTTGGATCGAAGGCGACATCGGGATTGTGCCAGGCCATCATCGCCACGATGCCGCGACATGACACGCACATCGAGTCGCATTTGGGCGGTGGGGCAATCATGAAGCGCAAACCGCCTGCATTGAAAAACATCGGCATTGACCTCGACCCGCGAGCCCCCGCCGATTTCGAATGCAGCGGCATGGTCACACCTGTTCTTTGGCTGGGGGGGCTGCGGAATCGAGTTTTTCCGTTGTCTACCTATTGGATCTGACTCCTCATCACTGTCCGCCGCCAGGCATTCCACCGCTGACAGTGCGCTTGAGCTTGAGTTCATCGCCTGAAAGCGTTCCTGTCCACGATATGGGTATATCCTGGCCGCCAAGCGAACGCATATAGCTAAATGATATCGTGTTTCCTTCCAGCTTGCCGTCCTTAAACTCGATCGCTCCGGGGAATTGAGAATTTTCAATCGTTCCCGACAATTTCGAGCCTTCAACCTTAATTTCCAGCTTCAGGTCGTTGGTGCCTTCTTTTGCAAGCCACTTTCCGGCAACTCCTGTCGACGGCCCATTGCTTTTCTCTCTTTTGGCGGTTAATTCGACATTGGCGCTACCGCCACCACCGGGACCGCCTTGTGCCAAAGCCTGAAAGGGGATTCCCCAGGCTAAAACCGCTACTGCCAACAGGGGAACAATCAACATTCTGTTTTTCATGGTTCTTCTATCCTCCGATGAACTGATCCGTTTCCATTTGCTGCACAATGAATCACGATACGGTCTACTATATACGCACGTTTTGTGCTTTCCCGTCAACTCTTCGGCACAAACCAAAATTGAGCCACTTGTGCTCGCTAAACCACTACCGGCTGAAGCCGGTAGGTTTTTATACGACTGAAAGTCGTGTC
>CAZYXB010000042.1:0-24757 GCA_964651155.1 uncultured Acidobacteriota bacterium | reverse complement strand
CGTTATTGCAATGTCCTATGGCTATATTCTTTTCTCGCTTGTTTAAGGACTAGGGGAGGCCAGGGGATGGATGGAATCGACATCGGCGCAGCGGAAACGGAAGGGCAGGCGGATCGGGAGCGCACAACCCCTCCCCGTATCAGGCCGGGATGGCTGCGCGCGCTGCTGCTGCTCCTGATCGCCTTCGCGGCGGCCGAAACCGCGGCGGTGATTTTGGTCGTGCCGCTCCTGGGGCTGGCCGGGATCGATGCGGCCGGACTCGAATCGGTGGAGTTCATGCTCCTGGGGGAGGTTGCGGTCGTCGGCATCCTGGCGCTCGCCGTAGGGGGGTTTTGCCGGTACGTGGACCGCAGATCCCTGGTGTCGCTCGGTCTTTCGTGGCACGCGCCCTTCTGGCGGCACGGCCTGTACGGCATCCTGTGGGGGGGCGGCATCGTCACCGCGGTTTTTGTGGCCTTGTGGCTCCTCGGAGCTCTCCGCATCGTGTCGGTCTCTTTCCGGGGCGAGGCTCTACTGCTCCACCTGGCCCTTTTTGCCCTGGTGGCATTCGGCGAGGAGCTCGTCGTCCGCGGGTACGTGCTTCGGAACCTGATGGACTCGATGAGCCCGATGAAGGCTCTCGCAGTCAGCGCGGTGCCGTTCGCGCTCGGTCACGCGTCGAATCCCAACGCGTCGGTCGCGGGCGTGGCCATCATCGCCCTGGCGGGCTTGCTGCTTGGCGTGTACTACGTCCATCGCCGGAACCTCTGGTTCCCCATCGGATTGCACCTGGCCTGGAATTGTTTCCAGGGAGCCGTCTACGGATCCCGGGTCAGCGGGCTGGAAATGGAGGGCATTCTCGGCATTGAAATGACGGGCCCCCCGATCGTCACGGGGGGGGATTTCGGATTCGAGGCGTCGGTCGTGACCGGGGCGGCGCTGCTGGCTGCGACCGTTCTCCTGCACGGGATCTACCGGCGCGCTCCCGGCGTAGTCCCGCCAGGACCCGCCGCATCTCCCGGGGCCTGATGCGCCCGGGCCGCTTCGGGCCTGGGGTCGGCCTGGCCTCCGGTCTCCTCTGCCGCGGCGCGGGCGGCGGCGTTTCCCCGAAACATCCTGAGCGAGGCGTGGAGGTCCTGCTCGCACTTTTCCAGGATCCCGCGGACCTGGCGCGCATCCACGCGGAGCGAGCGGGAGATCGCTGCAATCGATTCCCCGCGGTAATGGGCGCGGGTGAAAACCTTCCGGTCGAGATCGGGCCACTGGCCGAGGATATCGGTAATTCCCCGGAAGAGTTCGTCGTGTTTGCCTTTTCGGATAACGGCCGCCATGGCGGGTGCCCCAATCGATGACGCTTCGCCCGGCTTCGGGAGCCGCAAGAAGCGGTTGGACTGCATAGGGACGGCAGCGCGAGGCGCATCGTCCGAATGTCTACTACTAAGAAATACACGGTTCCGTTCCAAAAAGTTACAGGATTGTTTCAAAAGCGGAACCGGAAGACGTCTGAAACGCGAAGCCGGAGGCCGGGCAGAAGGGGCGATGCCGGCAGGTTGGCCCCGCCGCGGGCGACTGCGGAAACATACCCCAGCTCGCTCCATGTCCGGATTTCAATCGACTCCGCGACCGGGTCCACCACCCAGCATTCCGGGATTCCGGAGCTGGCGTAGATGGTCCCTCTTCCTTTCAGACCTCCGCGGTCGGACACGATGTCGACGGCAAGGTCGGGCGGGCCGACGACCATCCGTTTCCCGATAATGCCCGTCCGGTTCCTGCGGACGACCAGCATGTCGGGTCGCACGATATCCCGCGGGGAGAGCATGACGCTGCATGGGCCGCCGAGGACCGTGCCCAGGCCTTTCATTTCGACCTCACGGAAAAGAAGGACCGCCAGCCGCAGCCGCACGCGCTGGTGTTTCGTCGAAGCCGCCGGCGTCAGGCACAGCTCCCCGTTAGGAATTTCGCAGCGGCTTTCGCGGGACAATGCCGGGCAGCCGCCGCAGGCGGTCCGGTTGCCGGATCTTCCCACACTCACAGTCATAGGACGCATCGGTTGCCTCCTTCGGGCGATGCACATCCGGGAAACCCTCCCGGGGCGTGCACGCGGCATTCCATGGAATACTGTTTCGCGTGGAGCGGATTCATTTCCGGGGAAGATCGACGGCGGTTTTGCAGCCTATCCGCGGACTTTGTTTCCGGGGGATTCTCTTCCGGATGGTTCCTTCGGTGCCTGAACGGTCGGCCGCCTCCGGCCTGCGGCGGACCGGGGGGAGGCCGGGGATGGAGCGGGAGGCTTTAGGGATGCAGGAAGTATTGGATGGAAATCATCATGAATAAAGAATATGAATCTGTAATTCATCCGGACCGCCGCATATCCCCGGCACGCCATTGTCGAGGGCCCGCCCGGGTTTAATGTATTGAAGTGCCTGGTCTTTTTGATATAGAATTCCCTATAATTTTCCGGAGAGCGGGGCGTGGGCGTGTTTGCGTTGCATGCCTATGGACGCCGACACGATGCCGAGGCCCCGGCCGTGCGGGCAGAGCGAAGGCGCTCGGGCCGGGGATATGCGGGCGCAGCCCGATCGGGAATAACCATGCATTCCCTCCGTTGCGAATCCTTTGATGGGAAGGGCCCCGATGGAAAATGAAAGCAATCCGTACCAATCCATGGTCCCCGTGCGGAACGTGACGCGTTTCCCGGCCCCCTTCCCCCCGCTTCCGGAAAACGAGGTCTACGTCTGCGAGCCGGGGATGGAGGACCGCATCAACCTGCTCGATTACTGGAGGGTGATCGTTAAACGCCGCTGGATCATCCTGGCCTTCGTGGGCGCCGTCGTGGCCGTTGCCGCCATCGCCACCTGGAAGGCGACCCCCGTCTACCGGGCCACCATCGAGCTCCAGATCGATCCGGAACAGTCGAACCTCCTTCCGTTTAGCGACATGGGCGATATGGGCAGAGGCTACACCCAGAGCCTCGAATACCTGCAGACGCAGTTCAAGGTTCTGGAGAGCCGCACGCTGGCCGAACGGGTCATCGGCGTCCTCGACCTGGAGCACAACGCCTCTTTTCTGCCCGAGTATGCGTCGGGGCCGAAAAGCCGGACGATGGGATGGCTCTACGGCCTGTGGCGGTCCGACACCGAGGGGGACGTGATCCCCGGGCCGGAGGATGTCAGGAACCGGAAGATGAGCCGGCTGATCCGGAGGTTTCACGAAGGCCTGTCGACCAGCCCGATACGCAACACGCGGCTTGTCAACGTGTCTTTCGAGAGCCCGGATCCCAAATTGGCCGCCGATGTCCTCAATGCCCTGGCCGACGAATACATCGCCATGCATTTCGAAACCAAGGCGAACTCCATCAAGGAGGCGACGCGGTTTCTCCAGGGAGAGGTCGCCGAACTGCAGGCCAACGTGGAAAAGGCCGAGGAGCAGCTGGTCCGGTTCGGGCGGCAGCACGACATCTACGAGATCAACGACAAGGAGAACGTGATCCTGCAGACGCTGTCGGATCTGAACACCGCGCTGACGGCCGCTTCGGCCGAACGTATCCAGAAGGAATCCTCGTGGAGGATCGCCGAGCAGGCCCGGCCGGGGTCGTTCCCGAACGCCCTGCGCGACGTAAACATCGAGAACCTTGAGCGGAAGATCTCGGACTTGAAGGTCGAGCAGGCAAAGCTTGCGGCTTCCTTCCGGCCCGGGTGGCCGGCGCTTGACCAGGTCAACGAGCAGATCGCACAGGCCGAAGATCAACTGGCGTCGGCGCAGAGCCGTGCCCTGGCCAATATCGAGGCGGAATACCGGACGGCCGCGAGGAAGGAAACCATGCTCGGCGAGGCGCTGGCCGCCCAGAAGGCGGAGGCAAGCGGCTTCAACCAGAACTCCATTCAGTACAATATCCTCAAACGGGAAGCGGAGACACAGCAACAGATTTATGAAGGGTTGCTGCAGCGCATGAACGAAGCCGGCGTCTCCGAGAGCCTGCGATCGAACAATATCCATGTGATCGACCCCGCCAGCCCCCCGACGCACCCCTCGAAGCCGCATAAAGCCGAGAACATGGCTTTTGCCCTCGCCGCAGGCCTGCTTCTGGGGCTGGGAGCGGCTTTCTTCGTCGAACGTCTCGACAGCAGCATCAAGACCCCGGGCGATATCGAGCGCTACGTGCGTCTCCCGTCCCTGGGCATCATTCCGTCGACGGATTCGCTGCTGCCCGCCGCCCGCCAGAGGAAACTGGATGCGCCTTCCGGCGGCGGCGCGTCCCCGGATGCGCAGGGGGGCGGGACGATCCAGCTGATTACCCACCGCAACCCGAGGTCCGTCGTCTCGGAGGCGTACCGGAACCTGCGCACCTCGATTGCGCTGTCGTCGGGCAAGGAGCATCCGCCGAGGACGCTGCTGGTCACTTCCAGCAACCCGATGGAGGGGAAGACGACCACGGTGCTCAACCTGGCCGTGACGCTTTCCCAGACCGGGGACCGGGTCGTTGTGCTCGACTGCGACATGCGCAACCCGAACGTGCACCATGCGCTCGGGGTCGGCAACCGGGAAGGCATGAGCAACTATCTTTCGGGCCAGTCCGAACTTGCTCCGCTCGTGCAGCCGACGGAGATCCCGAACCTGTGTATCGTGCCCGCCGGTGTCATCCCCCCCAATCCCGCCGAGCTGCTGAGCTCGGTCCGGTTGAGGGAGGGCCTCGAGTATCTCAGGCGGAGCTTCGATTACGTCGTCATGGATTCGCCGCCTGTCCTGTCGGTGACCGACGGGCGGATCATCGGCGCCCAGGCCGACGGCGTGATCCTGGTGGTCCGGGGGGGATCGACTCCGCGCGAGGCCGTTTTGCGGACGCGGCAGCTCCTCGAGGAGGTGCATGCCGACGTCATCGGCACCCTGCTCAACAACGTCGATGTGCGGTCGGCGGATTTCAACTGCTCCAAGTACCAGTATTACGGGTACGGGTACCCGTACGGGTACGGCAGGAAAAAGGATCGAAAGGAGGGGATGCAGGCATGAATCGATTCCGGATGGTCGTGCCGATACTTTTGGCCCTGGCAGCGCAGGCTTCGGGAGAGCCAAACGACCGCAGGCATATCCCCATCTCGATGGCCGATATCGCCCGGTTTCAGGCGGAGGGCGCCGTTGGGGATGCCGAGGATATCAACGAACGTCTGCGGGCGATGGCCGGGGCAACCCGCTTCTCCCGGGACTACCTGCTCGGCCCCGGTGACGTCGTCGAGGTCTCCGTCTTCGGCATCGACGCGCTGGAAAAGAAACAGCTGGCGCTCGATTCCGAAGGGGAAATCTCGCTACCGTTTCTCGAACACGTGCGGCTGCTCGGTTTGACCGCCCGGGAGTCCGAGGCCAAGATCGCCCAGCTGTATGCGTCCACCGTCATGAAAAACCCCCAGGTTTCCGTGAGCGTGCGGGAGTACCGGAGCCAGTTTGTCAACGTTCTCGGGGCGGTTGTGAAGCCCGGCACCTACCAGATCACCCGGAAAATCTTCCTCGTGGACGCTCTGGCGATGGCGGGCGGGCTTCTGGCTGAAAAGGCCGAGCCCAAAGTCTACGTGCACCGGGCCGCCGCGGCGCCCCTCGAGGCGGCCGGACCCGAAGCCGCCGGCGCCGCCGGGATCGAGATCGACCTCGCCCGCCTGCTCGAACAGGGGGACGTCGGTTTGAACGTACCCATCTATGCCGGGGATGTCGTGTCTGTGCCCGAACGGATCGAGCGCTTCTACTACGTGCTGGGGGACGTCCATCGCGGCGGGGCCTTTGAGATAAAGGCCGGCGAGAGGATCACGCTGAGCCAGGCCCTGGCGTCGGCCGGCGGGACCATGACGACGGCCAAGGCCGGCCGCACCGCCGTCATGCGCCATCAGGAGGACGGCACGACCCGGCAGATCCCCGTGGATGTGAAGAAAGTGCTCAAGGGCGAGGCCGAGGATATCGCCCTCGCACCCAACGATGTTGTGTTCGTACCGGGATCGACGACCAGGACCATCGGCAAGGGCATTCTCAGCAGCATCGGGAACGTCGTGCATGCCTTGGTTTATGTGGGATTGCAGTAGCACGCACCTGCTCTAGGGGTTTCCATGTTCAGTTACCTGCTCGTATTCCTGGCCGCGCTGGCGTCGTCGCTCGTGCTGACGCCGCTGGTGCGGGTGCTGGCGGTTCGCAACGGATGGATGGACCGGCCGGACGGGAAGCACGCGACCCATCTAAGCCCGGTGCCGCGAATCGGGGGGGCGGGGATTTTCGGCGCCATGGTTGTTTCCGTCGTCCCCCTCTTTTTTTTGGATACCGCCGTGGCCCTCCATGTAAGGGAAAACCCCGGCAGCCTGGCGGCGGTCCTGGCCCTGGCCGGATTGATGATGCTCGTCGGCGTATGGGACGACCTGAAAAGCATATCCCCATGGCAGAAGTTCTCCGCCCAGGTCGTCATCGCCCTTCTGTGCTGGTTCGCCGGTTTCCGGATCCTCCAGGTCTGGGGCGGAGAACATATCGTTCAGTGGGGATGGCTGTCGCTGCCCTTCACGGTCCTCTGGATCGTCGTCATCACGAATGCCTTCAACCTGATCGACGGCATGGACGGCCTGGCCTCCGGCGCGGCCCTCTGTTCAACCCTGGCCCTGCTGGTGTTTATGATTTCCGGCCACCAGACGCCTTCCGTCATCCTTCTCGCCGGCCTCGCGGGCGCCGCGGCGGGGTTTTTGCGCTACAATTTTCACCCGGCGTCGATCTTTCTGGGGGATTCGGGGAGCCTGCTGCTCGGCTTCATGCTGGCGATTGTCTCCATCATGGGTTCGCAAAAAAGCACGGCCGCGTTTTCCATCGCTGTTCCGGTTGTGGCCCTGGGCCTGCCGGTGGTGGACACGGTGCTTGCCGTCGCCCGCAGGTTTGTGCGCGGCCGGCCGATTTTTTCCGCAGACAAACGGCACATCCATCATCTGCTCCTCCAGAAGGGGCTGACGATGCGGCACGCGGTCGTTCTGCTCTACGGCATCTGCGGCCTTTTCGGTCTTTTTTCGATCTGTTTCATCAGCCCGTCGGGCAAAACCCACGGGGTCATACTCGCCATCCTGGGGTTCTGTGTCTGGTTCGGAATCCAGAAGCTGCGGTACTCGGAGCTGAGCGTCCTCAAGGGGCATGTGGCGCGCGGCGTTCAGAACCAGCGGAAGCTTCTGGCCGGCGGCGTCGTTGTGCAGCACATCGTGGAGGGGCTGCGGAGCTCGGAGACCGCCGGCGACCTGATGGCCGCCGTCGGCAGCGGTCTTCAGGAGCTGTGTTTTTCCAAATTCGAGATCGCCATTTCCCAAACGGCAACCGGGGACGCAAGCCCGGGCAGAAACTGGGAGGTGGTCCCGCTGTCGCTCGGAGGGACGGTTTTGCGCTGGACGTCCCCATGTCGGCACTGCGAACGCCTGCAGGCGTTCCGTGAGGCCGCCGGGGGGGGCCGGGCGGCCGGCGGGCTTAGCCCGTGCGCCGGCTGCGACGAGTTCAGCAACCCGGTCCTGCAGAAATCGCCGCGGGCGCGGCGGAACCAAGCGGCGCCGGGCGGCACCGAATACCAGATCGCCATCCCCTTGCGGGGCGCCGATGGTGTGGACATGGGGATGGTCAAGTTGTATTACCCCGCGCGGGATCCGTATCCCGTCTCCGCGATCGCCATCCTGAGCGCAGGCATCGGGAGGGAATTCGAGGAATCCGTCCGGCGTGTCTTCTTCGGCCGCCGTACTGTTCCGGAACAGCTGCCCGGCGGTCGGTGTGGCGCCGCCGTCCGGCCGACGGTCCGCTGAAGACGGACGCTGCATGCAGGCAGGATGGACCCGCCTCCATGATCGGCCGGCGATCTGCCGTGCCTGTAGGGGGACCGCAGCCTTTGATGTTCGACGCTCTCGTGCTGTCCATAGCGGCCTTCGCCACGCTTGCCTGGGGCGGGAACGAACCGTGGGCCTTCGCCCTGGTCGCCATCGCGACGACCGCGCTGCTGGCCGCCAGGGCCCTGCAGGGTCTCTGGAGGGGCGGACGGCGCATCTCCGCGGCGCCGGTCGGAGTCCCGTGCATCCTCTTCCTCGCCTGGGTAGCTCTGCAGTGGCTCTTCTGGTCCGTCGAGCCCCACACCACCCGGCTCTATTTGCTGCTGGCGCTTTCATCGGTCGGCCTTCTGGGGCTGGCGGCATCCGGTTCCCGCGCGCGATCCGATCTCCGGAGGCTTGTCGTCGCCGTGGCCGTGCTCGGCGCCTTCGAGGCTGCCTACGGGCTGGTTCAGTACCTGGGCGGCTGCGAGTACATATGGAACTACCGCAGGATTTCCAGCCAGGGCGTCGCCACAGGCACACTGATCAACCGGAACCACTACGCGCTTTTGATGAACCTGTTTTTGGCCTCCACCGCCGGGTATCTGTACTACCGCACGGAGAGAATCCTGCAGGGCGAGGCCTTTTCGCCGATAAGACTGGTGCGGCTCCCGGGTTCCGGGAATCTGCTGTGGATCCTGCTGTGGATTGTCCTGATGGGGCTGGCCGTCGTTGGTTCCCTGTCCCGCACAGGTATCGCCGCCATGTTCTGTTCTATCCTGGCGATGATGCTGGCCGCCAGAACGATGCATTCGAAAAGACGCGGGGCCGTCTTCGGGGGGGCGCTGGTTTCCGGCATACTGGTTCTGGCCGCCTACACGGGCATCGACGAGGTGCTTGCCCGGTATGAGTCGCTGCCGGCCCAGTGGCAGTCCGACAGGGACCGTCCGGCGCTGTGGCGCGACGCGTGGCCGATGGCCCGGAAGCGGCTGGCATTCGGGAGCGGTCTGGGGACGTTCCGGTGGACCTATCCCGCCTATGAGACGGTGCAGCCGGACGTCCCCGCCCGGTACGCGCACAACGATTATCTGCAGGCTGTAGCGGAAACGGGTGTCGCGGGATTGGGCCTGCTGCTCTGGGCGTTCACGGCCCTGGGGCGCGAGGCGTACCGGAATTTCCGGTACAGCCGGGACCCGCTCGTGCGCGGCATCGGGCTGGGCACCATCGGATGGATGGCGGCAATGGCGGTGCAGGAGATGACCGATTTCGGGATGTACATCCCCGGCGTCGTCCTGATGGCCGCCTTTGTGGCGGGGCTGAATCTCCGTGCCCGGCGGATGGATCCCCTGGCCGTGGCGCCGGCTTCGGGCGCCGGCCACAGCGGCGCGGGATCGCACCGGCGCGAATTCTGAACAGAGGAACAGGGGAGTATCCATGCTGCTACACCACATCGTCGGCGCGCGGCCCAATTTCATGAAAGTGGCGCCGGTGCACAGGGCCCTCGCCGCAAGGCGCGGGATCGTCCAGGCCATCGTGCACACGGGGCAGCACTACGACGCGTCCATGTCCGGCATTTTCTTCGACCAGCTGGGGATCCCCGAACCCGATTTCAACCTGGGGGTCGGATCTGCGAGCCACGCCCGCCAGACGGCGGATGTGATGGTCCGGCTGGAACCGCTGTTCGAGCAGGCCAGGCCCGATCTCGTGCTGGTCTACGGGGATGTCAACTCCACGGTGGCCGCGGCGCTGGTCTGCTCGAAACTGCTCCTCCCCGTCGGCCATGTGGAGGCGGGGCTGCGCTCCTTCGACCGGACCATGCCCGAGGAGATCAACCGCATCCTGACCGACCGGGTGGCGGACCATCTGTTCACACCCAGCGAGGACGGGAGCGAAAACCTGGCCCGCGAAGGGGTTCCCGGGGAGCGGATCCACCTGGTGGGCAACGTCATGATCGACACCCTGGTGCGTCTTCTCCCGTACGCGGACGGGACGGCGCTGTGCCGCAGCCTGGATCTGCCCGAGAAGGGGTACGCCCTGGTGACCCTGCACCGGCCGTCCAATGTCGACGATGCCGGCGAACTGAACCGGACGATGGAAGCTCTCAGCGACATCGCCTCGGATATCGAAATCATTTTCCCCGTGCACCCGCGGACGCGGCAGATGATGCAAGGACTTGGGAGGCGGGGATTTTCGAGCCGGCTCCACTGCATCGACCCCGTAGGGTACCTGGAGTTCCTCGGTCTGCAGCGCAACGCAAGGCTCATCATCACCGACTCCGGCGGCATACAGGAGGAGAGCACGTATCTCGGCGTTCCATGCATCACCGTCCGGGACAACACCGAAAGGCCGGTGACGGTCCATATCGGGAGCAATATCCTGGCGGGAAGGGATATGCGGCGGGTCCGGGCCGAGGTGGCCAACATTCTGGCAGGGAAGGCGAAGGAGTGCCGGGTCCCCCCCCTGTGGGACGGCAAAGCGGGTGAAAGGATAGCGGATGTCCTCGAACGCCTGGCGTAGGATGCCGCCGGGGCTCGCCCGCGGCGGCGGTGCGCTCGAGCGGCGGCGGCTTACGGAGCGTCGATGAATTTTCCGGGAGGCCCGGTGAGGGCGTCGTCCCAGTCCGGCGGCGTGCCGGCGCCGACGTAGCCGACCTTGTTGGCCGTCAGCACGAGGCCCGCGGCATCCCGGCCGCGGACCGGCTGACGCTCCACGGAAAATTTCTGCTGGCGGATCTTGATGCGCGCGTCCATGGCGTACCGGACGAAAAGGGAAGGGGGGTTCTCGTCGGAGAAAAAAAGGACCCTGGATCCCTTGGGCGCAAACCGCGATTCCCGGTTTTTCACGATCCCCCCCGGGGTGAACTTCTTGAAATAGGTGAAGAAGTCCTGTTCGTAGACGGCCGTCAGGACCCGATCCCGGTTCAGGACCGCGCAGTAGAGGAGCGACTGGTCCACGAACAGTTTGTCCGGCGGGGAAACGACCTTGCACCGGCCGTCGGCCCATACCAGGAGCAGACGGTCCAGGGGGGAGCAGGAAACCAGCGGATCGCCCTGGATCTTGTGCCCGATGTAGCCCTTGGCACGGTCGTGCTGCACGGCCAGTTCGTTTTTGGTGAGCTCCCGCTCCGATATCTTGCCGAAAGCCTCCAGCAGCGTGCGCCGGGGGTGGTCCGCCCCGTATTTGCGGAGAAGCCCGCGCAGGTAGCGGACCGTGTAGGGGACCATCGCCGAAAGGTCGGTTTTCACCGCATCGAGCTCCCGGCCGAGCCTCGCGATGTCCTTCCTGTTCTTCTCGAGGTCGAACAGCGATATGCGGCGGATCTGCAGGCTCAGCAGCTGTTCGATGTCCTCGCGCGTGATGTCCTCTGCGATCTGGTCCCGGTAGGGCTCGAGCCCCGCGAGCACCGCCTTGTGGATCTCCGCGGGGGAGCGCATCGTCTCGATCCTTTTGTAGACGCGGTTTTCGATGAACAGGCGCGCAAGGGTCTTCGAGTGTATCTCCCCCTGCAGCTTTTTTTTCCTGTACTGGAGTTCGCGGCGCAGGATTTTCAGCAGCCTCGACGCGTTGTGCCGGACAATGGCGGACACCTTCATCTCCAGGGGCTTGTTGTCGTGGATGACGACGATGCGGCTCGCGAGCTGCACCTGGCACTGGGTAAAGGCGTACAGTGCCGCCGCCGCCCGGTCCTGGCCCTGGTCCGGGGCCAGCCGGACCTCGATTTCAACCTGCCCAGCGGTGAAGTCGTTGATGCTCCGGATCTTGATCTTCCCACGGCGCGCCGCGTCCTCGATCGACGAGGTAATGGAGTCCGTGGTCGTACCGAACGGGATCTCCCTGATGACGAGCGCGTTGTCCCCCTTGGCGTCGATGCGGGCACGCACGAGAACATGGCCGCGTCCCTCGTCGTAGCTCCGGGCGTCCATGCGTCCGCCCTGCGGGAAGTCGGGGACGATCTGGAAGGGCCGTTTTTCCAGCACCGCGATCTCGGCCTCGAGAAGCTCGGAGAAGTTGTGCGGCAGGATGCGCGTCGATATGCCGACGGCAATCCCTTCGGCGCCGAGCATCAGCAGCAGGGGGAGCTTCGAGGGCAGGTGGACCGGTTCCACGCGGCGGCTGTCGTAGGTGGGGATCAATTCCGTCAGGTCGTTGTTGAAGACTTCTTCGCGCGCCATCGGGGTGAGCCGGCATTCGATGTAGCGCGCGGCGGCCGAGGGATCCCCCGTGAGGATGTTGCCGAAGTTGCCCTGCCGCTCGATAAGGTATTGCTTGTTCGCCAGGGAGACGAGCGCCTCCTCGATCGATGCGTCCCCGTGCGGGTGAAACTGCATGCAGTACCCGACGATGTTGGCCACCTTGATGAATTTGCCGTCGTCGTTCTCGTGCAGCGAGAACAGGATGCGGCGCTGGACCGGCTTCAGCCCGTCCTCCAGGTCGGGGATCGCGCGGTCACGGATGACGTAGGACGCGTACTGGAGGAAATTGCTGTCGACGAGGCTCTTGAGCGGTCCGTTCCCCGTGGCTTCGAGCCTGTCGGCCGGCCGGGCGCTCTCGGGCGCGGAGGCGGTTTCCTCCGGATTCTCCGGAAGGTCGGGGAGCAGCGGCAGCTTTTTCTGTCCGTCGGTCATGATACGGTTTCCAGGACGAGGTGATGCATGATGTAGTTCCGGCGTTCGGGCGTGTTGCGCCCCATGTAGAAGGCGAGGATGGCCGGGACGCTGTGCCGGTTGTCGACGCGGACCTGGGTCAGGCGCATGGACGGGCCGATGAAGTGCTTGAATTCCGAAGGGGAAATCTCGCCAAGCCCCTTGAACCGGGTCACCTCGGCACCGCGCAGATTTTTCACGGCCGCATCCCGCTCCTGCTCCGTGTAACAGTAGATTGTCTTCCTCGAATTCCGCACCCGGAAAAGGGGCGTCTCGAGAATTGACACGTGCCCCTCGTGGACGACCGGCTCGAAGAACCGTAGAAAGAAGGTGAGGAGAAGGTTGCGGATATGCAGCCCGTCCACGTCCGCGTCGGTTGCGAGGATGATCTTGCCGTAGCGCAGGCGGTCGATGGAATCCTCGATGTCGAGGCTGCGCATGAGATTGTACAGCTCTTCGTTCCTGTACATGACGTCGCGCTCGAGGTCGCACACGTTCAGCGGTTTGCCGCGCATTGTGAAAATGGCCTGGGTATTGACGTCGCGGCAGCTGACGATCGACCCGGCCGCCGACTGGCCCTCGGTGATGAAAATCATGGATTCCAGGCCGCGGCCGGAGCGCTTGTTGAAGTGGACCCTGCAGTCCTTCAGCTGGGGGACGCGGATCGAGGTCGCCCGCGCGCGCTCCCGGGCCATTTTCTTGATGGACTGGAGCTCCTTGCGCAGCTTGACCGTCTCCTCGATTTTTGCCAGCGCCTTTTCCGCCGCCTCGGGATTCCGGTGCAGGAGATCGGCGATGGTTTCCTTGACCTCTGCGACGAGGGGACCCCGGAGCTCGGTGTTGCCGAGCTTGTTCTTCGTCTGCGATTCGAAGACCGGCTCCTGGAGCCGCACCGCGATGGCCCCGGCCATGCCTTCGCGGATGTCGTCGGCCTCGAATTTGTTCTTCGAGTATTCGTTGAATCCTTTGACCAGTCCCTCGCGGAAGGCGCTGAGATGAGCGCCGCCGTCGATGGTGAACTGCCCGTTGACGAACGACAGGAAGGTCTCGTCGAACCGCTGGGTGTGGGTGACGACCAGCTCGAGGGTTTTGGAGCGGAAGTGCAGCGGAGGGTAGATCGCCTCGCCGTCGAGCTCGTCGCGGAGGAGGTCGAGCAGGCCGTTTTTGGACAGGTACACCCGGTCGTTGAACTCCAGGCGCAGGCCGGTGTTGAGGAACGCGTAATAGCGCAGCCGGCGGTCGACGTGATCCAGGTCGAAAGCTCCCTCCCCGAAGATTTCCGGATCGGGTTCGAAACGGATGAAGGTGCCGTCAGGTTCGTCGGGCCGTTGGCCCTTCGGCTTCTCGACGAGCTTCCCCCGTTCGAAAAATGCGGCGGCGAATTCGCCGTTGCGGTGGCTGCAGACCTCGAAGCGGCTCGAGAGGGCGTTGACGGCCTTGGTCCCGATCCCGTTGAGCCCCACGCTGAACTGAAACACCTCGTTGCTGTATTTGGCGCCGGTGTTGATCCTGGAGACGCATTCGATGACCTTGCCGAGCGGGATGCCCCGCCCGAAATCGCGCACGGAAACCCGGGGCCCCTCGAGGGTGACGACGATCCGGTCCCCGTATCCCATGATGAATTCGTCGACGGCGTTGTCGAGGATCTCCTTTAAAAGTATGTAGATGCCGTCGTCATAGTCCCGGCCGTCCCCGATACGGCCTATGTACATGCCGGTCCGTTTCCGGATGTGCTCCAGGGAAGAGAGCGATTTGATCTTGTCTTCGTCGTAATTGTGCGGTTGCCGTGTCGTCATACTAAAGTGGTGGATTGTACCAGCTTCATCCGGGAAATAACAGACTGTTGCGCGGCGTACTGCCGCGCTCGCCCGAAGGGACGGGCAGCGGACCCCGGACCGGGCCCGCGACCTTTTGCCGCAGCGGGATGCCCGCATTATTTCTTTCCGAATCAGGGGCTCCGCCAGTATCCTATGCTCGGGTTGTTTTCGAGCGCACCGTCGCCGAATGCGGCCTCGGGGCTTTCCCGTGGGGAACGATCATTCTCATCATGAAGGAGACATACAATATGGGAACCATTCTGGGTGGAGCGGGCAATGTTCCAAAACTCGAAACCCTGCCCGGCGACTGGGCGGAGATGACGGCGGAACAGAAGCGGGCGCACCGGCTCAACCGCCTGCTAGACCCGCCGCATGCGCAATTCGTCAGCAAGGAGGCCGAGCAAGCCTACAGGATCCGGGCGCAGCGGCTGGCGGATGTGTTCAACGTCCGGGAACCGGACCGCGTCCCGGTCAACCTGCCCGTGGGCAATCTGCCCTATGCGCTCTACGGGATCACCCTGCGTACGGCCATGTACGACTACGACCAGGCGGTTGCGGCCTGCAGGCAGTTCAACGACAGGTACTCCGAGGAACTCGAGCACTTTACCGCTCCCTGGATCACCCCCGCCCGCGTCATGGAGATTCTCGATTACAGGCTGTATTCGTGGCCCGGACACGGGATGCCCATGGACACGCCGTCCTACCAGTTCGTCGAGAGCGAATACATGAAGGCCGAGGAGTACGACGACCTCATCCGGGACCCTTCCGATTTCTGGTTCCGGACCTACCTGCCGCGCGTTTTCGGCGCCTTCGAGCCTTTCCGGATGCTGCGGCCCTGGACGGACCTGGTCGAGATCGTGAACCTGGTGCAGATGATGCCGTTTGCCAGCCCGGAAATGCAGGATACGCTCCAGAAGCTCATCGAGGTGGGGAAGGAGTATCAGAAATTCGGCAAGGCCATGGCCGACTTCGGGCCGTCGGGCCTTGCGCACGGTTATCCGGCCACCTTCGGCGCTTTCTGCAAGGCTCCCTTCGACACGCTGGGGGACACGCTGCGCGGGACCGCGTCAGTTCTCAAGGACATGTACCGCCGTCCGGACAAGCTGCTCGAGGCCCTGGATATCGTCGCCGACTTCACCATCCAGTCCGTGCTCACCAGCCCGAACCTGTCCGACATCTTCATGGTCACCTACCCGCTGCACAAGGGGGCGGACGGATGGATGTCCGAGAAGCAGTTCGAGACCTTCTACTGGCCGTCGCTGAAGAAGGTCATGGATGCGCTGATCCAGGAGGGGCTTATCCAGCACATGTTTGCCGAAGGCGGATTCAACACGCGCCTGGAAACCGTCAACGTTTTCCCCAAAGGTTCGGTCAGCTGGTATTTCGACCGGACGGATATGGCCCGGGCCAAGAGGATCCTGGGCGAGCGGTGCTCGATCCAGGGGAACGTCCCTTCGTCGCTGATCGTGACGGGGACGCCGGCCGACGTGAAGGCCTACTGCAGGAAACTGATCGAGGACTGCGCCCCCGGCGGCGGCTATCTGCTGTGCGCGGGGGCCGTCCCGGACAATCCCAGGCTCGAGACCGTCCGCGCCATGCAGGAGGCCGTCCTCGAGTACGGCTGGTACAGGAAATAGCCCGATGCTGCAAAGAAGGGAACACGCGGGGCGGGCCGACCCCCGTCACAGGGACGGGGGCCCGTTTGGCGGGGGCCCGTCTGGTGGGGGCGCGATCGCGCCCCCGGGGGTTGCGCGATGACGGCGGAGGATCTTATCCGGGCGGCAAGGGATTCGGGGATCTCGGAGGTGGCCATCGTCGCAACCGCCGACATCCGGTTCCATGAGGACTTCAGGAAAGCGTGTGAGAGAAACGCCTGCGGGAAGTACGGCACCAGCTGGATGGGGCCCCCGGCGATCGGCACGATCCGGGAGCTCGAGCAGAGGGCATCCCGCTACAGGCGCGGGTTGCTGCTGCAGACCAGACACCGGCTGCAGGGCACTTTCGACCTGAAAGGCATGCTCTCCGCGGCCCGGGCGCATCAGTCCCAGTTCAGGAAATTCCTGGACACCGTCCGGAGCACCCACCCCGGCGAGCCGCTGCTGCCGCTCGATGCCGGGTGTTGCAGTTACTGCGAGACATGCGCCTACGAGGACGGCGAGCCCTGCCGCCACCCGGACCAGGCCCTGTCGTCGGTCGAGGCTTACGGCATGGATGTCGCCGCCCTGATGCGTCGAGCGGGCCTCGCCTACGGGACCGGGAAGGAGACCCTCTGCTTCGTGGGGCTCCTCCTGTTCGATCTCCAGGACGGGCCGGCGGCCTAGACACGCCCGCTCCGTGCGGCGGCCTGCCGCCTGAGCCGCTTCCGCCCGGTCCCGCCCGTTTCCGTTTCTGCAGAGCTGGCGCGCGGCAGCCCGCCGACGCGCAATTCTTTCCGGGTTGGGGCATGCGCGAATCTCCCGGAAACTGGTATAATCAAGGCTTCGGACGGATCGGGTCCGTCAAGGGCACAAGGGACTGGAGCGGGAATGTTGGATACAGGCGGCGTCGGAAAGCTCGAGTGCATTGCGCGGGCCGTGAGGCTCAATATCGTTCATATGATCGGGGTCGGGCAGAAGGGGCACCTGGGCGGATCGTGTTCGATCGCCGATGTGGTTACGGCGCTCTATTTCCACAAGATGCGGCACGATCCCGCAAATCCCCGTTGGCCCGACCGGGACCGTTTCCTGCTGAGCAAGGGGCATGCGGCGCTGGTGCAGTACGCGGCGCTGGCCGAGGCGGGCTATTTCCCGAAGGAGGAGCTCCCGCGCACCAAGTGCCTCGGGTCCATTCTCCAGGGCCACCCCGACCTGAAGAGCACCCCCGGCGTTGAAGCCAATACGGGGTCTCTGGGACAGGGGCTCTCCATCGCCTGCGGCATGGCAGCCGGGCTGCGCCTCGACGGCCGCGACAGCCGCGTCTACTGCGTCGTCGGCGACGGGGAAATGGCCGAAGGGCAGATCTGGGAGGCGGCTCTGACGGCCGCCGCCCGAGGCCTCGACCGTCTCGTCGCGATCCTCGACAGCAACGGCCTTCAGGCAATGGGGCGGATCGCGGACCGCTTCAACACCGGATCTCTCACGGAAAAATGGCGTGCATTCGGCTGGCATGTCCTGGAAATCGACGGCCACGACATGCGGGCCATCGTCGAAGCCCTCGATGCGGTCGATGCCGTTTCGGGAAAACCCAAGATGATCGTGGCCCGGACCGTCAAGGGGGCCGGAATCCCGTTTGCCGAGCATCGGGTCGAGTTTCACAACGGTCAGCTCGATGCCGCGCAGTTCGAAGCGGCGTGTGCGCTTTTGGGCGCCGGAAGGAGCCATTGATGGGCCGCATCCAGAACCCGCGCGAGGTCTACGGCAGGACGCTTGTGGAAATCGGAAGGGAGGATCCCCGTATCGTGGTGCTCGAAGCCGATCTGGGAAAATCCACCATGTCCTGCTACTTCGAGGAGGCCTTCCCGGACCGATTCTTCGAGATGGGGATCGCGGAAGCGAACATGACCTCGTTTGCCGCCGGGCTGGCGCTGACGGGGAAAATCCCCTTCACGAATTCCTTCGCCGTCTTCGCCGCCGGGCGCGCCTTCGACCAGATACGCCAGGGCATCTGCATTCCGGCCCTCGACGTCCGGATCGTCGGGTCCAGCTGCGGTTTGTCCGATTTCGGGGACGGATCGACCCATCAATCGGTCGAGGACGTGGCCATCATGCGATCCCTTCCGAATATGACCGTCCTCGCTCCCGCCGACGGGAACGAAACCAGGGCGATGACCCGCGCCCTGGCCGGCTTCGAGGGGCCGGTGTATATGCGGATCACGCGGAACGACCTGCCGGACGTGATGCCCGAGGACGAGCCTTTCGTAGCGGGGAAGCCTCACAGGGTCCGCCAGGGGAGCGATGCGGTCGTCTTTGCCAGCGGCCAGATGGTCGGCCTGGCGCTCGAAGCCGCCGGCATGGTGTCGGCCGAAGGCATCTCGCTGCGGGTCGTCAATGTCAGTTCGCTCAAACCGGTAGACCTGCGCGCTCTCAGGGCCCTGGCCGACGGCATGAAGGGGGTTGTCGCCGCCGAGGAGCATTCGCTCGTCGGCGGGCTGGCGTCGGTGATCCGCGAAGCGCTCGGGGGATTCCCGGTATCCGTGCAGGCGATCGGTATCCGGGACCGTTTCGGCTGCTCCGCCCACAGCTATGCGGACCTGCTCGAGGAATACGGCCTCACGCCTCGGCATATCGCCGATGCCGTCCGCGGGGCACTACGACACACGTCCTAGGAGGATGCATGCGCTTGGAAAACAAGGTCGCCCTGGTCACGGGAGGCTCCCGGGGCCTGGGCGCGGAAATCGTCCGGCGGTTTTTGCAGGAGGGGGCGGCGGTTTTTATCGGGGATATCCGGGAACCGGCCGATGCGGGGCAGGGGCCGGACGGTGCGGTCTTTCTGTCGCTCAACGTTACCCTGGAGGCAGGCTGGCGGGCGGCCATACGGGAAATCCGCTCCAGGGCGGGCCGCCTGGACGTTCTCGTCAACAATGCCGGGATCAATATCCGCCACGCCATCGAGGAGATGCCCGAAGAGTCGCTCGACGAGATGCTGGCTGTCAACGTCAAGGGGCCGTTTTTCGGCATCAAGCATGCGCTCCCCCTCCTGAGGGAGTCGGGGGGGGGCGTGATTCTGAATATGTCCTCCGTCTGCGGCCTGATCGGCCACCGCTACACCAACGAGGCGTACACGGCCACCAAAGGCGCCGTGACGCTTCTGACGAAGTCCATCGCTTCGCGGTACGCCCGGGACAACATCCGCTGCAACTCCGTGCATCCCAGCACGGTGGACACGCCCATGCTGCAGGCGATTCTCAAGGACCCCGAGCGGCGCGCGGAGCGGTACGATGAAATCCCCCTCGGCCGGCTGGCTTCCGGAGCGGATGTGGCCGAAGCCTGCGTCTATCTCGCCAGCGACGCGGCCGCCTTCATCAACGGTGCGGCGCTTTCGGTCGACGGCGGGCTGACGGCGTATTAGAGGCCGCCGTCGCGGTCCCGTCCGCGGCCGCGGAGGGCGCTGCTGGAGGAGCTACCATGGGTACGGCAAAGGCGCAGGCGAGGATCCAGAACCCGATTCTCCGGGGATTCAACCCGGATCCTTCCGTCATCCGGGTCGGGGACGACTACTATATCGCCACGTCGACATTTGAATGGTACCCGGGTGTCCAGATTCACCATTCCCGGGATCTGGTGCACTGGCGTCTTCTGGTCAGGCCGCTCGATCGCGCGCGTCTGCTCGATCTCGGGGGGACGCCGGACTCCTGCGGCGTCTGGGCCCCGTGCCTGAGCTACGCCGACGGCCTGTACTACCTGGTCTACACTGACGTCAAGCGCTACGGGCGCACGACGCAACCCGCGGGCTCCGGCGCCTCCATGCGGGACTTTCACAACTACCTCGTGACCTGCCCGAGCATCGACGGGACGTGGTCGGACCCCGTCTACCTCAACAGCAGCGGCTTCGACCCTTCCCTGTTCCATGACGAAGACGGGCGCAAATACCTGCTGAACATGCTATGGGACCATCGCCCGGGCAGAAACCGTTTCGCCGGCATCGTGGCCCAGGAATACTCCGCCGGGCGGCAGGCGCTGGTCGGCGAGTCCCGGGTGATTTTCCGGGGGACCGCCGCCGGTTTCACGGAAGCGCCCCATGTCTACAAACGCCGGGGGTATTACTACCTGCTGACGGCCGAGGGCGGAACCGGATGGGATCACGCCGTCACGATGGCCCGTGCCCGGACGCTGGACGGCCCGTACGAACTGCACCCGGAAGGGCACATCCTGACCTCCAAAGGCCGGCCCGATGCCGCCCTGCAGCGCGCAGGGCACGCCGATCTGGTCGAAACCCGGACAGGCGAAACCTACATGGTGTACCTGTGCGGGCGCCCTCTCCCGAACAGGGGACGCTGCACGCTGGGGCGCGAAACGGCGATCCAGCGGATGCGGTGGGGCGGGGACGGCTGGCTGCGCACCGAGGACGGCCAGGGCGTCCCGCAACCCGATACCCCGGCTCCGGATCTGCCTCCCCATCCTTTTCCTCCCCGGCCGGAAAGGGAGGATTTCGACGAGGACCGGCTGCCCGTCGATTTCCAATGGCTGCGGTCTCCCAGGCCCGAAGAGCTCTATAGCCTGACGGAACGCCCGGGATTCCTGCGCCTGTACGGGCGGGAGTCTTTGGGCAGCCTGTACCGCCAGTCCCTGGTCGCTCGGCGGCAGCAGGCCGAGTGCTACAGCGCAGCGACCGCGGTCGAGTTTTCTCCGGATTGCTACCAGCAGATGGCCGGGCTGGTCTGCTACTACAACGGGAGCAAGTACCATTACCTGTACATCTCCCACGACGAGGTGCTCGGGAGGCACATCCGGGTGATGTCCTGCCTCCCTGACCGGGCACAGCCCGACGTCTTTTCCGAACCCGTGCCCATCGCCGACGTCCTGAGGGTCCATCTCAGGGTGGAGGTCGATTACGAGCGCCTTCTGTTCGCCTTCCGCTGCGGCGGCCTGGACTGGCAGTGGCTGCCCGGGCCGTTCGACGCCAGCATTTTGTCCGATGAGGCCGGCCCGCAGTGGAACCCCAACTTCACGGGCGCTTTCGTCGGCATGTGCTGCCAGGATATGTCCGGGAGCGGGCGGCATGCGGATTTCGATTATTTCACCTACCGGGAGCGGGAGTACCGGATTTCCCCGGAGAAGGGCCGGCCCGAAGGCGAGGCGCACGGTCGATAGCGCCGCTCAGTCCGAAACCATGGAGTAGCCGTCGAGGGGGATGCCGGGTTCCGCCATCGGTATGAAGTGTTTCTCCATCAGCAGATCTGTCGCCGCGGCGGCTCTGACGGGGACGGAGTAGAAGTATCCCTGGGCACAGCGGCAGCCGAGCTGCCGGAGCTTTTCGGCCTGTTCGACGGTTTCGACCCCTTCGGCGATCACTTCGAGCCCGAGATTTATTCCCAGGGTTATGATGGTGCGGACGATCTCGTCGTTGGTCTCCATCATCCGGTCCACAAACGACCGGTCGATCTTCAGGCTGTCCAGGGGGAACATGTGGAGGTAGCGCAGGGAGGAGTACCCGGTGCCGAAGTCGTCGAGCGCGATCCTGATCCCGAGGTCCTTCAGCTGGACCATGCGGCGTATCGCGGCTTCCGGATCGGGCATCATCATGCCTTCGGTGACCTCCAGGACAAGGCTGCTGTGCGACAGCTGCGTTTCGTCCAGCACCATTCTGCAATGCTGGACGAGGTCGGACTGCAGGAAATGGCGTTTGGATATGTTGATGCTGATCGACAGCGGGTTCGTCGACGCAAAGCGCGTCTGCCATATCCGCGCCTGCTGGCAGGCTGTTTCGAGCACCCAGCGCCCGAGGGGAACGATCAGCCCCGTCTCCTCCGCGACGGGGACGAATACGCTCGGCGGAACGATCCCCTGGCTGGCGTGGTTCCACCGGACCAGAGCCTCGAATCCGAGGATCTTCCCCGTTTCCAGGGCCACGGCGGGCTGGTAGAAGACCTCGAATTCCTGCCGATCTAACGCGCGCCGCAGTTCCTTCTCCAGCTGCAGGCGGGCGACTGCGGTGGCGCGCATTTCCGAATCGAAGACTTCATACCGCCCCTTGCCCAGGGACTTCGCATTGTACATGGCCGTGTCGGCATCGCGGAGGATCTCCTCGGGAGTGTTGTACTGCGGGTGGTAGACGGCGATGCCGATGCTGGCGCTGGGGTACAGTTTCTGGTTGTTGACGACGAAGGGCTCGGACAACCCGGCCGCGATCCGCTCCGCCACGCGGGTGGCGTCGTAGGAGCCCGAGATGTCTTCCAGGAGGATGGTGAATTCGTCGCCTCCGAGCCGCGCGATGGTATGATTGCGCCCGTACCGGGCAACGGTGTCGCAGGTGCGGACGGTCGCCTCGATCCTCCCGGCGATCATGCCGAGCACCTGGTCTCCGATGAGGTGCCCCAGGCTGTCGTTGATGAGCTTGAAGCTGTCCAGGTCGAGAAAAATGAGGGCGAACGGCTTCTGGCTGTTGCGCTTGGCCCGTTCGAAGGACCGGGCGAGCCGATCCATGAAAAGGACGCGGTTGGGGAGGCCGGTCAGGACGTCCACCACCTTCCCCCGCGTAATATCGGTTTGGGATCCCGCCATCCGGTAGGCTTTCCCCCTCTCCCCCCGCACGGCTATGCCGCGTCCCAGCATCCAGAGATAGTTGCCGTCCTTGTGCTTGATGCGGTACTCCCCTTCATAATGCGGGGTCAATTCCTTCAGGTGCGCGGCGATGTCGGAGCGGACTCTTGGAGCATCGTCCGGATGGATTCTCCGGAACCACTCGTCGACGGTGTCCCCTATCTCGTCCTCTTTCCATCCCAGCATCGATTTCCAGCGGGGGGAGTAGTAGATCTTGTTCGTGATGAAATCCCAGTCCCATAGGCCGTCGTTGGCGGCCTGGGCCGCGAGAGCGTACCGCTGTTCGCTCTTGCGGAGCGCCTCTTCGGCCCGTTTGCGGGACAGCAGGGTGCGGATGCGCGCCTGGGCGATGGCAAAGTCGACCGGCCGGGTGATGTAATCGTTGGCGCCGCAATCGAGGGCTTCGCCGCTGTCGCAGCCGCCCGATCTGCCGGCGATCAGGACCACGGGCAGCCGGACGGGGTCGCAGCGCATCCGAAGGGACCGGAGGACGTCGAGCGCACCCGGACCGGTGATGTCCGCGTCGAGAAGCACCAGGTCGACCCGGTTCTTCTCGATCCAGTCCAGTGCCGACGCCCCGCTCTGGACCCAATGGGCTTCGAGCCCCGAACGGGAGAGGAGGCGCACCATCCACTCGCAATCCGCACGTCCGTGCCCGGCCACAAGCAGCGTATCAGTTCTGGATGTCGTACATTCCGTTTTCAATAGGCACACTGTCCCGCGTCACGCGGCCTGGTTGGCGGGCCGCGGGCAGAACCGGTTGCTGCATGTTGCCCGGGACTCGTCATCGGGACGCAGCCCTGCCCGGGACCTGAGGCCGCAATGCCGCTTCCCCGGAATCATCCTTCGAACGGAGGGGCATCGCCTGCAGGTTTTCACGCGAATGCGCGCCGCCACGAACCCCAGGGTTCATCGGCGCGGTTCACTTATGCTTTTCGGCCGATTCGGCCGATTCGGTTATCAGTTTATTTCCGGCTGCGGGTGGGATTTCCTGCCGGGGAATGCGTGGCATGGCGGATCGACGGTCGGAAGGATCGATGCGCGGCGTGCCATCAGGGCCCGGCGGGCGCAGGCCAAGCCCGCCGGGCCCTGATGGCTCTGGTTCCATCCTCCCGAGGACCCCGAAGGGGGATCGCCTACCAGCCCGAGGTGGTTCCGTAGGGCATCATGTTCCCGATGGCCTCGATCTCGTGGATCTGGCCGTTGGAGATCTTGTAGATGTGCATGGCCGGCAGGTTGAATTGCCCCCAGTCGGCGGCCACGCTGGTGACGCCGTCGACGCCCTTGATCTCCATTTCCTTGAGGCTGCCGTCATGCCAGAACATGGAGAACCCTACGGCCAGGCCCTTCTGCTCGTCGGCGACGGGAATGCGCCGTTCCTTGATATCGGTGATGTAGGCGAAGGTGCCTGTGCTGATCTGCCCCTCGCAGGAGCGGGGAAACTTCGACATGTTCTCGAACATGGCGATCATTTCAGGATCGGCCTCTTCGGGATTGTCGCTTACCGGCGTCTGGAGCGGTTCCCTTTCCCCGGCGGTCGTCATCCCGTTTTCCCTGCGTTCGCAATCATTTGCGAAAGGAGTGAGCGTGCCGTCCTCCCCGGTGAGGGCGTCGTAGTAGGTCAGGCCGATACGGATCAGGTCGTCGCGGGTCGTTTGCTCCGCCGGCGGGACATCCTCGAGCAGGGCGGGACGCGGCGCCTGCAGGTTCGCCAGCGAGGCCTCCCTGAGGCCGTCATCGCGGACGATCAGATGTTCGGCCTCCGTGATCCTGCCGTCGACGACTTTCAGCCGGATACCGGCGAGGCAGTTTTTGTCCCCGTTTTCCTTCATCAAAACCAGGGATGCGACCTGCTGCGCCACGGGGTCTGCGGCATGGATCTGGAAATCCCCCGGAGCAGCCGAGGCGGTTTCCCAAAGGCCCTGGCCGGGGTCCATCGCCACGGTATTTTCGACGAAGGCGACCTCGTCGGCCAGGGGGACCATGGCCGGATCGTGCTGGACCATGGCGGCCAGGTAGCTGTGCATCAGATCGACCAATCCCTGGCGGTCCAGGGCTTTGTTTCGGGGCGTGCAGGCGCCGAGAAGCAGCACGGCGGCCAGTGCGGCCCATGTGAGTATCCGTTGTTTCCGTTTCATTTCACTACCCTTTCGTCATGAGTTGGTGCCGGGTATTGCAGTCGGAAACAATAGGGTAGCCCCGGCGGGACGGTTGTCAAGCATAAAACAAAACGTCGCTGCGATTCAGACAGTAGGGAGCGCCCGGCCGAGGCATTCTCGAGTTTCTGCTGG